>NZ_OV788641.1:782500-932500 GCF_928721695.1 Dialister succinatiphilus | reverse complement strand
TTTTTTTGAAATATTTTTTGGACACGCCCTTTCGGGCGTGAGGGTTCAGAAGGTTCAAAGGGTTCTGAGGGTTCAGAGGGTGGCGGATTGCCGCTCTGCGGCAATGCTTATAAAGTCAGCGTTACGGGATTGACTTTCTGTATCATCTAGCATGATAAGCATTCTGCGGATTGGCTCGCTGCGCTCGCCTCCCCCTTTCCGGCTTCGCCGGACTTCTCCACGGGAAAGCGTGTCACACGATTCTCAGGTCGCTTCGCTTCCTTACGAATCGTGTTCCCTTGCCACCCCTGTTCAGGGGGCAGAATAAAACACCCCTAGGCCTCTCTTCGTAAGCGGCTCTGCAGTAAGCACGGGTTATTGTGTCACCTCGAAGAGGGGGAAAGGTGGTGGCGTCAGCCACCAAAGGGGAAATGCATTTTTCACCCGCAGGGCGGTTGTAAAGGTTTTATACAAACTGGCGCCTTCTATAATTTAAAGGCGCCCACCTCGTCAGCGCAGCGATACTATATACCTCCCGAGGGCGAGAGCCCTCAACCCGTCCGGGAGGCGTCAGCCGGTCCCGGACAGAACCCTTGGCGCCCAGGGCCAAAGGCCCGGCGACGCCATCAACCCTCGCCCGCGAAAGCGGGCGTCAACCTTCGGGAATACAGGTTCCCTGCGAATTGCCGAAGGCGGCATAGCGCCTCCTCGAGGGGCGAATGATTCTCCCCTTTATTTCACAAATTTCCTTCCTTCTTTCCAGGCTTTTCCCACGGTTTTCCCTGTTTCCAGATAGGTGCCGTTTACTCCGTCGAAAATGAGGGGATGGAGTTTTTCGGGATCCGGTCTGCCGCCGGTCAGGATGGATTCATCTGCCAGTATATGGATAATATCGCCCACCACGTGGAAGTCTTCGCCTTCGGGAATGAGTTTTTCCACTTTGCATTCAAAGGTGAGGGGATATTCTTCAATCAACGGCGCATTGACGTATTCGCTCTTCACGGTGTGGAAGCCGGCTTTTCCGATTTTGTCTTCCACCCTGCTGCCGGAGACGGTACCGAAGTAGTCGGACTGTGCCATGGTTTCCACGGTGGACATACTGACGGTGAAGGCGCCGGTTTCTTTGATGTTTTCCATGGTTTTATGGCGATGGTCCAGCATAATGCCGATTTTGTCGGTATCATAAATACCGGCCCAGGCAGCGGTCATGGCGTCGGCGTGTCCTTCTTTGTCCCAGGTAGCAATCACAATGGCAGGCTGGGGATATATCCAGGATGCCGGTTTGAATCCTTTTTTCATAGGAATTCTCCTTTCTCATATAGAAATAAAATATAAAATCTCTTATCTCCATTGTATCATTTTCGTCTATGAAAGGAGGAACATGTAGAGAGGAATGAAGAAGATACCGAGGAGGAGGGAGAGGCAGTTGATGGTGGTGGCATAGCGGACATCGGCGCCCACCGAGGCGGCGAGGATGGTCATATTTGTCATGGCCGGCATACCGGCCTGCAGAAGAAATACCCGGCCCGACATGGGACTGACGGGGATGAAGGAAAGGAGCAGGAAAAGGCAGAGCGGTGAAAGGATGAACCGCCCGGCCATGGCGCCTGCCAGGTCCCGGTCCCAGTGGATGGAGGAGAAGGGTATCTGGCTCATCTGGATGCCTACCACCATGAGGGCCATGGGGGTAGCCATATTTCCCACATACCGGCAGGCCGTCAGCACAGATGCAGGCAGCGGAATGTCCAGCAGCACCAGCACTACGCCGGCCAGGAACCCCATAAGAGGCGGCGTGCGGAGTTTCTTCGCCATTTCCGCAATGGTGAATTTCCTGCCGCTTCCTGCATCTTTCACAATCAGGTAGGCTCCCAGCCCCCAGAACATGGCGGTATTGGCTATGTAGTAGAGCATGGCGGAGGGTACGCTCTTTTCGCCGAAGAGGGCCACGTTCACAGGGAGGCCGATGAAAATGGCGTTGGCTATGCAGCAGGTGCAGGTGAAGATACCCCGGTGCTCCGGAGACACATGGAGGATGGCTGCCCACAGGCGGCCGGCTATATAGGCCACGAAGATGGAGGCAAAGGGAAGGAGCAGATCCGGCGCCGTTTCTATCAGTCCCTGCCGGGTGAAATTGGATTTCAGGGAATAAATCATGAAGGGCGGCAGAGCCACGGTCATGGTGAGGCGGGTGAGATCCTTCCCCGCCGTCTCCCACAGCCAGCCTGTACGGGACAGAAAAAATCCAAGCCCTGCAATGAGGACCACTTCAAATATACCTGATAATCCTTGCAGCACAGCGTCCATAGAAAATCCTTTCAGCAAAAGGGGTGTAAATTTCCAGTTTCCCGCTGGCTCCATGCCATTGGCAGGAAGACCATCAATGGATGGAGCGTATCTCCATGAGCCCATGCGAACCAGAAACCAGATCCCCCGTTTTCATTCCTTTACAGTATATCCCTTCCTATCCTATAATAATAATATAGTTTTATAATGAAACTTATTTAATTATTTTATAAATCCTATTCATTCCTGATATAAGGTGATGGTCCATGAATACTGAATTTTATAGAAATTTCATTGCCATGGTGGAAGCCGGCGGTATGAACAGGGCCGCCCGGGAAATCCATGTGGCCCAGCCGGCCCTGACCCGGCAGCTCCAGGTGCTGGAGAAGGAATATGGCGCTGTGCTGGTGAAACCCCGGAAAGGGCGCCACACCCTGGAACTCACGGAGGCAGGCTGGATTCTGTACCGTCAGGCCCGGCAGATATGCGAAGCAGACCGCACAGCCCATGCGGAAATCTCTGCCCTGGAAAAGGGGCTGACCGGCACCCTCCGTCTGTCCCTGACCCCTTCCCTCATGCCCATGGTTATTGAAAAGGGCATCCTCCCCTTTCACAAAAAGTACAGGGATGTGACTTTCCGTTTTCGGGAATCCTACCAGGTGCCGCTGGCGGAAGAAGTGCGCCGAGGCATTTCCGAAGCAGGCATCACCAATGCGCCTCTGCCGGACCCCTTCCTTTTCCAGGTGCTCCACGAAGAAACATCATCCCTGGCAGCAGCCGCTCTAAAGGGCTCCCCCTTCTTCCCCCAAAAGGAAACCCTGTCGGCCCGGGACCTCTCCTCGGTACCACTGGCCGTGAGCCGGAGCACCGAAGACCAGGTGAACCAGTTCTTCCGGAATGAAGGACTCCGGCCTTCCATCCTCTTTTCCATAGACGCCCGCGCCTCGGCCCTCCACCTGGCAGAAGAAGGCCTGGCCGCCGCCATCGTCATGTGGGCTCCCTGGGATAAACTGCCGGATACCATGACCCTCCGACCCCTGGCCGGCCCGGCCTACAAGCAGACCATCACCTTCTTCTGCCTGAAGGGTCACCGCCTGTCCAGGGGCATGGAACGATTTTTGGACTGTCTGGAAAAGGAACTGAGGTGACACGCCTGCGGCGTGAGGGTTCATTGGACACACCTGCGGTGTGAGGGTTCATAAGGGAAGGTTCTTAGGATTGACCGGCCCTATGGGCCGGAGGGTTCTTAAGTTTGACGGGGCCTTTGGCCCCGAGGGTTGCGGATTGCCCTGCGGGCAATGCTTATAAAGTCAGCGTTACGGGATTGGCTTTATAGGTCATATGGCATGATACGCATGCTAGTGATTGGCTCACTGCGTTCACCACCAAAGGGGGAAACTGCGGAATGGTACATGAAATATATGACTCTCTGTTTTTCCTCTCCATACTTCTCGTTTCCCCTTGAGGGGAACGCCTCGAAGAGGCAAAGGGTGTACAAGGCAGAGCGCCGATTTGACACCCCATCGCTATCCTGACCGCCAATCGGCAGTCTGTGTCATTTTTGTTTCTTACCCTTGGACACACCTGCGGTGTGAGGGTTCAAGGGGAAGGTGGCCAGCCCCTGCGGGGCTGGAGGTTATAGCCGCCTGCGGCGGCGGGTTGTGTAGAAGGGTTGTGGAAAAAGGGTTCTTAAGATGGACCAGCCCTTGGCCGGAGGGTTCTTAAGTTTGACGGGGCCTTTGGCCCCGAGGGTTGTGGTATCGCCCTTCGGGCGATGAGTATTATAATGCCGCCTTTCGGCGGTCACGTCCACATCGAGTATCATAATCATTCTTACCCTCGTACATCCCTTCGCCACTTCGTGGCCCTCTTCCCCTAAAGGGGGACGCAAGAACGTTACGGGATTTGCCTTTCTGTGTCATATGGCATGATAAGCATTCTGCTGATTGGCTCGCTGCGCTCGCCTCCCCCTATCCGGCTTCGCCGGACTTCCCCCTGTTCAGGGGGCAGAATAGATTTCTATGCTTTCCTGCAGAGACATGGCTCCATGGCTAAGCATCCATAGTGCCCCCGCTTGCGGGGGTGGCAAAGGAACTGGATTCATAGGGGAGCCCCGCGACCCGCGAATCCAGTGACATGCTTCCCACCGGGCAAGGTGGTGGCGCCAGCCACCAAAGGGGGAATGCATTTCCTCGAGCGGAGCGAGGCTGGCCTGTTTTCCCACGGGCGAAAGCCCGGTTGTGAAGGTTTTATCATAAGAGGGCGCCTTCTATAAATGTAAGGCGCCCACAACAACCCTCAGCGGCAGAGCCGCTGTCAAACTTAAGAACCCTCGGGGCGATAGCCCCGTCAAACTTTAGAACCCTCACACCCGTAAGGGCGTGTCAACCTTCGGGAATACAGCTTCCCGCCGATTCTTCCCCAAAACCCATGGTCCGGTGCGCAGGACACGAACGATAGAACCCGGGCCGCGGAGAGACGCCATATACTTCTATCCCCATCGTGATACAATAGGAACCAGAGAGCAGGTATGAATTTCCAGCAAAGGAGTATGGATATGCGCATTATTGTGATTGGCGCCGGCCATTTGGGTTATATCATTGCAGAGCTTCTGTCCAATGAAGGTTACGACGTGGTGGTGGTGGATTCGGACGGCGAGAAGCTGGAGGCCGTGCGGAACGATCTGGATGTACTCACCGTCCTGGCTGACGGCACCAGCCCTTCTTTTATGCGGAGCCAGGCCAAGGGCAGTGATCTGCTGGTGGCAGTCACCGCAATAGATGAAGTGAATATCATTGCCTGCATTCTGGCGAAGAAGAACGGCATCCCCCATACCATTGCCCGCATCCGGGACCCCAAGTTCCTGGCGGAGCCGGTGGACTATATCAAGGAAAATTTCGACATTGACCTGGTATTAAGTCCCGAGCTCATTACGGCCCGTGAAATCAGCCGGCTTGTCATGACTCCTTCCGCCATCAATGTGGAAGATTTTGCCGGCGGCCGGGTGCGGCTTCTGGAGTCGAAAATCAGTCCCCGGTCTCCCTATGCCCACCGGGAACTGAAGGATATCAAACTGCCGCCTTCGGTGCTCATTGCCCTCATTCTCCGGGATCACCATATGATTATCCCCCACGGCAATGACCGTCTGCTGCCGCTGGACAATGTATATTTTCTGGGAAATCCGGAATCTCTGGAGAAGTTATCCCTCCACAGCAGCGCCAAGTACCAGCGCCGGACGAAGAAGGCCTTAATCATCGGCGCCGGCCGCACAGGGCAGGCCCTGGCTCCCATGCTGGAGCGGCAGGGCATTTCCGTGAAGGTCATCGATAATGATGAAGACCACTGCCAGCAGATGGCGGGCAAGCTGAAAAAAGGCATGGTCCTCTGCGGCGATGGCACGGATATGGATCTCCTCACCCATGAGGGGGTATCGGAGGCGGATACGGTAATCTGCACCACCAAGGATGAAAGGCTGAACCTGATGATGGCTCTGCTGGCCAAACATCTGGGCGCCGGGCAGACCATGGTCCGGGTGACCCGGACGGAATATATTTCCCTCATGCAGCAGGTAGGTATCGATATCGTCCTGTCCACCCGCCTTCTGGCCGCCGGTGAAGTGCTGGGCTTTGTGAGAAGCGGCAGCGTGGTTTCCGTATCCCTTCTGGAAGGGGCCCGGGTACAGGCCATAGAAATCGTTCTCACCGAAGGGTCTAAAGCAGTAGGCCTGCCTCTGATGAAGGCCGATATCCCCAGGTCCTGTCTGGTGGGCGCTTATGTGCGGAATGGGCATGTGTATATTCCTGACGGCCATTCCGTCCTTTCCACCGGTGACAGCGTCATCCTTATCGTGGAAGCGGACCATGCCCAGAGCGTGATTTCCTATTTCAAAGGCAGGGATTAGTATGAACAGGCAAATCATCCAATCCATGCTGAGCCGCATCATTCTGGGCTCCGGCGCTGTGCTTCTTCTGCCCCTGCTGCTGTCCCTCTACTACGGCGGCCCGGTGCTGTCCTTCCTCGTTCCCGCCCTGCTGGCCCTTGTGCTTTTCCTGATGCTGAGGAAGAAGAACATTTCCCCCAATGTGAGCCTCACGCCCCGGGAAGGCACGGCCATTACGGCCCTTTCCTGGCTGTCCGTCTCTCTGCTCTACGCCATTCCCTACATCTGTTCCGGCACCCTTTCTCCCCTTGACGGGCTGGTGGAAAGCGTGTCCGGTCTCACCGGCACAGGAGCCACGGTGATAAATGACCTTTCGCCGCTGCCGCCGTCCATCCTCTTCTTCCGGGCCATGACCCACTGGCTGGGCGGACTGGGCATCATGGTCATTTTTGTGGCTCTCTTTCCCCAGGCCGGACGGGGCAGCGCCAAAATGGTGGATGCGGAAAGTACCGGCCCCACCTCCTCCAAGGCGCTTCCCCGCATCAAGGAAACGGCGCTGGCCCTCTTCTGCGTGTACTTCTGCTTCACCGCCGCCGCCACCGCCGCTTACATGCTCTGGGGCATGGGTTTCCTGGAGGCCCTGGACCACGCCTTTTCCACCATTGCCACCGGCGGTTTTTCCACCCGCAATGAAAGCGTGGCCTACTACGGGAGCCCTTCTCTGGAACTGATCATGGTGTTCTTCATGGTGATTTCCAGTGCCAACTTCGGCATCTATGTGAGCGCCTGGAAACGGGGATTCCGCGTGATTTACGAGGATACGGAATTTCGGGTATACCTTTTCATCGTGGCCCTGGCCACTCTTCTGATGACTGCCTCCCTGGTGCTGCAGCAGTCCATGTCTTTTCCCGAGTCCCTGCGGGAAGCCCTGTTCCAGGCTGCCTCCCTGTCCTCCACCACCGGTTTCGTGTCGGCGGACTTTGACCAGTGGCCTTCCTTTGCCAAATTCATCATTCTACTGCTTATCATCGTAGGCGGCTGCGGCGGTTCCACTGCCGGCGGGCTGAAGGTAATACGCCTCATTCTTCTCTTCAAATGCTTCTCCGGCATTCTGAAACTTCATATGCACCCCCGGGCCATTTTCCATATGACCGTAGGGAAGGAACAGTTCTCCCGGAATACGGTGCTCCAGGTACTGGCGTTCTTCTTCATTTACATGTCCCTCTCCGCCCTCTGGGCCGGGGCCATGATGTTTGACGGCCTGGATTTCATGGATGCCCTGGGCGTTGCCTTCTCCACCATGAGCAACGCCGGTCCTGCCTTCGGAGAGTTCGGCGCCACCTGTACCTACGCAGCCCTTCCGGACTTTTCCAAAGTCATCGTGTGCCTGTCCATGCTCTTCGGCCGGCTGGAGTCCGTCACCCTTCTGGCCATCTTCATTCCCTCCTTCTGGAAACGGAGCGGATGGTAAAATAAAAAAGAGCTGTGAAAAAATGATTTACATTTTTTCACAGCTCCTTTTGTATGTTCCTACTTCCTGTCGCCGAAAAGACGGAGGAGGTAAATGAAGATATTAATGAAATCCAGGTACAGGGTGAGGGCGCCCATGATGGCCACCTTCTGTCCTTCATCGGTGGCCCGGGAATGATAGGTCAGGGCCAGCCTCTTAATGGACTGGGTGTCGTAAATGGTGAGACCTGTGAAAATCAGGATGCCTGCATAGGAAATCAGCATCTGCAGCAGGGTGCTGTCGAAGAAGAAACCCAGCACCGTGGCCAGGATGATGCCGAAAAGGCCCATGAGACACATATTTCCCATTTTGGACAAATCCGCTTTGGTCACATAGCCGTACACCGACATAATGCCGAAGGTGCCGGCGGTCATGAAGAATACGCCGCCAATGGAGGAGAGGGTGTAGGTGAGGAACACCGCCGACAGGGTAATGCCGTTCAGCACCGAATATACCAGGAACATGGCTGCCGCCGTTTTCAGGGACATTTTCCCCATGGCCGAGGACAGACGCCATACCAGGGCAAAGGTGGCCACAATCAGCACCAGGGTGCCTGTGCGGCTCCCCATAAAGAGCCCCCGGAGCAGGGCGTTATCCGACACAAACCATGCGCTGAATCCTGTCACCACCAGGGCGATGGCCATCCAGGCATATACATCCTTCATGAGACCGGGCATATTGATGGAAATACTTTTCTCCCGTTCTGCTGTTAATTCATCATACATGGAAAGACTCCCTTCTGAAAGAAATGATCTATCTGCTTAAGGAAGCGCTGATTAAATCATTGTTTGCTTTTATTCTTGAATTTTTATGCAATGTGAGGAATGGGCTGACGCGAATAGCGAGCTATTTAAGGAAGCCCATGACGAAACAGTGCATAAAAATTCTTATAAAAGAAAACTCTATGAATTAATCGGTGCTTCCTTAAAGAAGCGGCTTTTACAAAAAATGCCGCCTCCCGGAAGAGCTGACTCTATGAACGAATCAGCATGTATCTGATCATATTGTAGCACAATCCGTACAGTATCACATCATCTGTAAATCCTTATAGACAGGAGGTCTTACCCACTGCCCCTCTCTATCCATAAGCCCCCAGCGTCCCCGATGTTTCACCGGTGCCAGGCCGTGCCGGAAAGGACGCACCGCCTCTCCTTCCTGCAGGGTGAAAAGGGTCTGCCCTTTAAGGTCTACCGCCTGGATATCCTTTCCCTTTTCCAGCCAGGCCATACCCTCTTCCGAATAGGGCAGCATGACAGCACCGGAGGGAATTTCCCTCACAACTGTACCATCTGCCGCAGCCAGCACCGTTTTTCCCGCCTTTTCGTAAATCATGCGGTTTTCTCCAAGAAATGCGATCCGGTCATAGAGGAAATCCATGATCTGCCGGCCGTCTTCCAGACGAAAGGCACCCATCTTTCCGCTCGCCCTGTCCTTCAGTGTCACAAGGCCTTCCTTTTCATAGAGCATGCCGCCGGACAGATCATAGCGTCCCGGCGGGATAATATATTCACCCTGCCGATTCACAAAGCCCAGAAGCCCCTTATTTTTTACGAAGGTCCCCCAGTCCGTCATGGGATACACTTCGTCCGCCCGGCTGTCCACAATGATACGGCCATGGCTATCCATGTATCCCCGTTTCACGCCGTCGTAGGAAAGGGGCAGCATGTCATCACTGCCGCCGCTGCCGCCAAGGCCCCCCAGCACGGCACCAGCCACTACGCCCCAGTTGAAACGGTTCACCTTCCGCCGGTATTCCGCAAGCCCCTTCCTATAGGGACCGGCACTGTCAAAATCAGCAGTGAAGAGGACCTTCCCCGTCTCATCAATGCCGCCTTTCTGTCCATCGGAAAATTCCACCAGTGCTATGCCCTCGCTGAAAGGAGCCAGCACCTGCCGGTACAGGGGCGCAGTCACCCTTTTCCCGGCCCTGTCCGAAATGCCGTATTTCCCCTTTTCTCTATAAAAAGAAGGTCCTTCCTCCATAGGCGGCGCCGCCGGTTTTCCGTCAGCTGTGATATAGGAAAAGCCCTTCTTTCCCTTCACCAGGAAAAGGCCCTCTCCCTCATAGCGGATGGAACTGTACACCGGCGGCACCAGTTCCTCCCCCTGTCTGCCCAGGAGGCCCCAGCCCTTGTCTCCCTTGAAGGCTGCCGATACGCCGTAGTCCCAGGCATCACCGTCCTCCCTCTGGATGGAAGCCCGGGGGAGCTTATTCTTTGCCAGATAGGGATACACCATGCCGCCCGCCGCCGGCGCAGAAGGCAGGTTCACTGACACGTCGGAATGGGTGGTGGTTTTGGAAGAAGTCTTTTCCTCCACCCGGCTTTCCTCCCTGGTCACCGATGACCCTTCCCGATGAATATGGGTATACAAAAAAGCCGGTTCCTCTCCCCATGCAGGGGACCACGCAGCCGGCAAAAGCAGGAGGGATGTGATAAGCAGAATCTTTCCGGTTCTGTAGTTCATAGAGCGTCCTTTCGTTTAAACGAATAAATTCGATATTGTGATTTCATTATACTAAAATTCCCTTTTCCTGTAAATACCGACATCCTCTTCCTGTGATACAATAAAGAAAAAGAAACCATTTTCCAAAGGAGGCCGCCATGGACATTACAGAAGAAATAACCAAAATGAACCTGTACAAAACCTTTGAACCCTACATCGACCCTTCCGTCTCCATGAAAGACAGAATGGCCGGAAACATCCGCCTTACCGAAAAGGCTCCGGAAGACGCACGCCAGGCCCTTGCCAAATGGAAGGCCATGAAATTAAAACAGCGCCTTTTCTGACAGGAATCCCCTGCCTTTATAAAGGAGGAAACTATGGACGCCACCTTAGACAGCGAAGATATTACCCTGCTGAACCAGCTCTCAGACAAGCAGAAAGACTATGCCCTCACCCTCTACACCGCCCGGGAAAAGAAAAAATCCACCGCCTACATTCTGTGGATCCTTTTCGGCGTGTACTACTTCTATCTGGGCCACCCCTTCAAAAACATCCTTCTCTGGCTCCTCTGCTTCTGTTTCATCGGAGAAATCTGGTGGATCGTGGACCTCTTCCGCATGTCCGGCATGGTGAAGCGGAAAAATAAGGAAATCCTGCTGGAGTGCATCAAAGAAGCGGTGCAGCTCTACCCGGCCCCGCCTTCCCCCTCTACCTATTAAATAAAAACCACGAAAAAAGCCGCCCGGGAAATGCTGACAAGCACTTCCTGGCGGCTTTTTCCGGTCAATCACGATGTCTATGGGTATTATAACATATGTGAGTGAGCTGGTGAGCTGGTAATCTAGTGAGCTAGGGAGCTAGGGAGCTAGGGAGTGGGAAAAGGTAAAGCGCGTAACATCTTTGCCCCTTGAGGGGCCATAGGGTGTACGAGGCTTCAAAATGGAATGATACTCTACGCTGAACTGACTGCCAAACGGCAGCCTCCCCGCCGATTGGGATTTAATGACAAATGTCCCATATGCGCCGCATACCGAGATTCTTCGCTTCGCTCAGAATGACCATGCCGGTGGGAAGGAAACAGCGCCCAGCGCCCGACAGACAGCGGACAAGTGAACCGCCGTCAACCGCCAGCCTACTAATCCACTAGCCCACTAGCTCACTAGTCCACTAGCCTCACTCATCATTCGACATATGGGTCTTATCAAAAATCAAAAAGCAGATGGATATTATCATAGCTACCACCGTAGCCAGACCCATGCCCTTCAGCTGTACCGGGCCCACCACGATGGTGGCGCCGGAGAGGCCGGAAATCATGGTCACTGCTGTTAAAATCAGATTTCTGGATTTCGTGTAATCCACTTTCTTTTCAATAAGCATGCGGATACCGGAAGCAGCAATGAAGCCGAAGAGAAGAATGCACACGCCCCCCATGACAGGAGTGGGGATGGCATGGATCAGAGCCGCAATCTTTCCGATAAAGGAGAAAATAATGGCAAACACCGCAGCCCCTGCAATGACCCAGGTGCTGTACACACCGGTCATGGCCATGACGCCCATGTTTTCACCGTAAGTGGTATTCGGCGTGGAACCGACGAAGCCGGAAATAATATTGGACAGGCCGTCGGCAAAGAGAGACCGGTGAAGGCCGGGATCCTTGATCAGATTTCTTCCCACAATATCACTGGTCACAAAGAGATGGCCCAGATGCTCTGCGAAAACCACGAATACCGCCGGCAGAATCATCATAATGGCGGACAGATTGAAATGGGGAGCATAGAAAGTGGGGAATGCCACCCAGGGCATTTCCTCCACATGGTGGAAATCCACCACCCCCAGAATCACGGAGAGAATATAGCCGGCAATGACGCCCACCAGGATAGGGATAATGGAAATGAACCCCCGTCCCAGCACCGTAGCCAGAATGGTAACCACCAGAGTAAACATGGAAATCGTGATGGCCGTGGCAGAAGACATACCCTGAGGCTCACCGATAAAGCCGGACATGGTCATAGCCAGCGGCGCCAGCTCCAGCCCGATAATGGCCACAATGGCACCCATGGCAGCCGGCGGGAACAGCACATCAATCCAGTGCACCCCGGCCTTCTTCACCAGGAACGAGAGGAAAATAAAGCAGAGACCGAAAGCAATGAACCCGCCCTGGGCATCGGCATAAGACATGCCTGCCGTAGACGTCACCGCCAGCACCGGCGAAATAAAGGCAAACGAAGACCCCAGGTACGCCGGAAGTTTCCATTTGCAGATGGCCAGGTACAAAAGAGTGCCTATGCCGTTCATGAAAAGACAGGTGGCAGGGTCCACATTCAGCAGAAAAGGCACCAGCACCGTAGAGCCGAACATGGCAAACAAATGCTGCAGGCTCAGGGGAATGGTGGGAAGAATCGGAAGCCGTTCCTCCACCTCAATAATGCGTTTACTCATTTTTACATTCCTCCCGGGAAAAAAGACTCAGAAAAAAGGAAGGCTTCCGAAACTTCCGAAGACCCTCCCTCCTGAATCACTGTAAAATTTTCATCCTTACCATTTTATTCTTTTTGAAATGGAAATGCAAGGGGCTATGGGGCCGCTGTAAGTGTCAAGTTTTCCTCGGTAATTCATTTGACTGTCGATAATTACTATCTCCGTGGCTTCGGTTTTATCAGTATTTCTGTATAGCTCTGGCCAGTCTCCCCATTGGTGAAGAAGAAGCTCCATAAACGCCTATACGCCCCTCCAGGCATCCTGGCCTATAGTTTCTCATTTTGCGCTTCTGCACCTCACTCCGGACATTCTGGGCGATTTTACGCTCTGCCTGCACCGCAGCCTTGTGCATGGCTCTATCCATCTTTTTGTAGCTTTTCCCATTAGCATGGTACAGGAGAGCTGCTGTAAGTGTTTTATTCTTCCGGGCGGTTAATACCCAAACCATACACTCCATTCCCTCGCTGGACCAGCTCCGTCCCTGCCGCTTCATGCGATAGCTGTAGAACCGGTGATTTGTTTCTGCAGTCCCCAGATGAATCTCTGTATGGATGCCGCGCTGACTTAGGCTGGGGATATAGGGGGCATTTCTCTCCAGATAGCTCTGCAGCTTGTCTACCTCCTCTAAATCCGCCTCTGTTCGGGCGCAGCTCCGGGCAGTATCCATCCATACGGGAATCTGTTTCATAATATCGTCGGTCTGGTGAAGTTCTCGGATAATACGGTCTATCAGTTTCCTGTTGCAGAAGCTGAGCCGGGTCCGGATCTTTTCATGCACATGATAGCAGTCGCGGAAGTGCTGGTGATCTAGGCAGCCTTCTACTATTCGCTCAAAGTCCTGAAACTGGTATCCGGACCCTCCATCCCCATTCGACAGCACTGTGGTCTTAGACAGGTCATAGTGCCCAAGCAGATAGCTTCTTACCATTGCAAAAAGTTCTTTTCTGCTGGTAGATGCAAAGCAGCGAAGTCCTACCAGTTCTGTCCTGTTGCCATTTTTCCTGACTCCCTCATATACCTGGAGGCGGTGCACTTCCGAAACGCCGCCTTTCTCCTTGTTCTTGAGTACAATTCCATCTCCTTCAATCGCTATAATTTCCGGCTGTGTCGGCTTTTCAACCTTTTCCTCTTCTGCCAATGTTTTTTCGTAAGCCTTTGCCTTCTTACCGGCATAATTCTTGAGTGAGATAACGGACTGATGGGAGATGGTAATCCCTGCCAGGCTTTGCAGGAGTTCGCTGGCACTTCGAGATGTGGTAATTGCGACAGCCTCGACAATCCGCTCAATCATTCCCAGGCTGTAGTGCTTTCTGGGTTCAAAGCCCATTTTGCGGTCCAGGGGATAGAAGCTCTTCCCATCTTTCTGCAGAAGTCTTCGGGTATAGGTCAGCTCTCCATAGCGACAGTAAATCGTCCGGGAGTCCCGGCGCGCTACACGCCACCTCTGTGCCTTGTAAATCTGATACAGCTCGGCATCAATACGCTCCAGAGCCATAGCTATAAGCTGACAGTTCATTTCTTCGAGCCAATGAGTTAGCTTCCTTTCAGACTCAATAGAATCATCAGATTCCTTGATGATAGAAATGACTGCTCCTATTGCATTTTCACTCCAAATTTCTCCAGTTTTTGTTATAATATCCATGAGGAAAGCCCTTTCTTTGTTTTATTCTTTGCCACGGAAATTATAACATTTCCACTCAAGGGGAGGCTTTCCTCTTTTATTGTTTCTGGAAAAATTCCCTTACCGAGTAAAATTTTACACTAAGGGGGCCGCTTTGCGGGCCTTGGACACACCTTCGGTGTGAGGGTTGACGGGCCTTTGGCCCGAGGGTTATGGCCGCCTAATGGCGGCAGGTTGTGTTCGCTTCGCTCAGGGGGCAGGGAGAAAGGTTCTTAGGATTGACCGGCCTGCGGCCGGAGGGTTCTTAAGTTTGACGGCCTTTCAGGCCGAGGGTTGTGGTATCGCCCCTTGGGCGATGAGTATAAAGTCAGCGTTACGGGATTTACTTTCAGTGCCATATGGCATGATAAGCATTCTGGTGATTAGCCGCTACGCGGATCCACCTTATCCGGCTGCGCCGGACTTTCTCCACAGGAAAGCGTGTCACACGATTCGCAAGGAGCCGTAGGCGACTGAGAATCAAGTGACACGCTTCCCAGCGGGGCGGGAAGGTGGTGGCGCCAGCCACTAAAGGGGGAAATGCTGGAGTAGTACATGAAGCATATGACTCCCCTGTTTTTCTCTTCATATCTCTCGTTTCCCCTTGAGGGGAATTCCCGCGCAGCGGGAAAGAGTGTACGAGGTAAAGCACCGATTTGATACTCTATCATTTCCCTGACCGCCAATCGGCAGCCCCCTGAGCGAAGCGATGCACAGCGAACACATTTTGAAGGAGCGGAGCGACGCACAAAATGTAGTGAGTCGTTTCCCCTGTGGGGCGCAACCTTTCTACACAACCCTTGGCACCAAGGGCCGGAGGCCCGATGGATGCCATATGCCCCTCTGCGCCGCAGGCGGCATAAAAAATGGCGCCCGAAAGGGCGCCGTACCTCGCCAGCGCAGCGATACTATATAACTCCCGAGGGCGAGAGCCCGGAGCCCGCCTGTAAGGCGTCAGCCGATCACAGGCAGAACCCTTGGCGCCCAGGGCCAAAGGCCCGGCGGCGCCATCAACCCTCGCCCGCGAAAGCGGGCGTCAACCTTCGGGAATACAGCTTCCCGCCGATTCTTCACAAAACCCATGGTTTCCCTGGCGCCGAGAGGCGCCTGAACCCTCAAATCTCTTACCTCAGCACATCCTCCAGGTACCGCAGGCCGTTCCACCAGAAGATTTTATCGATTTCCCTTTCCCGAAATCCCCCCTTCTTCAGGGCCTCTGCCAAACGGCCCATATCAGAGGCATCCTTCAGCTCCAGCTTCGGTTCAATGCCGTCGAAGTCGCTGCCCAGGGCCAGCACGTCGATACCCCCTATGTCCCGGATATGGCGGGCGTGGCGGACCAGATTTTCCAGGGTAGTCACCTCTCCGGTGCCGGTGAAGTGGTTGGCAAAGTTCAATCCTATAAGTCCCCCTTTATCACCGAAGAGACGGATCAGATCGTCCGGCAGATTCCTTCTGTGGGCTGTCACTGCCCGGGCATCGGAATGGGACGCCACCGGCGGCACTTTGCAGGTCATCAGGATTTCCCTGGTCCCTTCATCATTGAGGTGGCTGGTGTCTACGATCATATGCATACTTTCCATGGCTTTGATGATTTCCCATCCCTTCTTCGTAATGCCCCGGTCTTTCCCTTCCATGCCATTGGGAAATCCGATTTCATTGGGATAGTTCCAGGTAAGCGTCATGAGGCGGACGCCATCCTTATACAGCTGTTCCAGCTTCTCCACGCTGCCTGCCGCCACTTCGCCCCCTTCCACGGAAAGAAGAGCCCCTATTTTCCCCTCTTCCTCCGCTTCCCGTATATCCTCCCGGCACCGGATAGGGCAGAGACAGGTACGATATGCTTCCAGCTCCCGCTGAAAAGTGCCCAGCAGGTCCTCATACCGCTTCCAGAGATCCGGCGTTTCCTTCCGGTCCACCCAGAGGGCGAAATCCTGGATGAAGCAGCCTCCCTTTTTCAGCTTCTGCAGGTCTATATAGAGAGAATTTTCCATGAGAGTCCCCTTCTCCGGATGGTCATGGAGCTCAGTGATGGTGTCGCAGTGGAAATCAATATATTTCATGGTGCCCTCCCGCATAAAACAAAAAAGCGCCGGCCATGAGGACCCGCGCCATGCAGACAATATGAAACTTCTTCCTGTATCATACCATTGGCCAAAGAGAGGCACAAGGGGCGGCAGAGGGTTTCCTGCAGGACTTTGCTCCATAATGTTTCTTACTGTACAATAGAAACAGAGTTTCCATTGTTTATTTTGACAAGGAGGTTCATTATGCCCTATGTGAACATCAAGATTACCAGAGAAGGACAGGTGACGCCGGAACAGAAAGCCCGGCTCATCAAAGGTGTCACCGACCTGCTGGCCGACGTGCTCCACAAGAACCCTGCCACCACGGTGGTGGTCATTGACGAAGTGCCCCTGGAAAACTGGGGCCTCGGCGGCGATCCCATCCTGGTGGCCAGGGAAAAGAGGAAAAAATAAAAGGGGGCCGCGGAGCGGCCCCGGGTTCAGAGGGTTCAAAAGGTTCAAAGGGTTCAAAGGGTGGTGGTGGCGGCTTCGCCGCAGATTTAAAAAAAGGGGGCGCGGCTGGCGCCGCGGGTTGTGTAGAAGGGTTGTGGAAAAAGGTTCTTAAGATGGACCGGCCTGCGGCCGGAGGGTTCTTAGGTTTGACGGCCCTTCAGGCCGAGGGTTGTGGTATCGCCCTTACGGGCGATAAGTATAAAGTCAGCGTTACGGGATTGGCTTTCTGTGTCATATGGCATGAAAAACAATTCTGCTGATTGGCTCGCTGCGCTCGCCTCCCCTATCCGGCTGCGCCATTGGACACACCTTCGGTGTGAGGGTTCAGAGGGTTCAAAAGGTTCAGAGGGTTCAAAGGGTGGTGGTATCGCCCTTACGGTGCACAGCGAACACATTTTGAAGGAGCGCTAGCGACGCGCAAAATGTAGTGAGTCGTTTCCCCTTTAGGGGGCGATGAGTATGAAGTCAGCGTTACGGATTCACCTTTCTGTGTCATATGGCATGATAGGCATTCTGTTGATTAGCCGCTACGCGGCTCCCCCTTATCCGGCTGCGCCGGACTTTCCCCCATCCGGGGGACAGAACAACCTGTGCTTAAAGTAGAGTCACTTCAAAAGATAGCGTCACGGAGCTTTATTGTCCTCCCGGTATAGGCATATATATAATGGCGCCGAAGGCGCCGTACCTCGCTAGCGCAGCGATACTATATAACTCCCGAGGGCGAGAGCCCTCAACCCGCCTGTAAGGCGAAGCCGATCACAGGCAGAACCCTTGGCGCCCAGGGCCAGAGGCCCGGCGGCGCCATCAACCCTCGCGGCGAAGCCGCGTCAACCTTCGGGAATACAGCCCAGCGCCGCTAATGTCACAAATCCCATATACCCTTCGTCCCTCACTCTTTGACCATATCCAGCAGGCGGGCCAGCACTTCTTTTTCGCTGCCCCGATTTTCCAGTATCCGATCTGCCGCTGCCCGATAGAGGGCGATCCGCTCTTTATAAAGAGTGAATACCTTATCCGGTCCTTCCTTCAGGAGGGGCCTTTTTTCTACTTCCACGTCGGTAACGATATCTTCGGCCCGGCGGTCGATGAAGATGATGAGTCCCGATGCATGAAGTTTTACCACGTTGCTCTGCCTTTTCACAACGCCGCCGCCGGTGGCGATGATGAGGCCCTGCCGGGCGGAAAGGTCTTCCACCGTTCTTTCTTCCGCATCCCGGAAGGCCTTTTCGCTTTCTGCGAAAAAGCTCTGAATGGTTCTTCCTTCCTTTTCCTCCAGATAAGCGTCGGCATCTATGAAGGGACGGTGAAGTCTTTCCGCCAGCGCTCTGCCGAAGGTGGTTTTGCCGCATCCCGGCATGCCAATAAGGACGATATTTTTCATTGGGTCATTTCCTCCACAATGTCTGTGATGATTTCCCGGGGAATCTCTCTTTCCATCCATATTTCCTCTGCCGCCATGGCCTGCATCACCAGCATGTACATGCCGTTGCTTGCGCTGCCTCCGGCGTCCTGAAGGAGCTTCGTTTCCGCAGGATTATAAATGATGTCCACCACCTTGGCAAAGGAGGCGGTGAGATCTGATGACACCGGGGATACCCCTGTTTTTGGGTACATGCCCACAGGAGTGGCGTTCACCAGAAGATAATTGTCCTTTTCCACTTTCAGACTGTCATAGCCTTCGATGATGGCCCCCCTCTGGCGGGCAAAGGAAAGGAAATCCCGGTCCACCTTCTCCGGATGGCGGCTGATGACATGGATTTCTCCGGCCTTCTCGTCGAAGAGACACTGGATAATGGCCCGGGACGCTCCGCCGTGGCCCAGGACCACCGCCTTCTTTCCCCTCACGTCACAGTCAATACGGGACAGGGTGCGGGCAAATCCGGTGTAGTCCGTATTAAAGCCCCAGAGCTTTCCCTCCTTCCGGCCAATGGTATTCACAGCGCCAATGGTCCTGGCTTCCTGCGACAGCCCATCCAGGAAGGGGATCACGTCCACCTTGTAGGGAATGGTCACATTCAGCCCGTCATAGGAAGAAAGAAGGGCCGGCAGGTCTTTCTGAAATGTATCCCTTGGAATTTCGATGAGCTCATAGGTCGATGAAATTCCCAGTTTTTGAAATAATTTTTCATGAATCACAGGAGACAGGCTGTGTCCCAGCACTTCTCCCAAAAGGCCAAGTTTCATGATTGGCTCCTTTCTGCTATGGACTTTGGACACACCTGCGGTGTGAGGGTTGACGGGCCTTTGGCCCGAGGGTTCAAAGGGTTCAGAAGGTTCAGAGGGGAAAGGTTGACGGGGGCTTCGCCCCGAGGGTTATGGCCGCCTGTCGGCGGCGGGTTATGTTCGCTGGTGCTCAGGGGGCAGGGGGAAAGGTTCTTAGGATTGACCGGCCCTATGGGCCGGAGGGTTCTTAAGTTTGACGGCCTTTGGCCCCGAGGGTTGCGGATTGCCCTGCGGGCAATGCTTATAAAGTCAGCGTTACGAGGGAGGGTTCTTAGGTTTGACGGCCCTTCGGGCCGAGGGTTGTGGTATCGCCCTTACGGGCGATGAGTATAAAGTCAGCGTTACGGATTCACCTTTCTGTGTCATGTGGTATGATAGGCATTCTGATGATTGGCTCGCTGCGCTCGCCTCCCCCTATCCGGCTTTGCCGGACTTCCCCCGCTTGCGGGGGAAAGGTGGTGGCGCCAGCCACCAAAGAGGGATTGCATTTCCGACGCCCGCAGGGCGGTTGTTAAGATTTTATACAAACTGGCGCCTTCTATAATTTAGAGGCGCCCTACAACAACCCTCGCCCCTAAAGGGGAAACGACTCACTATGATTTGTGCGTCGCTTTGCTCCTTCAAATCATGTTCGCTGTGCACGCCAAAGGCGCGTCAAACTTAAGCCCCTTATGAACCTTCGGCCCAGCGGGCCGTCAACCCTCAAGCCCCATAGGGGCTTGTCCCTCTACGCCTTACAGGACGGGTAATTCCCCAGAATTTTAAAATAGGTGCACATGGACTTTAATCCCCGAAGGGTCTGGGCGTTGGAGGGGTCTTCCAGTTTGCCCATGACGTCGATGTGGAAGAAGTATTCGAAGGGTCTTCCTTCCATGGGGCGGGATTCCAGATGGGTCATGTTCATGCCGCCGTAGAAGAAGTAGCCCAGTACATGGTAGAGGGCCCCCGGTTCGTGGCGTACGGAAATGACCAGGGTGATTTTATCAGCGTTTGGCTTGATTTCCATTTTCGGCCCGATAATGAAGAAGCGGGTGTAGTTGCTGGAGTTGAAGAAAATGTTTTCCGCCAGCACCGACAGACCGTAGAGACGGGCGGCGGTGCGGCTGGCCACGGCGGCCTGGTTTTTCTTTCCGTCCTGGGCCACCTTTTCAGCGCTTCGGGAGGTGGAGAAATAGGGTTTCAATGTCCAGTCCCTGTGCTTGTTGAAGAAGGGACGACACTGGGCAAAGCCCTGGGGATGGGAGAAGACGGTGTCGATGTCTTCCAGCTTCGCCCCCGGCAGGCCCAGCAGGTTGTGCTCGATTTTCACGATCTGCTCTCCCACCACGGCACAGCCGTAGCGCTGAATCAGGTCGTACACCTCGGTAATCCCGCCGGTGGAGGAGTTTTCGATGGGCACCACGCCGTAGTCGATGTCCCCTTCCTGCACCGCCTTCACCACATCTTCAAAGAGAGGGAAATAGGATTCCTCTCTTTTTCTATTTCCAAACTGCTGCTCCATGGCTTCATAGGTATAGGAACCCTTGGCGCCGTAGCAGCCTACACGAAGTACTTTATCCGACATGGGAATTCCTCCTGTCCGTCAAAAGAAGATCCAGAATCACCAGGGCCGCCGCATTTTCAATGACCGGAATGGCCCGGGGAATGATGCAGGGGTCGTGGCGTCCGCCGATGGAAAGGTCTGTATCTTCCTTTTTTGAAATATCGATGGTGCGCTGCCTCTTCCCGATGGAGGCGGTGGGTTTCACTGCCAGCGTAAAGAGAAGGGGACTGCCGCTGGAAATACCGCCCAGCACCCCGCCATTATGATTGGTCAGGGCTATCGGTGTTCCCCCCTCATAATGAAGGCTGTCATTGGCCTCGGATCCATAGAGGGACGCAAAGCCGAAGCCTTTGCCAAAGGAAATGGCCTTCACTGCCGGCACGGAAAACATCATATGAGCCATTTCACTTTCCAGGGAATCAAAGAAGGGATCCCCCAGTCCCACCGGAAGGCCGCAGGCCATGCATTCCACCACGCCGCCTACGGAATCCCCCTCCTTCTGTGCCGAAAGGATGGCCTCTTCCATAGCCTTTCCTGCCTTTTCATCCATCACCGGCAGTTTCATGGCATCCAGCCTTTCAAAAAGGGCCTTCTCCTCCCCCAGAGGATGGAAGGGCCGGTCTTGGATGCCGTGAATCGCAAGGGCATGGGCACCGATGAAAATGCCCTCCTTCTCCAGCACCTGCCGGGCCAGGGCGCCGGCAAAGGTGAGAGGCGCCGTAATGCGGCCGGAAAAATGGCCGCCGCCGCGGTAGTCGTTGAAACCGCCGTATTTGACGTATCCCGTATAGTCCGCGTGCCCCGGACGCATGTGGTCCTTTAAAATATCATAATCTTTGGAATGCTGATTGCCATTCCTGATTTCCATGGAAAGCGGCGTGCCGGTGGTGTGGTCATTGAAATAGCCCGAGAGGATTTCAAAACTGTCCTTCTCCTTCCGCGGCGTGGCCAGATTCGAACTCCCCGGCGCCCGGCGGGCCATTTCCCGGCGGACCTTATCCCAGTCAATGGAAATCCCCGGTGGAAGCCCGTCGATGACAGCGCCAATGGCGGTGCCATGGGATTCGCCAAAAATGGTGACTTTCAATGTTTCTCCAAATGTATTGCTCATGGTTGTCTCCTGTAATTCAAAGAAGGGCGCGGCTGTATGGGCCGCTCCGAGGCCCGGGTTCAGAGGGCCGGGATAAGGGTTCTTAAGATGGATGGGTCTTCGGCCCAAGGATTCATAGGGGAAGGTTCTCAGGATTGACCGGCCCTATGGGCCGGAGGGTTCGTAAGTTTGACGGCCTTTCAGGCCGAGGGTTGCGGATTGCCGCTCTGCGGCAATGCTTATAAAATCAGCGTTACGGATTTACTTTCAGTGCCATATGATATGCAAAGCATTCTGCGAATTGGCTCGCTACGCTCGCCTCCCCCTTTCCGGCTGCGCCATTGGACACACCTTCGGTATGAGGGTTGACGGGGCTGCGCCCCGAGGGTTGTGGCCGCCTGCCGGCGGCGGGTTATGTTCGCTGGCGCTCAAGGGGCAACGGCCCTTCGGGCCGAGGGTTGTGGTATCGCCCGCAGGGCGATGAGTATTATAATGCCGCCTTTCGGCGGTCACGTCCACATCGAATATCATAATCATTCTTACCCTCGTACATCCCTTCGCCACTTCGTGGCCCTCTTCCCCTAAAGGGGACGCAAGAACGTTACGGGATTGGCTTTATGGGTCATATGGCATGATACGCATGCTGGTGATTGGCTCACTGCGTTCACCACCAAAGGGGGAAACTGCGGAATGGTACATGAAATATATGACTCTCTGTTTTTCCTCTCCATACTTCTCGTTTCCCCTTGAGGGGAATTCCCGCGCAGCGGGAAAGGGTGTACGAGGTAAAGCACCGATTTGATACTCTATCGTTTTCCTGACCGCCAATCGGCTGCCCCCTGAGCGAAGCGATGCACAGCGAACATGATTTGCAGGAGCGCCAGCGACGCACAAATCATAGTGAGTCGTTTCCCCTGTGGGGTGCAACCTTTCTACACAACCCTTGGCACCAAGGGCTGGAGGCCCGATGGATGCCATACGCCCCTCTGCGCCGCAGGCGCAGGCCCCTTCGGGAATACTGGAAAGCACCGCCCAAGTCCCGGTCCCGATCTCGCCCGCGCCGAGAGGCGCCTGAACCCTCAAGCCCCAAAGGGGCTTGTCCATAAGAAGTCAGCGTTACGTGCTTGCCTTCCCGCCCTCACAGTCATTCTGAGCGAAGCGAAGAATCTCGGTACACGGCATATTTGAGACAATCGGTGGTAAATACCCATCGGCGGGAAGGGCCCGCTGGGCGTAGAGGCGAAAGCTATCAGCTTCCAGCTTCTGGCTGATTCCGGCTTGATGCTTTTGGATTCATCATCAAGATATGTATCTCGGTGTTTTGCCGCCGAAGGCGGCATTTATACTGGCGCCGACAGGCGCCCACCGCAACCCTCACAGCCGCAGGCTGTGTCACCCCTAAGAACCTTCGGGGCGAAAGCCCCGTCAATCTTAAGAACCTTTCCCCTTGCGTCTGGGAATACCGGCAAACGCCGCTATGCCTCTACTATCTTCCCTCCCACTTTCCGGAAGTCTTCCCAGAAGCGGGGATAGGATTTCTTTACGCTTTCTGCACCTTCTATGGTAAGGGGGCCCGTCAGTTTCGGGGTAATGGATGCCAGGGCCATGGCTATACGGTGATCGTTCCAGGAGGATACGGTGCCGCCGGAAAGGACGGGTTTTCCCCGGATCACGAGGCCTTCGGGCTTTTCTTCCACCTCTGCCCCCAGCTTATTCAGCTCCACTGCCATGGCATGGAGGCGGTCGCATTCTTTGAGCCTCACCCTGCCGGCGTGGATGATTTCTGTCACTCCTTCGCTCACAGCGGCCAGAGCGGCGAAGGCGGGGACCAGGTCGGGCACATTTTCCGCGTCCATGGTGATGCCGCGGAGGCTGCTTTTTTCTGCCAGAAGGCGGCCTTCTTTCTTTTCTATATGGCCGCCCATGTCTTTCAGAAGGGTGACAATGGCCCGGTCCCCCTGAAGGGAGGTGTCCGACAGGCCCGTAAGGGCTATGGTGCCGCCGGAAAGGGCGGCAGTAAGCCAGAAGGCGGCCTGGGAGTAGTCACCTTCTACGGCGAAGGTGCCGGTTTTATAGCGCTGCCGTCCCGGGATTTCATACAGTCCCTCTTCCTTTTCCCGAATGGTTATGCCGTGGCGGGCAAGGGTGTCCAGGGTCATATCCACGTAGCTTTTGGACTCCAGGGGCGTGGTGCTTCGAAGGGTGGAGTCTTCATCTGCCAGCGGCAGGGCGAAAAGAAGGCCCGTGAAGAACTGGGAGCTCACGTCACCGGGGAGCTCATAGGCACCGCCCGGAAGGGTGCCCTGCACTTCCAGAGGAAGGCCGCCTTCGGTATGGTAGGAAATCTGTTTCCTGTCAAACATATCATAGTAAGGCGTCAGGGGCCGTTCCGACAGCCGTCCGCGGCCGGTGTACACCACATGATTTCCCGAGGAAAGACCCAGCGGGATGAGGAAACGGAGGGTGGAGCCCGATTCGCCGGCATCGGCATGAAGGAGGCCCTCCTGTTTCGCAAGCCCTCCCCGAATGGAAAGGGTTATGCCATCCTTTCCCTCTTTTTTCTCAATAGCTGCGCCAAAGAGGGACAGGATACGCACCGTGGCTTCGATATCTTCGGACCAGGTCACGCCGGTAACCTCCGTTTCCCCCTTCGCCAGAGCGGCGGCAATGATTTCCCGATGGGTCATGCTTTTGGAGGAAGGCACCCGTACGGTGCCGGCAAGGGGTGCGGGGCGGATGGTGATGTTCATGGAAACCTCCTTACTCTGTCACAATATACCGGGACAGTTCATCGGTGGAAATGGTGAGAAGCTCGGCTTCCCCGATTTTCTTCAGCACCACCAGGGTGATTTTCTTTCCCCTTCTTTTCTTGTCATGCATAATCTGGGGAATGAGATCCTCTGCCGGCACGCCGATGGAAGTGGGCAGGGACAATTTATGGAGCACCCGGATGAGACGGCTGGCAGTGCCTTTTTCCGTAAGGCCCATCTTTTCCGTCTGTTCCGTCAAAAGGCTCATGCCGATAGCCACCCCTTCGCCGTGGGTGAAGGTGGAATAGTGGAAATACCGTTCCACTGCGTGGCCTATGGTGTGGCCGAAATTGAGAACCTGCCTTTTGCCGGTGTCAAATTCATCTTCTTCCACCACCCTCGTTTTCTGCAGCACGCTGTGGAGAATGATTTCCTCTATATGCTTTTCCAGATCCTCTTCCGTTTGCAGGGATTCAAAGATTTCAAAAAGCTCCCGGTCCCCGATGCATCCGTACTTCACCGCTTCTGCCAGACCGTCGTGCACGTAGCGGGTGGGCAGGGTCTTCAGAAGGTCCGGATCAATGAAAACGCCCTTCGGCTGGTAGAAAGCGCCGGCCAGGTTCTTCCCGCTGGGCAGGTCCACCGCCACCTTGCCGCCTACGGAGCTGTCGATCTGGGCCAGGATGGTGGTAGGGATCTGGAAGAACGGAATGCCCCGCATATATGTGGCTGCCGCAAAACCGCCCAGGTCCCCCGGCACGCCGCCGGACAGGGTGACCAGCGCATCACTGCGGGACATATTGAACTCCGACAGCGCGTCATACACATCAGAAAGGACCTTCATGTTCTTGCTGGCCTCGCCGGCAGGAATGGCGATGACCCGCACGTCGAAGCCCGCCTCGGTCAGCACCTTCCGGATCCGTTCCCCATAGAGAGGCTCCACATGGTCATCGGTAATGACGGCGATTTTCTCCGCCTTCGTGAGAGATCGGATTTTTTCGCCCACCCTGTCCAGAAGACCGCGCTCGATTTCAATTTCATAGGAATCTTTTCCCAAATTCACTTTAACTGTTGCCACGATGCATCATTTCCCTTCTTCTTCTGCCCGCCTCTTCCAGAAAGGCAATAATTTCTTCTTCATCTCCTGCTGCAATGGCCTCCCTCAGCGTCTGGAGGGAAGCGCTGAACCGGTCGATTTCCTCCAGCAGTTTATCTTTGTTGGCCAGGAAAAGAGAGGTCCACAGCTTTCCATTAATATCGGCCACCCTGGTCTCATCCCGAAAGGAGCCGCCGATGAAATACTTCGTTTTCTCCGAATAGGAGCTGCTGTTCATGAGCGCCGTGGCCACCACGTGGGTGAGATCGCTGGTGTAAGCAATGGCCCGGTCATGGTCCTCTGCCGTCACCACCGGCACATGGGCACAGCCCAGCTCCCTGGCCATGTCCTTCACCAGCTCCAGATGCTCCTTCCTGTTCCAGGGCTCCGGGATGAGCACATAATTGGCACCGTCGAAAATGGCGCCGTCCGACTGGGCCAGCCCGGCCCCTTCCTTCCCGCACATGGGATGGCCGGAAACGAAATCCATGCCTTCCGGCAGAAGGGCGGCCACCTTCTGGGCAAAGCCATTCTTCACGCCCGCAATATCCGTGAGCACCGCCCTTTCATGAAGAAGGGACAAATGCTCTTTAATAAAAGAAAGAGTCCCCTTCTCCGGCGTACAGAAGATGACGATTTTCGCCTTCTTCAAATCCTTCGGATCAATGGAATCAACGATTCCCATGGCCAGCGCCTCTTCCGCCACCTTCTTCGTGCGGTTCAGGCCAATCACCGGATGACCCAGTTCTTTCAGCCTTCTGGCAAAAGAGCCTCCCATGAGGCCCAGGCCGATGACGGCAATGGGAATCTTTCTAAAGTCACTGTTCATAATGGTTTCCTTTATTTATGTATATAGCAGGGCCTCACGGCCCGGGTTTCTGAGGGTTCAGGGGGAAAGGTTCTTAGGATTGACCGGCCCTTGGCCGGAGGGTTCGTAAGTTTGACGGCCCTTCGGGCCGAGGGTTGTGGTATCGCCCTTACGGGCGATGAACATAAAGTCAGCGTTACGGGATTGGCTCTCTGTGTCATATGGCATAGTAAGCATTCTGGTGATTAGCCGCTACGCGGCTCCCCCTTATCCGGCTACGCCGGACTTTCCCCCATCCGGGGGACAGAATAAACTGCTCTATGCTTTCCTGCAGAGACATGGCCACATGGCTAAGCATCCATAGTCCCACCACGAAGTGGGGCGAAGGTGGTGGCGCCAGCCACCAAAGGGGGATTGCATTTCCGACGCCCGCAGGGCGGTTGTAAAGGTTTTATACAAACTGGCGCCTTCTATAATTTAAAGGCGCCGTACCTCGCCAGCGCAGCGATACTATATACCTCCCGAGGGCGAGAGCCCTCAACCCGCCTGTAAGGCGAAGCCGATCACAGGCAGAACCCTTGGCGCCCAGGGCCAAAGGCCCGGCGGCGCCATCAACCCTCACGCCCGTAAGGGCGTGTCAACCTTCGGGAATACAGTTTCCCTCCGCCGCCACCGCCTCCAAACGCCGCAAAAGGCAGAGCCCCCATGAGCCCTGCCTTTTCTCCACTCCGAAAGAACATGCAGGGCTTCTGATTACAATTCCCTTCCCACAATAGGAGCCAGCTGTTTCAGCCGTCCCATGAGGTCATCAAAAGTCTCTGGCGTAATGGACTCCGCTCCATCACACCATGCATGTTCCGGATCATTATGAACTTCACACATAATCCCATCAGCCCCGGCAGCAATGGCAGCCATGGCCATGGCCGGTACCATCTCCCGATGGCCCGTAGCATGGCTGGGATCTACGATAATGGGCAGGTGGCTTCTTTCCTTCACCACTTCCACTGCCGACAGATCCAGCGTATTTCTGGTAGCCTTCTCAAAGGTGCGGATGCCCCGTTCGCAGAGAATCACATTGTGATTTCCTTCAGACATAATGTATTCCGCACTCATGAGCCATTCCTCAATGGTGGCTGACATGCCCCGTTTCAGAAGCACCGGCACATTCAGACGGCCCACCGCCTTCAAAAGGTCAAAATTCTGCATATTTCTGGCGCCGATCTGGATGATATCCACGCCCTTTTCCAGGAACATACCGATTTTGTCGGCGCTCATCAGCTCCGTCACCACCGGCATATTTTCCTTATGGGCAGCGGAAATGAGAAGATCCAGGCCCTTCTCCCCCAATCCCTGGAAAGAGTAAGGCGAAGTCCTTGGCTTGAAAGCGCCGCCGCGAAGGATAGCTGCCCCCGACGCCTTCACCGCTTTCGCAATGCCGCCGATCTGCTCAGGCGTTTCAATAGAGCAGGGACCGGCCATGACCACCAGCTTCTTCCCGCCGATTTTGATGCCCTTCACATCCACCACCGTATCGGCCGGATGGAAAGCCCGGCTGGCCCGTTTGTAAGGCTCCTGCACCCGCATGACCTTATCCACCCAGGGATTGCTGAGGAAATCCCTTTCATCCAGGGCAGACGTATCCCCCACCAGACCCAGCACCACCTTGCTGGAACCCTTACTGCGGTCCACCTGGAAACCCCGGTCCCTCATTTCCTGTTCCAGCTGCTCAATCACTGTAAGCGGTGCGTTCTGTTTCATTACAATAATCATGATATTCCTCCTCTGCCTTCTCCAAGGCACCTTCAATTCTCCGGGACCCATGTCCCCTCTCTTCTAACTCCTATCCTTCCATCCTCCATAAAAGAAAAGGACAGGCTCTGATGAGTCTGTCCTTTCATTCTGGAAATATCTTATCTGGAAAGGGAACGGGACTCATCACGGGCGCAGCAAAAGTAACCGAAGCCATAATAATAGCTCCAGCCAAAGACATCATATGCCATTCCTGCGTTCATGGAAGCCAGTCTCATCATTCCCTCTCCTTTCGTTAGAAGTTAGCTTAGTATAGGCTCACAAAGCCCCTTTTGTCAAGAGGCAATGGGGCCGGAGAGGCAGAAGAAAAGCCCGGGAACTGCCAAAGGTTCTGTCCCTCGCTTCCCGCGAGGGAAGCGACAGGCGTAGTCGTCCTGCTTCATAGCGTCTTCCAGCCGGTTTCTTTCCAAATTTCTTTAGAGGAAGCCGCTTCCCTTTCCATAGATTCAGCCTTCTGCAGCCGGCTTATCATGGCAGTATTTGCTCGTTTCCCGGCCATTTGGTACAGATCCGGGTGCTTCTTTTTCAGCTTGACAAGGTCATTTTCGTTTGGTATATTCTGATTGAAAAGACTACTCATGAGTTCTTCCGGGATGGAGGAGTTGACCTCCTCGGAAGCATACCATTGAGTGGTCTTCTTTTTGTTTACGTATTCTACATTTCCTAACTCAATATTTGTTTTGAAAAAATCATAAGCAGGTTTCCCTGACGCTCTCTCATTTTTGGCATAATACGAAATAATCCGATTCACTTTATATTCCCCATAATTCGTGTCCAGTTGAACCGGTACTACCATTGTAGCGCCATTATCATCTTTTAAATCCAGCACAAATACTTTCTCGCCTCCCCGTTTGCCCCGTTATAGCTTCTGATTACCATCATTGGATCAGAGAGTGCCTTCGGCAGTTGTGATAACATTCTGTCGTTTACACTTTCTCTATGGTTCTCTAGGATTTTAGCTAGTTTCCTTGCAGATAATGTCACTGGAAGTATTTTGGCTCCGACCAGTTTCATAACTAGTGGCGTCCTCATTACATGTATTTTGTCACCTGTAAGCTTACCTTCTTTGGCCTCTTGAACTTGCCTCATAAAAAATTGCGAGTCTTTTTCTAAGTTTTTGTCTGAATATGTTTGTTGCGGTAGTCTGCCCAGTTTATTGTTGGTCTCTTCCATAATCTTTACGGCTGCCATTTTCAGCGGCACGCCATAGTTCTTGTGGAAGTTCTCGGCCATTTTAGAGAGAATGAGGGCGGAGCCTTCGGCGGATTTTTTGACGGCAGCATTCCCTTTAGATAAAGTTTCTACAGTTTTGGTATCTTCCATCCTCACTGTTTTCTACGCCAGTTCCGGGTAGGCTTCATAGAGAGCTAGGTTATCATAGACTTCTTCCAAAATATGAGGTTTTCTGTCTTTCCGGAAATTGATTTTGTCTAGGCTGTCCGGAATTTCAAATCTCCACTTATGGTCCGGACCTCTCATCCATCCGGTTTCTTTCCAAATTTCTTTAGAGGAAGCCGCTTCCCTTTCCATAGATTCAGCCTTCTGCAGCCGGCTTATCATGGCAGTATTTGCTCGTTCCCCGGCCATTTGGTTGTATGAGCCATTTGCATTTCTGTAGAAGTTGATTTCCTGGGAAAGGGATCCGTCCGGATTAATAAACGGTTGCCCATGCGCATCCTTGACATTTCTTAATAAATCTCTTATAGTGATTTTAGAAGGCAGGCTGTCTGCGAGTATTCCCATTCGGTGGGAGGTTCGCGAGTCTGCCTTCTTATTTATAATTACATCGTATAGTTCCAGTTCCATTGGAGCTTTACCCAGATTTGACTTGTCTTCTTCTGCCGTTATTCTAACGGCATACAGGTCATTTCCAACCTTAATTGGAACATAGAAATTGTGATACCTTGCGGTATTGCTTTTTTTATTTGACCTGAAGTTCGGTTGGCTTTCTACGAGTATCGAATTTCTAATTAAATCAGTGATGTCTAAAATGGAACCATCGTGTCGTTCCTTTAGGTCTTTCATCCTAGAGTTATTCAATACTCGGTATAAGCTTGAATCCGCTTATGGTCCGGACCTCTCATCCACCCGATTTCCTTCCAGATTAGAAGAAGTGTCCTCTTTTTCCATCGACTCGGCCTTCTGCAGGCGGCTTATCATGGCAGTACTTGCCCGTTCGCCGGCCATTTGATGAAATTCACTATTTTCTTCGATATTGCGGCCGCTCAAAAAATGCCTTATAATAGAGGTGTAAAGCAGAGCAGGGCCCCACGATCGGCGAAGGCTTTTAGCCAGGTCACGTGATACGGACTGCCCTGCTTTTTGCATGTCCATTAGTGGGTATGCTTCATGAACATAGAATTTATTTGTATCTATATTTTCTTTTACTCTGCAAATTGTTACATAATCTTCTCCATTGAAATTTATTTTATAAGCAAAAAATAAGTCCTTCAGCAATAGAGCCAAATTTCAATCCACGCTTCCCGCGGGGGAAGCGACCGGTAATAACCATAGCCCACGGCGCCGGCGGCCAATTTCAATCCACGCTTCCCTGGGGATGCAGAAGAAAGGAGGCAGAAGCCGCCAAAGGTTTCTGCCTCCTTTTTGAAAACCTATCAAGAATCACAACACTCTCAAACGCAGGCCCTAAATAATAATAAGGCCGTCGCGTTTTACCACTATCAAGAATCACAACACTCTCAAACTATAGTGTCGTTTAGGTTTTTCTCCCACATGTTTTACCACTATCAAGAATCACAACACTCTCAAACTTGCTCCGAATCAAAGAGCCGTCTCTGAGGGTTTTACCACTATCAAGAATCACAACACTCTCAAACATACGGGAGAAAAAAGACATGACTCAAAAGGTTTTACCACTATCAAGAATCACAACACTCTCAAACGGGCTTTGATAAGGTCCGCATGACAATTATGTTTTACCACTATCAAGAATCACAACACTCTCAAACCGAAACAGGCGATGCCCCCCGGAAGGCAGAGTTTTACCACTATCAAGAATCACAACACTCTCAAACATTGACCGGGACACCATGATTCGCGTTTCCGTTTTACCACTATCAAGAATCACAACACTCTCAAACCTCAAATTGCATTTTCATGCAGCGGTTCTCTGCAAGTGTATCCGCTTACACCAGGCGGCGCGGTTCCTGACAGTGTATCATTATTCAAAAATCTGGCATAAATCTTTGTCAATAATGAAGAGGTCCTCCGCCTCTATTGTATCATGGCAGGGCCCTTCCAGGAGAACAAAGTTGAGATTTTCTTCTTTGGCGTTTTCATAGAACAGCGGTCTTTCTTCCGGAGACATAAGATTACGAAACCCATAAAAGGCGAAGGCCGTTTCTCCGCAGAGAATGTCCCAGGACTTCATGAAGATAAGCATTTTCTCTGCCAAACTTTCCCCCTGCTCTTCCAGATGGACGTGAAAAGCCTTCAAGAGAGCTTCCAGATCCACATCCAGGTCATAAGTCACGGGCAGGGGCATGTCCATGGTCAGTTTTTCCAGCCAGTTTTGGATCGCACTGCATAGTTCTTCCGATTTCCGTTCATATATTTCATTCTGTGCCTCTCCGGTAAGCCGCAAGAGAAGTTTTGTGGTCAGCTTGCGGTCATTCAGATCCATATCCCAGGGGCTGGCCACAAAAAGAAACCGTTTTTTCATATCCAGAATCTGACTGTCTTCGCTGAGCATGAAATTCCCAATGCCTGTCCTGCTTTCTTCTTCCAGTTCCTTCAGCGTATGATACAAACACAGCGGGTTTTCGATGGAAATGAGCGGCACCTTTTCATCATTCAGAATCACAGCCTTTTCCCAGTCCTGATGTACCAGTTTCATAGAATCACCAGCTTTTCATTGGTATCAATAATTTCTTTCTGCACATGCCCTATAATGAGCTCCATGCCGGCATATTGTTTTTCTGTAATCACCAGCACCTGTATCAGCCCCTCCTTCGGGCTGACAGAGCGGATATAGGAAATCACCGCTCTGGCCGCCGGAGGGTTCTGCACGATTTTGGTATACACTGATTCCTGCATCATCACGAAGCCTTTACGAATCAGCTGCTTTCTGAAGCCCGTGTAGGCCCGTCTTTCTTCTGCTGTTTCCACAGGCAGGTCAAACAGCACCATGACTCTCATGAATCTACCCTTCATCAGGCAGTCGATAAAAGGCAATGGTGTCCGAGCCTTTTTCTTCCATAGCCCGGAATACGCTGCGGCTGTAGATACCGATGGCCTGTGTGACGGTGGTGAGCCGGTCCTGTATGATGACCTTTTGATTCAATATATTGATAAGATCCTTTTTATTGTCTGCCGTAAGCTGATTCTCCAATGTCATAGATAACACTTCCCTGTCTACCAGGGGCCGGAAGGGCTCCATTAAATCGCTCCCCAGATTAAAGGGATTGAATATATTATCATGAAACAGCCCCAGCTGGGTCATATACCCGGATGCCGCCGCTTCCCTATTGCAGGCAGAAAGGATGATGGCATATCCATAGTTAAGCGCACCATTCACCACCGAAGGCTCGCGGCGAGAGAATTCCCTGCCCCAGAGGGCATTGAAGTACACTTTGGCCGCATGGCCTTCTCTGTTGGTGCGGTCTCCCTCTTCTACACTTTCTTCGTAGTCCTTCAGCATGGCAGCTTCCTTATGGTGGCCATATGCCATCAATACCCGGGCCTGGTTTTTGATTTTCTCCCTGATGATGGCTTTCCAGACCTGTGCTTTCTTTTCCAGGTCCCACCGGATTTGAGTGCGAATCTGGCGGCTGGAGTCATAGCTGCCGCAGTAGGGCAGTACTTCTCCTGCGGGATTTCTCTTTTCATCGCAAAAGATAATCTTGATTTTCCGTTTCAAACATTCGCTCACCCATACGCCCGTAAAGGCAGCTGCCGGAGTGGCAACAAGGATGGTACCGATTTCATCCATAAAAACGCGGTGTACCTCTTTTTCACGAATCACCATGTACCCCATGCTGTATTCCACCTTGGCCCGATTGGTAAGAACCACCGTGCGCCAGCTCATTTTTCACCAAAAGGCGCCAACAGGATGCGTTTTTCAAAGAATCCGGTGACAGATTGCTCTATCAGATAGACATGGTCCTCCGGTTTAATCTTTTTGTTCAAAAGTATTGTTCCTGTTGACTTTTTTCCACCTAAAAGATGAAGATCTGACAACACAGGATTGCACTGGAATAAATGAAGAATAGAACCAAGTACCTCGCAACGTTCTTCCAAAGACAGATTTTTAAACTTGTCTTTGGACTGACACAGAAAATCTGCCTGCGTTGCATATTTCTTCCTGTAAATAGAGCGGCTTAGTTTTTTAACAAATAAATCGTAAAGCGCCAATGTATTGTCATCTGAAACCCCATCATATTCCGTAATAACAGCATCCTTCTGCACTGTTTTCCGATGAATAAACTTCAAGACGTTTTTCAAAACCCCTGCCAGTGCATTATCCATGCACAGCTCCTGCGCATTCCGCATAGCGAATCGATTATTGGTTTTGCGTGAAATATGTGCTTTGAACCCATCTATTTCTAATAAAGACTGGAAAAGAATCTTCGAAATACAAATTTCCGGATTTATATATTTATCTCCCTGTGCATCCCATATCTTTTTGCAGTATTCCAAACGTTCGTTGTCCGTCTTTAAGGACTCTTTCAAATGAATTGGAATTGACTCCAGTAAATAAACACTCTTCCCTTTTTCTTCTCTCTTAACAAGCATCATATAGGCTACTTTCGCCATATTATACCCACCGTATTTTTTTATATCCGATACTGGCGAATTTCCTTTAATGGGCACCTGTCCCTTCCCTTTCTTCAAGATGTTCTCTTTGAAAAGTTCACCTTTGCGTTCATAGGGCATTCTTGTAAAAAGGATATTATTTTTTCTCATCCATTTTCGCACGGTTCCCATAGTACCTTCATGACCTTCTATCACCTGGCCTTTTCCATCTTTTTCAGCAGGGATCCAGGCATCTACGCCATTGCGGCTGACTTTGTGTCCATACAGGGCTTCTGTATTCAGGCTGTATGCCTGATGATTTCCTTTCAGAAAGTGAAGGGGATTGGCGGTAAAGCGAGTGTCGAAGACATTTCCTACCACAATATTCAGGTATGCATCCTTGGCGTGGTGGTAGTCGTTCATATCACGTACCTTGATGAAGCCGCTATACTGGCGGAAGCGGGATGCGTTGCCTGCTTTGGTGTAAACAATCCGTGTCTGTGGATAGGCTTTGCTCAAAAGCTCTGCACAGGCCTTCGTGCTCTGCCTGGTTTCCACCAGCTGGCGGCCGATGAAGGCTGCCTTTTCTGCATCGGAAAGCGATGTCGTCCGAGAGAGGCGGTTGTATTTCTCTTTGGAAATCAGTTCTTTTTCAAGGAGCATATGCCAGAAAGGTCTCATTTCTTTTTGGATATCCTGAATGCGAATCTGCTGTCCGCTGATATAGCATCCGTCCAGGGCGCTGCTCAGGGGATAGGTATCTCCTTTTTTGGCATTTACCGTCTTTTCTACCAGCACCCGGTTGTCCAGGCTGTCATCGCCGGTAAGGGACTGGGGATAGATATGGTCGATATCATATACGTTGCGGTCAAAGAGCCGGTTAATATCGATGGGCTTTCCTGTATACATGGAGCGGCCCATCTGGGTATAGTAAAGGTAGAGTCTATCGCTCCGGAAATCTTCTTCTGATTTCCCTTCCAGTTCTTTGGCCCAGTCTCTGGTATCATCTCTGCACTTTTTATAAAGTGCCTGGAGCCTGGCTTTTCTGGAAATCGTTCTTTTGCCTTTCTCCCCATTTTCCCGAGCCATTTCGATAAAGATTTTTGAAGGTTCTTTCCCCGTAATTTTCACGATTTCCCGCACAATTTTCAATGCCTGCCAGAGCGGTCTCCTGACAGCCGGCGAAATATAGAGATCTTCTACATCCTTATAGGTAATCCTGCCCTGTCCTTCTTCTTTCCTGTTTCTTTCTTCAATGGCCTGTCCGTAGCCAAAACGGCTGCCTAAAAGTTCCATAAGATTATAGGAGGTCTGCCTCATGGCTGAAATGATATTCAGCACTTCTCCCGAAGTATGATCTACAAGAACTTCGCAGCTGTCCCCTTCTGCCGGCAGGAGATGGACCAGAAATTCCCTGGACAGTCTTCCCCAGCCATCATAGGAAAGGCGGGTGAGGGATGTCAGCTGCTCGGGGGTCAGATAGGAAAATTCACGGTGGAGACGGTTTTTCAGCATTTTCTTATCCCCGCCGAAAATGGTGATGTCTTGAATCATCTTTTCTGCGTCTTCACGGCTAAAATCATTTCCCAGAATATGTTCCATGTCAATCAGGGAAGACAGGCTGCTCTTGAAATCTCCATCCAGTCCGGAGATGGATTCCGCTTCTTTTTTGTCTATGCCTTCTGATACCAGGTATTTGATAAATTTTGTCCTGCTCACATGCTTATGGCGGCTGAAAAGATTATCCATCACCTTCTCTTTCAGGCTGAGCGGCAATTTCTGCATGGTTTCCCCAATTCTGACATTGTTCAGCTCATTCAGAACTGTAAATTCAGAATAGAGCAGGGAATTTTTCGGCAGCACATCTTCACCAATGAGATAAGTACATTTATTAGTCAGATTACGGATAAAACCTTCTGCCGATTTTTCAATATCTATTTTTTCAGTAAAGTTCCAGGGGTACACTTTCCCATGCTTGTCTTTTTTTACCACCCAGCAGCTGCCTGCATGTTCATTGATTGGCCCTACATAGTAAGGAATGCGGAAGGTAAAGAGGCTGATAATTTTGTCGGACACGGTACCGTATTGATCCTTTACTTTCAGGAAAGGCAGATAGGCTTCCGCTTTGGAGAGAATGATTTTTAATTCCTGCAAATGCAGCTGGTAGGGAATAACACCATTCTCCTTGGACACGGATTTGGGCAGAAAGGTCCCCATATTCAGTTCCCGGCTGATATAGTCTTTATCGTTACTATCCGGCATGTCTTTCAGGCAGGACTTCAGTGTTTTTGTGAAATCCTCATAGCTGCATTTTTCAATAGCCGCTTTTTTCCCCTTGACTTTGCATACTCCCACATAGGCGCTGTAATTTTTATTGGCACTGCTGCCCGGTTCCCTGAAAATCTTTGCATAGATATCCGGACGCTGCTTAAGTACCCTTTTTAGTACTTTTAAATCAGCCTTATGTTTATCATAAACGGCTATCTTTGCTTCCGAAATATAATGGTGCTCACCCATCAGCTCCGCCAGGAGGGACCAGTTATAGAGCCCATGAAGGGCTGCAATCAGATCATAGCGGTCTCCCAGTTCCGCCATAATGTCCGGCTCGTTTTCTTCAAACTGGGCACTGGAAAAGTTCACTTTATTTTTCTCAAAATCCTTAAGCTTTTCATCGTTAAATATATCGCTGAGTGAAGCCGGTCCTCCGGCAGCGAGAGTCATCATGGCTTTGAAGTCCTTCTCTTTTCCCTGGCCCAGACACTGCAGCAGGGATGCAGCTTTTTCTTTCACCCCTAATTTCTTATCTTTTAAGATATCTTTCATGCTGTCTGCCTTGCGAACATCCGGAGAGCTTCCTTTAATCCGATCCAATGCACTGCCAAAGGCTGCAAAGCTTTCCTCAAACCCGGAGGTGCCCTTTTTATCGGTCTGGAAATTTTCAAATAAAAAATGTCCGCGATGTTTCAGGATATGATGGATAGCCAGATAAACCAGCCGCACATCAAAGGGATGATTTTCCGTCATCAGGGCATGGCGAAGATGGTAAATGGTAGGATATTTTTTATAATAAGCTTTGTCGTTAAAATCCACATCATTAAAAAGGCTGTTTGTCTGGTGCACCGTTTTGTCTTCCTCATACAGCCCACTTTCATTCAGTCGTTCATAAAAGCCGGGATCCTTTTTGCAGATTTCCTGGGCAAATAATTCCTGAAGCAGATCGATGCGCCGGGACCTTCGCTCGATTCTCCTGCGGGCAATGCGATGCATTCTCCGGTCCTCCGCAGTCTGAGCCTCATCAAAAAGACGGATGCCCCAGAGAGCCTTACCATTTTTCTTGATGACTTCATAATTTTCATCCGTTGCTGCCCATCCTACGGAATTCGTTCCCATATCCAGACCGATAAAAATTTTTTTAATTTCTTTCATCATTGACACCCTCCCTGAAATGGAGTATCCTGTAGATGTCAGGATAACTTACCACTATCCGATCACAACACAAGTTCAAATAAAAATTTATTCAAATCGTCACTTCGGTGACCCCACAGTGTGTGGATAAAAGAGCTCCTTCGGGAGTTCTTTTTATTTGCCCGATTTGAGCCACAATAAAAGGTCCCGTTATTTCATATCTCAAAAGACATGAATAACAGAACCTGAAAAAGCGTGTCTGTTTTCTTTCTGCTTTTCTAGCCATCATTATGATCATCCCTTCTCTATGCATAAAAAAGGATTTTCTATGAACTCAATTTATCATTAAAGCCATTATATCATGTATGCTCAGTCTGCGTCTTTGATTCATTCACATATGGCGCCTTCTATTTTTATTATACTCATCAGCATGACATGCCCTGTCACTCCATCCCAAAAATCTAAATTTTTATAAAAATTTAATCTGCATAGCAGGATAAACCGGCTGTATCCCCAAGGGAAGGAACAGAAAAACAAATTCCATCTTCCTCTGCTTCGTGCAGAACGCCCCTGTAACGCACAAAAACTTCCTGAAATCTCCGGATGTCCCAGGCAGGCACCGAAGGATACCTGGTTTTCCGAAATTTCAGGAAGTTTTTTCATTTTTCTTATATTTTTCAGCCGGCTGAGTAGAGAAGCGGACATTCCGATGCCCGGTCATCCCGCTTTCCATGGTTGCGCGCTGGCGGGATCTGGCGGCCGGGGATGGGCTCCCCTCGCCTCTCTGTCCATATAGTCCAAAGGGATGCGGTTTCCTCTCATGACCTGTTCCACAGGCCGGCCGCTTTCATCTGGAGGCGTACTTTGTCTTCCGGTATGGAGAAATCGCTGCCGAAGAGTTCGTGGGTCACGTATCGGGGTTCTACGCAGTCCATGATGTCCCTGGCGGCGCTGGTGGTGAAGGGGCGGTGCTGGTCTATGGAGATAATGTGGCGGCTGATGATGTCCGGTGTCACCGAGGCGGGAATGGTGCCGGGGAGGCTTCTCTGATAGGCACCGGAGAGGGAGCAGCTGAGGTGGATGCCTAGGATGAGGGATTTCATGGAGCCCAGGCGGTTCACTATATCTTTCACATAGCGGGCTCCATCTTCTTCTGTGGCAAGGCAGGGGTTCGTATTCATCAGGTGTCCCGTATCCAGCATGATGCCGATGTTTTTTCCGGGAAGAAGGGAGAAGAAATAGTCCACTTCTTCCGGCTCCAGGGTGTAAAGACCGGGCCAGAAGATGTTTTCAAAAAGTACTGTCACCGACGGCGGCACTTCTTCCGCCACAGCGCCATACACTTCGGCTGCCGCTTTCAGCACGTCATGGCTGCTGTAGCGGAAGCGGCGGGTCCAGATCTCGTCCAGGGAGCAGTGGGCCACGTGCCATACCAAGTATTCCGGTTTTTCCGCCAGGGCAGCGCGGATATTCCTGCGGATTTTCTCTATCCAATCTTCCACCGTGGTGCCCCCGAAGGTATCCATCAGGGACTGCTTCGTGGGGAAATCTTTTTCGTAGAAATCCTTTTTCCCCAGATAGAAATCCATCCAGTCCGGCCAATAGGCCAGATGGCAGCCCAGGGTAATCCTGTCCGCCGGATGGAGTGCGGGCTCCGTGCCGTATATGAGGTTTTCTATGCCATTCAGATGGAGTTTCCTCAGGGTCTTTTCGATGTCTTCTTCCCTGTCATGGGGCATCATGTAATGGCTCACTGACTGTTTCATGCTCTGCCTCCCGATGATCCGATTTCTTTTATTACTATAACACGTATGGTTTGTGCGATGTAAGATAGACCATTGACAGAGACATCGGCGAAGCTGCCCGTTCCGACGGGAAAACGGGTAACTTTCGCCCCCTATCGTCCCCTCTCTCCCATGATGTATAATATAGGTAAGTTAAGAGTATTTGAAAGAGGTGCTTCGGATATGGATAAAATTCATATTAACCTTGGTAAGGATTCTTACGACATCCTCATTGATACAGGGCTGGTGCGCAAGGCGGGGCCTGCTATCCGGGATCTGACGGGCGCGGAGAAGGCGGCCATTATTACGGAGGACGGCATTGATAAGCTTTACGGCATGAGTCTGGTGAAGTCTCTGGAGGAGGCGGGGGTCCGCACCCAGATGATCGTAGTGCCTTCCAGTGAAAAGTCCCGGACCCTGCAGGTGGTGCGCCGGGTGTACGGGGCTCTGGTGGATTTCGGCCTGGGTTCCAGCGATACTTTAATCGCCCTGGGCGGACGCGTGGTGGGCGATATCACCGGCTTTACAGCGGCCACCTACCACCGGGGGATTTCCTATGTCCAGTTCCCCACGTCCGTGCTGTCCCAGATCGGCAGTTCCATCGGCGGCAAGGTGACCCTGGATCTGGATATACCGGCAGGGAAGAATGTGGTAGGCACTTTCTACCAGCCCAAGGCGGTATTCGTTGACCCGGGCATGGCAAAAACCCTGCCCCGCCGTTATTTCCACAACGGCCTGGGGGAAGCGGTGAAACTGGGCTGCGTGGCGGACAAGGCGCTGTTTGAGCTTTTTGAACAGGTGTCGTCGGACATGGATATTTACCGGGTGCTTCCGGAAATCATCCGCCGCTGCTGCGCCATCAAGGCTCATTATGTGGAAATCGATCCTTTCTCCAAAGGAGAGCGGCGCATCCTCGATTTCGGCCACACCATCGGCGGTGCCATCGAACGGTGCCTTCGGTATAATGATGCAGAAATCACCCACGGCGAGGCCACAGCCATCGGTATGTACCTCATTACCCGCCGTTCGGAGCTGGAGGGCCTCACCAAACGAGGCACCACGTCCCGGCTGGAGTATGTGCTGAAGTCCCTGTCCCTGCCTGTCAGCACCACGGTGCCCTACGATATCCTCTATGAGGCTGTGAAGCATGACAAGAAAATCAAGGGCGATGTGATCCAGATCACCCTGATTAAGGAAATTGGGAAGGGGTTCCTCTATACCCTTCCGGTAAAGGAAATCGGACAGTTCCTGAAGAGCTGACGGGCGCGAGGGTTCATTGGACACACCTGCGGTGTGAAGGTTCTTAAGATGGATGGGCCTTCGGCCCAAGGGTTCTTAAGTTTGACGGGCCGTTGGCCCGAGGGTTGTGGATTGCCGCTCTGCGGCAATGCTTATAAAGTCAGCGTTACGGGATTTACTTTCAGTGTCATATGGCATGATAAGCATTCTGCTGATTGGCTCGCTGCGCTCGCCTCCCCCTTTCCGGCTGCGCCGGACTTCCCCCTATGCAGGGGGCAGAATAAATCGCTCTATGCTTTCCTGTAGAGACATGGCCCCATGGCTAAGCATCCATAGTCCCACCACGAAGTGGGGGAAAGGTGGTGGCGCCAGCCACAAAAGGGGGAATACCGGAGTGGTACATGAAGTATATGACTCTCTGTTTTTCTCCTCAAATTCCTTGTTTCCCCTTGAGGGGAAATGCCACGTAGTGGCAAAAGGGTGTACGGGGCAGAGCACAGAAGTGACACTCCATCATTATCCTGACCGCCAATCGGCGGCCCCCTGAGCGAAGCGATGCAACCTTTCTACACAACCCTTGGCACCGAGGGCCAGAGGCCCGATGGATGCCATATGCCCCTCTGCGCCGCAGGCGCAGGCCCCTACGGGAATACTGGAAAGCACCGTCCCGATCCCGACCGCGCCGAAGGCGCTTGAACCCTCAAACCCTATCTATGCATATAAAAAACCGGCACATTTCGTGTCGGTTTTTTGATTGCCTCTTTGATTGTCCTTATTTCAGAACGGAAGGCAGCCAGGTGGCAATGCCGGGGACGAAGCAGAGGAGGGCGATTTCCAGGACCATAATCACTGCAAAAGGCGCGGCCCCTACGATGATGTCCTGAATGGAGCTGTCTTCACTGATACCTTTGATGACGAAGAGGTTCATGCCTACCGGCGGTGTGATGAGGGCCAGTTCCATGTTGATCAGGAGCACTACGTTGAACCAGATGGGGTCAAAGCCCAGGGCTTTGATAATTGGGTAGAGCATAGGCAGGGTGATGAGAATGATGGAAACGGTTTCCAGCACGCAGCCCAGAATCAAAAGGACGATGTTGATGCCGATGAGGACGATCCATTTGTTTAAGTGTCCTTCGGTAACCAGGGACATCAGGGCCTGGGGTACCTGGAGCACGGTGAGGATGTAGCCGAAGAGCATGGCGCCTACCATGATGGCAAAAATCATGCAGGATGTTTTGATGGTAGCGCGGAGGATGGCCGGCATGTCTTCGATGGTTATGCTGTGGTAAATGAAGAAGGTAATAATAAGGGCGTACACTGTACCTACGGCAGCGGCTTCGGTGGGGGTGAAGATGCCGGTATAAATGCCGCCGATAATGATGACCGGCAGGAGGAGGCCCCAGATGTTTTCCCGAAGGGATTTCATCTTGGCTTCATGGGAAGCCCTTTCTTCCCGGGGTTTGTTCCAGGAAGCAAAGACAATGTAGGCCACGAAGGCCAGGGTGAGAAGGGCGCCGGGCACCACGCCGGACATGAAGAGCTTGCCCACCGATTCATCAGTAATGGTACCGTAGAGAATCATGGGGATGGACGGCGGAATGAGGATGCCCAGGGTGCCGCCGGCAGCTACGGAGCCTACCACCAGTCTTCTGTCATAGCCCCGTTTGAGCATTTCCGGAATGGCCATGGCGCCGATGGTGACGGCGGTAGCCACAGAGGAGCCGGAAATGGCGGCGAAAATGGCGCAGGCAAAGATGGTGGCAATGCCCAGGCCGCCGGGAAGGTGGCCCATCCATTTGCTGCCCAGGTCGAAGAGCCCGCTGCCCACCCGTCCGGTGAGCATGATCTGGCTCATGAGGATGTAAAGGGGCACTGACGTCAGCACGTAGGAGTTCAGTGTCTTAAAGGCAATCACCGGCACCTGGGAAAGGGTGGACATATCCACGAACTGGATGATACCCAGAATGCCCGCCAGGGACAGGGTGAAGGCCACCGGCATGCCTATAATGAGGAGGGCAATGATAAACAGTGCGAAACCTGCCAGAACCATTTATTTTCCCTCCTTTTCTTCTTTAAAGAAATCACCCAGAAGATGGTTGATGATTTCCAGAAACAGCAGTACGAAGCCTATGACCATAAAGGTCTGGGGAATCCACATGGGTACCCGGAGCAGGGAGGGAGAAACCACTCCCATGGCCTGGCTCATGAGCATGTAGTTGGTGGATTCGGTCATGCATACGTACACAGCGAAAAGGGAAAGAATGGATGTAACAATGTCCAGTCCCCGCTGCAGGGGTCTGGGGAAACGACTGTAGAGAAAATCAACGGTAATATGCCCGTTCTTCCTCATGGTGTAGGCCATGCCGAAGAAGCCGGCCAGCACCAGAAGGTAGGTGGAAATTTCCATAACCCACACCGTGGGACTGTGGAAAATACTGCGGGCAATGATTTCATAGCAGATCATGAAGGCTGTCAATAAAATGGCAAGCCCTGCAATGGCTGCGGCAAAATTGGTGATATAACCGAGAATGCGGTCATATATATGGTAAATAGAACGCACAGGACAGCCCTCCTTTGTGAAATAATTTATTAGTGAGCTAGTGAGCTAGTGAGCTAGTGGGCTAGTGAAATAGTGGGACATAAAAGGTTCTTAAGATGGATGGGCCCAGGGGGCCGCTCCGCGGCCCGGGTTCAAAGGGTTCAGAGGGTTCGGCCTGCCTTTGGCAGGCTGGTTCAAAGGGTGGTGGTATCGCCCTTTGGGCGATGAGTATAAAGTCAGCGTTATGAGGGAGGGTTCTTAGGATGGACCGGCCCTATGGGCCGAAGGGTTCGTAAGTTTGACGGGGCCTTTGGCCCCGAGGGTTGCGGATTGCCCTACGGGCAATGCTTATAAAGTCAGCGTTACGGGATTGGCTCTCTGTGTCATATGGCATGATAAGCATTACGTCGATCAGCCACCTCCGGTGGCTTTCCCCCCTTTGGTGCCTTACGGCACCACCTTCCCGCCCCGCTGGGAAGCGTGTCACACGATTCTCAGGTCGCTTTGCTCCCTTACGAATCGTGTTCCCTTGCCACCGCGGAGCGGTGGGACAATAAAGATCCGCAAAGCAATCCCTTCATAAGCAACTCACAGCATAACGGAGCTTTATAGTGTCCCGCTTGCGGGGGTAGCAAAGGAACTGGATTCATAGGGGAGCCCCGCGACCCGCGAATCCAGTGACATGCTTCCCACCGGGCAAGGTGGTGGCGCCAGCCACCAAAGGGGGAGATGCATTTCCGACGCCCGCAGGGCGGTTGTAAGGTTTTTTTCATAAGGGGGCGCCATCTATAAATTAGAGGCGCCCTACAACAACCCTCGCCCCTAAAGGGGAAACGACTCACTATGATTTGTGCGTCGCTTTGCTCCTTCAAATCATGTTCGCTGTGCACGCCAAAGGCGCGTCAAACTTAAGCCCCTTAAGAACCTTCGGCCCAGCGGGCCGTCAACCTTCACGCCCTTAGTCCTTCGCAGCAGCGCTGGCTTTCAGGCAGTCATCTACCAGTTTCTTACCGAAGTCGCCCTGTTCCTGTTCGAACTTGGCCACTACCGGAGCGGTAGCTTCCTGCCAGAGGTGGATTTCATCCTTCGGAATTACATAGACATCCATGCCCTTGTCAGAGAGTTCTTTCAGGCAGCGTTCGTCTTCTGCCTTGGTTTCCTTGCGGATTTCATCCTGGATTTCTTTGGCGGTGTCGGTGATGATCTTCTGCTGTTCCGGTGTCAGTTTCTTCCAGGAGTTGTCGTTCATGGATACCAGGAATTCTACGTAGGAGTTGTTGGTCACAGTGAGGTACTTGGCCACTTCGTAGATCTTACGGGACAGGATAGCGGTCTGGCCGGAGGACTGGCCGTCGATGGTGCCGTTCTTGATGGCCATGTATACTTCAGAGGAGCTCATGGTCGTGGGGGATGCGCCGAGAGCCTGGATGATGTCGGCGGAGGTTTCAGAGTAGGAACGGATCTTCATGCCCTGGAAATCTTCCGGTTTTTCGATTTTCTTCACGTTGTTGCAGAACTGTACGTAGCCGTAGTCTGCCCAGATCAGCGGATGAACGCCTTTCTTTTCCATTTCCTGGTTCAGTGCCTTGCCCAGGTCTCCGTCCAGTGCATTATCCACGGCAGAATAGGAGGTGAGGACGAAAGGCATATCCAGTACTTTCAGTGCCGGCACTACCATGGACCAGCGGGCGGTGGAGTTCATGCCGATATCCAGGCCGCCGCTCATGAGGGCGTCGTTCATGTTCTGGTCGTTATACAGCTGGCCTGCCGGATAGACTTTGATGTCGATCTGGCCCTTGGATCTTTCGTTTACTTCTTTCGCAAATTTTTCAACGCTCTTGGACAAATGATGTTCTGCAGGGAGCTGGTAAGCCAGCTTCAATTCCACTTTCTGTCCATTGCCGGAGGCAGCGGCCTGTTTCTGATCGCCGCCGGACATACCGCAGCCTGTCATCACGCCTGCAATGGCAAGGGCTGCTAAACCTGCTAAAACTACTTTGTGACTTCTCTTAAACATACCCATAGTGAAATCCTCCTTTAATAAAAATCATTTGTGTTCCCCATTTCAAATCAAGCTGTACCAGCCTGCCATACTACAAAAAACGCCCTGATTGATTAAAATCAACCAGGGCGTCACATCTACGCGGTACCACCTCGCACTATACTCATGCGGCTTTGTAACGGTGCCAAACGCCATATCCTACTCTGTTCAGATACAGGACTTGCGGACGACTCTGTGAGGACCTCCTGCTGCCTTCCACCCTGCGGCAGCTCTCTGTAAGAAAGCCGGTTCACTCGCTTCCGTTCCTTGTCTTTCATGCACAAGTGTGCTGTGAAGCTTTATTCAAAATTGAAGTTGGAAATAGTATACATGGACTCTATCGGTTTGTAAAGGGGAAATTGAAGAAATTTCGCCCCTTTTTTCGCTATCTGAGACCACCTGCTAATCAGTGATTTAATTTCTCCAGATCCATCATGGCCTTGTACACCATATCAAAAGTAATGTCATAGGGCTTCACCCGCATATCCTTGGTGTGGAGGCAGTTCTGCACCAGTTCGTCCGGATGGGCCGGGTCGATACCGATATCTGCCAGGCAGTGGGGCAGGTCGATGGACTTGGCGAAATTGTAAATCTTATCCCTTTCCTCCAGCTGTCCGTCCATGGTGAGCATCACCTGAAGGCCGTAATTCACCACGGCGCCGTGGAGGTGATTTCCCTTATGGGGCGTCCTTGTGTGGCTGTTGTAAATGGCATGGGCCAGGGAAGAATCCAGATCATCCTCAATGCACACAGAGGCCATGCCCGGTGCCACAATGATGGAAAGAATGGCCGGTTCCAGAGCGTCATTCACTTCCTGCCGGTCCACGGCTGCCAGCGCTTCCTTGCCGTATTTCAAAATCCCCGGTGCCACATTCTGGGCATTCCGCACCCCTGTCTGCTGCACCCAGGTCAGATCCATGCCCCGGGCAGAGAAGGGAACTTCATACTGCTTGGCCAGGGCATCGCCCAGTCCGGCCCAGAAATATTCCCGAGGAGAGTGGGCAATGATTTCCGTATTGATAAACGTATGGTAAGCATTGCGGTCCCGGTAAATGGAGCCCCGGAAACTGTGATCCGGGTTGTACATAATGCACACCGCCGTCACGGAAGCGCAGTTCGATGCCAGCGTGGGGAACGTGAAGAGAGGCTTCTTCAGAAGATGGGACGCCCACTTGGACGTATCCACCGCCCGTCCGCCGCCTACCGCAAAAACCATATCGGCCTTCTGGATTTCCGGAATCTTCGTCAGGGCCTCGGCATTTTCAAAGGTGGCGTCATCGCCGTAAAGAAAAGACCCTGTGATTTCGATGGTCCCCTTGCAGGCCTTCCGGATCAGCGGCTCCGCTGCAGCCCTGGACTTATTGCCGCCCACAATCACCGCCGTCTTCCCGTACTCACGGCAAATACCGGGAATGGCATCATAGGCATCGGTGCCGATAGTGAAATGGGGGAAAAATGTACTTTTCATAAGAAACTCCTTTTGACCATAACCATATATTGACCATAATATGTAAAAGAATATCAGTCTATCATTGCTTCATTATACTCCCCTTTCCATGAAATGTCAGTGATGAGTGGATACACCTTCGGTGTGAGGGTTGACGGGGCTTCGCCCCGAGGGTTCTTAAGGTTCTTAGGATTGACGGCCCTTTGGGCCGAGGGTTGTGGTGGCGGCTTCGCCGCAGAATTTTAAAAAGGGGCACGGCTGACGCCGCAGGTTGTGTAGAAGGGTTGTGAAGGGAAAGGTTCTTAAGATGGACCGGCCCTATGGGCCGGAGGGTTCGTAAGTTTGACGGCCCCTCGGGCCGAGGGTTGTGGTATCGCCCTGCGGGCGATGAGTATTATAATGCCGCCTTTCGGCGGTCACGTCCACATCGAGTATCATAATCATTCTTACCCTCGTACATCCCTTCGCCACTTCGTGGCCCTCTTCCCCTAAAGGGGACGCAAGAACGTTACGGGATTTACCTTTCTGTATCATATAGAGACATGACCCCGTGGCTAAGCACCCATAGTGCCCCCGCTTGCGGGGGAAAGGTGGTGGCGCCAGCCACCAAAGGGGGGGGATGCATTTCCACGCCCGCCAGGGCAGTTGTATGGTTTTTATCATATAATTTGGCGCCTTTTATAATTTAGAGGCGCCCACCACAACCCTCGCGCCGGAGGCGCGTCAAACCTAAGAACCTTCGGGGCGATAGCCCCGTCAAACTTTAGAACCTTCACGCCCCATAGGGGCGTGTCCCCGAAAGGCGCCCGAACCCTCAAGCCCAGGCAGTCAGCCGTCTCACCGATCTTACATTAACATATTTAAATTTTTAGTTGTATTTTTCTTTCCCATACTGTATAATGACATTCGTAACATTTCTTACTCTGGGAAGCAGAACTTCCCGTTTGATAGGAAAAGAATATTTCTTTTCCGCGAAAGGATATGAGCACATGGCAGGTTTATTTTTTGACGATTATGATACCCCCGTTTTTCGTCCGCCCAGTGAAGCGGACAGCTTCATTCTCCGGGTTACCAGAGGCTGCGCACACAACAGCTGCACCTACTGCAATATGTACCGGGGCGTGAAATTTGAAAAGCTCTCCGACGAGCAGATCATGCGGCAGATCGCCATCGCCTACTCTGTGGACCGGGACGGCGTACGCCGGGTGTTCCTGGCTGACGGCGACGCCCTGGTGCTTCCTACGGAAAGGCTTCTCAAGATTCTGAACACACTGAAGAAATATTTCCCCAACCTGGAGCGCGTTTCCTCCTATGCGGCGCCGGGAGACATTCTCAGAAAGTCCCTGGACGAATTGAAACAGCTTCGGGAAGCGGGCCTCCAGCTTCTGTACTACGGTATGGAAAGCGGTGACTCCCAGACCCTGAAGGACATTCGCAAAGGCGTGAATGGTGAGCAGTCCATCGAAGTAGGCAAACGGGTCCGCGCAGCAGGCATGGATCTCTCCATTATGATCATCCTCGGCATTGCCGGCGTACCGGGCAGCGAAAGACACGCCCTGGCCACCGCCCATGCCATCAACGAAATCAAACCGACCCACCTTTCCGCCCTCTCCCTCATGCTCTATCGGGGCAGCGAGCTGAAGGACCAGTTCGAACGGGGCGAATTCACTCCCCTTCCCCCCTATGGCCTTATGGAAGAACTGAAGGTCATTGTGGAACACCTGGACCTGCCGGAAACGGAACACATGATTTTCAGAAGCAACCATGTGTCCAACTACATCCGCCTGGCAGCCACCCTCCCCAGAGATAAGGAAAAGCTCCTCGCCGACATTGACGAAAGCATCCGCTATCTGAAATCCAAGAAAAACTACGACGTCTACAACCACGACTGGACAAAATAAAGAAATACCACCCATCCCGGAGCCAACAGGTTCCGGGATTTTTTTCCTGCAGAGCCGCTGTGCCTCCCATTTCTCTCTTCTCTATAATGGAGTATCATAGAAAGAGACAAAGAAAGCACCGATTCATCGCCGCCTCTCCCTTCATAGGCCCTGCCCCGTCATGGAATGGCACGAAAAGAGGAGATCTCGTCACCATGATGAAATCGTCTTTCCCGGACATGACAGAAAGGAGACAGTTTTATGAAAAAGAAAATCCTCTGCCTGGCGGCAGCCGCCGCCCTACTCTCTGGCTCCCTGGCCCCCGCCCCGGCAGCAGAAGCCTTCAGCATCGGAGACATTATCGGCATTGCCCAGGGCGCTGCCCAGTACGCCATGCTGGACAAACAATTCAAGTATTACAACGACACCGAAGAAGGCCGGCAGAAACTCTTCCAATCCTATCAGCAGGAACTGGGTGTCCTTCACGATGAAGAAAAGGAAGACGAACTGGCAGGCATTATGAACCGCCTCACAGAAAGCATCGGCGCCGAAGACCCGGACATTTACAAAAAGCCTTACCTCTATTTCATCTGCCCCGACGAATCCTTCAACGCCGCCTGCTCCATGGGCCATGTGATGATAGTGAATGACGGCATTTTCAAGTACCTCACCAACACCGATGAAATAGCGGTGGTGCTGGGCCATGAAATGGGACACGACCAGAAAAACCATGTGGGAAACGCCATGTACAAGAAAGCCAAAACCAATCTGGGCGCCGCCGTCATTTCCGGTGCCCTGGGAGACAACGCCCTGAGTCAGGAAGTGCTGAGCCTTGCAGTCAACCAGATAGAAACGGTACAGATCAGCAGAAATGATGAAAAAGAAGCAGATCAACTGTCCTTCGACTACATCTACCGTGCCGGCTACAACCCCGGCGCCACCGCCGCCGTGTGGCAGCGGGTCATAGAAAAAAACGGTGACAACGACCCCACCTTCGCCCAGGAAGTCTTCTCCCCCTCCGACCACCCCTCCAACAGCGAGCGGAGAGACACCTACGAAAAGCGGCTCACCGCACTTTCCAAAAAACATGTCACCCTGAAAGAAAATACCAATACCCTGGAAATCAACGGAAAAGAATTCGTCACTCCCGCTCCGGCAGGAGACATGAGCAGCGCCGAAAGGAAATACTTCGTCATGGGCAACCTGGCCGCCGCCTATGACCATGGAGAAAATAAAAAGCCTGCAGAAGACAGAAACGGCACCGTCTACCTGGGCAGCCAGGCCATCATGACCCCCGTAAACGGCGATCCCTCCGCCCAGACCCTGGCAGAGCGGCTGAATCAGATTAAGTAAGGACACGTCTTCGGAGTGAGGGTTCGTTGGACACACCTGCGGTGTGAGGGTTGACGGGCCTTTGGCCCGAGGGTTATGGCCGCCTGATGGCGGCAGGTTGTGTTCGCTAGCGCTCAGGGGGCAGGGAGAAAGGTTCTTAGGATTGACCGGCCTAATGGCCGGAGGGTTCTTAAGTTTGACGGCCCCTCGGGCCGAGGGTTGTGGTATCGCCCTCTCGGGCGATGAGTATGAAGTCAGCGTTACGGGATTTACTTTCAGTGTCATATGGCATGATAGGCATTCCGCGGATTGGCTCACTGCGCTCGCCTCCCCCTTTCCGGCTGCGCCGGACTTCCCCCCTGTTCAGGGAGCAGAATAAATCGCTCTATGCTTTCCTGTAGAGACATGGCCCCATGGTTAAGCATCCATAGTGCCCCCGCTTGCGGGGGTGGCAAAGGAACTGGATTCATAGGGGAACTGTAGGCGACCCGCGAATCCAGTGACATGCTTCCCACCGGGCAAGGTGGTGGCGCCAGCCACCAAAGGGGGAATGCATTTCCAACGCCCGCAGGGCGGTTGTAAAGGTTTTCGCCGCCGCAGGCGGCATAAAAAATGGCGCCGAAAGCGCCGTACCTCCCCAGTGGAACGGTACTTCATACCTCCCGAGGGCGGAGCCCTCAACCCGTCCGGGAGGCGTCAGCCGGTCCCGGACAGAACCCTGGCAGCCCAGGGCCGAAAGGCCCGGCGGCTGGCTCAACCCTCACGCCCGTAAGGGCGTGTCAACCTTCGGGAATACTGGAAAGCACCGCCCCCGGTCCCGACCGCGCCTTTTTTTATAACTTGTATTCCCCTGTTTTATCCTGTATAATTATTTTTTGACAGTATCTTATTATATATAGGCAATGAGGGAGTGCAAGGTATGACCATTCAGAACGAGCTGGATATTGATATACGAAATCTTCTGGGAAATCCCTGGAGCGTAAAAGAGGGAGACCTGAAGAGTATAGAAGACCGTATCCGCCAGGCAGGACGGTCACTGACAGAACTCCGTAAAAGCGGAAAAGGACCCGACGGCAGCCTGGTCCTTTTTCCACATCTGCCCTATATTCTGGAAGAAGAACGGCTCATGTCCAAAGAAGAGAGGGAGCACCTTTCCCATGTCCATGAACTGTCCAAAGCATCGGATATCCTGATTTCCATCGGCATCGGCGGTTCCTATCTGGGAAACCAGATGCTTTTCGACGTGTTCTGCGGTCCCTACTGGAACATGATGAGCCGAGAAGAGCGCCAGGGATTTCCCCAGGTCTTTTTCGCCGGTCAGAACATGGATCCCCATGGCCTTTTGCAGCTGGCAGAGGAAGTAGAGCGCCAGAGCCGGTGCCTTGGAAGAAAATGCCGGGTCCTTCTCCTGGTGATTTCCAAATCCGGCACCACCATCGAACCCTCCAGCGCCCTGAAGGCCCTGCGGACCATCCTTGCTCCCTTTGCGGACCTGTCCCTCCTTGCCATTACGGATAAGGAAAAGGGAACCCTTAGGCACTATGCCAATGAACACCACCTCCCCTGCTTCACCGTGCCCGACGGCATCGGCGGCCGATTCAGCGAACTTTCCCAGGTGGGCCTCGTCTTTGCCCGCCTCATCGGCGTGGACATCGAAGCCCTCCTCTCCGGCGCCCGCATGGTGGAAGAAGCCTGCCAAAGCGAAAAGGCAGAGGAAAACCCAGCCCTTCTGCTGGCATCCCTGAAATACGCAGCCAGCAGGAAATACGGCACTGCCGCAGAAATCATCATGCCCTACGGCGACACCCTCCGTTCCTTCGGCTGGTGGTACGCCCAGCTCCTGGGAGAATCACTGGGAAAGAAATATGACATCCGGGGCAGAGAAATCCACTACGGCCGCATCCCCGTAGCTGCCGTAGGCACCACAGACATGCACTCCCTCACCCAGGAACATCAGCAGGGAGCCAAAAACAAGCTGGTGCAGTTCATTTCCGTCAAAGAAAGCCGCAGTACCCTTTCCGTCCCCTGTGAAGAGGGTGGCGAAAAAGGCATGGTCCCCATGGACTACATGCTGGAATCCGCCCGCAAGGCCAACGAAAAAGCCCTGGCCTGCGAAGGGCGCATGAGCTGCAGCATCCGCATCCGGAAAATCACCCCCTTCCACATGGGGGCCCTCATGTATTTCTTCTTCCTCACCATCGCCTACGAAGGCGCCCTGGCAGGCATTAATGCCTACGACCAGCCCGGCGTGGAAGACTATAAGAAAATCCTTCACCAGGATATCCGGGAATACATTGTGAGAAATAAGTAAACTGCGGACACGCCATTGGACACACCTTCGGTGTGAGGGTTCAGAGGGTTCAGAGGGTGGTGGTATCGCCCTCTCGGGCGATGAGTATAAAGTCAGCGTTACGGATTCACCTTTCTGTGTCATATGACATGATAATCATTCTGCGGATTGGCTCGCTGTGCTCGCCTCCCCCTATCCGGCTTCGCCGCAGATTTGAAAAAAATATTTTCAAAACCCCTTGCAATTTTGGAATCTATCTGTTATGATAATACAGTCGCAAGAAACATGCGTCTAGGGGCATAGCGCAATTGATAGAGCAACGGTCTCCAAAACCGTAGGTTGGGGGTTTGAGTCCCTCTGCCCCTGCCAATTTGGCCCAATAGCTCAGCTGGATAGAGCACTTGACTACGAATCAAGGTGTCGGGGGTTCGAATCCCTCTTGGGTCACCATGAAATCCGCTAAACAGAAGTTTAGCGGATTTTTTATTGTGCGTAAAGGGGCCTTTGGACACACCTGCGGTGTGAGGGTTGACGGGCCTTTGGCCCGAGGGTTATGGCCGCCTGATGGCGGCAGGTTGTGTAGAAGGGTTGAGGAAAAGGGTTCTTAAGATGGACCGGCCTGACGGCCGGAGGGTTCGTAAGTTTGACGGCCCTTCGGGCCGAGGGTTGTGGTATCGCCCTTGCGGGCGATGAGTATTATAATGCCGCCTTTCGGCGGTCACGTCCACATCGAGTATCATAATCATTCTTACCCTCGTACATCCCTTCGCCACTTCGTGGCCCTCTTCCCCTAAAGGGGACGCAAGAACGTTACGGAATTTACTTTCAGTGTCATATGGTATGATAAGCATTCTGGTGATTGGCTCGCTGCGCTCGCCCCCCTATCCGGCTTCGCCGGACTTTCTCCACGGGAAAGCGTGTCACACGATTCTCAGGTCGCTTTGCTCCCTTACGAATCGTGTTCCCTTGCCACCCCATCCGGGGGACAGAATAAATCACTCTATGCTTTCCTGTCGAGACATGGCCCCATGGCTAAGCATCCATAGTCCCACCACGGAGTGGGGGGGAAGATGGTGGCGCCAGCCACCAAAGGGGGAATGCCGGAGTGGTACATGAAGTATATGACTCTCTGTTTTTCTCTTCATATCTCTCGTTTCCCCTTGAGGGGAATTCCCGCGCAGCGGGAAAGGGTGTACGAGGTAAAGCACCGATTTGATACTCTATCGTTTTCCTGACCGCCAATCGGCGGCCCCCTGAGCGAAGCGATGCACAGCGAACATGATTTGCAGGAGCGCCAGCGACGCACAAATCATAGTGAGTCGTTTCCCCTGTGGGGTGCAACCTTTCTACACAACCCTTGGCACCAAGGGCCAGAGGCCCGATGGATGCCATATGCCCCTCTGCGCCGCAGGCGCAGGCCCCTTCGGGAATACAGCTTCCCGCCGATTTTTCACAAAAGCCCACGGTTTCCCTGCCGCCGCAGGCGGCATAGACATATATGATGGCGCCGAAGGCGCCGTACCTCCCCAGTGGAACGGTACTATATAACTCCCGAGGGCGAGAGCCCTCAACCCGCCTGTAAGGCGTCAGCCGATCACAGGCAGAACCCTTGGCGCCCAGGGCCAAAGGCCCGGCGGCGCCATCAACCCTCGCCCGCGAAAGCGGGCGTCAACCTTCGGGAATACTGGAAAGCACCACCCTTTGAGCCTTCTGAACCCTCACACCCATAGGGGCTTGTCCCTAAACCTTGTACTATTCTTCAAAAAACGATATAATAAAATAATTGTAAAGGTGTAATTCAATAATGAAAGGTGTCTCATTGTGAATAGAAAACAGCACACAATCAGAAAACCGGTTTCCTACAAAGGCAATGGTCTTCACTCCGGCATGCCGGTAACCATGACCATGCATCCCGCCAAACCGGGGACGGGCATCCTCTTCCGCAGAAGCGACCTTCCCGGTATGCCGGAAGTGCCCGCCGACAGCCGGTACATTACAAGCACCATGCGTGCCACCACCCTGGAGAAAGGGCCGGCCAAGGTGTTTACCGTGGAGCATCTGCTCTCCGCTCTCTACGCTTTGAATATCGACAACTGCATCATTGAAATGGATTCGCCGGAACCGCCGGTAGGCGACGGCAGTGCGAAGACCTTTGTGGACATGGTGGAGGAAGCAGGCATTGAAGAGCAGGACGAAGAGATCCCTGTCCTCACCCTGGACAGAAGCGTAGCCATTTACGAAGGGAAAAAATTCATCACCGCCCTTCCTTATGATGGCCTGCGCATTACCTTCACTTCCATCAATCCCCATCCCCTTCTGGGCACCCAGATGGTGGATATCGTCATTGACCACGATTCCTACATGAAGGAAATCGCTTCCGCCCGCACCATCGGTTTCACCTGGGAGCTGGAAGCCATGAGGAAAATGGGCCTTGGCAAGGGAGGCACCCTGGAAAATGCAGTGGTCTACTCTGAAACGGAATGCCTCTCGGTGCCCCGTTTCAAAGATGAACTGGTACGCCACAAGATTCTGGACATTCTGGGCGATATTTCCCTCATCGGACCGCTCCATGCCCATATCATCGCCGTCCTGGGAAGTCACAAGCTGAATGCGGAACTTTCCGAAAAACTGCAGGCTTTGAAAAAATAAGATAGGAATATACGAAATAGGATAAGGAGGAACTGTTATGGAATTAAATGTTGAAGAAATTATGGAAATCCTGCCCCATCGGTACCCCATGCTGCTGGTAGACAAGATTATTGAAATGGTTCCCATGAAATATGCCATTGGCGTGAAATGCGTCACCATGAACGAACCCTTTTTCCAGGGCCACTTCCCCGGCCATCCCGTCATGCCCGGCGCCCTCATCTGCGAGGCTATGGCCCAGGTCGGCGGCGTAGCCCTTCAGTATCCGGAAGAAAACAGGGGCCTCATCCCCATGTTCACCGGCATGGACCACGTCCGTTTCCGTTCCCCTGTCCTCCCCGGAGACCAGCTGGTCACCAAGGCAGTGATTAAGAAAATCATCGGCCGTATGGGCAAAGTACACTGCGAATGCCAGGCAGGCGGCGTGCACAAGGCAGAAGCCGATTTCCTCTTCTACCTCATGGATCCCAACGACTCCCCGGAAAAGAAGGAAAAGGAACAGGAAGCCCAGAAAAAATAAATTTCCTTAAACTAATCAAAAACAGTTAATAAATAGAGGAAATGAAAGAAAGTCAAAGGAAATAAAGGATTCCCCTTATAAACACTCAAAAACCGCTGTTTCAAAACGATCATGAATCAGGGATTTATGTATAAAGAGAATCACAAATTAAAAAAATCGGCTGTCAGTCAAAACAGCCGCCACCATAAAGGGGAATGAGACTATGGAATTAAAAGTCATTCAATCGGCAGAACCGAAAATTCATCCAACCGCCGTCATCGATCCGACGGCCATCCTTCATAAAAATGTTGTCATCGGGCCCTATGCGGTGATCGGTGAGAACTGTGAAATCGGCGAAGGCTCCGTCATCGGCGCCCACGCCGTCATCGCCAAAAACGTGCGCATGGGTAAAGAAAACCACATTTACCCCCATGCCGTCATCGGTGAAGATCCCCAGGACCTCAAATTCCATGACGAATACAGCACCGTAGTCATCGGCGACCACAACCTGATCCGCGAATACGTCACCATCCACCGGGCCACCGGCGAAAACTGCGAAACCCGGGTAGGTTCCTACAACATGCTGCAGGCCTACACCCATGTAGCCCACAACTGCAACTTCGGCGACCACATCGTCATGTCCAGCTTCTCCGGCGTGGCAGGCCACGTCACCGTAGAAGACCATGCAGTCATCGGCGGCATGAGCGGCATCCACCAGTTCGTTAAAATCGGCGCCTGCGCCATGGTAGGCGGCATGTCCAAGATCGTACAGGACGTATGCCCCTTCGTCATCGTAGACGGCAACCCCTCCCGGGTGGTAGGTCTGAACAGCGTAGGCCTTGCCCGCAACAACATTACGCCGGAAGTGAAGAGCTACCTGAAAAAGGCATACCGCCTCATTTTCCGCTCCGGCCTGAAGCTGAACGATGCCATCCTGGAAATGGAACAGGAACTTCCTTCCACTCCGGAAATCGAACACCTCCTCCGTTTCCTCCGCAACTGCGACCGCGGCCTCTGCCGTACCAGAGACAGATAACTATCCTCCCCTTTATGGATTGACTCCCCGAAAGGGGAGTTTTTTTTTGTGGAAGAGGCACCCCTGGGCGCCGCCGGATTCTGTGGTGGCGGATTGCCCTTCGGGCGTGAAGGTTCTTAGGATTGACCGGCCTGAGGGCCGGGGGGTTCTTAAGTTTGACGGGGCCTTTGGCCCCGAGGGTTGTGGTGGCGGCTTCGCCGCAGTTTAAAAAAGGGGCGTGGCTGGCGCCGCGGGTCGCGTAAAAGGGTTGTGAAGAGAAAGGTTGACGGCCCTCTGGGCCGAAGGTTGTGGCCGCCTGTCGGCGGCGGGTTATGTTCGCTTCGCTCAGGGGGCAACAGCGCCTGCGGCGCTGAGGGTGGTGGATTGCCTTTCAGGCAATGCTTATAAAGTCAGCGTTACGGGATGACCTTGCTGTATCATATGGGATAATAAGCATTCTGCGGATTGACCCGCTGCGCTCGCCTCCCCCTTTCCGGCTGCGCTATTGGACACACCTTCGGTGTGAGGGTTCAGAGGGTTCAGAGGGTTCAGAGGGTGGTGGTATCGCCCTCTCGGGCGATGCTTATGAAGTCAGCGTTACGGGATTGTCGTTATGAGTCATATAGCTTGATACGCATCCTGCGGATTGGCTCGCTGTGCTCGCCTCCCCCTATCCGGCTTCGCCGGACTTCCCCCTGTTCAGGGGGAAGAATAAAACACCGCGAAACACTCTCTTCATAAGCATCTCTACAGTAAGCACGGGTTATAGTGCCACTGTGCACATCCTGCATAGGATGTGCAAGTTGGTCAAAGTAAGCCCTAAGCCTGCCCATAAAAGGGCCTTCCTTTTAATTGACCAACCGAACTGCGGGGGTGGCAAAGGAACTGGATTCATAGGGGAGCTCTGCGACCCGCGAATCCAGTGACATGCTTCCAACCGGGCAAGGTGGTGGCGCCAGCCACCAAAGGGGGATTGCATTTCCCTCGCCTGCAGGGCAGTTGTAAAGGTTTTATCATAAGAGGGCGCCATCTATAAATGTAAGGCGCCCTCCACAACCCTCAGCGGCAGAGCCGTTGTCAAACTTAAGAACCCTCGGGGCAATAGCCCCGTCAAACTTTAGAACCCTCAAGCCCCATAAGGGGCTTGTCCCTAAAAGCCTCTTGACTTACTAATTTCCTCATGCTAGAATTAATTTAACTTATATCATGACAATGACCGGAATCAGGCCCGGGAATCTTCCCAGAGAGGCAGCGGATGGTGCGAGCTGCTGAAGCGAACGAGCCGCGTCACCCGGGAGTCCTTCTCTGAGTCTATCCATGGCCAGGAGCAAGCGGCGGCACCGTTACAACCCAATTGAGTACGCAAGACAAGGTGGTACCTCACGCATTTGTGCCCTGTCGGATTGTTTCCGGCAGGGCTTTTTGATGTCCTGCCTCTGCATTCTATTGTCAAAGGAGTGTATGTCATGAAGAAATCAGCCAATTCCCTCATTCCCATCGGGCTCATGCTCTTCGCCCTCTTCTTCGGCGCCGGCAACCTGATATTCCCCGTATTCATGGGTCAAAATTCCGGCGTCAATACCATTCCCGCCACCATCGGCTTTCTGGTCACCGGTGTGGGCCTTCCTATCCTGGGGGTAGCGGCCATCGGTTATTCCGGCAATGACCTGCAGGCCCTGGCTTCCCGCATCCACCCCAAGTATGCCATTTTCTTCACAGTGGCTCTGTACCTCACCATCGGGCCGGCCTTTGCCATCCCCCGTACGGCCACCACATCCTTTGAAATCGCTATTTCCCCCTTCTTCGGAAGCGCCATGAAATCCAGCGCTCTCTATATTTTCTGCTTCCTTTTCTTCGTCGTTTCCTGGTGGCTTTCCATCAGCCCCAATAAGCTGGTCAGCCGTATCGGCAAAGTCATTACGCCGGTACTCCTCCTTTTCCTGGCCCTTCTTTTCATTGTTTCCACCATCCATCCCATGGGACCCTGGCAGCCGGCTGCCGACAGCTATCGGGACACCATGAAAGCCCTCACCCAGGGCTTCCTGGACGGCTACGGCACCATGGATGCCCTGGCTGCCTTCGTATTCGGCATTATCGTAGTCAATTCCGTCCGTCAGTATGGCGCCGACACCAATGAAGAAGTGGCTCTTTCTACCCTGAAAAGCGGCCTCATCGCCGGTGCCTGCCTGGGCATTATTTACATCTTCCTCTGCTTCCTGGGCGCCAGCTCTGTGACGGAACTGGGCATGCAGGAAAACGGTGCCGGCGTGCTGGTGGGTGCCGCCCATTACTACTTCGGCTCCTATGGCCGCATCATCATGGGTGTCATCGTGCTTCTGGCCTGCCTCACCACCAGTGTGGGACTCATTACCGCCTGCGCTGAATATTTCTCCCGTCTCATTCCTGCCCTTTCCTACACCCTGTGGGTATCTGCCTTCTCTATCATTTCCTTCTTTGTAGCCCTCTTCGGCCTCACCACCATTATCAAGGCAGCCATTCCGGTGCTCATGTTCCTCTATCCCCTCACCATTTCCCTAGTGATCCTCACGTTCACCCACTCCCTCTACGGCGGCTACCGCAGCGTATACCGCACCGCCACCCTCTTCACCTTCTTCCCCTCCCTCTATGACGGTCTCCACACCGCAGGCCTTTCCCTGGGCGGCCTGGACACCTTCATGGCCTCCCTGCCCCTTGCAGGCTACGGCCTCTCCTGGGTATCCTTCTGCCTGGCAGGCCTCATCCTGGGCATCATTCTCTCCCACTTCCAGCCTGCCAAAGCCGTACATGAATAGGATGAAATCGAATGCAAAAAGCTCCCCTCGGGGAGCTTTTTTGATATGGAGGGTTCATTGGACACACCTGCGATGTGAGGGTTGACGGGGCTGCGCCCCGAGGGTTATGGCCGCCTGATGGCGGCAGGTTGTGTAAAAGAGTTGTGAAGGGAAAGGTTCTCAAGATGGATGGGCCTTCGGCCCAAGGGTTCTTAAGTTTGACGGGGCCTTTGGCCCCGAGGGTTGCGGTATTGCCGCTCTGCGGCAATGCTTATAAAAACAGCGTTACGGGATTTACTTTCTGTGTCATACGTTATGATAGGCATTCTGCGGATTGGCTCGCTGCGCTCGCCTCCCCCTATCCGGCTGCGCCATTGGACACGCCTACGGCGTGAGGGTTCTTAAGATGGACCGGCCCTATGGGCCGGAGGGTTCGTAAGTTTGACGGCCCTTCGGGCCGAGGGTTGTGGTTATCGCCCTTTGGGCGATGAGTATTATAATGCCGCCTTTCGGCGGTCACGTCCACATCAAGTATCATAATCAGGATTACCACCGTCCACCCCTTCGCCACTTCGTGGCCCTCTTCCCCTAAAGGGGACGCAAGAACGTTACGGGATTGGCTGTCTGTGTCATATGTGACACAATATCCAGTGCCACCTATTTTCTTGTTTCCCCTTGAGGGGAAATGCCACGTAGTGGCAAAAGGGTGTACGGGGCAGAGCAACGATGTGATACTCTATCGCTATCCTGACCGCCAATCGGCGGCCTCCCTCGCCGCCTCATGGTCCTCTCCCCCTTGCAAGCAGGTGGCACTCGTTTTAATAAGTGCAGTTGTAAAGGTTTTTCATAAGAGGGCGCCTTCTATAATTTATAGGCGCCCACCTCCACCCTCAGCGGCAGAGCCGCTGTCAAACTTAAGAACCCTCGGGGCGATAGCTCCGTCAAACTTTAGAACCTTCACGCCCATAAGGGCGTGTCCATAAAGCATCCCATTGACTTTACATAGAAAAAATGCTATATTTAATCCATCTCTTTATAGATAATTATAGATGTAAAGGAGCCAATCATGAATAACGAATCCATTACGATCCCCACCAAAGATACACCCAAGCCCCATAATGATAAGAAGGTCCTTCTGGAAGCCATGAAGTACCGCTATGCCACGAAGAAATTTGATCCGGAAAAAATCATTTCCGATGAAGACTTTGAAACCCTGCTGGAAGCGGCCCGTCTGTCTCCCACCTCCTTTGGCATGGAGCCCTAGAAAATCCTGGTCATCCAGAACAGAAAAATCCGGGAGGAAATGATGCCCTACGGCTGGGGCGCCAGAGCCGGACTCTCCGGCGCCAGCCATTTCGTAGTCTTCCTGGCCAACAAGAGAGAAGACATCACCTTCGGTTCCCCCTATGCAGACCACATGCTGAAGGACATCCACCAGGTGCCGCCGGAAGTATACAACTTCTACAGCCAGGTGTACACCCGCTTCGGGAAAGAGGAAATGAAAATCTTTGACTCCGAACGCACCGCACTGGACTGGACCTCCAAGCAGGCCTACATCGTCATGGCCAACATGATGACCATGGCTGCCTACATGGGCATCGACTCCTGCCCCTGGAAGGATTCAATCCTGCTGACATGACCCGCCTTCTGGGAGAAGAACATCACCTCTTCGACACCAGACACTACGGCATCGCCGTCATGGCCGCCTTCGGCTATCGGGCCGAAACACCGCACCGGGACAAGAGCAGAAAGCCCCTCTCCGAGTCGGTGGAATGGGTGAAATAAGGGATTCCTGTACGGCTTGATACTATGGAAGCTCATCGCTGCAGGAAACTTCCCGGAAAGGAGATTTCTCCACTCCGCAACGCTTTCGTCGAAATGACGGGAGTGCAAAGCAGCGCTTCTTTCATTGCTTAGTGTAAAATTTTACTCGGTAGGGGAATTTTTCCAGAAACAATAAAAGAGGAAAGCCTCCCCTTGAGTGGAAATGTTATAATTTCCGTGCACAAATAAAACAAAGAAAGGGCTTTCCTCATGGATATTATAACAAAAACTGGAGAAATTTGGAGTGAAAATGCAATTGGTGCAGTCATTTCTCTCATTAAGGAATCTGATGACTCTATCGAGGCTGAAAGGAAGCTAACTCATTGGCTCACTGAAATGAACTGTCAGCTTATAGCTATGGCCCTGGCGCGTATTGACGCTGAGCTGTATCAGATTTACAAGGTACAGGGGTGGCGTGTGGCGCGCCGGGACTCTAGGACGATTTGCTGCCGCTATGGAGAGCTGACCTATACCCGACGACTTCTGCAGAAAAAAGGGAAGACCTTCTATCCTTTGGACCGTAAAATGGGCTTTGAGCCTAGAAAACACTACAGCTTGGGAATGATTGAGCGGATTGTCGAGGCTGTCGCAATTACCACATCTCGCAGTGCCAGCGAACTCCTGCAAAGCCTGGCGGGAATTACCATCTCCCATCAGTCTGTTATCTCACTCAAGAACTATGCCGGTAAGAAGGCGAAGACTTATGAAAAAGCATTGGCAGAAGAGGAAAAGGTTGAAAAGCCGACACAACCGGAAATTATAGCGATTGAAGGAGATGGAATTGTACTCAAGAACAAGGAGAAAGGCGGCGTTTCGGAAGTGCACCGCCTCCAGGTATATGAGGGAGTCAGGAAAAATGGCAACAGGACAGAACTGGTAGGACTTCGCTGCTTTGCATCTACCAGCAGAAAAGAACTTTTTGCAATGGTAAGAAGCTATCTGCTTGGGCACTATGACCTGTCTAAGACCACAGTGCTGTCGAATGGGGATGGAGGGTCCGGATACCAGTTTCAGGACTTTGAGCAAATGGTAGAAGGCTGCCTGGATCACCAGCACTTCCGCGACTGCTATCATGTGCATGAAAAGATCCGGACCCGGCTCAGCTTCTGCAACAGGAAACTGATAGACCGTATTATCCGAGAACTTCACCAGAGCGACGATATTATGAAACAGATTCCCGTATGGATGGATACTGCCCGGAGCTGCGCCCGAACAGAGGCGGATTTGGAGGAGGTAGACAAGCTGCAGAGCTATCTGGAGAGAAATGCTCCCTATATCCCCAGCCTGAGTCAGCGCGGCATCCATACAGAGATTCACCTGGGGACTGCAGAAACAAACCACCGGTTTTACAGCTATCGCATGAAGCGGCAGGGACGTAGCTGGTCCAGCGAGGGAATGGAGTGTATGGTTTGGGTATTAACCGCCCGGAAGAATAAAACACTTACAGCAGCTCTCCTGTACCATGCTAATGGGAAAAGCTACAAAAAGATGGATAGAGCCATGCACAAGGCTGCGGTGCAGGCAGAGCGTAAAATCGCCCAGAATGTCCGGAATGAGGCGCAGAAGCGTAAAATGAGAAACTATAGGCCGGGATGCCTGGAGGGACGTATAGGCGTTTATGGAGCTTCTTCTTCACCAATGGGGAGACTGGCCAGAGCTATACAGAAATACTGATAAAGCCGAAGCCACGGAGATAGTAATTATCGACAGTCAAATGAATTACCGAGGAAAACTTGACACTTACCTTTCATTGATCCCCCGTTGAACTAACTCTATGCTGCCCGCCGCCATCGTCATCTCGAGCGGAGCTGCATGCCGGTATGGGCTGTAAAGACTTCGGGGTTTATTGAAACTCTGAGTCGAGAGATCTCCCGCTTCCATGCATCCAGCACTATGAAGAAAAACCAGAATTTTCCCGACCGTCGAAAGGACGGGAGTGGAAAGCTGCGCTTTTGGCACAAGAAAATACACAAAAAAACTTCAGCCCCCAAAAAGGCTGAAGTTTTTTGCTATTACTGTTTATTTTCGTTTTCCCAGGCTCTCTTGCCCAGTTCGATGGCACCGATGAGACCGGCATGATCTTTCAGCATCGGCGGAACGATGTAATTCTCCAGATTTCCTTCCACCATATCCGAATGAATGTAACCGTTCAGATTCTTCTTGACTTCATCTCTCACCATCTGGAACAGGTTGTCCTGATGCATGACGCCGCCGCCGATAATGATTTTATCCGGAGAATAGAGAAGCACCAGATTGGAAACGCCCTGTCCCAGGTAATAGGCTTCCATTTCCCATACTTCCTTCCGGTTATGCAGCGTCTCTCCCGGCGCGCCCCAGCGCTGCTGGATAGCCGGTCCGCAGGCGTATCCCTCCAGGCAGCCGCCGGGAAGGAAGGAATCCTTGTGGAAAGGACAGCTTCCTTCATAGGTATCCTTCGGGTGGCGCTGGATCAGCATGTGCCCTGCTTCCGGATGCACCAGACCATGGAGGAGCTTTCCTTCCGTGTAAAGACCTACGCCGATGCCGGTGCCTACGGTCATATAAGCCACCACCTGACATCCCCTGCCGGCGCCGTAGACCGATTCACCCAGAGCCGCCCCGTTCACATCTGTATCAAACTCGATAGGAATCGCAAAAGCCCGGGCAAAGGGTCCCACAAAGTCCACATCCTGCCAGCCCTTCTTCGGTGTCGCTTTGATGTAGCCGTAAGTATGGGAGTCCTTCTTCAGGTCCAGAGGCCCGAAGCTGGCTATTCCCAGGGATTCGATGGAATACTGCTTAAACCAGGCAATGATTTCCGGCAGCACCCGGGATGCGGTGGTGGTAGGAAACCGCATTTCCGAAAGAATGCGAATGGTGCCATCCTTCACTTCTCCCACGCCGCAAATTATTTTAGTACCGCCTGCTTCTATACCGCCGATTAAAATTTTGAAACGCCTCCCTGCTCTTACGCTTTTGGAAATATCACTCGTATCAGTTTATAATATATTGACTCTTCTTGCAATGGGAAATTAAGGGCAGTGGGGGCCACTCTGTGGCCCGGGTTCAGAGGACACACCTGCGGTGTGAGGGTTAACGGGGCTTCGCCCCGAAGGTTCTTAAGGTTCTTAAGTTTGACGGCCCTTCGGGCCGAGGGTTGTGGTATCGCCCTTACGGGCGATAAGTATAAAGTCAGCGTTACGGGATTTACTTTCAGTGTCATATAGCATGATAAGCATTCTGGTGATTAGCCGCTGCGCGGCTCCCCCTTATCCGGCTGCGCCGGACTTCCCCCTATGCAGGGGGCAGAATAGGCCGCTCTATGCTTTCCTGTAGAGACATGGCCCCACGACTAAGCATCCATAGTCCCACCACGGAGTGGGGGGAAAAGGTGGTGGCGCCAGCCACCAAAGGGGAAAAACGCCGAAATGGTACCTGAAGTATATGACTCGCTGTTTTTTCCCTCATATCTCTCGTTTCCCCTTGAGGGGAAATGCCACGTAGTGGCAAAAGGGTGTACGGGGCAGAGCAACGATGTGATACTCTATCGCTATCCTGACCGCCAATCGGCGGCCCCCTGAGCGAAGCGATGCAACCTTTCTCCACAACCCTTGGCACCGAGGGCCAGAGGCCCGATGGATGCCATATGCCCCTCTGCGCCGCAGGCGCAGGCCCCTTCGGGAATACTGGAAAGCACCGCCCAGGTCCCAATCCCGGTCCCGATCCCGACCACGCCACAGGCGCTTGAACCCTCACGCCCGTCAGGACTTGTCCCTAAAAGCCGTCAACCCCTTTGGCCCCGGGCCGCTGAGCAGCTCCTTTTCATCCACCACCGGCACTCCTGCCCTGACCAGGGCTTCTGCCAGCACGCCCCGGCCTTTGATTTTCTTTCCGCTGAAGGTGCCGTCGTAGATATCGTGGACGCCGCAGGTAGGGCTGCCGGATTTCAGTATGGCCAGGTCCACTTTTCCCATACGGGAAAGCACCCGGGCTGCGCCCAGGCGGTAGATTTCATCCATGTCCCTGCCATCTTTACGGACCACCCGGCCCTTTCGGATCTCCACAGGCGGCCTTGGCACCGGAAGGCCTGCTTCCACTTCCGGGCACACAGGAATGACTTCCTTGTCTTTAAGGAAAGAAATGACCCTTTCGTTTCTGTTATTCCCGCCGCTGTACTTGCAGTTCCTGCCCAGAAGGCAGGCGCTCACCAGAACTCTCATGATGTCCTCCTTTGCGTGAAGGCAATGAATTACTCACTGCCCTCTTTGAAATGGATGCGGGAAAGTACCTTGTCCGCTGCTTCCGGAGGCAGGTGGGTGGCGGCGTAGAGCCAGGTCTTTTTTCCCACGGGATACATGTAGTAGTTTACCATGCCGTCGGGGCCGCCCATGCTGTAGGAAATATAGTTTTCCTCTTCCCTGTGGATTTCAAAGGGCATGGTAATGATAGAGGCCCGCTGGGCCTGTTCCTGCTCCCTGCTGATGAAGGCACAGCGCATCATGACCTTCTTCTTCTGGTACACCAGAAGGACACCGGACGATTCTTCCATGGAAAAATCATCGCCCCTGTCCAGGGTGACCTGGATGCTCTCTCCTGTCTCCGGCTTCATGGTGATTTTCTCATCGGTCAGTCCGCAGCCTGCCAGCAGAGCAGCAGAAAACAGAAGAGACGCCGCTTTCAATTTCAAATGGTTCAAAGAAACCTCTCCTTTCCCTTTCATCAAGCGTATTTTACCACAAAAAGGGCCTCCGGTGACAATCCACCCCTTTCATGACTATAGAAACAGGAAATGGATTTCATGAAAGGAGGTTTCCTATGAATCAATCATTTTACCCCGGGGAGGACCTGGCCTCCCACTTTCCCCTGAAGACGGCCCTGTCTATTTTCTTTCTTGCCCTGGTGCACCACGCCTTCATGTTCCTCTGCTTTTCCCTGCTGGTGCTGGCAGACCTGCTGTCCCGCTGGATTGCCATCAGCGCCGCTCTGCTCAGGGCCGAAGGGAAATCGGAGGCCACCCTGCTTTCCATGATTCGCGCCATTCCCCGGGCCCGCCGTCTGGGTCTCATCTGCAGCAGCGTCATGAAAGAGCAGGGCCTGTCCAAACTCATCCTTTATAATCTGTGCGTCCTGGTTTCCGCCTGCGCCGACTATCTTCTCTCCGAAAGCGGCTTCCCCTCGGGCATGGTATCCCTGGCCGTGGGCTACCTGACTGCTGCCGAAGCCCTTTCTGTCATGGAAAATCTGTCGGAAGCAGGCTTTTCTTCTGTCACCTTCATGCTGAAGCACATGAAAGGAGGCAGAAAATGAAATGGGGCATCGATGTATCGGAGCACAACCAGCCCCTCTCCTGGCAGTCCCTGAAAAAGCAGGGCGCTTCCTTCGTCATCGTCCGTCTGGGCTGGGGAAAAGGCCACCTGGACAGCCGTTTCTATGAACAGGTAAACGGCGTCCTGGCCGCCGGACTGGAACTGGGCATCTACTACTACAGCTATGCCCTCACCGAAGAAGAAGCGGTGGAAGAAGCCCGCTTCACCGCCGCCGTGCTGAAAGACTGCGGCCTGTCCAAAGACTGCCTCCCAGCGGGCTGCTGGCTGGACATGGAAGACGCCGACGGCTATAAAGAAAAGCGGGGCATCGCAGGCAGAGAAGAAATCACTGCCCTCTGCCGGGCCTTTCTTTTGGAAATGGAAAAAGAAGGATACCCCGCCGGCCTCTACAGCAGCTGCTCCTGGCTGGAAGAAAAGATTCACCTCCCCTCCCTGCCCGAAGGCACGCCCCTCTGGTGCGCCCAGTGGGGCAGCACCTGCAGCCAGCCCGGCGCCCGGCTCTGGCAGTTCACCAGCAGCCTTCCCCTGGACGGCCAGCTGGTGGATGGGGATATTATGTGGTAGGACTTTGGACACACCTTCGGTGTGAGGGTTTATGGGACACGCCTGCGGCGTGAGGGTTCAAAGGGTTCAAAAGGTTCAGAGGGTTCAAAGGGTGGTGGTGGCGGCTTCGCCGCAGATTATTAAAGTCAGCGTTACGGGATTGGCTTTCTATGTCATATGGTATGATAAGCATTCTGCGGGTTGGCTCGCTGCGCTCGCCCCCCTTTCCGGCTGCGCCGGACTTCCCCCGCAAGCGGGGGCAGAATAAAGCTCTGAAAAGCAGTCCTTTCATAAGCAGCTCACAGCATAACGGAGCTTTATAGTGCCCCCACGAAGTGGGGGTGGCAAAGGAACTGGATTCATAGGGGAGCCCCGCGACCCGCGAATCCAGTGACATGCTTCCCACCGGGCAAGGTGGTGGCGCCAGCCACCAAAGGGGGACTGCATTTCCTCGCACGCCAGGGCGGTTGTTAAGGTTTTATACAAACTGGCGCCTTCTATAATTTAGAGGCGCCCTACCACAACCCTCGCCCCTAAAGGGGAAACGACTCACTATGATTTGTGCGTCGCTTTGCTCCTTCAAATAATGTTCGCTGTGCACGCCAAAGGCGCGTCAAACTTAAGCCCCTTAAGAACCTTCGGCCCAGCGGGCCGTCAACCCTCAAGCCCCATAGGGGCTTGTCCATAAGGCGTGTCAACCTTCGGGAATACGGGAAAGCACCGCCCAGGTCCCGGTCCCGATCCCGACCGCGCCACAGGCGCCTGAACCCTCAAGCCCAAAGGGGCTTGTCCGAGTTGGAAACAAAAAAACTGCGAGTTTTCTCGCAGTTTTTTTGTTTCTTTATTCAGGTTCAGGCTTTAAAGTTCTTTTCTTCTCGAATCAGCGTTTCCAGATCTTTTTCATCCACTTTGAAGGAGATAAGGTCTCCTTCGCCATTGACGTAGCGCACTTCGTAGGGTACGTCCAGGATTTCTTTTCTGGTGAAGCCGAAGTAGCGGACGAAGTGGCTGTGGGGCAGGAGGCTGTCTACCACGGGGTCCATGGTATACCGGGGAAAAATCATTTTCCCTTCTTTTACCAGGGCCAGGTGTTCTGCTCTTCCGCTGCCCTTGGTTTCGGTGGACCAGGAGATGAGGTGGTGCACCGGCACGTAGGCGGGGGCGATGAAGAGGATGTCCTGGTTTTGGAGGAGCCGGTCCCTGAAGTCATGGGGCACGTCCAGAAGGCGCAGGGTTTCGGTGGAGGAAATATAGAGTCCTGCAGTGTAGGGTGTCACCAGTACCACCTGGTTGGAGCCGATGGTGCCGTGGCGCATTTCTACGCCGTAGTGCATGGGATTTTCCAGGGAGCCATGTTTTTTGATGGTTTTCCCCTGCTGCCACATGGTATCGAAGGATGTTTCGTCCAGATGGATGAAATCGGCAGCTCCAGCAGTGAAGGGCAGGGCGAAGACCAGGGCGGCAGCGAGGGTCAGGATTTCTTTTTTCATGGGCTGTCTCTTATTTTTTCAGGAACGGCACAATGGCACTGCCGTGGGGGATGATATTGATGGAATAGTCTGTCTTTCCTTCTTCTGCCAGCTGTTTTTTCGCCAGTTCCCAGGCTTCTTCCACAGTGGCCACGGGGATCTGATGGGTCTTTTCCCGGAGGATGTCGAAGTTTTCCGGCCGGGTCACGATGTAAACGGTATGGGTCATGGCGGTGATGAGGTTTTCAAAGGCTACGAAGAAGGGAATGGTGAAGCAGCCGCGGAGGCCTTTTTCCATGTCTTCCAGGTTTTTATACTTGAAGCTGCCCAGGTAGGCCGGTGGTTCCATGACGTCTTCTGCTTCAATCATGGTGATGATGATGCCGCCTTTTTTCGTGGCGATTTCAGCGGTGGTGTAGCACTTGGTGCCCTGGTAGAGGTTGGTGTCCTTGGGGTAGCCGCCGGCGGATACGATGGTCACGTCGGCCTGCTGTTTCATGGGCACTTTCTGCATACGGTAGGTTTCTTTCGTCCCTTCCAGCCATGCTTTGTAGGGATCTCCGCCCACCATGGAGGAGATTTCCCCTTCTTCATTAATGATGGAATGAACCAGGAAGCAGGGGCCCACCATGTCGCAGGCTTCCTGCATGTCATCGGATACGGGGTTTCCTTCAATTTTCAAAAGTTTGGCATCCGGGTTGAGGCCGCTGCCCAGGGTGGGTCCCAGGGCATGGCAGTGGTTCTGCTGCACTGTTTCAAATCCTGCCACGCCGGGAAGGATGAGCTTTCTGCCGCCGCCGAAGCCGGCCATGTCGTGGGTGGAAACGGCATTGATGAGGATGACCTTGTCCGCTTCTGCCACCCGGGTATCGATCCACACGTCAGTGCCCAGCTTGGTGACGCCCATGTGGGTGAGCATGGATTTGTCTGTGGAAATATGCTGGTACATTTTAATGCGGCGGGCCACTTCTTCGCCTACGCAGGTCACGTTTTCCTCATCCGTGTGGGGACGGTGGGTGCCCTGGGCAAAGACAATGTAAATGTCCTCATCCGGCACGCCGGCCAGATTCAGCTCATTCACCACATGAATGGTGAATTCCGATGCCCTGTTCCAGGCGCGGGTAATGTCGGCCACCACCAGACATACCTTATCACCCTTCTTCACCAGTTCCTGCAGGGGCTTCGTGCCGATGGGATGACGCATGCACTCTATGGTGGCTTTCTTCACATCACAGGCAGGCGTAGGCACCCCTTCCAGCACATCGGAAATATGCTCCTCCGGGAGCATGACAGACTGTGTTCCATGGCCATAGGCCAGTTTGTATTCTCTGAGACCCATAGGTATCCTCCCTCTGTACACCTTCCGCCAAAACGGCGGATTTTCTTTTTATTATACAGCCTCATGGCAGCAGTGTCACTATGGAGTTGGACACACCTGCGGCGTGAGGGTTGACGAGCCTTTGGCCCGAGGGTTCTTAAGATTCTTAGGTTTGACGGCCCTTCGGGCCGAGGGTTGTTGTGGCGGCTTCGCCGCAGATTTTAAAAAAGGGACGCGGCTGGCGCCGCGGATTGTGTAGAAGGGTTGTGAAGGGAAAGGTTCTTAGGATTGACCGGCCCTTGGCCGGAGGGTTCTTAAGTTTGACGGGCCGTTGGCCCGAGGGTTGTGGATTGCCCTTCGGGCAATGCTTATAAAGTCAGCGTTATGAGGGAGGGTTCTTAAGATGGACCGGCCCTATGGGCCGGAGGGTTCGTAAGTTTGACGGCCCTTCGGGCCGAGGGTTGTGGTATCGCCCTTGCGGTGCACAGCGAACACATTTTGAAGGAGCGCTAGCGACGCGCAAAATGTAGTGAGTCGTTTCCCCTTTAGGGGGCGATGAGTATTATAATGCCGCCTTTCGGCGGTCACGTCCACATCGAGTATCATAATCATTCTTACCCTTGTACATACCGACTTCGCTGGATGGCGTCTCACTGGATTCGCGGGTCGCGGGGCTCCCCTATGAATCCAGTTCGCTTGCACACCCTTCGCCACTTCGTGGCCCTCTTCTCCTAAAGGGGACGCAAGAACGTTACGGGATTGGCTTTCAGTGTCATATGGCAAAATAACAATTCTGCTGACTGGCTCGCTACGCTCGCCTCCCCCTATCCGGCTGCGCCGGACTTCTCCCTGTTCAGGGGCAGAATAAAACACCGCGAAACACTCTCTTCATAAATGGCTCTACAGTAAGCACGGGTTATTGTGCCCCCGCTTGCGGGGGAAAGGTGGTGCCGTAAGGCGCCAAAGGGGGAATGCATTTCCCTCGCCCGCAGGGCGGTTGTATGGTTTTCCCTCGGGCGAAAGCCCGGTTGTGAAGGTTTTATCATAAGAGGACGCCTTCTATAAATGTAAGGCGCCTACCACAACCCTCAGCGGCAAAGCCGCTGTCAAACTTAAGAACCCTCGGGGCGATAGCCCCGTCAGTCGAGTAGACGGAATCAGATTACTCTGTCCGCCCCTCACAGAACCGTACGTGCGGTTTTCCCGCATACGGCTCTTAGAATAGTCCTTGGGGTGTACTCGTTACACCTTATCAGTTGCAGTTCCGTTTACATTTAACTAATCTCTAAGTCTTAGTTTCTTCTACATCTCTGTGCAGAACCTGTTTCCCTGCGATTGTTGACTATTCTTTACCCCCTTCACTCCACCTGCTTTCACAGGTTTCATCACTACTATGAGGTAATCCGACTGCTGACCGAGCATCTGTGACGTCTCCATACAGTTAAGTATTTTGGCGTCCATACCATTGGGATGGGTGTCATCCATTTAGGACCCTTGTCAGCTCTCCCAGGTACATGTATAGTACTTCGTGCGCTCGCCATGCTCTATGACCCCGGTGGAACCTGCACAGTTCTCGCTTACCGACCTGCGCATTTCTGCCTGCGACCAAAGTTAGAGTATCGGCTTCCACTTGTCGTTCTAACGAGGCTGAATCGCTTCACGCTTTCGCATTACGGCTCTCGCACTCCTTTGTCTACGCTTCATGCTGGCCTCACGGCTTCACATGCAAGACTAAGTACCGGCTGCTTGCTAGGCTTTGCCGGGTCTGGGCTTTCACCAGACTATACTATACACGCCGAACTGGCGCACAACTTTAGAACCCTCAAGCCCCATAGGGGCTTGTCCATAAGGCGCCCACCTCCACCCTATTTATATACTTATATATTATTCACTTTTTTCATGCAAAACATTAGAATTTATGATAAAATATCATTATGTTGTTTCGACGTATTTAAATAAAGAAATGGGAATTGTATGAAAAAAACTTCGAATGAATACATTGCTATCGGGCTCATGCTGTTTGCCCTCTTTTTTGGTGCGGGAAATCTGATATTTCCTGCTTTTATGGGACAGAATTCCGGCTGGAATACCTGGTATGCCACGGCAGGATTTCTGATCACCGGCGTGGGGCTGCCTTTTGCTTCGGTGCTGGCTATTTGTTTTTCCGGGAAGAATCTGAGGGAGCTGGCCGGACGGGTGAGCCCGCTGTACGGCATTCTTTTCAGCTGCGCCCTGTACCTGACCATCGGACCCTTCTTTGCCATCCCCCGGACGGCCACGGTGTCCTATGAAATCGCCATTTCCCATTTCCTTCCTGCTGACATAAGGGGTATGGGGCTTTACGGATTTGTATTTCTTTTCTTCCTTCTTTCCTGGTATCTGTCCATCAGCCCTTCCAAGCTGGTGCCCCGCATCGGCAAGTGCATTACGCCCATGCTTCTCTCTTTCCTTTTCATCCTCATCGCCGCCTCTCTTTTCCTGCCCATGGGAAGCTGGCAGGCGCCGTCTCCTGCTTATGACACGCCGGTGAAAGCCTTTTCTTCGGCTCTGCTGGAGGGCTACAATACCATGGACTGTCTGGCAGGCCTGGTGTTCGGCGTCATCGTGGTGGAATCCATCCGTCTCTACGGCCTGTCTTCCAACCGTGAAATCGCCGGCGCTGCCTTGAAGTCCGGTCTCATTTCCACATTCTTCATGTTCCTCATTTATGCCGCCCTCTGCACCCTGGGCGCCTCTTCGGTGTCTGTGCTGGGCCACGTGGAAAACGGGGCGCCTGTGCTGGTAGGGGCTGCGTCCTTCTATTTCGGACCTATGGGCAGTCTTCTTCTGGGCTTCATCGTCATCCTGGCCTGCCTCACTACTTCCATCGGCCTCATCGCTTCCTGCGCCGCCTATTTCCACACCCTCCTGCCCCGTTTCTCCCATAAGGCCTGGGCCACCTTCTTTACGGTCCTTTCTTTTGCCATCGCTCTCTTCGGTTTGTCTGCCATTATCAAAGGCGCCATTCCGGTGCTCCTTTTCCTCTATCCCCTGTCCATTTCACTCATTGTCCTCACTTTCCTCCATGACTTCTTCCAGGGCAGCCGGAAGGTGTACGTGCTGGCCACCCTCTTCACCATGGTCCCCGCTCTTTACGACGCTTTGACAGCCGCAGGCCTCTCGGTGCCTGTCATGGCCCGCTTCATGGAATCCCTTCCCCTTTCTTCGTCCAATATGTCCTGGCTCCTCTTCTTCGCCGCCGGCTTCCTGCTGGGTCTGGTATGGGAAAAGGTGTCGGAAATCGCGGAAGATACGGACACGCCTACGGTGTGATGACGGGGCTTCGCCCACGGACACGCCTGCGGCGTGAGGGTTGACGGGCCTTTGGCCCGAGGGTTCTAAAGGTTCTTAAGTTTGACGGCCCTTCGGGCCGAGGGTTGTGGTATCGCCCTTACGGTGCACAGCGAACACATTTTGAAGGAGCGCTAGCGACGCGCAAAATGTAGTGAGTCGTTTCCCCTTTAGGGGGCGATGAGTATTATAATGCCGCCTTTCGGCGGTCACGTCCACATCGAGTATCATAATCATTCTTACCCTCGTACATCCCTTCGCCACTTCGTGGCCCTCTTCCCCTAAAGGGGACGCAAGAACGTTACGGGATTGGCTTTCAGTGTCATATGGCATGAAAACAATTCTGCGGATTGGCTCGCTGCGCTCGCCTCCCCCTATCCGGCTTCGCCGGACTTCTCCACGGGAAAGCGTGTCACACGATTCTCAGGTCGCTTTGCTCCCTTACGAATCGTGTTCCCTTGCCACCCCATCCGGGGGACAGAATCAATCGCTCTATGCTTTCCTGTAGAGACATGGCCCCATGACTAAACACCCATAGTCCCACCACGAAGTGGGGGAAGGTGGTGGCGCCAGCTACCAAAGGGAGATTGCATTTCCTCGCCCGTCAGGGCGGTTGTTAAGGTTTTATACAAACTGGCGCCTTCTATAATTTAGAGGCGCCCTACAACAACCCTCGCGCCAAAGGCGCGTCAAACTTAAGCCCCTTAAGAACCTTCGGCCCAAAGGGCCGTCAACCCTCAAGCCCCATAGGGGCTTGTCCATACCATGCACACGAAAAAACCGGATGATTTCTCATCCGGTTTTTTGATGCCTTTTTTATTTCAGATAAGCGGTAGCTTTCAGCATGAACATGTTGTCCATCTTCCGGCCGCCCATGTCCTTGGCGTTGAAGCCGTATTCTGCGTCAATGATAAGGCCTCTCATGGGGACGAAGGAGGCTTTGGCCAGGAAGAATTTGGCGCCGCCGTAGTTCTTTCCGTCTACCTTGCCGCCGTATTTGGCAGTGTCGTCCATGACGTCAGCGATATAGGCCGGTACGTTCTTCATGCCATGCCAGTCCTTGTATACATGGCCCATGTACTGATCCACAATGTCATCGGAGGAGCCGCCGAAGTAGCTGCCTGCCTGGCTGTATACGTAGTCAAGACCCACTTCGAAGGAACGAGCTTTCAATACATCGGCAGTGCCGTAGTGAAGACCATAGTTGAAGCTGTAAGGTCTTTCTTCATTCAGCGGCAGTTTCCGCAGGTTCTTTACAAATTCACCCTGTACATGCCACATGGGGGTGACATAGTAGGCGCCGGCAAAGCCATAGGCCCTGCAGATTTTACCTACCGGGCCGTTGGCAGTCATACCGTAGGCATGGAATTCCCACTGCTGGGGTTTCTTGAAAATGTAGGAAGCATAGGTGACTGGTACGTCCTGATCGCTGCCCCAGTCCTCATTCTGCATAAACACGGCAGTGCCATCATGAATGGTCATGCCACCGGCAGACATGCTGTCAAATTTATCCAGTGCACCCTTGATGGCCCCCATGTTGGCCGTTAAATCCCCCGGCAGCTGTCCAGCCAGTTGGCCTACAGCCTGCGCCATGAAAGTCTGCTTCTGATCGGCCGAAAGATCTTTCGTTTGAGCTTTAATTTGTTCCACTTTATCTACAATGTCATTAATGAATGCTTCTCTTTTAGCTGCATTTCCTTCGGCTTTAAGGTTGATAGCCTGGTTCAGTTCTCCCAGTTCTCCATTTCCTGCAGCAAGGATGGCAGAAATCAAACCTGCATTGCTGCCGGACCCCTTAATATCCATGCCGTGAATCATGGGGCGGGTGTAGTTATAGTTGATATCCGTAGCCCGGCCATGGGCGATGGTGAAGCGGCCGCCCTGGCGGTAGTCGCCGAAGGAGATGAAGGCGCCTTTGAACTGGCCGTCGTAAGTGTAGCCGGTAACGCCCATTTTAACGGGGAACTGGCCGATGCCGATGAGGTTCTTGGACGGTCCGAAGGGGAGCTTGGAGGTGTCCTGTTTCGGTCCGAAGTGGTAGGTAGCCCACAGGCGGTTCATGTGGAAGTCGCCATCACCGTATCCGGTCCTTGTTTTGTCGGAATCAGAACTTTCCCGGCTGGACCAGTCCTGGCGGTTGGGGTTGAAGGGGGTGGAGCCGTTCATGCCCATGGTGGTTTCCAGCTGGCTGTACACGGTGCTTCTGTCATTGACGTTGGCCATGGTGTTGAGACGTACCCGAAGGCTCAGTTCATCGTGGCTGGATTTATTGTCTTTGTATACATTGTCATAGCGGGGAATGTCCTGCACCCGGATTTCCGTAATGTTGGACAGATTGCCTGTCTTCTTTTCCAGTTCCTTCACCCGGACGCCCAGGCTCTGGAGTTCGCCGGCGTATTCGGCGGAGAGCTTCTGTACCGTGGCTCTCTGGCTGTCGTTCAAGCTTTCTTCCTTAGCCATGAGGCGGGCGATGATCTGGGCCAGTTCATAACGGCTTACATTCTTATCCCCTTTGAATGTACCGTCGGGATATCCATCCACCACACCCTGGTCGGACAGCTGGGATACAGCCTGGTAGGCCCAAGAGGATGTATCTACATCAGCAAAGGGATTGGCAGCGGAAACATTGAAGGCGGTGGCTGCAAAGAGGGCAGCCAGTGTGGTTTTCAGAAGGCAGTGGTTCATTTTCTCTCCCCGGAGCTTTCGGTAAGCTCTCTAAATTCTCAAATGGATTTTTATTTTTAAAACGTTAGTATGAAATTGAATGATTTTCAGCTCATGAAACTAAAACATTATACACTGGAATGAAATAGTTTGTCAATAGGAATTAGCACCTGATGCTAAAATGGCAAGGATACCCTATTTTTCGCACTAAAAATCATATAGCTTCCATAAAAAAAGAGACCGGGGCCAGGTCTCTTTTGAGAATATTTCTTTGTTTTTCCCTTTGAAAGGGCATTTCATTTCATAAAGAAGCTGTATTTTATTTCGTTTTGATGAATTCCGTTTGAATTAACCGGGCGCTCTTCAAAACCACATAGGCAATGACGCAGCCGGTGCCGCAGGAAATAGAAAAGAGGGATACATAGAAGAGAGCCCCTTTGGAAGAGCCCATAAAGAGGGCCGCAATGGGATAGGACAGAAGGCCACCGATGAGGGAGGTACCTACAAATTCGCCCAGCACCGCCGCCCACAGGGTATGGAGCCGGCTGTAGAGGAACCCAGACAGGAAGGCGCCTACCATGGATCCGGGGAAAGCCAGAAGGCTTCCGGTGCCCAGAAGATTTCGAATCACCGACGTGCAGAACGCCGCCGACGTGCTGTACCGGCTGCCGCAGAGCACGGCCAGGAAAATATTAATCATGTGCTGCAGCGGAAAAGCCCGGGTCACCCCCAGGGGAAAGGAAAACAAAGGCGAAAGAAGCACCCCCGCCGCCGTCAAAAGGGCTGCCAGTATCCATTTCCGATATGATTTGTCCTCTGTGTAGTTCATCGCTGCCTCCTGTATGAAATGATTTATGTATAGCATAGCACTTGGAAATGTGGGTGAAAAGGGGGCGGCTCCGCCCACGGACACGCCTGCGGCGTGAGGGTTGACAGGGCTGCGCCCCGAGGGTTATGGATTGCCCTTCGGGCGTGAAGGTTCTTAAGATGGACCGGCCCTATGGGCCGGAGGGTTCGTAAGTTTGACGGCCCTTCGGGCCGAGGGTTCTGGTATCGCCCTTGCGGGCGATGAGTATTATAATGGCGCCTTTCGGCGGTCACGTCCACATCAAGTATCATAATCAGGATTACCACCGTCCACCCCTTCGCCACTTCGTGGCCCTCTTCCCCTAAAGGGGACGCAAGAACGTTACGGGATTGGCTGTCTGTGTCATATGTGACACAATATCCAGTGCTACCTATTTTCTCGTTTCCCCTTGAGGGGAAATGCCACGTAGTGGCAAAAGGGTGTACGGGGCAGAGCACCGATAGGATGCTCCATCGCTATCCTGACCGCCAATCGGCGGCCTCCCTCGCCACCTCATGGTCCTCTCCCCCTTGCAAGCAGGTGGCACTCGTTTTAATAAGTGCAGTTGTAAAGGTTTTTTCATAAGAGGGCGCCCTCTATAAATGTAAGGCGCCCACCACAACCCTCAGCGGCAAAGCCGCTGTCAGTCGAGTAGACGGAATCAGATTACTCTGTCCGCCCCTCACAGAACCGTACGTGCGGTTTTCCCGCATACGGCTCTTAGAATAGTCCTTGGGGTGTACTCGTTGCACCTTATCAGTTGCAGTTCCGTTTACATTTAACTAATCTCTAAGTCTTAGTTTCTTCTACATCTCTGTGCAGAACCTGTTTCCCTGCGATTGTTGACTATTCTTTACCCCCTTCACTCCACCTGCTTTCACAGGTTTCATCACTACTATGAGGTAATCCGACTGCTGACCGGGCATCTGTGACGTCTCTATACAGTTAAGTATTTTGGCGTCCATACCATTGGGATGGGTGTCATCCATTTAGGACCCTTGTCAGCTCTCCCAGGTACATGTATAGTACTTCGTGCGCTCGCCATGCTCTATGACCCCGGTGGAACCTGCACAGTTCTCGCTTACCGACCTGCGCATTTCTGCCTGCGACCAAAGTTAGAGTATCGGCTTCCACTTGTCGTTCTAACGAGGCTGAATCGCTTCACGCTTTCGCATTACGGCTCTCGCACTCCTTTGTCTACGCTTCATGCTGGCCTCACGGCTTCACATGCAAGACTAAGTACCGGCTGCTTGCTAGGCTTTGCCGGGTCTGGGCTTTCACCAGACTATACTGTACACGCCGAACTGGCGCACAACTTTAGAACCCTCGGGGCGATAGCCCCGTCAAACTTTAGAACCCTCAAGCCCCATAGGGGCTTGTCATATCGCCAGTGCCTCTACGTAAAAAACCGGGCTGGCGCCCGGTTTTTCTTATTTCTTTCCTATCCTTCTTGCTTTGTAGGCTTTCAGCTTCGCATCCCTGATGGCCAGGTGGTTGAAGTATTTCTTGGTTTCCGCCGTAATGACGCCGGAGAGGCCCAGGAGGGCGATGAGGTTTGGAATGGCCATGAGGCCGTTCACGATATCAGCCAGGGACCAGATGGCTTCGAGCTTGAGGAATACGGCGGAGGCCAGGATGGCGATGTAGCCGATGCGGTAGAGTTTGATGGTCCTGGTGCCGAAGAGGTATTCCCAGCACCGCTCGCCGTAGTAGTTCCAGCCGATAATGGTGGTGAAGGCGAAGAGGGTGAGGGAAATGGTGAGGATGAAGGGTGCCAGGCTCCCGTAGGTGGTGGCGAAGGCGGACTGGGTCATTTCGGCGCCGTTGGTGGTGCCGGTCCATACGCCGGATACGATGATGGTGAGGCCGGTGAGGGTGCAGATAATGATGGTATCGATGAAGGTACCGGTCATGGAAATGAGGCCCTGTTCTGCAGGCCACTTGGTTTTGGCGGCTGCTGCCACGATGGGGGCAGAGCCTAAGCCGGATTCGTTGGAGTAGAGGCCTCTGGCGATACCGCTTCGGATGGTAAGCATCAGGCCAGCTCCGGCGAAGCCGCCGGCGGCAGCGGTGCCGTTGAAGGCGCCGGTGATGACCTGGCTCACTGCATGGGGTACTTCAGAGGCATTCATGATGAGGAAAATGACGGTGATAATGAAGTAAATCACAGCCATGGCCGGTACGATTTTGGAGGCGGTCTTGGAAATGGACTGGAGGCCGCCGAAGGTGATGATGGCTACCAGGATGGTGACGATGGCGCAGGTAATGTAGGTGGAAACGCCGAATCCTGCGTTCACTGAGGAAACGATGGCGTTCATCTGGGTGGTGGTGCCGCTGCCCAGCATGGCGGTCATAATGCCGAAGAGGGCAAATGCTATGGCCAGAGGTTTCCATTTCTTTCCCAGGCCCATTTCGATGTAGTACATAGGACCGCCGGCGATATTTCCCTGATCATCCACCTGCCGGAATTTCACGGCCAGGCAGCCTTCGGAAAATTTGGTGGCCATACCGAAGAAGGCGGCCAGCCACATCCAGAAGAGGGCGCCAGGACCGCCCAGTTTGATGGCGGTGGCTACGCCTACGATGTTGCCGGTGCCTACGGTGGCTGCCAGGGCGGTGCAGAGGGCTTTGAAGGAATCAATGTCCCCGTCTCCCTTGTTCCGGGCGAAGAAAATGAGCTTCAGCGCCCGGGGCAGTTTCATGACCTGCAGGAAACCCAGCCGGCAGGACAGGAATACACCGGTGCCTACCAGAAGAATGAGGAGCCAGGGCCCCCATACGATACTGTCGATTTGGTTCAATACATCTACCAGCATAAAACAACCTCCCCGAATCTGTCAGATTCACTACCCTATGAACGATGGATGATCCTTCCATTCTACCTCTCCACAATAAAACCGCCGGCTCCGTAAAACAAAACAGAGCCGGCGGTCATCATGCAGAATCACCACCCGGCTCTGTCCTTTTGCCTGAGAGATTACAGCCGGAAATCCGGCCTGTGCACCTTCGGCGCCCGGGAATGCCCGGGGCTCTCCAGAGTTTTGTCCGCATGCAGTTTCGTGTTCCATGAACGCCTGATAGTGTTACTCCTTCGGCAGACCTTACGGTCTTTTTCCACATGCATCATCCACTTGTGAAGTTGTCACTATTATAAATTATCATGAAGAAATAAACAATATGATTCCATGACTTGGATTTCAAAAAGTTTATTCTTTTTCCGTAGCATTCACGGCCACTGCCACAGCGGCATCGCCGGTAATGTTCAGGCAGGTACGGAACATATCCAGTACACGGTCAATGCCTGCCACCAGAGCCAGCCCTTCCATGGGAAGGCCTACGGACTGGAGCACCATGGCCAGCATAATGAGTCCCGCGCCGGGAACGCCGGCGGTACCGATGGAAGCCAGGGTACCGGTGAGGACGATCATCATCATCTGGTCCACGGTCAGGGGAATGCCGAATACGTTAGCAATGAAAAGGGAGCAGATGCCCATGTACAGCGCCGTGCCGTCCATGTTGATGGTGGCGCCCAGAGGCAGGACGAAAGATGCGATATCCCGCTTCACTCCCAGTTTCGTCTGCACATTCTGCATATTCACCGGAAGGGTGCCGGCGGAAGAACAGGTGGTAAAGGCAATGGCCATGGCTTCCGACATGCCCCGGAAGAAGGTGAGAGGGCTCATGTGAGCCGATACAGCCGTAAGGGAAGAATACACGCATACCGCATGGATAACGCTGCCTACAGCCATGCAGATAATGACAGACAGAAGCGGCAGGAGCACCTTGGGACCATTCTGTACCACCACCGGAAGGAGAAGGCAGAACACGCCTACCGGCGCGGTTTTCATAATCATGCCGATAATCTTGTAGCATACTTCCGCCGATGCGTCGAAGAAGGAAATCAAAGTTTCCGCCCGTTTTCCGCCGACGGAAACAATGCCGGCCCCTACGAAGAGGGCGAAGATAATGACCGGAAGGATATCGGCCTTAGCCATGGACGCAATGGGGTTGGCAGGAATCATATTGACAAATACCTGCATAATGGAAGGCGCTTCCTTCACCTTCGGTGCCGCTGCATCGGTAGGCAGGGCCATGCCCACACCAGGCTCGATGACACCGGCCACTGCAAAGCCGATAACAATGGCAATGGCCGTGGTCACCATGTAGATGCACAGGGTCTTCACGCCGATACGGCCCAGCTTTTTCATATCCCCCATGGAAGTCATGCCCACCACCAGGGAGCAGAAAACCACAGGAACAATCATCATCTTGATGAGGTTGATAAACATGGTGCCGATAGGCGCGATCCATGTCTTCACCGGAGCCGCCGCTCCGTCCCCCAACACCAGTCCTACCACCACGGATAGAACCAGGGAAATAAAAATTTGTACAGATAAGTTCATTTCGTGTCCTCCCTCGTACACTTGTACCTGATATTTACCCTATTATAGCAAATATATATCACTTAACCAATATATTTGTAAAATCTTTCATACATTTCTATATATATTGAAATTGAATAGTCAATAAAATATGGAAATAATAACATTTGAATTATAATTCATGAAATTGCATCATTTTGCCTATCAATTAAGGCGCCGCTGGCGCCTTTGGACACGCCTGCGGCGTGAGGGTTGACGGGGCTTCGCCCCGAGGGTTCTTAAGGTTCTTAAGTTTGACGGGGCCTTCGGCCCCGAGGGTTGTGGTATCGCCCTCTCGGGCGATGAGCATGAAGTCAGCGTTACGGATTCAACTTTCTGTGTCATATGGCATAATAAGCATTACGATGATCAGCCACCTCCGGTGGCTTTTCCCCCTTTGGTGCCTTACGGCACCACCTTCCCGCCCCGCTGGGAAGCGTGTCACACGATTCTCAGGTCGCTTTGCTCCCTTACGAATCGTGTTCCCTTGCCACCGCTGAGCGGTGGGACAATAAAGATCCGCAAAGCAATCCTTTCATAAGTCACACTACCATAAGCACGGGTTATTCTGCCACCGCTTGCGGGGGAAGTCCCGCGAAGCGGGCAAGGGGGAAGCCATTACTCGAGCGGAGCGAGGTTGGCCTGTTTTCCATCGCCCGCCAGGGCGGTTGTCAAGGTTTTAATATATGATGGCGCCGAAGGCGCCGTACCTCCCCAGTGGAACGGTACTTCATACCTCCCGAGGGCGGAGCCCTCAACCCGCCTGTAAGGCGTCAGCCGATCACAGGCAGAACCCTTGGCGCCCAGGGCCAAAGGCCCGGCGGCGCCATCAACCCTCGCCCGCGAAAGCGGGCGTCAACCTTCGGGAATACAGCTTCCCGCCGATTCTTCACAAAAACCCATGGTTTCCCTGACGCCAAAGACGGCATATCACTCCCGGCGAAATCAAAAACCCCCGGCTTTTCAAAGCCGGGGGCTGCAGCGCAGGGGGTATCAGATTTTTACAGATTCATTGGCTGTTTCATGGGCCAGTGCTTTTTTAGCTGCTTTTTCCTGACGGATCACTTCCTGGAAGGAGAAAACTTCTTCCTTGATAACCGGAGAGAGAACCAGGATGGAAATGAGGTTCGGGATAGCCATGAGGGCGTTGGCGATATCGGAGAGGTTCCATACCAGATCCAGGGTCTGGGTGGCGCCTACGAATACCACAAGGGAGAAGGCTACGCGATAAATGATGTTGTATTTATGGGTGCCGAAGAGGTATTCCCAGGCTTTTTCGCCATTGTATTCCCAGCCGAGAATGGTGGAGAAGGCGAAGAGGATAATGCCGATGGAGACGATGTAGCTGCCTACCACTCCCAGGTGGGTGGAGAAAGCGGCCATGGTGAGACCTACGCCGGTTAAAGGCTTGCCGTCAGCGCCCATGGTGCCCAGGACGCCGGAGGAGGCAATAGTAAGGCCAGTGATGGAGCATACTACGATGGTATCGATGAAGGTACCGGTCATGGAAATATAACCCTGTCTGGCAGGACGGTCGGTGGTGGAAGCAGCAGCGGAAATAGCAGCTGAGCCCAGGCCGGCTTCATTGGAGAAGCAGCCTCTGGCCACGCCGAAGCGGACCGCATTCATAACGGAAACGGTGATGGTGCCTACCACGCCGCCTTCTACGGCAGAGGGGTCAAAGGCCATCATGAGAATCAGATATAAGCCGTGAGGAATATTTTCATAATTAATGGCAATGCAGAGCAGGCCGGCCAGGATATAGAAGGCAGCCATGCCGGGAACGACAACGGAAGAAACTTTGGAAATGGAAGTAATGCCGCCTACAATGACTGCCAGGGTAAGGACGGTCAGCACGGCGCCCACGATGGTGGTGGAAATGCCGAAGGTAGTCTGCACAGCGGTGCTGATGGAGTTTGCCTGGGTCATATTGCCGATGCCGAAAGAAGCAATGACGGCAAAGAAAGCGAAGAGGGTGCCCATGACAAGGCCCGCTTTTCTGTTCTTGAAACCGTTCTTCATGGTGAACATGGGGCCGCCCTTCATTTCACCCTTGGCATTCACTTCACGGTATTTGAAGCCCAGCATACATTCGGAAAACTTGGTGGACAGTCCGAAGCAGGCAGACAGCCACATCCATACCAGGGCGCCGGGGCCGCCGGCAAACATGGCCGTAGCCACGCCGACGATATTGCCGGTGCCGATGGTGGCAGCCAGAGCCGTCATGAGGGCGGAAAAAGGCGATACGTCGCCGCTGCCGCGGCTGGTGGTGCGGGCATCATGGCCGAATACGCTCTTCAGCGCATAAGGCAGGTTCCGCCAAGTCAGAAAACGGAGGCTCACGGTCATATAAATGCCCGTGCCTACCAGCAGAATCAGCATGACCGGTCCCCATACGAACCCGTCAATGGTACCTACAAGTTGATTAATCTGTGCCATGTCCATAATCATGTCCCCCTTGTTTCCCGTAATTGTTGTGATAAACAAAAAATCGCCGCACTCAGGCTTCTGAAAAGACTGATGCTGGCGTAACAGAAAACACGGGAGTTACCCATGTGCCAGCCCTGTCCTTTTGCCTGAGAGATTCGGAATTTCTACGGGTGAAATTCCTTTACACCTTCGGCTCCCAATTGAATGGGACTCTCCAGAGATGTGTCCGTACACAGTTTCGTGTTCTTCTGAACGCCTGATAGTATTACTCCTTCGGCAGAGAGCCTTTGGCTCTCATTTTTCAGTGTACATCATCCACCAGTATGGTACGGTTTCCCGTACATTTCTCCATCACCCCTGCATTGTCTGAATTCCCGCAGAAAAGTGATTTATCCAAATTATACACTAGAATTTTGAAATTGCAATATGTCAATATATATTTGTTTTTCATCGATTTCCATGATTTTCATTCCTTTTAGAGATACATGCTCTCCCATGCTCCTGCAAAGAAGGAAATCCATTTCCTTCCCTTGATTTCAAACATCAGTTCTATTATAATCTATAAAGAACTAACGTTCTTATTGAGGAGCGATGCCGAAGGCCTCCAGCCGCCTTCTCCCCAATACAAACAGGAACAGTATGGAAACGCAGGAGGGATATATGGAACCATCAAAGATTACAGCACTGATTCCCATCATGAACGGCCCTGCCAAAGGCTGCATGGTGGTTTACGAAGACGGCCGCCGCTGCCGCCGTTTCTGCAGCGTAGAGCGGTACATGAATACCCTAGCCGCCTTCATGGGAAATGACAACCGGGCCTGCCGGAAACTGTTCGACAGAAAGCGGGGCACCGGCATCCTCTTAAACGACGGCAGCATCTTCGTACAGATCCGCATGACCGACAGAGTGCCCACCCTGGGCTACGTCCGCCTGGACGCCATCCGCGGCTTCTACACCGGAGACAGCGGGAAATGCGTCCTCCGCCTGGACGGAGAAGAAGAACTGGAAACCCGCTGGAAACTGGAAACCGTGGATAAGCATATCCGCATGGTACAGAAAACGCTGGAAGGGAGAGAACTGCCGGAGCTGTAAAGACTGCGCCATTGGACACACCTTCGGTGTGAGGGTTCAAAGGGTTCAAAAGGTTCAGAGGGTTCAGAGGGTTCAGAGGGGGTGGCGGCTTCGCCGCAAGTTAACAAAGGGGGCGCGGCTAGCGCCGCGGGTTGTGTAGAAGGGTTATGTTCGCTTCCGCTCAGGGGGCAACAGCCCTGACGGGCTGAGGGTTGTGGTGGCAGCTTCGCCGCAGATTATTTAAGTCAGCGTTACGGGATTTACTTTCGGTATCATATGGCAAAATAAGCATTACGATGATCAGCCACCTCCGGTGGCTTTCCCCCCTTTGGTGCCTTACGGCACCACCTTCCCGCCCCGCTGGGAAGCGTGTCACTTGATTCTCAGTCGTCTACGACTCCCTGCGAATCAAGTTCCCTTGCCACCGCTTGCGGGGTGGCAAGCGAACGAAATTTGCAGGGGGGCCGCAAGGCAACCGAAAATTTCGTGAGACGCTTTCCCGTGGAGAAGTCCCGCGAAGCGGGCAAGGGGGAAGCCATTACTCGAGCGGAGCGAGGTTGGCCTGTTTTCCATCGCCCGCCAGGGCGGTTGTCAAGGTTTTAATATATAATGGCGCCGAAGGCGCCGTACCTCCCCAGTGGAACGGTACTTCATACCTCCCGAGGGCGAGAGCCCTCAACCCGCCTGTAAGGCGAAGCCGATCACAGGCAGAACCCTGACAGCCCAGGGCCGAAAGGCCCGGCGGCTGGCTCAACCCTCACGCCCGTAAGGGCGTGTCAACCTTCGGGAATACTGGAAAGCACCACCCAGGTCCCGGTCCCGATCCCGACCGCGCCACAGGCGCCTGAACCCTCAAGCCCCATAGGGGCTTGTCCGTAAAAGCGCCATTAATAACATAAAAAGAGCAGCCAAAGAAGCTGCTCTTTTTTCTATGCTGCTGATTTCAATTATCCCGGAGGGCCCGTTTCAGAATCTTGCCTGTGGCGTTCTTCGGCAGAGCGTCCATGGGGATGAAACGGCGGGGAATCTTGTAGCTGGCAATGTTTTTGGACATGTGCTTTCTGATTTTATTTTCATCAAAACCATAGCCCTCTTTCATGACCACATAGGCCCACACTGCCTGGCCGCGGAGGGGATCCGGATGGCCTACGACGGCGCATTCCGCTATGCCTTCCACTTCGTAAATGCAGTCTTCCACTTCGCCGGGATAGATATTTTCCCCGTTTACGATAATCAGGTCCTTGATGCGGTCCACAATGTAAATGTATTTATCGGCATCCATGTAGGCCAGGTCGCCGGTATGGAGCCAGCCGTCTTCGGAGAGGACTTTCTTTGTTTCCTCCGGCTTGTTCCAGTATCCCTTCATAATATTGGAGCCCCGCACCATGAGTTCGCCCACGGTACCAGCCACGTAGGGGCCGCCGTTTTCGGTGCGGATATAGGCTTCCACGCCGGGAAGCACAGGGCCGCTGGTCAGGTATTTCGGTTTCGCGCTGGGCAGGACGCATACTACTGGTGACGCTTCGGTGAGGCCGTAGCCTTCCTGTACGGGATGGCGGAAACGGAAATAGAAGGCCTGGGCCACAGGCTGGGGAATAGAGGCGCCGCCGGAAATGAAGGTATGAACCGTTTTCATGACTGAAGGATCGCCCCGCCTTGCCAGCAGGTTGTACATGGGCGGCACCATAATGGCGATAGTAACGGAATGTTCCACAATGGTATTGATGATTTCCGTCGGACTCTTGGACCGGAGAATGACGATGGTGGAATGGGCATAGAGGCCGGCATTCACCACAGTGGTCAGACCGTAGCAGTGAAACATGGGCAGTACGCAGAGCACCTTGTCTTCCGGCTTGAAGACGATGCGGGAAATAAACTGCTCCACATTGCCCACCAGGTTTCGATGGGTGAGCATAGCCCCCTTCGGGCTGCCGGTGGTACCGGAAGTGTACACCAGGGCACATACGTCATCCTCGGTGATATCTTTCGGAAACTGAGGTGCTTCGGGGCAGGTATCCCTGGAAGCCTGGAAATCCAGGTCATGGATATCAATAGACGGACAGGATACTTCCAGAGCCGTATCGGTGACCAGAAGTTTGGCGCCCGCATCTCTGATAATGTAGTCCACTTCCCGGTCCACCAGGGAATTATTCACCGGAATAATAATGGCTCCCAGACTCACCACAGCCAGATACACATACACAAATTCCGGCCGGTTTGAAGAATAAAGGGCCACCCGGTCTCCCCTGCCTACGCCCATATGGTACAGACAGTTCCGGTACTGGCGAAGGTCCTGTTCCAGTTCTCCGTAGGTTACCCTGGATTCTCCTTCAAACACCGCATGGGCAGGATCTGCCCCTTTTATAATTTCATGTAAAAACATTTCGCACCTCTCTAACTGATAACAGTACCATTCTAGCAAAAAAATAGAATTCTTTCAAATAATAAAGAGGGAGGAGGACACGCCTGCGGCGTGAGGGTTGACGGGGCTGCGCCCCGAGGGTTCTTAAGGTTCTTAAGTTTGACGGCCCTTCGGGCCGAAGGTTGTGGTGGCGGCTTCGCCACAGATTTTAAAAAAAGGGGCGCGGCTGACGCCGCGGGTTGTGTAGAAGGGTTGCGTCGCTATCGATCAGGGGGCAGGGAGAAAGGTTCTTAGGATTGACCGGCCTGCGGCCGGAGGGTTCTTAAGTTTGACGGCCTTTCAGGCCGAGGGTTGTGGATTGCCCTCTCGGGCAATGCTTATAAAATCAGCGTTATGAGGGAGGGTTCTTAAGATGGACCGGCCCTATGGGCCGGAGGGTTCTTAGGTTTGACGGGGCCTTCGGCCCCGAGGGTTGTGGATTGCCCTTCGGGCAATGCTTATAAAGTCAGCGTTACGGGATTTACTTTTCTGTGTCATATGGCATGATAAGCATTCTGCGGATTGGCTCGCTGCGCTCGCCTCCCCCTTTCCGGCTTCGCCGGACTTCCCCCGCAAGCGGGGGCAGAATAAAGCTCTGAAAAGCAGTCCTTTCATAAGCAGCTCACAGCATAACGGAGCTTTATAGTGCCCCCGCGAAGTGGGGATGGCAAAGGAACTGGATTCATAGGGGAGCTCTGCGACCCGCGAATCCAGTGACACGCTTCCCACCGGGCAAGGTGGTGGCGCCAGCCACCAAAGGGGGATTGCATTTCCTCGCCCGCAGGGCGGTTGTATGGTTTTAGCCGCCAAAGGCGGTATAAAAATAGCGCCTTTGGCGCCGTACCTCGCCAGCGCAGCGATACTATATAACTCCCGAGGGCGAGAGCCCTCAACCCGCCTGTAAGGCGAAGCCGATCACAGGCAGAACCCTGGCAGCCCAGGGCCGAAAGGCCCGGCGGCTGGCTCAACCCTCACGCCCGTAAGGGCGTGTCAACCTTCGGGAATACTGGAAAGCACCGCCCAGGTCCCGGTCCCGGCCCCGATCCCGACCGCGCCACAGGCGCTTGTCCATACTCTGCCATTTTCTTATATTGTAAACTAAATAATACTTCTTACTTGACAAATAAGAGTTAACAGTTTTACACTAAAAAATAACAGCCGAAGCGCGATAACTTCGGATTATTTTATACCCTTGTAGTTGACAATAAGGCTATAATAAGTTGACAAAAGGAGTGGTTTCGTTGCTGTATAGTGTAAAAATGCGTTCCAGTCTTGGCGGTTATCATGGAGAAGGGGGCCGTCATATTTCCGGGGCCGAGAGAATCGTGCCGGAGGATCAGGTCGAGGCTGATGTGATTGCCATGCTTCGCCGGGCCCGGACCCATGAACGGGGCGCCGCCGATTTCATTCAGGTGAAGGTGGAAGAGGTGAAGCCCCAGACCATTACCTACTGTCCCATGATTCCCATTTACCAAATCAATACGTCCACCAAAGAAGAGGGCCGGCAGGCAGCCAGGAAGGAGCTTGCCCGCATCGGCGTAAGCCAGGCTGCCATTGAGAGCGCCTTTCATGAGCTGGAGTCCCTCACCGACAGCATGCGGGGCGCCATCGTCATGGACGCAGTCACGGGGAAACGGCTGGACGACCGTCATGAACGGGGCGTACGGTGCAGCAATATGGACTGTGAAGACACTGCCCTTTACGATGCAATCATGGGCAGGAAGGGCCTTGGCGGAGACCATCCCCGGGAAGCGCTGGTGCTGGCGTCCAAGGTAGCCTATGCTCCCGGTACGGTGGCAGAGCTCTGCTGGTCCGATGACCCGGATTATGTCACCGGCTACGTGGGCTCCCGGAAATTCGGTTACGGCCGCATTACGGTGATGAAGGACATGGGGGACCCCGTGGGAGGCCGGGTATTCTTCGTACAGCCGGGCACCGATATAGCCGCCTATGATGATTACATGCAGAACCAGACCGTTCTTGTGAGGCTGCCCCATGAAGATCAGTGACATTCCAAAGGAGCTGGAGGAAATCCGGAAAGCCGACCGTTTCCGGAAGGTCCGTGACCTCCGCATGATCACCGCCTCCCGGGGCGTGGACCGGGAGGGAAAAGAATACATTGTCTTCAATTCCAACGACTACCTGGGCATGACCCACGAAAAAGAAGTGGAAGAAGCGGCTAAAAATGCCATAGCCTACGGCACCGGCTCCGGTGGTGCCCGGCTCACCAGCGGCGCAGTGTTTGAACTGTCAGATCTGGAAAAAGAAATCGCTGCTTTCAAGCATAAAGAAGATGCTGTCATTTTCAATACAGGCTACATGACCAACCTGGGCGTCCTCTATGCCCTGGCCGGCCCGGGGGACGTGATTTTCTCCGACGCCCTGAACCACGCCAGCATTGTGGACGGCTGCCGTATTTCCAAAGCCGCCGTAAAAGTCTACCCCCACTCTGATATGAAAACCCTTGAAAAACTCCTGCATGAAACGGAGACAGAGGGCCAGCGCTTCATCGTCACCGACGGCGTATTCAGCATGGACGGCGACGTGGCAGACCTGCCGTCCCTTGTCAGGCTGAAGGATAAATACAAAGCCTGCCTTATCGTAGATGACGCCCACGCCACAGGGGTCATCGGTGAAACCGGAAGGGGCACGGCGGAATACTACCACATGGAGGGCATCGACATCCAGGTGGGCACCCTGTCCAAATCCCTGGGCTCCGAAGGGGGATTTGCCGCTGCCAGCCGTCAGATTACCGACTACCTCCGCAACCGCTCCCGCCCCTTCATCTTCTCCACCTCCATTTCCGCTGCCACCGGCGCCGCCGCCCTGGCAGCCCTGCGCCTGCTGGAAAGAAATCCGGAAACATACATGGGCGCCCTCCGCAGGAACACCGGGTATATAAAAGAAAAGCTCACAGAAGCAAACATCCCCTTCCTTCCCGGTGATACCTCCATCATCCCCATCGTCATGGGGCGGGAAGAAGCGGCCATGGAATACGCCGCCCGCTGCCGGGAAAGGGGTATCCTCCTCTCCGCCATCCGCCCGCCTTCCGTGCCTGCCGGCACCAGCCGCATCCGCCTCACCGTCACCGCAGCCCATACCAGAGAAGAACTGGACCGGGCCGTAAAGGTGATGAAAGAATGTTTTATAGAGGACTGCTGACGCAGTCCCAGGTTTAGAGGGAAAGGTTCTTAAGATGGATGGGCCTTCGGCCCAAGGGTTCTTAAGTTTGACGGGGCCTTTGGCCCCGAGGGTTGTGGTGGCGGCTGACGCCGCGGGTTGTGTAGAAGGGTTGTGGAAAAAGGTTCTTAAGATGAACCGGCCCTTGGCCGGAGGGTTCTTAAGTTTGACGGCCCTTCGGGCCGAGGGTTGTGGATTGCCCTGCGGGCAATGCTTATAAAGTCAGCGTTACGGGATTTACTTTCGGTATCATATGGCAAAATAAGCATTACGATGATCAGCCACCTCCGGTGGCTTTTCCCCCTTTGGTGCCTTACGGCACCACCTTCCCCCCGCTGAGCGGTGGGACAATCAAGAGCCGCAAGGCAGCATTTATACTGGCGCCCATAAGGGCGCCCACCACAACCCTCGCCCCTAAAGGGGAAACGACTCACTATGATTTGTGCGTCGCTTTGCTCCTTCAAATCATGTTCGCTGTGCACGCCAAAGGCGCGTCAAACTTAAGCCCCTTAAGAACCTTCGGCCCGAAGGGCCGTCAACCCTCAAGCCCGTCAGGGCTTGTCCATAAGGCGTGTCAACCTTCGGGAATACAGGAAAGCACCGTCCCGATCCCGATCTTCGATCCCGACCGCGCCACAGGCGCTTGTCCACAGGGCGCTGACCCACCGGTCCGGCACTTTCCCGTCCCCTCAAAGTTTCAAAGGAGAACATCATGGAAAAGACCTTATCCATTAACAAAGAACGAACCATGGTCACGGACTGCTGCGAAACAGCCCTTCTGGCCGTGCTCATTGCCGTGAGCGGCACCTTCCGCATTCCCGGCATTGTGCCAGGCACGGAGTTCCAGCTGTCGGCGCCCATTGCTGTGGCCATCTGCGGTGTCTTCGGATTTAAGAAATATATCATCGCCGGCATTCTGGCTTCTCTTATAGGCCTTTCCCTCGGCACCTGCACCATTCTGAATGTGGCCATCCAGATGTCCTTCCGTCTGGGGGTAGGTGCCTTCTGGCTCCTTTCAGGGTCTAACAAACTTTTCTACATCTTTTCCGGTCCCTTTGGCACCGCTCTGGCCCGGGTGGTGATGTACTTCCTTCTGGGCAAGGGCCTCACCCTCATGCTCATAGCTGCCGCACCCGGCATGGCCTTCACCGCCGCCACAGCCTGGGCCTTCGGAAAAATCTTCACCCGCTGCCGGAAAGCGGTAAGGACTATATAAAGCTGTTTCTATCATAGATTTCCCAAAATCTGCCTTTTCCCCCGGGGATGTCCTGTAGTGACATCCCCCCTTTTTTCATGTTACAATGATTTTATCCATTGAAAATCATCTATAAAATATAAGGAGGCCCCTATGGCAGACTCAAAAATCATTTATCTCACCAAAAGCGTCCATGATCTGGTGAAGGAATATCCGGAACTGATTCCCCTTATGAAGGAGCTGGGATTTACCCGCATTACCGAGAAAACGGCTCTCAACACCCTGGGCCGTTTCATGACTATTCCCAAAGGAGCCATGATGATGCACATTGACATGGGGAAGGTGATTTCCACCCTCCTGGCCCACGGTTTTACCCTGGGCGGTTCCTTCGCCCAGGCGCCGGAGGAGAAAGCGGCTCCTTCCGAGGAAACTGCACCGGATGAAAGAACCGCCAGAATCACCGAATATATCCGCCGCCTTTCCGCCGGAGAGGATCTGGAAAAGGTGCGGGCAGACTTTGTAAAGCACTTCAAAGACGTGGACCCCGGCGAAATCGCCCTGGCAGAACAGTCCCTTCTGAAAGGCGGCGTCCCCCTCCGGGATGTGCAGCGGCTCTGCGACGTCCACTCCGCCCTCTTCCACGGCACCACCAGAGCGGAAAAAATCGCTGCTGCCGAAGCCAAAGTGCAGGAATCCCTGGGCCGCCGCTCCCCTGCCGCCCTGGAACGAAAAGACGGCGCCGACGGCCTTTACGAAGCCCTCCGCTCCATTCCGGGACATCCCCTGTCCATCCTTTCCCTGGAAAACGAAGCCCTCGGCAGTCACTTGGAAAAGGTGCGGAAAGCGATGGAAACAGGAGGCAATCTGATGGAAGAACTGGCAGCGCTCCGCCGGATTTCCTTCCATTACAACAAAAAGAACGTCCTTTACCCCATCCTGAAGATGAACTACGGCTTCTCCGGCCCCTCGGACGTCATGTGGAGCGTGGACGATGAAATCAGGGACACCCTGAAAAATCTGGAAAAGCGGGGCCTTGCCAGCCCCGCTGTCCGTGAAACGCCCCAGTGGCAGGAACGTCTCTCCTCTGCCCTCACCAGAGCTGAAGAAATGATTTACAAAGAAAAGAATATCCTCTTCCCCCTCTGCGCCAAGAATTTCAAGGAAGAAGAATGGAAAAGCATTGCCCGGGACTTCGCCCACATGGAACCCTGTCTCATTGACCCCCAGCCCCGCTGGCAGGAAGCCTTCCCACAGGAAAAAGAAGAAAGCTCTCTCTCTGACGGAATCATCCATCTTCCCACAGGACGGCTCACAGTGAAGGAACTCACCGCCTTGCTGAACACCCTTCCCTTTGAAATCACCTTCGTAGATGCCCATGACATCAACCGCTACTGGAACGACGACGGCGCCCCCAAACTCTTCTCCCGCCCCGCCACTGCCCTGGGCCGGGAAGTCTATACCTGCCACCCGCCGAAGGTGGTGCCCATGGTGAAAAACCTGATTGACTCCTTCCGCACCGGAAAGCAGGACCTTTTCGATGTATGGATGGAGAAAAACGGAGAGCCGGTGCTGGTACGATACATGGCGGTGCGGGACGCCAAAGGCACCTTCCTGGGAACCCTGGAAATCGTACAGAAAATGGGATTTGCTAGAGAACATTTTGCTAAGTAAAAAGGGGTTCGGACACACCTGCGGTGTGAGGGTTGACGGGCCTTTGGCCCGAGGGTTCTAAAGGTTCTTAAGTTTGACGGCCCTTCGGGCCGAGGGTTGTGGTGGCGGCTTTGCCGCAGATTATAAAAAAGGGGCTGTGAAGAAATGATGACCATTTTTTCACAGCCCCTTTGCCTTTACAGAGAGTCTTTAGCACTCCCCCGCGAAGAACTGGACACTATTTATACAGCGCGTCATACAGGGCCTTCAGTTTCCGGTCCCTTTCCCTGGTAGCTTTGGCCGCTTTATCGCCGTCATACCGATAGAAGCCTTCTCCCGTTTTCACGCCCAGATGGCCTTCCTTTACCTTTTCCGACAGAAGGGAAGGCACCTCATGGCTGTCTTCCAGGTCCGGCATCAGGTATTCGCTGATATGGGCAAATACATCAAGCCCGCCGAAATCGGCCGTTTCCAGCGGTCCCAGGCAGGCCCAGCGGAAACCCAGTCCGTACTTCATCACCGCATCAATGCCTTCTTTGCTGATAATCCCTTTTTTCACCATGGAAAGAGCCTCCCGCATCACTGCCAGCTGGATGCGGTTGGCTGCAAAGCCGGGGGCATCTTTTTCCACAATGGCCGGTTTCTTCCCGATGGAAACGGCCAGGTCATAAATGGTTTTTGCCACTTCATCTTGGGTATGGTCATTCTTGATGATTTCAATGAGCGGAATCAGGGTCGGCGGATTGAACCAGTGCATGCCCAGAAAACGCTCGGGCCCCTTCACTGACTTTGCCAGGGTATTGATGGAAAGGCCGGAGGTATTGGTGGCTATGATGGTCTGTTCATCGGCCAGGGGAGAATAGGTCTGGTAGAAATCGGACTTCACCGCCAGATCTTCCACAATATTTTCCACAATCAGATCCCGCCCCCGGAAGGCCGCCGGGTCGGTGGTGTAAGAAATATGATTCACCATATCCGGTGCGATTTTCGTCTTTGCCCGTTCCAGCGTAGCACTCCGGTGGTTCCAGAGAATCACATCATAGCCCTTCCGCGCAAAAATCTCCGCCATGGAATACCCCATGGTACCGGCGCCGGCAATGGTAATTTTTCTGATTTCCATTTGTGTCAACCTCCTTCTGACAGTATGAGCCGTGAGGGCTCGTTTCCTATATATATTGTATCACTTTGAAGTGAAAAGGTTCTTAAGATTGACCGGCCATTGGCCGGAGGGTTCGGAGGTTTGACAGCCCCTTTCAGGGCTGAGGGTTGTGGTGGCGGCTCCGCCGCAGTAATAAAGATTCAGCGCCCTGCGGGTGTAATCATAAATGCTATGGATATATCGTATGTGCACCTACCCCTGTTTTTGAAATATTTGCCAAATTTCTAAAAAGCATGTTAATATTTACATGAGACAGCTGGCAGGGCTTTCTCTTACTTCCTGTAAGAGGAGGTGATTCACTATGAGCCAAGACTTATATCAGGCCTTTATGGTCATGATTAACTTCGCGGCCTTAGTGGTCGCCATTATTGCGCTTGTTAAAAAGCAGCAATTAAAAAAAGCCATCCAATGGCTTGGAAGGCTCCTTTCAAATTCAAAAAATTATGAGAGAGCCATTTCCCTACCACGGATGTCAGCTGTCTCTTTCTATGCCCATTATACCACAGAAAATGGAAAAGACAAAATTGAGATGATTCCATTTTCTGCGTATTTTCCTTAACGATAAATCTGCGGTATCTATACACAATGCTTCCCGCCGCTTCTAGGGAAGCACTGATTCATTCATAGAGTCTGCTTTTATAAGAATTTTTATGCACTGCTTCGTCATGGGACTCCTTAAATAGCTCGCTATTCGCGTCGTCCCATTCCTTGCATTGCATAAAAATCCAAGAATAAAAGCAGACAGTGATTTAATCAGCGCTTCCCTAGCGAACCTGTTTTCCCAGAAGGAAGGAGACTATCATGGAAAGACCTTATATTATCTGTCATATGGAAACGAGCCTGGACGGCAAAATCATGGGAAAGTATCTGTGGCTCCCCGGCCCGGAGGGTGTGGAGGATTCCTTTTATGCAGTGCAGAGGAAATTTAATTTCCAAGCCATCATCATGGGACGCACCACCATCGATGACAACAGGACCCTGTACAAAAAGCCGGAAATCTATGAAAATGCCGTTCCCCTGCCGGAGGGAGATTTCCTTACCGGCGCCAAGGGGCCCTTCCTCATAGCGGTGGACGGGAAGGGAAAACTGGCCTGGGAGGAAAAGAGGGCCGAGGAAAACGGGATTTCCATGGACATTGTGGAAATCCTGACGGAATCTGCTTCCATGGGGTACAAAGATTTTCTCCGCCGGAAAGGTATCAGTTACCTGATCTGCGGCAAAGACAAGGTGGACCTTCCCCTGGCCTGCAGGAAAATCAAGAACCTCCTCCATGTGGACACCATGATTCTGGGCGGCGGCGGCGTGCTGAACTGGAGCTTCCTGCAGGCCGGACTAGCAGATGAGGTGAGCCAGGTCATAGCGCCTGCCGCCGACGGCAGCTGCCATACCCAGACCCTTTTCATGGCAAAGGAAGGCCTTTCCAAAGACCAGCCCCTCCGTTTCAGGGCCCTTTCTTCTGAAATCATGGCTGACGGCGCTGTGTGGATTCGCTGGAAGGTGGGGGAAAAGTCAAACTATGATTTTGACAGGGACCCCGATTTCCGGGCAGTGCAGGAAATGATTCACGCCAATCGTTCATAATTGCAAGGAGGCCCCATGAAAGCCATTGTAATCGGTGCCACCGGAGCGGTAGGGCAGGATCTGGTAAAAACGCTTCTCTATGATGACCGTTATGAAACAGTGACCACCTTTACCCGTCGTCCTCTGGGTTTTACCCATCCCAAAATCCAATCATTTATCGTTGATTTCAACCTTCCTGACACCTGGCATCATCTGGTGCAGGGGGATGTCCTTTTCTCCGCCCTGGGTACGTCTCTGAAACAGGCGGGTTCTAAAGAAGCCCAGTACCGGGTAGATCACGACTACCAGCTTTCCTTTGCCCGGGCGGCCAAGGAAAACGGCGTGCCCCATATGGTTCTGGTTTCGTCGGTAGGAGCAGACAGTTCTTCCCGTTTTTTCTATTTACAATTAAAAGGACTCATCGAAAAAGATGTGGAAGCTCTCCAGTTTCCCAGCCTTACCATTCTCCGGCCCCCGTCCCTGATTCGGAAGCACGCCAAAAGGCCGGCTGAAACGGTGTCGGTGAAACTGCTTCAGCTGGCCAGCAGTCTGGGGCTTTGCAAAGCCATGGCCCCCGTGCCTACGGAATCGGTGGCCCGGAAAATGGCGGATGCCGGCGCTCATCCTTCGGAAGGCGTGGAAATTCTTTCCGCCCAGGAAACAAGGGGATAAATGGACACGCCTGCGGCGTGAGGGTTCAAAGGGTTCAAAAGGTTCAGAGGGTTCAAAGGGTGGTGGTGGCGGCTCCGCCGCAAGTTTTATAAAAAAGGGGCGCGGCTGGCGCCGCGGGTTGTGTAGAAGGGTTGTGGAAAAAGGTTCTTAAGATTGACCGGCCATTGGCCGGAGGGTTCGGAGGTTTGACAGGCCCTTTCAGGGCTGAGGGCTGCAGTGGCGGCTCCGCCGCAGCAAAAAAGATTCAGCGCCCTGCGGGTGTAATCATATGTAATCATAAATGCTATGGATATATCGTATGTACACTTATCCTGTTTTTGAAATATTTGCCAAATCTCTAAAAAACATGTTAATCTTTATATAAGACAGCTGGCAGGGCTTTCTCTTACTTCCTGTAAGAGGAGGTGATTCACTATGAGCCAAGATTTGTATCAGGCCTTTATGGTCATCATCAACTTCGCGGCCTTAGTGGTCGCCATTATTGCGCTTATTAAAAAGTAGCAATTGAAAAAAGCCATCCAATGGCTTGGAAGGCTCCTTTCAAATCTAAAAAATTATGAGAGAGCCGTTTCCTCCCCAGGATGCCAGCTGTCTCTTTCTATGCTCATTATACCACAGAAAATGGAAAAGACAAATTTGAGATGATTCCATTTTCTGTGTCTTTTATTTTCCTTAACGATAAATCTGCGGTATCTATACACACTGCTTCCCGCCACGTAAGCGGCGCCTTTTTTACGTTCAGGATGACAGTAAGACTCGAAGTCTAATGTCTGACAGTCTGAAGGTCTCCCTGCTTTCGGGAATACAGCCCGGACCCGGAGGACAGATGCCAAACTGTCACACTAGCTCACCAGCTCACTAGCCCACCAGCTCACTTCTTCCTCGCCAGGGAGGGATTTCTTGTTTCTGCAATCCAGGCGGTAAAGTCTTCCGGTGATACATGGAGTACTCTTTCCGCCCAGGGCTTCCATTTTTCCGATTTCTTCCGGCTGTGGACAATGTCCTCGGTTTTCATGCCGGTGTGCTGCTCCAAAAGGAAAGCCAGACGGATCCAGTGGTTGGGATAGCCTTCTTCCAGAAGGGTGAGGGCCCTTTGGGCGGAAATGCCGTAGAACCGCTCCAGCCGCTCTGCCCGGTGAAGAAGATAGGTTTTTTCGTAGACTGCTGCCGTAAGGCCCAGTTTCTTTTTTATCACGCCCCAGGGATCGTCCTTCCGCATGGCCAGAATGTCTTCCATAGAGGCGTCGGAGAGGCAGGAAAGAAGGGCCGCCTGGTCTACGTCGCCGAAGCGGAAGCCTCTGTCCAGGGCAGCCTGTACTCTGTCTTTGGGAATTTCATATTTGAAATGGATGCTCCGGACCTGGTCTTCAGGAGATAGGGATGCTCGTTTCATACAAATGTCCTTTCTTTTATGAAAATATATCATGAATTTTTCATACTTTATTAATATACTATATTTCCCACTTTTCTGTGATACCTGATAGGCATACAGGTAAGTGTCAAGTTTTCCTCGGTAATTCATTTGACTGTCGATGATTACTATCTCCGTGGCTTCGGTTTAATCAGTATTTCTGTATAGCTCTGGCCAGTCTCCCCATTGGTGAAGAAGAAGCTCCATAAACGCCTATACGCCCCTCCAGGCATCCTGGCCTATAGTTTCTCATTTTACGCTTCTGCGCCTCACTCCGGACATTCTGGGCGATTTTACGCTCTGCCTGCACCGCAGCCTTGTGCATGGCTCTATCCATCTTTTTGTAGCTTTTCCCATTAGCATGGTACAGGAGAGCTGCTGTAAGTGTTTTATTCTTCCGGGCGGTCAATACCCAAACCATACACTCCATTCCCTCGCTGGACCAGCTCCGTCCCTGCCGCTTCATGCGATAGCTATAGAACCGGTGGTTTGTTTCTGCAGTCCCCAGGTGAATCTCTGTATGGATGCCGCGCTGACTCAGGCTGGGGATATAGGGGGCATTTCTCTCCAGATAGCTCTGCAGCTTGTCTACCTCCTCCAAATCCTCCTCTGTCCGGGCACAGCTCCGGGCAGTGTCCATCCATACGGGAATCTGTTTCATAATATTGTCGGTCCGGTGAAGTTCTCGGATAATACGGTCTATCAGTTTCCTGTTGCAGAAGCTGAGCCGGGTCCGGATCTTTTCATGCACATGATAGCAGTCGCGGAAGTGCTGGTGATCCAGGCAGCCTTCTACCATTCGCTCAAAGTCCTGAAACTGGTATCCGGACCCTCCATCCCCATTCGACAGCACTGTGGTCTTAGACAGGTCATAGTGCCCAAGCAGATAGCTTCTTACCATTGCAAAAAGTTCTTTTCTGCTGGTAGATGCAAAGCAGCGAAGTCCTACCAGTTCTGTCCTGTTGCCATTTTTCCTGACTCCCTCATATATCTGGAGGCGGTGCACTTCCGAAACGCTGCCTTTCTCCTTGTTCTTGAGTACAATTCCATCTCCTTCAATCGCTATAATTTCCGGCTGTGTCGGCTTTTCAACCTTTTCCTCTTCTGCCAATGCTTTTTCATAAGTCTTCGCCTTCTCGCCGGCATAGTTCTTGAGTGAGATAACGGACTGATGGGAGATGGTAATCCCGGCCAGGCTTTGCAGGAGTTCGCTGGCACTGCGAGATGTGGTAATTGCAACAGCCTCGACAATCCGCTCAATCATTCCCAAGCTGTAGTGCTTTCTGGACTCAAAGCCCATTTTGCAGTCCAGGGGATAGAAGCTCTTCCCTTCTTTCTGCAGAAGTCTTCGTGTATAGGTCAGCTCTCCATAGCGGCAGCAAATCGTCCTAGAGTCCCGGCGCGCCACACGCCACCCCTGTGCCTTGTAAATCTGATACAGCTCAGTGTCAATACGCGCCAGGGCCATAGCTATAAGCTGACAGTTCATTTCAGTGAGCCAATGAGTTAGCTTCCTTTCAGCCTCGATAGAGTCATCAGATTCCTTAATGAGAGAAATGACTGCACCAATTGCATTTTCACTCCAAATTTCTCCAGTTTTTGTTATAATATCCATGAGGAAAGCCCTTTCTTTGTTTTATTCTTTGCCACGGAAATTATAACATTTCCACTCAAGGGGAGGCTTTCCTCTTTTATTGTTTCTGGAAAAATTCCCTTACCGAGTAAAATTTTACACTAAGGGCATACAGGGAATCGTTTCCTGCTAAGGTGGACCGCAGCGGCCCCACTCCGCCCCGTCATTTCGAGCGCAGCGAAGCGGAGTCGAGAAATCTCCTGTCTGAAAGGTTTCCTATGGTGATGACACGCAGTAGTCCCATGCCGGACGGGAAACTGTTTGCCAAAAGTTTCCTATGGCAGTGACACGCAGCGGTCCCACGCCGCTCCCGTCATTTCGAGCGCAGCGAAGCGGAGTCGAGAAATCTCCTGCCTGAAGGGTTTCCTATGGCGGTGACAAGCTATGAGCCCATGCCGGACAGGAAACTACACAAATAAAAATCCCCTCCTTCATGGAGAGGATTTTTGATTTCACATAAGATTACAGGCCGAATCTGGCGAAGATTTCGTCCACGTGCTTGAGCATGGGTTTGTAGTCGAAGCAGGCTTTGATTTCTTCGGGGGTGAGGTACTTTCTGACGTCTTCGTCTTTGCAGAGGTTTTCGTAGAAGTCTTCTCCCTGGAGCCAGCGTTTCATGGCGTTTCTCTGTACCCAGCGGTAAGCGGTGTCTCTGTAGGCACCTTTGGCAACCAGAGCCAGGAGGACTCTCGGGCTGTAGATCAGGCCGCCGGTAAGGTTCAGGTCAGCCATCATCTTTTCCGGATAAACCAGCAGTTTGTCGATGAGGCTGGTGGTCTGGTCAAGGATGTAGTCAAGGGCAATGGTGGCATCGGGGAGGATCACTCTTTCTACAGAGGAGTGGGAAATATCTCTTTCATGCCACAGGGGGATGTCTTCGAAGGCAGGGAGGCTGTAGCCCTGGATAAGGCGGGCCATGCCGCAGATTCTTTCGGATTTCACGGGGTTTCTCTTATGAGGCATAGCAGAGGAGCCTTTCTGCTTGGGGCTGAAGTATTCTTCTGCTTCTCTCACTTCCGTTCTCTGGAGGTGACGGACTTCCAGGGCCATCTGGGAGAGGACGCCGGCAATGACGCCCAGGGTGGCTACGTATTCTGCATGATGGTCGCGCTGTACGACCTGGGTGGCAACGATTTCCGGTTTCAGGCCCAGTTTTTTGCATACGTATTCTTCTACGAAGGGATCGATGTCTGCATAGGTGCCTACGGCGCCGGAGAGTTTGCCTACGGCCATTTCGTCAGCGGCCCGTTTCATGCGGTCGATGTTCCGGAGGGTTTCGGAGTACCAGAGGAGGAGTTTCAGTCCAAAGGTGGTGGGTTCTGCATGAACGCCATGGGTTCTGCCGATGGTGGGGGTATGTTTGAATTCTACAGCTCTTCTCTTCAGTACTTCTGCCAGTTTTTCCAGGTCGTCGATGAGGACTTCGGAGGCCTGTTTGAGCTGTACGTTGAGGCCGGTGTCCTTCACGTCGGTGGAGGTGAGGCCCATGTGGATGTACTTGGCTTCGTCGCCTACGTGTTCACCTACGTTGGTGAGGAAGGCGATAATGTCGTGGTTGATTTCGCGGTCAATTTCATGGATGCGGTCTACGTCAAAGTCTGCTTTGGCTTTGATCACTTCCACTGCTTCCTTCGGAATGCGGCCCAGTTCAGCATTTGCTTCGCAGGCAGCGATTTCCACATTCAGCATGGTCTGCCATTCATTTCTTTCGTTCCAGATCTTTTCCATGACCGGACGTGTGTACCTTGGTATCATTTGTCAGATTTCTCCCTTCGGTTTCCCAATGCGGGCGCAGATTTCGCGGCCCACCACTACACCGGCGGCGGAGGCCTGTGCCAGACCCCTGGTGATGCCGGCTCCATCACCAATAGCGAAGAAGTTGGGGATCTTCGTTTCCAGCTGGTTTGAAAGCTCGATGCGGGAGGAGTAGAATTTCACTTCCACACCATAGAGAAGGGTGTGCCGTGAGTTGGCTCCCGGCGCCACTTTATCCAGCGCTTCGAACATCTCCATAATATCCTTTAAGAAGCGATATGGCAAGACCAAAGATAAATCTCCCGGTGTGGCAGAGGGCATGGTGGGGTGCACCAGACCCCGGCGGATACGTTCTGCCGTGGAGCGCCTTCCGTCCCGCAGGTCTCCCAGCCGCTGCACGATGGGTCCGCCGCCCAGCATGTTGGCCAGGGAGGCAATGTACTTGCCGTATTCGATGGGTTCGTGGAAGGGCTGGGTAAACTGTTTGGAAACGAGAATGGCGAAATTCGTATTGCCGCTTTTCTTATGGGCATAGGAATGGCCATTCACCGTCATAAGGCCGTTATTGTTTTCTGTTACCACAAAGCCGTAGGGGTTCATGCAGAAGGTACGCACCCGGTCGTCAAAGGATTTGGAGAAATAAACCAGTTTGGATTCATAGCAGATGTCGGTGATGGGTTCATAGATTTCCGCCGGAGATTCCACCCGAACGCCGATATCCACAGCATTGGAGGCGGTATGGAGCCCCAGGCTCTCCGCTTCCTTCGTGAACCATTCGGCACCGTCTCTGCCCGGTGCAGCCACCAGGTATTTGCAGAGATAGGTCTCGCCGCCGGCTATGACGCCTTCCACCTTTCCATCCTTCACCAGAATATGGTCCACCGGGCAGTTTGCCTTCACCGTCACATAGGAAGGGAAGCTGTCCCGCATGTGGGTCAGAATTTCCCCATTCACGTCGGTGCCCAGATGACGGATGCGGGCCGGAATGAAGGCCAGATCCGCTGCGGCCGCCTTCCTTTTCAGCTCGTGAATCTTATCCCGGTGCTCATCGCCGTACACCTGGCGCCCCTCGCCGCCGAACCGGCAGTATACGGAATCCACATAGGAAATGAGCCGGGCCAGTTCGCCCTTATTCATATAATCATCCAGATTGCCGCCATAATCAGTGGTCAGCGTGAGCTTGCCATCGGAAAAGGCGCCGGCACCGCCCCAGCCGGACACGATATTGGCCCGACGGTCAGCGGCCGGTGCTGTCCTGTCCCTGTTTAAAGCAATGCGCTCCCGGATATCCAGGCCCTTCTCCAGAATCAGAATGGAAAGGCCCGTATCCGCCAGCTCCAGTGCGGTGAAAATACCGGCAGGGCCGGCACCGATAATGACTACATCATAGGATTTTGCCATAAAAAACACCCCGTTTGCATAAAATCATCCTGCTTTATCACGCATATGCGCTTTCTGGGGAAAAGCAGGCAACAAAAAAGCCCCATCCGGGGCCGGATAACCTGAAAAGATTATCCCTTTTTTCATTTTACAGAAACGGAAAGGAAAAAGCAAGGGGAAAAGGGGCCGCTCCGCGGCCCGGGTTCAGTGGGTTCAGAAGGTAGTGGTATCGCCCTCTCGGGCGATGGGTATATACCCTGTTCGACGTGAAACCACTGCCTGTCATCCCAGCAGGAAACTTTTCGCCAATGGTTTCCTGTCCGGCTTGGAGCCGCTGCGTTTCAACTCGATAGGAAACTTTTCGGTACGGGAGATTTCTCGACTCCGCTTCGCTTCGCTCAAAATGACGGGAGCGGCATGGGGCCGCTACATTCCGCCTCAGCAGGAAACTTTTTACGCAAAAAATCCCGCCGGCCATGAAATTCATTCTTGTCCGGCGGGATATTTTTTATTTCTTATCGTCTACGAAAATCCGCTGGGCTGCTTTGTAGCTCAGGGAAATGTCTCCTTTGGGTGTTTCCAGAAGGATGGGGCCTTCGTAGGGTTCTTTTTCCTTGACTTTGACTTCCATGTCAATGTCGATGCCCCGACTCTGGAGGTAGTCCATGAGGCTGTAGTCTTCCATGATACGGCGGATGTGGGTGGTATCTCCTACTTCCAGATCAGCCAGCCGCTCGCGGGTGATTCCCAGACGGCTGCCATCTTTTCGGGGGATGGGATCGCCGTGAGGGCAGTGGGTGGGGTGGTTCAGGTAGGCTTCCAGCTTTTCAGAAAGAATATCATTGGTCTGGTGTTCCAGTCCTTCCGCCATTTCATGGGCCTGGCTCCAGGAGAAATGGAGGTAGTTTACCAGGAATACTTCCCACAGGGCATGGTAGCGGAGCAGGCTGCCTGCTTCTTTCCGGCCTTTTCTCGTCATCTTGCTTCCCTTATAGGCTGTATAGTCCACATATCCCTGTTTCTGCAGTTTTGTGATCATCTCACTCACCGAAGGAGGGGAGACCTGGAGGGTCTGCGAGAGTTCCTTATTTGTGACAATATCATGGTTTTCGCTGAGCAGATATATTGCCTTTAAATAATCTTCCTTGCCCGATGTCATGATAGTACCTTCTTTCTCCTAAAGAAAAACAGAGTTGAAAATATGTGAAAAGTAGACTTGCCTCCTATTCATTTTTTATTATAGGCGCTATTCATAACAAGCACAAGAGAAAAAATAAATTTTTGCAGTATATGAGAGAAGGGCACGCATGGGGCCGCTTCGCGGCCCGGGTTCAGAGGGTTCAGAAGGTTCAGAGGGTTCAGAGGGTTCAGAGGGAGTGGTGGCGGCTTCGCCGCAGATTTAAAAAAAAGGGGCGCGGCTCCGCCGCGGGTTGTGTAGTAGGGTTGTGGAAAAAGGTTCTTAAGATGGACCGGCCCTTGGCCGGAGGGTTCTTAAGTTTGACGGGGCCTTTGGCCCCGAGGGTTGCGGATTGCCCTTCGGTGCACAGCGAACACATTTTGAAGGAGCGCTAGCGACGCGCAAAATGTAGTGAGTCGTTTCCCCTTTAGGGGGCAATGCTTATAAAGTCAGCGTTACGGGATTTACTTTCAGTGCCATATGACATAATAAGCATTCTGGTGATTAGCCGCTGCGCGGCTCCCCCTTATCCGGGGGACAGAACAACCTGTGCTTAAAGTAGAGTCACTTATCAAAAGATAGCATCACGAAGCTTTATTGTCTCCCCTGCCGCAGGCGGTATAGGCATATATATGATGGCGCCGAAAGCGCCGTACCTCGCCAGCGCAGCGATACTATATAACTCCCGAGGGCGAGAGCCCTCAACCCGCCTGTAAGGCGAAGCCGATCACAGGCAGAACCCTGGCAGCCCAGGGCCGAAAGGCCCGGCGGCTGGCTCAACCCTCACGCCCGTAAGGGCGTGTCAACCTTCGGGAATACTGGAAAGCACCGCCCCGGTCCCGATCCCGACCGCGCCATAGGCGCCCACTGCAACCCTCGCGCCAGCGGCAAGCGGACAGCCGCCAGCTATCTATGATCTCTGGCTTCTTCTTTGGCCAGGCGGTCGCAGAGTTCGTTATACCTGGTACCCACATGGCCTTTGACCCACTGGAAGAGGATGTGGTGTTTTTCCATAAAGCCGTCGATGGCTGTCCACAGGTCCCGGTTCAGCACCGGTGTGCCCTGCACGGTTTTCCAGCCGTTTTTCTTCCATTTTTCTACCCACCCTTTGGTGAAGGCCTGCTGGAGGTACTTGCTGTCGGTGTGGAAGGAAATGGTGTGGACTGTGCCGTCGTCTGCCAGTTTCAAGGCTTCATAGGCCGCCCGAAGTTCCATGCGGTTATTGGTGGAAGAGGGCTCGCCGCCGGTTAATGTGAGCAGTTCTTTTCCTTCCCGGCTCAGGAAGACCGCCGCAAATCCTCCGGGACCGTCGGGGTTCACCAGGCAGGAGCCGTCGGTGTAGATGGTGAGCTCTTCGGGCAGGGAAAGGGCCATGGAAACGCCATTATAGGAAAGGATGCTGTCATCCAGGGGGTGAATGTGGGGCGGGTAGAGGACTTCCTGTTTCCTGATATCGGGGATTTCTTTTTTGGGAGCTAAGACAGGGGCATGGGAGGCTTCCTTCACCGGTTTTCCGTACCAGGCTTCCGCTTCCTCCCGAGTCACAAATCCTTTATACACAGCGCCGGGAAATCCCTGCACCTGTTTCTGGCAGTCCGGCCAGTTGTAGTAAACCCCCGGATTTTTACCTTTTTTGACAATATAATATTTCTTTTTGGCTGATGTTTTGAAATTTTTACGCTGCATATCTATTTCCTGTTTTGAAAAAACAAGCGCGGATTCCTGAAAGAATCCGTGCTTGTTTACAATATGACCGTTCCGTCTTCCACCATTTTCCAGAAGCAGAAGAGGGTGGCCCTGGTATCTTCCAGGCTGTCATGCCAGGCGCTGCCTTCATAGCCGTAGTAGCCGGCGCAGGTGATGAGCTTCTGGTACCGGTAGTGGCCATACTGATTCAGGGGAAGATTCTTTTCTTTTCCGTAGCGGTCGGAGAAGGGGCCCATGAGGTCGATGGCCCGAAGCTGCCTGGGGCCGGGGACGAAGACGCCGTTCTGGCGGAGCATTTTCAGGTCGAAGAAAATGTTGTATCCCACCACTATCCGGGCATGGCGGAGAAGATGGGAAATGGCTTCCTTCCGCTCCCTTATGGAAGGCTTGTCCGCCACCATGGCCGGCGTGATGTGGTTCACCGCCATGGCACCGGGCCAGCTTACCGTATGGTCTGGTTTGAAATATTCATTCATGAGCACCTGGCCCTGGCCGTCAAGGATAGACACCTGCAGAAGCTCTGCGTCTCCCAGAAAGCCGGTGGTTTCCGTATCCAGTACAAGAATGTCGCTTTGATTCATCCAAGTCACTTCCTATTAAAAAAGCGCAGCCTTCCCTGCGCCTTGACTACTCTTCTTCCCAGGCTGTTTCCCGGCGGTAAGCAGCTCCATTGGGAAGGTCTTTATTTTTCATGGAATGGCGGAGTCTCCTGTTCAGCAGGGTCCGTATTTTCTTCTTCGTTCCGTTCCTGCTGGGCTGTATCTTTTCCATGTCTTCATCTTCCATGATTTTTTCCGTCTTTTCTTTGCCGTACATCTTTCGGGCATACTGATTGGGCCTGGTCTCCCGGGTCACTTTCTGCGGTCTTTTCATGGCGTGATTCCTTTCCAGGGAAGCCCTGTTTCCCAGTCCGGCATAATACAGGGCCTCCGTAATAATATCTCCTTTATGGTACCATGATTTGGACGCTTTGACTAGTGTAAAAGGGGCCGCTGCCCGGCCCCGGGTTCAAAAGGTTCAGAGGGTTCATAAGGTTCAAAGGGTGGTGGATTGCCCTTCGGGTAATTATTTTATAATGCAGCCTTTAGGGACAAGATTAACGGGCAGGAGTCCCGAAGGTTCTTAGGGTGGTGGCGCCCTTCGGGCGCATTTTTTCAGCCCCTTTCCGGGGAAGGAGCCAGAGATTGTTTACCGGACACCTTCCCGCTGTCTGCTGAGTACCGGACTGTATTCCCGACAGAAAAGAAAGCGTCCCAAAGGGGAAAGCACCTCACTATTTAGGGAAATATTTGCCAGAACTTTAAAAAAAATGATAATATTTACACAGGACAGCTGGCAGGGCTTTCTCTTACTTTCCGTAAGAGGAGGTGATTCACTATGAGCCAAGAATTGTATCAGGCCTTTATGGTCGTTATTAATTTTGCTGCTCTGGTGGTCGCCATCATTGCACTTTCTAAAAAGTAGCAATTGAAAAAAGCCATCCAATGGCTTGGAAGGCTCCTTTCAAATACAAAATATTCTGAGAGAGCCGTTTTCCACTCCACGGATGCCAGCTGTCTCTTTCTATGCCCATTATATCACAGAAAATGGAAAAGACAAATTTTTGATTGTTCCATTTTCTGTGTTTTTTTACTTGCTTTTCTACTTGGAAATGAATGAATCCATCAGCCTGTATCGCTTTCTATGTAACTCTGCCGCCTTTGAACCTTCTGCCTGCTGTCTATGATTTCTTCCCGCCGAATAGAGCTGGTACCTGTTATTTCATATACTGCATGTAACGAGATCCTTCGCTTACACCTAGGATGACGCTGCCCAGCGGGAAAGCTCTACAGGCAGCAGACAGCGGTTCGCAGTCAGCCGACAGCAGGCTTTTCTCCCCTGTGAATTCCTGTGAACAGTGATTTCTACTACCCCTAGTAGGTTCAAAAGGATTTTCTCCCATTATCTTGTGAATGTACAGAAGGGGGAAGAGATGGTAAAATTAAGTTATTCACAAGATTCTTCACTTATGAACAGCCTTATTCAAAGGCTGAACTTTCCGTATTTATCGGATTTTACAGAATTTTCCGCGAAAAACTTTTTCACAGAAATTCACAGGTATTCACATGTTATCCAAAGGAGATATTATGGATTTTTTTCTGCTTTGGGAACAGGTGCTGGACTACATTAATAAAAATGACAGCCAGTACTATCAGATGTTCTCATACAATGTATTTCCCACATCCATCACCGACACCACCCTGGTCATTACACCCAATAAGCCTTACCTGGTGCGGTGGATCAACGGGGTGTACAGGGAAAAGCTGGAGCAGATTGTGAGCCGGATTGCGGGAAAGCCGATGAAGGTGGAAGTGGCCCCGCCTCCTGATTCCACGTCTCCCTCACCGCAGATGCCGGTGCCTCCGGCACAAAAGGAAGAACCGGCTCCCTCTCCGGCGCCTGCCGTTCCTCTGCCGGAGGATGAAGAGCCCCTTCCGACACCGGTTCCGCAGCCCCTTCCGGAAACACCGGCACCGGCAACGGACCCCTTCCCGAAGGAAGTGGCGCCGCCCGATTTCTCCAGCCTCAAACCGAAAACGGCGGACCAGGTGACTCTGCCGGATATCCGGAATTATGAAGGACTCCACGAACCTTCCCTTTTCGATACGCTGGGGACTACGGTGGAGACGAAGAAAAATTTCCAGCCCAATCCGGTGAACGAGGAATACACCTTTGAAACCTTCGTCCACGGCAACTGCAACGAAATCGCCTACCAGGCCGCCTATGCGGTGGCCCAGACCGCCACCAATCCGAACCAGGCGGACCAGAAGATGAATCCTCTTTTCATCTACGGCCCGTCGGGACTGGGGAAGACCCATCTGCTTCATGCCATCTGCAACTATATCCATACTTATAAGCCCAGCCTGTCAGTGCTCTTCGTTTCCAGCGAAACCTTCACCAACGAGCTCATCGATGCCATCCAGAACCATACCATGCCCAAGTTCCGGGCCAAGTACCGGAATCTGGATTTCCTCCTCATCGACGATGTGCAGTTCTTCGGCTCCAAGGATTCCACCAAGATGGAAATTTTCAATACTTTCAACGAGCTTTTCGATAAGAAGAAATACATCATTATGACCAGTGATCGCACGCCATCGGACATTGACAAGCTGGAGGACCGTCTGCAGAGCCGCTTTTCCAGCGGCCTGGTGGCTCCCATTTCACCGCCGGACTATGAAATCTGCTGTATCATCCTGCAGAAACGGGCGGAAAAAATGGGCATCACTCTGCCCAAGGATGTGGTGGACTACATTGCCAGCCACATCAATACCAATGTCCGTGAGCTGGAAGGGGCCTTCAACAAGCTAGTCACCTTCTCTCATATTAAAAAGGAACCTATTACCCTGTCCTTTGCCCGGGAAGCGCTGAAGGACCAGATTCCCATTGAAAGCGGACAGGAGCTCACCGTAGATTTCATTATCGACACGGTATGCAAGTACTACGGCGTGAAGAAGGAAAAGCTTCTGGGAAACGGCCGTCCCAAGAGGATCGTCATTCCCCGGCAGATTGCCATGTACCTCTGCCGCAACGAGCTTCATGAATCCTATCCCACCCTCCGGGACTGCTTCAAGCGCAAGGATCATTCCACCGTCCTCTATGCCTGCGAAAGGGTAGAAAACGATATGGCCAAAGACCCCCAGACCCGGGCCGCCGTGGAAGCCATAAGGAAACTGCTTCGGAACAGGTGAGCCATGGTGTGGCCTGTATATAGGAAACACCATCACCCCTAAGTACAGCAGGAAACGTTCCTCCTGCCCCTTCTCAAATGACTGTGAATAATGGGACCAGGGGCAGGGGATATTCCTGTTAACACACTGTGAATAAAGGGGATTTCCCAAAAAGCTGTGAATTCTGTGAATAGCGAAAAAAGTTATTCACTCCTTTCTGACAAACCGGGAAATTCGAGAAAATCTGGATTTTCACAAAGTTATTCACTTTTTCACAGCGTACTACTACGACTACTACTATCTTTTATATATCCCCGTCGTTTTTTAAAGGAGCTGCCATGAAAGTCATCTTCAACAAATCCGATCTCGTCAGTGCCCTGGATCGTGTCCAGCGGGCTGCTCAGACCAAAGTCACATCCAATACAAATAATGGATTTTTCATTTCTGCTGCCGGAGGGAACATTCTCATCCAGGCCAATGATTACACCATCGGTATCAAAACCTCCTGTCCTGCCAACATAGAAGAAGAAGGAGTTACCGTCATTGCAGCACCTCAGCTGCAGAGCACCATCCGCATGATGCCGTCAGGAGACATTACTATGGAAAAAGGAGACCATGAAAATCTGGTTTCCTTCCAGAGCGGATCCTATGTATCCAAATTTCCTACCCGGGATCAGGTAGAATTTCCGGATGTACAGGAAATGGACCATCGGAACCACTGCCTAGTGAAATGCAGGGATTTTGCAGACATGGTATCCCTCGTTTCCTTTGCTGCTGCCAATGACAAACAGAAACCCATTTTTTCCGGTATTCTTTTTGAAGTCACAAAGAACACCTTCACCATGGCCGCTACCAATACCCATCGCTTGGCAGCCAAGGAAATCACCCTGGATGAAGAGGCGGCAGCAGAAGGCCGTTTCATCGTTCCGGCAGGAATCCTTTCTGACGTGAGCCGTATTCTTCCACTGGATGACGACAAAGCCCAGGTAGAAATTTCCTGGTCCAAGAACCATGTGGCCTTCACCTTCGGAGACACCTACTTCATTGCCAGCCTGGTGAACGGGGAATATCCGGACTACCACCGCATTATCCCTACTCATTTCGATGCCCGGGCAGAAGTAAACCTGAAGGACTTTGAAGAAGCAGTCCGTTTCGTGAGCCCCATTTCCAGAGACATGAGCTACCAGACTATTAATTTCCATTTCGAAGGAGATACCCTGGAAATCTTCGAAGAAGATCCGGACATCGGCAAGGCGGACACCTCCATTCCCGTGAAACTGGAAGGAGACAATATCAGCCTCACCTTCAACTGCAACTACATTGAAGACATTCTGAAACATTCCAAAGGGGACGTGATCATTCTGAATCTGCAGAAAGCAGGCCCCATTGTGATTGAACAGGAAGAGGACAAGAGCTACAGCTATATGCTCACCCCTATGAGAGGAAGGAAATATTGATGAAAGATATCCCGATTTACGGAGACTACATCCAGCTGGACCAGTTTCTGAAAAAATTAGACTATATTTCCTCCGGCGGAGAAACCGGCGCCTTTCTGGAAGGACATACCATCACCCTGAATGGAAACAAAGTCCATGAAAAAAGAAAGAAAATCAGAAAGGATGATATCCTTTCCATTGACGGCGAAGAATTCCACATGACCGGAGCCTAGCCATGAAATGCAAATCCCTCCGCCTCATCCAGGTGAGAAGCTTTCAGGACTACAAGGTGGAGCCCTCCCCGGGGCTCACCCTTTTCACCGGTCCCAACGGCAGCGGCAAAACGAACCTCATCGAAGCCCTGTCCTATGCCTCCACCGGAAAATCCTTCCGCACCGGAAGTGATGGGGAAATCATCGGTCTGGGGGAAGAGGAGGGCACCATACTGGTGGACTTTGAAGCAGGAAAAACGGTGCAGACCATTAAAATCAAACTCACCAGAAGCCAGGGGAAGAAAATCTTCCTGAACGACACGGCCATCCGGAAAAAGGAACTGCTGGGCCTGTTCCGCACCGTCCTCTTCACCCCTGATGAACTGCAGCTCATCAAAGGCGCTCCCCAGCTGCGCCGCCGTTTCCTGGACATGGAAATTTCCCAGGTATCCCCCCGGTACTACGAAGAATTTCTCCGCTGCACCAGGGCGGTGCAGCAGCGGAACAGCGCACTGAAAAACGCCCAGCTCACCGGCCGGAAACCGGACCTGGACATATGGGACATGCAGATCGCTGCCTCCGCCTCCTACCTGGTCAGGAAAAGACTGGAAACCATAGACCAGATGAACCGCATGGTGCCGGCCATGGAAGAAAGACTGACAGGAAACAAAGAAAGCCTCTCTATCCGCTACATCCAGCAGGGCAGCGACAGCCCCCGCTATGACATGGAATGGTTCTTAGAGCAGCTCTCCCGGAGAAGAGAAGAAGACACCCGCTTCTGCCACACCTCCCTGGGACCCCACCGGGACGACCTCCGGTTCCTCTTGAACGGACTGGACATATCCGCCTACGGCTCCCAGGGCCAGCAGCGGACAGCCATCCTGTCCATGAAACTGTCGGAAATGGAATTCATCAGAAAAGAAACAGGGGAATACCCGGTGCTCCTTCTGGACGACATAGGAAGCGAACTGGACAGAAGCCGGCGGGCTGCCCTCCTTTCCTTCCTTACAGAACAGGACATTCAGACCCTGGTCACAGGGACAGAGAAAATGTTTGAAGGAGAAGGAAAAGTGGTGGCCCTGGGATAGCAGGCGGCGGTCGGGATCGGGACCGGGACCTGGGCGGTGCTTTCCAGTATTCCCGAAGGTTGATGTGCACATCCTGCATAGGATGTGCAAGTCGGCCGAAGTTGGCCCTTAGCCTGCCCATAAAAGGGCTTTCCATTTAGTCGGCCGACCGTGGTCTTTCGCGGGCGAGGGTTGATGGCGCCGCCGGGCCTTTGGCCCTGGGCGCCAAGGGTTCTGCCTGTGATCGGCTTCGCCTTACAGGCGGGCTCCGAGCGTCCGCCCTCGGGAGGTATATAGTATCGCTGCGCTGGCGAAGTACGGCGCCTTCGTCGCCATTTTTTATACCGCCTTTGCCACCCTCGCAGTTCGGTGGCACAATAACTCGTGCTTACTGTAGAGCCATTTATGAAGAGAGTGTTTCGCGGTGTTTTATTCTGCCCCCTGAACAGGGGTGGCAAGGGAACACGATTCGTAAGGAAGCGAAGCGACCTGAGAATCGTGTGACACGCTTTCCCGTGGAGAAGTCCGGCGAAGCCGGATAGGGGGAGGCGAGCGCAGCGAGCCAATCAGCAGAATGCCTATCATGCCATATGATGCAGAAAGCTAATCCCATAACGCTGACTTTATACTCATCGCCCGTAAGGGCGATACCACAACCCTCGGGGCCGAAGGCCCCGTCAAACTTAAGAACCTTTAGAACCCTCGGGACGAAGTCCCGTCAACCCTCACACCGAAGGTGTGTCCAATGAAACCATTGAGACATCCCTTTTCTCAAAAGGACTATGTATACAGAGAGAGCTGAGGGAGCTCCGAAGGGCCCTCCTTTTCCTTCCGGCAGGCGCCTATCCTTGAGGAACCGGCGGGAGAGAAGGAAACTTCTCATGACTCAGCCTCTCTTCGGTACCGACAACTGAAAAATTTCTGAAAAAACTCCTGAGGAAAAACCTGTCAGACATCACGGTGGCAATATGGCTTCGGCCGATCTTCTCTGACGACACAGATATTCCGCTTCGGCGGCTGCTCCTGGCCGATTCACTGAAGACGGTGTTCCTGAGTCCTACCATGCATCGGCATGGGACGAATCAGGAGTTTTTTGCTACAAAAAACAGGCCCGGCGCTTTTTGGCGCCGGGCCTGTTTCACGTGAAACAATTTTTTATTCCATCATAGGAAGTGACCTTACCTGTGAATCTTCGCAGATGGACCTTGATTCTGAACTTTCCGCATCTGTGCTGTGAGGCGCTTTAGTCCCATTTCTTCTGGGGCATGTGCTTCAGCATGTCCTCTGCTTCTTTCGCCGTAATATCAGACAGAGGCCGGTGGAGGAGGAGGGAAAGAAGTTTTCTCTTTTCTTCATCTGCCGCCTCTTTGCGAAAGATTTTTTCTTTGGCCCGATGAATGAGGATATCCCTTGCTTCTTCATAGAGGCTGTATTCGCAGGGGAGGATGGCGCTGACCTGCTGATAGGTGTAGTGGGGATTTTCTTTCAGAATGAGGATGACCTTGTTTTTCTTTGTTCTGGCCAGTTTCCGCTGGCAGGCAGGGCAGATGGGGGAAGCAGGCGGGCAGAGGCTGCCGCAGATGGAGCAGGGGTGGTAGCCGTCGGCCAGTTCTCCCTTTCGGATTTTCAGCACTTCTTCCATCATTTCAGCAAAGGGGGCACGGACGGCCTCTTTTTTCACGTGACTTTTGACCCAGTTCTGTATCCAGGCTTCTTCTCCTTCGGAGAGGCTTTGGCTGTACCGTTTCTGTTCCTTTTCAATGGCCGAATTCACTGGATCCAGGGTGGTGAAGGGCTTGTAAGGCTTTTGGGGAGAACCGGCAAGGAATTTGATATCCGTGAAATAGCGGCCGATTTCATCTTTGGAAAGCTCTTTCAGAATGTCCGCCTTCATCATGAAAAGCTGCTGGAGGAAGGCGGAGTTGGTGACCCGGACGAAGAGGAGGGGACCTTTGCAGCCGGAAATGTAGGATTCCTCCGCCATGAGGCTGCCTACGATTTTTTTCCACCTTTTCTGGAACAGGTAAAACTGGAAGCCCTTATTTCCGAAGAGTTTCTGCCTTACGTCGGATTCCGTAAAGACGCCGGCAATGCTTTCCATGGTGCGGTACCTTTTTCCTTCCGGTTTCTTATCTTCTTCCATGGTGCTCCTCCTTTCTGCTTTTATTATACTATGCTGATAAGGGTTAATAGAAATTCTTTTTATGCCTGTAAAAGTACATGTGTTTTATAATAAAAGAGAGTGTGTGATTCTGATAGACAGGAGGATGCTGTGATGGATGAAATCAAAGATGGAAAAGTGAATATTGATCGGTATCGTGTCAAGGAAGGCACCAAGGTCAATCTGAAGAAATATTCCACGGCCTGCGATGTGGTCATTGACAAGGCAAAGGTGAAATCTCTCTATTTTCCGGAGGTCATTGAAAAAGTGAAGGACCTGCAGGAAAAGCTGTATGCCCAGAATACCTACGGTCTCATCATCGTACTCCAGGCCATGGATGCTGCCGGCAAGGACGGCACGGTAAACCATGTCTTCGCCAACCTGGATCCCGGCGGCGTGAAGGTAGTGTCCTTCAAGCAGCCCACCAGCGAGGAAAAGGACCATGACTACATGTGGCGTATCAACAAGGCTCTGCCGGAACGGGGAGACATCGGCATTTTTAACCGTTCCCAGTACGAGGACGTCATTGTTACCCGCATTCATGACCTTATCCATAAGGGCCAGCTGCCGCAGGACCTGATTCACAAGGACTTCTGGGAAGAGCGGTATGAGCAGATCAACAACTGGGAAAAGTATCTGCACCAGAATGGTTTCCAGATGGTAAAAATATTCCTTCATGTATCGAAGAAGGAACAGCAGCGCCGCCTTATGGACCGCATCATTAACCAGCAGAAGAACTGGAAATTCTCCATGTCCGATATTAACGAAAGACAGTACTGGGACCGGTATCAGGAACTCTATGAAGAAATGATTACCAAAACTTCCAAGGAAATTTCCCCCTGGTATATTGTGCCGGCAGACAATAAGTGGTACACCCGCTACGTGGTGGCCCTCATTACCCTTGAGGTCCTCAAGAAAATCAATCCCCAGTTTCCGAAGCTGGCGCCGGAAGTACAGGAACAGCTGGAACAGTTCAAGAAACTCATTTCTGAAGTGGATATCAAATCCCTGGAGGAAATCAAGAATTCCATAGATAAGAAGTAAAAGGAGCAGCTGGCAGGGCAGACTGCTGCAGGGGATTCCCGAAGGCAAAAAGGGCGCCGCTGGTGGGGCAGGCTGCATAGAAAGGCTGCGTTTTCTCCACTCAGGGAGTGGAGGAGACATGGCGGCCGATGCCATATTCCAAGGGAAAACAGCTTTTACTGATCAATTATTTTCGCATCATAGGATTACAAGGAGAGAAACCATTATGGAAAATCAGGGGAATCAGGAATCTGTGCCGGAAAAGAAATATGACGGCCCTGTAAAAATCGATATTGACCGCTATCGGGCCAGGGAAGGGGAGAAAATCAATCTGAAGAAATTCCCTACGGCCTGCGATGTGAATGTGGATAAGGAATCGGTCAAAATGAGTGCCTTTCCCAAAGCACTGGAGGAGCTGAACCTGCTGCAGGCCAAGCTCTATGCCCAGAGCACCTACGGCCTCATCATCGTCCTCCAGGCCATGGATGCCGCCGGCAAGGACGGTACTATCCGTCATGTCTTTTCCCATCTGGACCCCAACGGTGTCCACGTGGTGTCCTTCAAGCAGCCCACCAGCGAAGAAAAAGACCACGACTACATGTGGCGCATCAATAAAGCCCTGCCCCGGCGGGGGGATATCGGTATTTTCAACCGCTCCCACTACGAAGATGTGGTGGTGACCCGGGTGCATGACCTCATCCACCAGGGAAAGCTGCCGAAGAACCTGATTACGAAAAATATCTGGGATATCCGCTACCGCCAGATCCGGGACTGGGAACGGTACCTGTGGGAAAATGGATTCCACATGATTAAGATTTTCCTTCATGTATCGAAAAACGAACAGCGGGACCGCCTGGCCCAGCGGATTCTGAACAAAAAGAAAAACTGGAAATTTTCCATGGCTGATATCAATGAAAGACGGTACTGGGACCGGTACCAGGAACTGTACAGCGAAATGATATCCGCCACCTCTACCGAAGAAGCGCCTTGGTACATTGTGCCGGCAGACAACAAATGGTACACCCGCTATGTGGTCTCCCAGATCGTCATCCGGGCACTGAAGGACATTGCGCCGAAATTTCCGGAAATGTCAAAGGAAATCAGGGAACAGCTGGAAGAATTCAGAAAGCTCATCGAAAGCGGCAATGTGGGCATGATCGAAGAAATGGAAGACGTACTGCAGAAGGAATAGACGATTTATAGAAAAACAGGATTCCCGAAGGTTTAAAGCCGCTTTTCGGGACCGGGACCTGGGCGGTGCTTTCCAGTATTCCCGAAGGTTGACACGCCCTTACGGGCGTGAGGGTTGAGCCAGCTGCCGGGCCTTTCGGCCCTGGGTTGCCAGGGTTCTGCCTGTGATCGGCTTCGCCTTACAGGCGGGTTGAGGGCTCCGCCCTCGGGAGGTATATAGTACTGTGGAGGTCCTGCATAGGACCTCCAAGTTAGCCAAAGTAGGCCCTTAGCCTGCCCATTAAAGGGCTTACCTATTGGTTGGCTGACCGTACCCGCTGGCGAGGAGGGCGCCTTTTAATTGATAGAAGGCGCCCTCTTATGATAAAACCTTTACAACCGCCCTGCGGGCGTTGGAAATGCATCCCCCTTTGGTGGCTGGCGCCACCACCTTTCCGCCCCGCTGGGAAGCGTGTCACTTGATTCTCAGTCGCCTACGGCTCCTTGCGAATCCAGTTCCCTTGCCACCACTTCGTGGTGGGACTATGGATGCTTAGCCATGGAGCCATGTCTCTGCAGGAAAGCATAGAAACCTATTCTGCCCCCTGAACAGGGGGCAGTCCGGCGCAGCCGGAAAGGGGGAGGCGAGCGCAGCGAGCCAATCCGCAGAATGCTTATCATACCATATGACACTGAAAGTAAATCCCGTAACGCTGACTTTATAAGCATTGCCCCCTAAAGGGGAAACGACTCACTACATTTTGCGCGTCGCTATCGCTCCTTCAAAATGTGTTCGCTGTGCACCGCAGAGCGGCAATCCACAACCCTCGGCCCGAAGGGCCGTCAAACTTAAGAACCCTTGGGTCGAAGACCCATCCATCTTAAGAACCTTTTTCCACAACCCTTCTACACAACCTGCGGCGCCAGCCGCGCCCCCTTTTTTACTTGCGGCGAAGCCGCCACCACAACCCTCGGCCCGAAGGGCCGTCAAACTTAAGAACCTTTAGAACCCTCGGGACGAAGTCCCGTCAACCCTCACGCCCGACAGGGCGTGTCCCCATATGATATAATATCCATAAGACTGAATCCATGAATGTGTCAATTCGTGAGGTGAATGATATGAAAAAGATACTTCTTATGATGGCCCTGGCGGCCTCCATTTCCGGTGCGGCCTATGCCTCTCCCCAGACTTCCTTCCAGAAGGGAGAAACGGAAGTGAATGTGGGCATGTGGGATGCTTCCGCCCATTCCAATGGTTATAAATCAGACGGAGAATGGAATTTCCTTGGCGGCCTGACCTATGGCATCAATGACCGCTGGGCTGCCCAGTATCAGTACACCGGCCTTCATACGGACCATACCAATGGCAATATGAACGAAGTGAATGCCCTGTATTCCCTCCATCCCCAGGTGGCTGCCTTTGCCGGCTGGAACCGGATTTCCATGAAGGACTTCCCGGATCGCGCTTTCGGTTCTTCTGAGACTACCAATAACATTGCCCAGCTGGGTATCATTGCCCGGCAGCCGGTGAATGATGTGGTGGATGTATACGCCAAAGGCGCTGTAGGCACCGAATCCACCTCCCTGTGGGAAGCGGGAGTGAACCTGGCGGTGGACAAGAATGTAGACCTCAACGCCGGCTATCGCTACCTCAATACCCGGGGCGACGATGACCATAATGTTTCCTACAAGGGCTTCCTGGCAGGCCTGTCCTACCGCTTCGGCGGCAGCAATGAAACCCTGCAGCCTGTGGAAGAAGAAAAGAACTACGATTTTGAAGAAGAAACGGAACCGTCCACGGTGACTGTGAAGCCTGCTGCAGGAAAGGCGGACACCCAGGAAGTACCGGCTGATACGCCGGTGAAAGCTCCGGAAAATGATTACTACTTCAACAGCATTCATTTCAAGAGCGATTCTGCGGCCCTTGACGATGCCCAGAAGGCAAACCTGGACGCTTTCGTGGAAAAGGCGAAAGAAACGGGCCATACCTTCAAACTGGTAGGCCGTGCTGATGCTACCGGCAGTGCCGACTATAACAGGGATCTCTCTGCCCGCCGCATTGACAGCGTGAAACAGTACGCCCTGGACCATGGTGTGGATGCTTCCAAACTGGTGGCCATGGTGAAAGGTTCGGAAGATGGAAGCGGAGCCGATGGACGGCGCGTGGATATTTTCGAACATAAATAATGGATGAGAAATAAAAATTCCTGTGAAATCAGATGGTTTCACAGGGATTTTTTATTTGGAAAAAGGTTCTTAAGATTGACCGGCCCTCCGGCCGGAGGGTTCGGAGGTTTGACGGCCCCTGCGGGCCGAGGGTTGTGGTATCGCCCCTTTGGGGCAATGAGTATATAATCAACGTTACGTGCTTTCCGGGGAAGTGAGAAAAAATGATAACTGATGGTCGGTGAAAAGGAGGCGGAAGTTTGGCTGACTGCAGTCCGGATATATGAATCTATGGGAATCATCCATAGCGCCCCTCAGGGGTGGCAAAGAAACTGGATTTGCAGGGGAGCGAAGCGAGCCCATACCGCCAAGGGCGGTATATAAAATTCATCGCCCCTATGGGCGGTACCACAACCCTCAGCGGCCAAAGGCCGCTGTCAAACTTTAGAACCTTAAGAACCTTCGGCCCAAAGGGCCGTCAACCTTTCTCTTTAAACCTTCGGAACCCCTTTATTTATCCCATCAAGAGAGGAATCAGTTCTCTGGGGGACGAGACGATCACCCTGGCTCCGTGGGAAAGGAGGAAGGGACGGGTGCGGAAGCCCCAGTCCACGGAAATACAGGGAAGCCCTGCGTTTTTCGCTGTTTCCAGATCCACTTCCGAATCGCCGATATACACAGCCTGGGCCGGAGAAACATGAAGGTCCTTCAGAATGGCCAGTACCATATCCGGCGCCGGCTTGCGCCGGATTTCCTTATGATTGCCCATGGCCCGGTCAAAGAGGCGGGGGAAAAGGGCGCGTACCAGCACCTGCACATCCCGGTCATCCTTATTGGAAGCCACAGCCGTCAGAATGCCATGGCTCCGAAGGGCAGAAAGCACCTCCGGTATGCCTTCGTAGGGCGCCGTCTTTTCCCGGCAGTGGGCGGTATAGCGGGGCACGAAAAAACTCTTCAGCCTCTTCACATCTTCTTCCGTAAAGTGATAGCGGGAAAAGGCGATGGAACTGCCTATGTATTCCAGCTCCTCCTCCGGGCATCCCCCTTCCAGGGCCAGCACCTTCTCCATGTCCGCATCAATGCCGCATCCGAAACAGAGCTTGATTTTCTCCTCCGGGAAATCATGGCGCTTCCCCATTTTCTCAAGGGCATAGTTGGAAGCGGCAGTGAGGTCGCCGATGGTATTTAAAATGGTACCGTCCATATCAAAAATAACTGCTTTATACATGGGATGCTCCTTTGTGATTTAGTGATCTAGTGATCTAGTGATCTAGTGATCTAGTGAGCTAGTTGGCTGGTGAGATAGTGGGACAGGGGGGGCAGCTGTCGGCTGTCCGATTCCCGCCTGCCACTGTCATCCTCGTATAGTATGTGTAGGGCATGAAGTCAAATACTTCCATTGCCCATCTTGATGGGTAGGGAATCCTGGTGCTACGATGAAAGTAACATGGAATAGCTCAGAAGACGACCAAGTCATCCTGCGGTTCTACCGCCAGCTCAGTATTCTCGCCTGGCTCTTTCTCCCATTCTGCCTACTTCAGAATTTGCGGCCCCGGGCGGAGCTTCTTCCAGTAAACGATTTACCTCCACGGGTGATTGCCTATTAACGAGATTTTAGAGGGAGTTTGAGATCAGGATTCCTTCTCCTATTTCATGAATGTTGCCAGGAAGGAGGTGCGATTATGAAACAATATGAATTACTCCATTCTTTGTTTGTTGGTATAGACGTTTCGATGAAAGAGAACGTTGTGCATGCGATGCCTTTTTCCCCTGAGGACCATCCTGGGCACGCGCATCTGCGTTTTTCCGCTCCTAACACTCCTGCTGGATCTGTAGGAATTGTCGAAAAAGTCAGTGACTTCTTGAAATTCTATCCTGATGTCATACAGGTTGTCATTGCGTTAGAGGCTACTTCGGTTTATTCTTTTCACCTGGCAACATTTCTGTCCGTTGCACATTTTAACGGACACATCCCAGCCATCGTCTATTCCGTTAATCCCAAAGAGATTCATGCTTACAAGAAAACTTTTACGGATGTAGGGAAAGACGACTATGTCGATGCCATGGTTATTGCCGATTATGCGCGTTCCAACAAAATCCGGTCACGCCCTTGGAAAGGGCCAGAACTGCTTGGCTTGCGGGTACTTACACGTTTGAGATTCCGCATCGCCAAACTCATGGGAATAGTGAAGAACTCGACCGGAAACAGCATCTACCTTGAATGCAGCGGACTTATGACAGGAGAGAATCCCTTTTGTAATGTATGGACCACCACCTGCCAGGAGCTGCTGACAACCTTTCAGGGCCCTGATGAAATCCTCAGTCTGTCCGATGAGGAACTGCTCAATTTCATCACAGAAAAAGGACACGGAAGATTTTCCCATCCTTTAGATGTCGTCGAAAAAGTGAAGAAGGCAGCCCGCAATTCCTATCGGTTGGACAAAAGGGTTTATGAGCCACTGACTTCGGGATTATCCGTGTCCTTTTTCATTATACACTCTCTTGAGGCTGCAATAAAGAAATTGGACAAGTCCATTGAGACAATGGCCAAAAGTTTTTCAAGCGACTCATATCAGATCCTGCTGTCAATCGACGGCGTCGGACCAGTCATAGCCGGAGGGCTCCTAGCGGAAATTGGCGATATCAAGCGGTTCAAAACCGATGATGCCCTAGCTAAATACATAGGATTAACCTGGAGAGGAAAGCAATCCGGTCAATCAGAAAGCCCGGTTAAGCATCTGTCAAAAGCCGGTGATGTGTATCTCCGCTATTATGTGCTCTTAGCTACAGGACAGATCATAAACTACAGCGCTAAATATCGCGAGGCATATGAACGTATTCGCAGTCGTAAGACCCTATTTCCATACAGGGCCGCACTCAATCTCGTTGCTCGAAAGATCGTCCGGCTGATCTTTACATTACTGGATAAACATCAGCTGTATTCCGATAACAAAGTAATGGTAACGTTGGAATAGAAAGATCGAACGCCGGAATATATTCGAAAAAATCAATTTACCCGGTGGTGTGTTAAGGTTACACTTTTTTAAGAAAAAATAATAAATTTCTTCAAAAAAAAGACTTGACCTATGACCAGAATACTGAGCCGCAGGCGAAGGATCTCGGTAAGAATCGTAAGTAAGGGAATGATGCTGCATACCAGTCGGCGGGAAGCAGTGCCGGGATGTATTCCCGAAAACATGAAGGGCGACAGCCCAAGGGACAAAGAAAAGGCTAACCGCTGTCCGCTGACAGGCGGCATTTATACTCATTGCCTGAAGGGCAATCCACAACCCTCAGCCGCCAAAGGCAGCTGTCAAACCTGAGAACCTTAAGAACCCCCGCCCGCGGAGCGGGCGTCCCCTGTATTTCCATTATACCTTCTTCTCCTGCAAAAGAAAAAATGGTTATGAAAAGTCATTTTTTCCTGTTCATAGCTAACCTGTTCTGCTATAATGCTTTTAAAAAGTTTTTTGAAGATTCATGGAAAGAAGGATAGGATTATGAATCTTACAACCATGCATGCTGTGATTATCCTCTTCACGGTGGCCCTGGTCATCGGCATCGGTATTTATCATTCCCGGTCCATCAAGTCCGCTGCCGGCTACAGTGTAGGCGGCAGGAGCGCCGGGGTGCCTCTGGTGGCAGGCAGTATTGCGGGCACCGTGGTAGGCGGCGGCGCTACCATCGGTACGGCGCAGCTGGCTTTTAATTTCGGTCTCTCTGCCTGGTGGTTTACGCTGGGAAGCGGGATTGCCTTTATTCTGATGGGACTTTTCTATGCCCGCCGCATGAGGGGCACGGGGCTGGAAACTATTCCCCAGTTTCTGTCTCTCAATTATGGAAAGAAGGCGGAGGAGCTTTCTTCCGTGATTTCATCCATTGGCATTCTTTTTTCCGCCGTGGCCAGCTGTCTGCCGGGTATTGAAATCATTTCCAGTCTATCAGGGCTGGATCCTGTGATTTCATCGGTGCTTCTCATTGTCATGGTCATTGGATATACCTTTTTCGGCGGCATGAAGAGTGCGGCGGTAGGGGGCATATTGAAAATGGTCATTATCTGGTTGTCCCTTTTTGTGGCAGGCTTCGAAGCCATGGAATCTCTCTACGGCACTTCGGAATGGGCTTCTCTTCCAGCCGTGGACATGGACCTTTTCGGCCGGGGCTTCGAGCTTTCCATGGCGAATCTGTTTTCCGTGATTGTAGGGGTTCTCTGCACCCAGACTTATATCCAGTGCATCTTCTCTGCCAGTACACCGGTGACGGCGGCCTTCGGATGCTTTGCGGCAGCCCTCATTGTCATTCCTGTAGGTCTTCCCAGCGTGGCCATCGGCATGTACATGCATGCCTTTGATCCAAACGTATCACCGATTCTGGTTCTCCCGTCTTATCTGATTAATCACAGCTCCACCCTCATCGGCGGTCTGGCCATGGGCGGCATCCTTCTTTCCCTCATCGGCAGCATCGGCGGCCTGTCTTTGGGCATCGGCACCATGATTTCCCATGATATCATCATGCCCATCACAAAAATCACCGATGATCTGAAGCTGCTGAAGGTGACGAAATTGACGGTACTGGCAGTCATGATTCTGGCCTGCCTCATTTCCATTGCCAACAGGGGCTCGGAAGTGCTTTTCTGGAACTATCTCTCCATGGCCCTTCGCGGCGGCGGCATTTTCATCCCCTTCACCCTGGCTGTTTTCCTTCCCGGGCACCTGACAAAGACCTGGGCCGTGATTTCCATGGCCGGAAGTACCCTGGCCGCTCTTCTGTCTGTCTTTATGGGTCTTCCGGTGGAGCCTCTCTTTGTGGGTCTCATAGCCAGTGTGATTTTTATTCTTCCGGGAATCCGGATAAAGAAGATACCAGGAACAAAGGATTACGGGCTGTAGAGTCATGGGTGACGGGCAGCTGTATTCCCGAAGGTTGATGTGCACATCCTGCATAGGATGTGCAAGTCGGCCGAAGCCCTCCCTTAGCCTGCCCATAAAAGGGTTTTCCGCTTAGTCGGCCGACCGTGGTGCTTCGCCGCCAAAGGCGGCATATAAAATGGCGCCGAAGGCGCCGTACCTCGCCAGCGGGCACGGTCAGCTAACCAATAGGTAAGCCCTTTAATGGGCAGGATAAGGGCCTACTTTGGCTGACTTGGAGGTCCTATGCAGGACCTCCACAGTACTTCATACCTCCCGAGGGCGGAGCCCTCAACCCGCCTGTAAGGCGAAGCCGATCACAGGCAGAACCCTGGCAGCCCAGGGCCGACAGGCCCGGCGGCTGCCTCAACCCTCGCCCGCGGAAGCGGGCGTCAACCTTCGGGAATACAGCCGCTCTGCACATATGCCTCTACCCCCATGACTCTATAGCATAAAAAAATCCCCGGATTTCTCCGGGGACTTTTTTCATTGGTTTCAGGCTTCGATATCCACAGTATCCGGTCTGCCTGCATCATCAAGACCGAGATAAGCCACTTCTCTTACATGTCCGTCATAAGTGAGGGTTACATGATAATGGAAAGTCTGGCCATCGAAAATTTCATCGCCCAGCTGAATAGCTGTGGTATAGCTGTCCGGACGATATTCTCTGACTGTGTCGCCAACTACCGGGAACTGCAGGAAAATATATTCTGCACCCTGGTATGTTACGCTGCCGTAAACACGCTTCAGATCTGCTACAGCGTATTTATCAACGCCGCACACAACAATACTTTTTTCAGTTACTTCTGCCATGTTTATCACCTCTACGACCAATTTATAGCAACGAACCATTGCTATTTCCTTATATAGTTTACCACTTTTTCATGATAAACAGAAGATTTCCCGGGGAAATATTTCTTTTTTTCTGTAAAAAAAGGAAAATTCCTTTTATGGGAAGGAAATGGAAAGGTTTTTAAGTTCTGTCATTCTTTATGAAAGGATGGCATGAAGGTTTGAGAAAACCGTTCTTTACGGCTGTCCGGCGGCTTTTCTTTCATGGCTGTCATGGCCGTCGCAGACGCAGTGCAGCTTATTTTTGAAAATCTCGCCCATAATGGTGTGGAATTCCTTTAAGGCTTCGGGATTGAGGGAATAGAAAATATTCTTGCCGTCCCGGCGGTCAATGATGAGCCCTGACTCCACCAGCACCTTCATGTCGTGGGACAGGGTGGGCTGGGTAATGGCAAAGGCTTTCTGCAGCTTGCAGGCGCACTGTTCCCGGCAGGAAAGCATATCCACGATTTTCAGCCTTTTGGGATCGGAAATGGCCTTCAGGATTTTGGCGGTATCAATGTAAATTTTTTCCATAAGATATCTGAACTCCTGTGATAAATAGAATTATTTCTATAGTGAGAGTATCAGAGATGAAAGAGTTTGTCAAATCGCGATGAGGTCACTTCTGGAGACGGGCCCATGGGTCATAAAGTTCAAAGGGGCGCCGCTGACGCGGCAGGTTGTATAAAAGGGTTGTGTTCGCTGCGCTCAAGGGGCCAAATGAAGTGTTCTGCTGCTTAGGGAAACACTGATTCATTCGCAGAATCGAATTTCCTATGTATTTTTTCCAATGCTGCGTCATCAGTCTCCTTATATAGTTAGACTTCCTTGATGGACACAGGAAAAAGTTATTTTATCGTATATATGGCCCATTGTCCTACCAATCCACAACCTGCCGCGGCAGCGGCCATAACCCTTGGCACCGAGGAGCAAAAGCCCCGATGGATGCCATATGCCCCTCTTCGCCGGAGGCGAAGGCCCCTTCGGGAATACAGCAGACAACGGAATGATTTTTTATTGACTTACTGCACCTTTTGAACCCTGATTTCATAAGGAAACTCATATTTCCTTACGAAATCAAGGGTCCCTTTACCCCTTTTTATGCTATAATATAAAGGACTATCTATGAAAGGAAAAGACCATGGGAACTATCATCAGCATCATCAACCAGAAGGGCGGGGTAGGGAAGACTACCACGGCGGTGAATCTGTCGGCGTACCTGGCAGACAAGGGGAAGAAGACTCTTCTTATCGACGAAGATTCGCAGGGAAATTCGACCAGTGGTCTCAGCAGGTCTGTGACCTTTGACAAAAGTTTGTATGATGTACTGCTGAATGATACCTCTCCTGAGGAGGCGGTGGTGAAGACCGCCATCCGCAAGCTCCATCTGCTGCCGGCATCCATTGATCTGGCAGGGGCGGAAATCGAAATCGCGCCGCTTGCGGAGCGGGAGTCTCTTCTGAAGCGGAAAATCGAGCCGCTCCGGGAGCAGTATGATTACATCATCATCGACTGTCCTCCTTCTCTGGGGCTCATGACGCTGAATGCCCTGGTGGCTTCCGATTCCATTATCATTCCCATCCAGGCGGAGTTCTATGCCCTGGAAGGGCTGTCCCAGCTGGTGAAGACGGTGCAGGTGGTTTCCCGCAGGATGAATCCCCGTCTCCATATTCTGGGCATCCTTCTCACCATGTTTGACGGCCGGACGAACCTGTCCCTCCAGGTGGCGGAGGAAGTGAAGAAATATTTCGGTTCCAAGGTGTTCCGGACGGTGATTCCCCGGACAGTGAAGCTGTCGGAGGCGCCCAGTTTCGGAGAGCCGGTGCTGACCTATGCCCCCAAGTCCAAGGGTGCAGAAGCCTATAAGAAGCTGAGTCGGGAGGTTTTAAAACGTGAATAAGAAAAAATTGGGACGGGGCCTCGGCGAGCTTCTGGGAGATGCCCTGGATGATACAGGCAGGGTGATGGAAATTGCTGTCCGTGACATTTCCCCCAATCCCTGGCAGCCCAGACGGGATTTCCCGAAGGAATCCCTCACGGCGCTGGCGGAGTCCATTAAGGAAAACGGTCTCATCCAGCCGGTGGTGGTGAGGCAGAAGAAAAACGGCACCTATGAGCTGGCAGCCGGCGAAAGACGCTGGCGTGCGGCCAAACTGGCAGGCCTTGAGACTATTCCTGCCGTGACCCAGGACTATGATGACCGGTCCATGGCGGAAATGGCACTGGTGGAAAACCTGCAGCGGGAGGATTTGAATCCTGTGGATGAAGGCCTGGCATACCAGAAGCTCATGGACGACTACGGTCTTACCCAGGAAGACATTTCCCGGAAGGTGGGAAAGAGCCGGCCCTATGTGGCCAACATGGTGCGTCTTCTGGGACTGCCGGAGGAAGTGAAGGATTTCCTTTCCAAAGGACAGCTCACTGCCGGCCAGGCAAGGCCTCTTCTGGGGCTTGGAAGCGATGCGGAAAAAGTGCAGCTGGCCCGCCGCATTGTGAAAGAAGGACTCTCGGCCCGGCGGGTGGAAGAAATCATCCGGCAGGGCAGGGAATCGAAGCCAAAAGACAATCCGCCGCCGGCTGAAACCTTTATGAAGGCGGTGGAAGAAAAGCTGGGTCTTTCTGTAGGATCCAAAGTACGTATACGAATAGGAAAAGGAAAAAATGCCCACAAAGGCACCATTTCCATTTCTTTCAGCAATGACGAGGAATTTCAGCGCATTGCCGATATTCTGAATCAGAATCATAAGTCAAGATAGGTGGAGTTTCTGCGAATATGATCAATCCCAATGTATTCATGTATGCCGCTATCGGCGTAGTCATTGTAGTTTTCCTTTTTATTCTTCTGCAGTATGTGCTGCTTAGAAATAAACTGAACCGTCTGGCCAAGAAATATAAATATTTCATGAACGGCGAAGATGGCGGTTCCATTGAGCTGAAACTGTCTACCGAAGTCAGGGAGCTTCGGGAAATGGTGGCTTCCTCTGAAAATATGCTTCATCAGCAGGAACTGCTGGCCACCATGCAGCTCCAGTCCTTCCAGAAGGTGGGCCTGGTGCGCTATGATGCCTTCGATGATACGGGAGACAAGCTGTCCTTCTCCCTCACCGTGCTGGACGGGAAGAATAACGGCTTCATCCTGTCTTCCCTGGCCGGTCATGATACCTCCCGCATTTACGCCAAGAAAGTAGTGAACGGCCAGTGCCGGGAAGCCCTTTCTTCAGAAGAAGCGGAAAGTATCAATATCGCTCTGGATACCCTGATGCCCGATATGGCAGAAGAAGCAGGAAATCAGATGGCCCCTGCTTCTCCGGAATCCAAACCCCAGCAGCATAAGATCGATACCGCTAAGGGTCGGTAAAAGCCTCCGTAACAAAGATGCATTTCCGCAAGGAAGGGGCATCTGTAAAAACTTTGATGCACAGGGCAGCGCGCCTTTGACGGCAATCCGCTGTCTTATGAATCCTATGAGCCTCATGTAATCGGGAATACCTTAAGGTACCCGAAGTCTACCATGTAACCTCCGGAATATGGGGATACTTCCGGCAGTTGATTTCAGATAAAAGGTAATCCATGAAAAAAACACTGAATAAAGACACAGGAGAAGTGACCTTCTCCTTTACAGACAAAGAAATCAAAAAACTGAAAATCCTATCCCTGGCAGGTGCGGCTGTTTTCGTCTTGAGCCTGGGCACAGCGGTGTATGCCGCTGTTTCCATGAACTCCCTGAAGAGCGAAAATGAGCTCTATAAGAACCAGCTGAAAATGGCGGAAGAAAAAATGACCGCCCTGTCCGATAAGACGAAAACCATTGAAAAACTGTCCTCCCAGCTGCAGGATATGATTAAAGCCAATAACAACGGCGCAGGACAGAATATTTCTGCTTCTGGTGAAGGCGGCCAGGGCGGTGCTTCTACGGTGCCCGATAAAGCAAGGGACGTAAAGGCCTCGGAACATGACAATGGAGCAGAGGATGGAGACGGTGAAATTTCCACCCCCGGCCAGCTGCTGAGCAGCATGAGGAAGCTGGATAAACGGCTGGACAGCCAGATCAAAACCATGATCGTCCTTCGGGAAAAGCTGATTAATGAAACCTATGGCATGCAGGCTCCGCTCCTCCATACCTCTTCCACCACCCCCGACATGTGGCCGGTAAAAGGCACCATTTCCAGTACCTACGGTTTCCGGTCAAGCCCCGGCGGCATCGGATCTACCTACCATGAAGGCATTGATATTGCTGTCGATTACGGCAGTCCCATCGAAGCCACCGCCTCCGGCGTGGTAACCCAGGCCGGCTGGGTGGGAGGCTATGGCAACCTGGTAGAAATCAAACACGATGGCGGCCTTGTTACCCGCTACGGCCATAACTCCGCCCTTCTTGTGTCCGTGGGACAGGAAGTGGAACAGGGCACCGTCATCGCCCTGGCCGGCAGCACAGGAAACAGCACTGGTCCCCACTGCCACTATGAAGTCAGGATTAACGGCGACGCCGTGGATCCTACCTACTTCCTGCCTGGAAACTATTGATAAAAACGCAGCGCGTCATAGAGACGGGCTGCGTTTTTTAGAAATGTTTCACGTGAAACAAATGGGGCCGCTCGGCGGCCCTTTGACAAGCCCTTTTAGGGCTTGAGGGTTCAAGCGCCTTTCGGCGCTCGGGTTCAAAAGGTTCAAAGGGTTCAGAGGGTGATGGTATCGCCCCTTTGGGCGATGAGTATAAAGTCAGCGTTACGTATTCACCTTTCTGTGTCATACGTTATGATAGGCATTCTGCGGATTGGCTCGCTGCGCTTGCCTCCCCCTATCCGGCTTCGCCGGACTTCTCCCTGTTCAGGGGGCAGAATAGGCCGCTCTATGCTTTCCTGTAGAGACATGGCTCCATGGCTAAGCATCCATAGTCCCACCACGAAGTGGGGGGAAGTTGGTGGCGCCAGCCACCAAAGGGGGAATGCCGGAGTGGTACATGAAGTATATGACTCTCTGTTTTTCTCCTCAAATTCCTTGTTTCCCCTTGAGGGGAAATGCCACGTAGTGGCAAAAGGGTGTACGGGGCAGAGCACAGAAGTGATACTCCATCATTATCCTGACCGCCAATCGGCGGCCCCCTGAGCGAAGCGATGCACAGCGAACACATTTTGCACTATGCGAACTGGATTTGTAAGGGAGCATCAGCGACCTGAAAATCCAGTGAGTCAGTGACAGCAGAGGATGAAGGAGCGGAGCGACGCACAAAATGTAGTGAGTCGTTTCCCCTGTGGGGCACAACCTTTCTACACAACCCTTGGCACCAAGGGCCGGAGGCCCGATGGATGCCATATGCCCCTCTGCGCCGCAGGCGGCATAGACATATATGATGGCGCCCGAAAGGGCGCTATACCTTCCCAGCGGGCACGGTCAGCCAACCAATAGGTAAGCCCTTTAATGGGCAGGCTAAGGGCCTACTTTGGCTGACTTGGAGGTCCTATGCAGGACCTCCACAGTACTTCATACCTCCCGAGGGCGAGAGCCCTCAACCCGCCTGTAAGGCGAAGCCGATCACAGGCAGAACCCTGGCAGCCCAGGGCCGAAAGGCCCGGCGGCTGGCTCAACCCTCACGCCCGTAAGGGCGTGTCAACCTTCGGGAATACCGGAAAGCACCGTCCCGATCCCGATCTTTGATCCCGACCGCGCCGAAAGGTGCCTGAACCCTCACGCCCGACAGGGCGTGTCCATTTGAACCCTCAAGCCTCAAATACGATTTCCAAAGGAGACCTTTATGACTGATACCATCGAACAAGCACAGCAGTTTCTTCTGACAGGCGATTTTTCCGCCTCCCTGGCCATGTATAACCGTATATACAACGATTCTGACAGTGATGAAGACAGAGGCACTGCCGCTGCCATGCTGTCCCATATGTATGGATGCGGTATGACAGGGGAGGTAAACGACCGGTTGGCCGATGATTTTCTGGCCAAAGCCGTCAGGCTCGAAAGTCCTCTGGGCCTCTTCCTGGTAGAATCCAAAGACCCCGATATTTCATCGGCTGAGTTTGAAAGGCTGGTGAAAAAGCTGAAAAAGCTGGCAGATCAGGGAAATACCTTGGCCATGATAGAGATGGGACTCATGTTTGAATTCGGCTACCACCGGAGAGTGAATCTGAAAAAAGCGCTGACCTGGTATGAAAAGGCCGCATCCCTGGGCCATGCAGATGCCATGGTAAAGGCCGGATGGATTTGGGAGAGTCACAGTTTCAAGGACCATGATGACCATAAGGCCTTTCTCTGGTATCTGAAAAGTGCGGCCATGACCTATGGAAACGGCGAGTGCCAGCTGGGCTTCTGCTATCGTGATGGCATCGGTACCGGGAAGGATATGGACCGGGCCCTCATCTGCCTTGAAAAAGCAGCGTCCCATGGCTCTGCCGAAGCAGCCATGCTGCTCTATGAAATCTATTCCGGTGAAGGGGCAGAAGGGGAAGAAGAACTTGAGCTCCGCGATAAGGAAAAGAGCTTTTCCTATTTGAAGATGGCCGCCAGGCAGGGGGAAAGCGAAGCTCTCATGCGTCTGGGTCATATGTATTATCAGGGAGAAGGGACAGAGGCGGATACAGAAAAAGCGATTGAGTGCTATGAGAAGGCCTGGGACGCTGGAAATCCCATGGCCGGTACCATGCTGGGGCTCATTTACATCTATGGATTCGACGATGAGGAGAGTGCAAAAAAGGGGATTTCCTACTTTTATCAGGCAGGTCAGGAAGGGGACATTAGTGCATTCCGGGAAATGGCTCTCTGCATCCTTTATGGCCGGCGTATACCAAAGGATGAATCCCAGGGACTTGCCATACTGAAAAAGCTGGTAGAAGAAAATGAGCCCCTCAGCATTACGGCTCTGGGCAACTGGTATATGAATCAGAAAGAGCCGGACAAAGCCCTGCCATACTTCCGCAGAGCAGCGGACATGGGCGAACCGAATGCGGAATTTGCCCTGGGATACTGCTACTTCTCCGGCACCGCCGTTCCCAGAAACCTTAGAAAAGCACAGGAACTCTTTCAGCGGGCTGCCCTGAAGGGACAGAAAGAGGCAGAAAAGGAACTGAAAATCCATTTTTCATAAAATACGGCGGCGTCATGCTGCCCCGTCATTTCGAGGGTTGGAAGCGGAGCCCCGAAATCTAGGGAAGCACTGATTAATTCATAGAGTTTGCTTTTATAAGAATTTTCATGCACTGCTTCGTCATGAGGCTCCTTAAATAGCTCGCTATTCGCGTCGCCTCATTCCTTGCATTGCATAAAAATTCAAGAATAAAAGCAAACAACGATTTAATCAGCGCTTCCCTAACGGCAAAAAGTTTCCTGTGGGTAAGAACCACAGTGGTGCCCTGCCGGGGAGTAAACTTTTTAGATTACCAAAAGGAGCCAAACCATGACAGAAGGAGAAAGTCTGTTTTTACAGGGAAAAATTGATGAAGCCTATGAAGTGCTGGAAAAAGAGAAAACAGGACGGGCCCTCTATCTGTTAGGCCTCATAGAACGGGAAGGCTATGGCCACCGGAAGGCTGACGAAGAGAAGAGCCGTCAATTCTTTGAAAAAGGAAAGAAACAGGGCAGCCCTCTCTGCAGCGTGGCCCTGTTTCAGGGAGAAACGGGAAAGAATATGTGGGACACGGTGAACCAGGATTTCTCCCGGGTCCTTCTCTCCGCCAACCATGGCGATGTACTGGCCATGGACGAAGCCGGCCTTTTCTACATCGGCGGCGGCGTCATTCTGGACTACGAAGAAGGAGTGAAATGGCTGGCCAAAGGCGCTTTCTATGAATACTGGAAAGCCCTCTATGATCTGGGCATGTTCTACTATGAATTCAACATCAGCGCCGACAGCGAAGAAAAAGCCATGGTCTGCTTCAAGAAGGCAGCAGAATTTCATGATAAAGAAAGCCAATACATGCTGGGTCTTATGCTGGCCATGAAAGCCAGGACGGAAAAAGACATGGATGAAGCTGTGTCATGGATGGAAACATCCTGGGAGGAGGGAAACGAAGAGGCTGCCCTGTTTCTGGGGAAACTGTATGAAGGAACCATAGATACAGACATGGAAATGTCCCCGGCACCGGAAAAGGCAAGGCTGTGGTTTGAAAAAGCGGCGTCCAAAGGAAATGGAGAAGCCCTGGCAGAACTGGCCTTCTTCTACGAAAACGGCGTCACCTTGCCGAAAGACAGCAAAAAAGCGGCAGACCTTCTCAAAGACGCCGTGGGCTATGGCTATGACGAAGCCCTTTTCTCCCTGGCTCTTCATTACCTGGACGAAGGAAAAGAGGACGAGGCCCTGCCATACATGGAAGCCGCCGCAGCCAAAGGAGAAGAACGGGCCCTCTACCTGGCAGGCATGATGTACCTCTATGGCAAAGGAACAGAACCGGACAGAGAAAAAGGCATAGACTACCTCCGGGAAGCAGAACTCCATGGCTCGAAGGAAGCAGCGGAAGAATTAAAGAAACAGGGAATTTATGATATCTAGTGAGCCTGCGGCTGCTGTCGGGATCGGGACCTGGGAGGTGCTTTCCGGTATTCCCGAAGGTTGACACGCCCTATGGACAAGCCCCTTTGGGGCTTGAGGGTTCAGGCGCCTTTCGGCGCCCGGGTTCTATGGTCCGTGTGCTGCGCACCGAACGATGGGTTCGGCCCACAGAGCGGGCTGGTTCAGAGGGGAGTTTTATTTATATGCTGCCTTTGGCGGCGAAAACCATACAACCGCCCTGCGGGCGTCGGAAAACAGGCCAACCTCGCTCCGCTCGAGGAAATGCATTCTCCCTTTGGTGGCTGGCGCCACCACCTTCCCGCCCCGTTGGGAAGCGTGTCACTTGATTCTCAGTCGCCTACGGCTCTTTGCGAATCAAGTTCCCTTGCCACCACTTCGTGGTGGGACTGTGGATGCTTAACCATGGGGCGAAGTCTCTACAGGAAAGCATGGAGCAGTTTATTCTGTCCCCCGGATGGGGGAAAGTCCGGCGCAGCCGGATAAGGGGGAGCCGCGCAGCGGCTAATCACCAGAATGCCAATCAAGCCCTATGACACAGAAAAGCAAATCCCGTAACGCTGACTTTATAAGCATTGCCCGAAGGGCGATACCACAACCCTCGGCCCGAAGGGCCGTCAAACTTAAGAACCTTTAGAACCCTCGGGACGAAGTCCCGTCAACCCTCACACCGCAGGTGTGTCAATATATCCACAAGAAACGAGGAATCATAATGACGGAATTAGAAAATGCCGAAAAATTATTTCAGTCCTATAAGGTAAAAGAAGCATACCCTCTCTTCCAGAAGCTGGCAGGGGAAGGACAGAGCCGGGCCCTTTATTTTCTGGCGCTTTATGAGCTGTATCCTCTGGATGCGGTTTCTCCGGACCCCAAAGAAGCCATACGAAAAGCGTTTGAAGGCGCCCGGGCAGACGATGGGCTCTGCGGCGTTTTCTGCATGCTCCACTACGACCTGTTAAGTCATGAGGAATTCCATGAAATTATGGATGCTAAAGAAAAGTGGATAGACGCTGTCAAAAAGGAAAGCGATGTATTTGCCCTGGAAGCCCTTGGCTGCCTCAGCGTGGTGCATGGAGAAACGGCAGAAGAAGTGCATACGGGTCTTCATCTGCTGGAAGCAGCTGCCCTGCAGGGTTACTGGAAAGCTTGGAATGACCTGGGCCAGTTCCATGACCGCCATGTGAAGGATAATAATCCTCTTCTGAAACCCTACATTGACGATAAGAAATCAATTTCCTGCTATCGGAAATCCATGGAAGCCGGTTATCCTGACAGTATGAACCGCCTGGCCTATTTCTACTACCTGGGCGACGGCGTGGCGAAGGATGAAAAGGAAGGCATTCGCCTCTTTAAGAAAGCCTTTTCCAAAGGCCACCTGAAGGCAGGCACCGCCCTGGGCATGCTCTATCTCTTTGATGAAAAAGGGGGGAGCAAAAAAGAAGGCTTCCGGTATACAAAGAAGGCGGCAGAAGGGGGAGAGCCCACCGCCATGGGCAATCTGGCCAACTGCTACTACTATGGCAATGGCACGAAAAAAGACCGGCGCCTGGCCAAAGAATGGTATGGCAGAGCCTCTAAGGCCGGCATGGATTCCTCCACCACCCAGCTGGGAGTCATGTACCATGAAGATGGAAATGATGATAAAGCCTTTGCCCTTTTCAAAGAGGCCGCAGACCGGGGATTCCCGGAAGCTATGGGCTGGCTGGCCGCCTGCTATCAGTACGGCTACGGTACGGAGGTAAACAGCCTGGCCGCCGTGCAGTGGCTGGAAAAAGCGGCCTCCCTGGGAAGCCGGGAAGCAGAACAGGCCCTTCAGTATCTCTATAACGAAATTAAAGGAATGAAATCATGAAATCCCTGACTGGTAAAAATCCTGCGAAACTGATTATATCGGCCCTTCTGGCCCTGTCCTTTTCCCTTCCTGTTTCAGCAGAAGATGGGTCTATAGAAGACCAGCTCCTTCAGAGCGCCCTGGCTGCGGGCAGGGAAGAAGGGGCCCTTCCTTCCCAGATAGAAGAAAAGACGGGACCCCAGGAAAAGCTCATCCTTCTTACCTGGCAGGAAGATCCGGAATCGGTGCGCTACGAAGTGGAAATCTTCCGGGGACTGCCGGAAAACCTGGACCGGAACAGCCCGGTGGAAAATCATTTGTACGATAACCAGCGCATTTATACGAACCAGGTCCTGGTGGACCTGTCCACCTTCCCGCCCGGAGAAGCACCCCTCTACTGGCGGGTGCGGCCCATTGACGCCAACTGGGAAGGCATGGGACCCTTTTCCTCGCCCATGGAAGTAAGAAGCACCATGAAGCCCATCACCAGGAACGCCCCCTATCCCCATGTGTACCGTCCGGGGAATGGCTCCACCCTTCTCTATCCCGTCTATTCCTATGCAGGAAATCCGGGCGCTGTGAAGTACGAAGTGGAAGTGACGGACCAGTATCCGGAAAATAGGGACGGCACAGAACCTTCGAAATACCGGGTATTTTCCAAAGAAACCACCCTGTCCAACGTATATGATGACAATCCGCGCATTGGCACCTTCTACTGGCGGGTCAGAGGCATGGACGAAAATGGAAATCCCCTGGGCATCTGGAGCCTTCCGGAAAAAGTGCGCACCAATCCGGAAGAGCATTTCGAAGTGGGCATTTTCGGCGACAGCATTACCCAGGGCGGCGGCCACCTGTACCACAGTCCGGCCGATATGGCCTACAGCTATGTGACCTACCTGGACTTTCCGGCTGTCAATATGGGCAGAAGCGGCGACACCACGGAAATGATGGAAGACCGCTTTGACCGGGACGTACTGCCTTTCCATGTGAAATACCTTCTCATCATGGGAGGCATCAATGACCTTCGCATGGGCGCAGATCCCCAGAAAGTCATCGGTCATCTGGAAGCCATCCGGAAAAAATGTATAGAACACCATATTGTGCCCATTCTCCTCACCATCGTTCCCATCAACCCGGAAAACATACAGAAATACTACGGCGATGTGACCTACAGCGGCTGGAAGGAATCAGTGGACACCGTGAACAACTGGATCCGCACAGAGCCCCATATAGATACGGCCGCTCCCTTTGCAGACTACCCCGTCATGCCGGGAGAACTGGCTATGGACGGCATCCACGGAGACTGGAATGCCAAGCAGATGATAGCCGGAGAAATCAACAGGCATATGGGAGAGTTTATGAAATAGTGAGCCTGTGGCGTGGTCGGGATCGGGACCGGGACCGGGATCTGAGCGGTGCTTTCCAGTATTCCCGAAGGTTGACACGCCTTATGGACAAGCCCCTTTGTGGCTTGAGGGTTCTAAAGTTTGACGGGGCTATCGCCCCGAGGGTTCTAAAGTTGTGCGCCAGTTCGGCGTGTATAGTATAGTCTGGTGAAAGCCCAGACCCGGCAAAGCCTAGCAAGCAGCCGGTACTTAGTCTTGCATGTGAAGCCGTGAGGCCAGCATGAAGCGTAGACAAAGGAGTGCGAGAGCCGTAATGCGAAAGCGTGAAGCGATTCAGCCTCGTTAGAACGACAAGTGGAAGCCGATACTCTAACTTTGGTCGCAGGCAGAAATGCGCAGGTCGGTAAGCGAGAACTGTGCAGGTTCCACCGGGGTCATAGAGCATGGCGAGCGCACGAAGTACTATACATGTACCTGGGAGAGCTGACAAGGGTCCTAAATGGATGACACCCATCCCAATGGTATGGACGCCAAAATACTTAACTGTATGGAGACGTCACAGATGCCCGGTCAGCAGTCGGATTACCTCATAGTAGTGATGAAACCTGTGAAAGCAGGTGGAGTGAAGGGGGTAAAGAATAGTCAACAATCGCAGGGAAACAGGTTCTGCACAGAGATGTAGAAGAAACTAAGACTTAGAGATTAGTTAAATGTAAACGGAACTGCAACTGATAAGGTGTAACGAGTACACCTCAAGGACTATTCTAAGAGCCGTATGCGGGAAAACCGCACGTACGGTTCTGTGAGGGGCGGACAGAGTAATCTGATTCCGTCTACTCGACTGACAGCGGCTCTGCCGCTGAGGGTTGTAGTATGGCGCCTTTTAATTGATAGAAGGCGCCAGTTTGTATGAAATCTTTAAAACTTGCGGCGAAGCCGCCACCACAACCCTCGGCCCAAAGGGCCGTCAAACTTACGAACCCTTGGGCCGAAGGCCCATCCATCTTAAGAACCCTTTTTATACAACCCTTCTACACAACCTGCCTGCGCCAGCAGGCCACAACCCACGGCGAAGCCGTGCCCCTTTGCGCCCTAAGGGCGCACTTGTTTCACGTGAAACAATGGAGATAAACAATGAATCAAAAAATCATGATTTCTACTATACTGGCAGCTCTTCTTGCCGCAGGCACTGTGCCTGCAGAGGGGCTGCTTCATTTGTCCTGGAAGCCCGACTATGATGCCGTGAAGTATGATGTCACCTTCAGCCGCAGGGATCACGGAAAAATGGCAGGCACCTGGAAAACCACCGCCTATATGAGCGATATGCTTCTTCCTGAAAGCGGGCAGTTCAAGGACCTGCAGGAGTTGTACTGGCAGGAAAAGCCCCTTGATTTTGACGGGTATCCCATAGGGATGGAAAGCAGGCCCCGGCCTTTGGAAAGCTCGGTGACTCCTGTTTCCAGAAATGCACCCCTTCCCCGGCCGGACAGAAGCGGAGAAAGGGGAGGGGCTCTGCTCTATCCTGTCTATTCCTACATAGGAAATCCCGGAGCTTCCTCCTATGAAATCGAAGTCCTGTCTGCCTATCCCGAAAATACGGAAGGCACTGCCCATTCCATGTACCACATAGGCGGCGGAGATTTCCTTTATACCGATTTCTACGACGACACTCCCCGATTCGGCACCTGGTACTGGCGGGTGCGGGGAAAGGATGAGGAAGGAAATCCGGTGGGACAGTGGAGCCTGCCCCAGAAGCGGCAGTTTTCTACGGAAGGCTATACCATCGGCCTCTTTGGCGACAGCATTACTCATGGCGGCGGCCGCATGTCCTATGGCCCCAATGACCTGGAATACAGCTATGGCCACTATCTGGACTTTGACACCATCAATCTGGGAGATTCAGGAAATACGAGCCATGACATGGTGGAGCGCTTCGATCGGGACGTCCTTCCCTTTCATCTGAAATACCTCCTCATTCTGGGCGGCAGCAACAGCCTCCGCGGCGGCGTGCCGGCGGAAGAGGTCATCCGTGATTTGCAGGAAATCCAGCAGAAGTGCAGAGACCATGGCATTGTGCCCATCCTCCTCACCCTGCCGCCTATCAATCCATCCAGCATAGATAAAGTCTTTCACGAACCGACAGCAGAAGGCTGGGAAGAAGCCTTTCGAAAGGTTAATGCATTCATCCGCACCCAGCCCCATATCGACACGGCAGCGGCCTTCCTCTACGATAACCTGATGCCGGAATACCTGGCTCTGGACGGCCTCCACGGCGACGTGGAAGCCAAAAAGAGGATGGCAGATATGATTAACCGGCATATAGGGGAATTTGTAAAATAGCGGACAGGCGGCTTATGGACAAGCCCCTTTGGGGCTTGAGGGTTGTGGTGGGCGCCCTTATGGGCGCCAGTATCAATGCTGCCTTGCGGCAGCAGGAAAAACCATACAACCGCCCTGACGGGCGAGAAAATGCAATCCCCCTTTGGTGGCTGGCGCCACCACTTTGGCCAGTGGGAAGCATGTCACTGGATTCGCGGGTCGCGGGGCTCCCCTATGAATCCAGTTCCTTTGCCACCCCCACTTTGCGAGGGCACTATAAAGCTACGTTATGCTGTGAGTGACTTATGAAAGAAATGCTTCGAGGTGTTTTATTCTTCCCCCTGCATAGGGGTGGCAAGGGAACACGATTCGTAAGGAAGCGAAGCGACCTGAGAATCGTGTGACACGCTTTCCCGTGGAGAAGTCCGGCGAAGCCGGATAGGGGGAGGCGAGCGCAGCGAGCCAGTCAGCAGAATGCCTATCATGCCATATGACACAGAAAGTAAATCTCGTAACGCTGACTTTATAAGCATTGCCTATGGCAATCCGCAACCCTCGGGGCCAAAGGCCCCGTCAAACTTAATAACCCTTGGGCCGAAGGCCCATCCATCTTAAGAACCCTTTTTATGCAACCCTTCTACACAACCTGCGGCGCCAGCCGCGCCCCTTTTTTACTTGCGGCGAAGCCGCCACCATCACCCTCGGCCCGAAGGGCCGTCAAACCTAAGAACCTTAAGAACCTTCGGGACGAAGTCCCGTCAACCCTCACGCCGCAGGCGTGTCCAAGGGCCGCTTCGCGGCCCTTTTAAGTTATCCACATTTTGTTCAAAACTCTGTGAATTCCTGTAGAAATTCACAGGAAAAAAGTTCTGAATTACTGATTTTATCGACAAAGTTAGTCACAGAGATTCACAACAGAGTTATTCACAATCTGTGAATATGTAGTGAATGGAAAGTTTTCTGTCGAAAAGTTTCCTGTCGGTAAGAAGCACCGTGTGAGCCACGACAAGTAAGGAAACCATTCGCAAAAAGTTTCCTGTCGGCATAAAAGGAAGCGGAACTAAGCCGGACAGGAAACCTCAAAGAAACCATATTGACAAATACTCTCAGTTAGCCTATTGTTAGGATAAGTTAATTCAAAATTTTGCTTAAAGGAGAACATAATGAATATGGATATTTTCTGGGGACTCTTTATCCCCTTTCTGGGCACCTCTCTGGGGGCGGCCTGTGTGTTTTTTATGCGGGGAGAAATGCATCGCGGCGTACAGCGGGGGCTCACAGGTTTTGCTTCCGGCGTCATGGTGGCAGCCTCCATCTGGAGTCTTCTCATTCCGGCCATTGAGGAATCGTCGGACTGGGGGAAGCTGGCTTTTCTGCCTGCGGTGATTGGATTTGGTGGAGGCATTCTTTTTCTGCTTTTCCTGGATCACATCATTCCCCATCTTCATATGGGGGCGGAGGAGGCAGAAGGGCCCAGGAGTCATCTGGCCCGCACCACTATGCTGGTACTGGCAGTGACGCTCCATAATATTCCGGAAGGTATGGCCGTGGGGGTGGTGCTGGCCGGTTTCCTGTCAGGCCACGGGGATATTACCTATGCATCAGCCATGGCTCTTTCCATCGGCATTGCTATTCAGAATTTCCCGGAAGGGGCCATTATTTCCATGCCTCTTCGGGGTGCCGGTATGGGAAAGATGAAATCCTTCGTCGGCGGTATGCTGTCAGGGGCGGTGGAACCGGTAGGCGGTATGCTCACCATTCTCCTCACGTCCCTGGTGGTGCCTCTTATGCCCTATCTTCTTTCCTTTGCGGCAGGCGCCATGATGTATGTGGTGGTGGAAGAGCTGATTCCTGAAATGTCGGAAGGAGAGCATTCCGATATAGGGGTCCTCACCTTCGCCCTGGGCTTCATGGTGATGATGACATTGGATGTGGCCCTGGGATAGGAGAGTGGGCCTGCTTATGGACACGCCCTTATGGGCGTGAGGGTTCTAAAGTTGTGCGCCAGTTCGGCGTGTATAGTATAGTCTGGTGAAAGCCCAGACCCGGCAAAGCCTAGCAAGCAGCCGGTACTTAGTCTTGCATGTGAAGCCGTGAGGCCAGCATGAAGCGTAGACAAAGGAGTGCGAGAGCCGTAATGCGAAAGCGTGAAGCGATTCAGCCTCGTTAGAACGACAAGTGGAAGCCGATACTCTAACTTTGGTCGCAGGCAGAAATGCGCAGGTCGGTAAGCGAGAACTGTGCAGGTTCCACCGGGGTCATAGAGCATGGCGAGCGCACGAAGTACTATACATGTACCTGGGAGAGCTGACAAGGGTCCTAAATGGATGACACCCATCCCAATGGTATGGACGCCAAAATACTTAACTGTATGGAGACGTCACAGATGCCCGGTCAGCAGTCGGATTACCTCATAGTAGTGATGAAACCTGTGAAAGCAGGTGGAGTGAAGGGGGTAAAGAATAGTCAACAATCGCAGGGAAACAGGTTCTGCACAGAGATGTAGAAGAAACTAAGACTTAGAGATTAGTTAAATGTAAACGGAACTGCAACTGATAAGGTGTAACGAGTACACCTCAAGGACTATTCTAAGAGCCGTATGCGGGAAAACCGCACGTACGGTTCTGTGAGGGGCGGACAGAGTAATCTGATTCCGTCTACTCGACTGACGGGGCTATCGCCCCGAAGGTTCTTAAGTTTGACAGCGGCTTTGCCGCTGAGGGTTGTGGTGGCGCCTCTAAATTATAGAAGGCGCCAGTTTGTATAAAACCATACAACCGCCCTGCGGGCGTCGGAAATGCAATCCCCCTTTGGTGGCTGGCGCCACCACCTTTCCCCCGCAAGCGGGGGCACTATGGGTGCTTAGCAATGGAGCCATGTCTCTGTAGGAAAGCATAGAAACCTATTCTGCCCCCTGAACAGGGGGAAGTCCGGCGCAGCCGGAAAGGGGGAGGCGAGCGCAGCGAGCCAATCAGCAGAATTGTTTTTCATGCCATATGACATAGAAAGCCAATCCCGTAACGCTGACTTTATGTTCATCGCCCGTAAGGGCGATACCACAACCCTCGGCCCGAAGGGCCGTCAAACTTACGAACCCTCCGGCCCATAGGGCTGGTCTATCTTAAGAACCCTCACGCCGCAGGCGTATCAAATTAAAAAATAATTAAATGCGAAAAAACCTCTTGCAAAATTTTACAAGGGGACCTATAATGCAAACATCAAATTCATACAGGTGGATGAAACATATGGGAGAAAGCCGTAAGGCTTACCGAAGGAGTGACACTCTCAGGTATCTGAAAAGATGAGTACCGTATGCGGACACACTCTGGAGAGTCTCGATTAAAGAGCGCCGAAGGTGTAAGGATGGAAACATCCCAATCTCTCAGGCAAAAGGACAGAGAAAGCAGCGTCACACTATGTGTTCCGCTTTAAGGTAGACAATGCCGGCTTCCAGAGTTTTATTTTTCATGGAAAGCCGGCTTTTTTGTATCTATCTTATTATCTGGAGGGCGTTGTTAAAATGGATTTGAATTACATGAATGTGTTGAATTCGCTGGATAGTTTTATCTGGGGGCCGCCGCTGCTGGTTCTTCTTGTAGGAACCGGTATCCTGCTTACCATCAGACTGAAGCTGCTGCAGGTATTCAAATTACCAAAGGCACTGAAGCTGATTTTCAAAGCACAGAATGCAGGCAGCGGTGATATTGATTCTTTCAAGGCTCTCTGCACAGCCCTTTCTGCCACAGTAGGTACCGGCAACATTGTAGGCGTGGCAACAGCCATCGCAGCCGGCGGCCCGGGCGCCATTTTCTGGATGTGGCTTGCCGCATTCTTCGGAATGGCTACCAAGTATGCAGAAGGTCTTCTGGCCGTCAAGTACCGCGAAGTAGATGCCAAAGGTGAAATCGCCGGCGGCCCTATGTTCTACATTAAAAACGGTATGGGCGAGAAGTACAAGTGGCTGGGCACCCTCTTCGCCATCTTCGGCGTTCTGGTAGCCTACTTCGGAATCGGTACTTTTGCCCAGGTGAATTCCATTGTGGATATCACCAAGATGACTATCGGATTGGATCCCATGTGGACAGCCGTGATTCTCACGGTTCTGGTCGCAGCCATTACTCTTGGCGGACTCCAGTCCATCGCTGCAGCCGCTTCCAAAATCGTTCCGGCTATGGCAGTGATTTACTTCATTTCAACCATTGGTGTATTGATTTTCTTCGCTGATAAGATTCCTGGCGCTGTGGAAACTATTATTTCCAACGCATTTACAGGCAGTGCAGCAGCTGGCGGTTTCCTTGGTTCTACCATGATCATGGCTATGAGAAATGGTATAGCCAGAGGCGTATTCTCCAATGAATCTGGCCTGGGCTCTGCTCCTATCGTAGCAGCCGCTGCTAAAACCAAATGGCCTGCCGAACAGGGACTTATTTCTATGACCGGTACCTTCATTGATACCATTATCATCTGCACACTGACCGGTCTTACCATCGTCGTTTCCGGTGAATGGCTGAACGGCCTGAACGGTGCAGCATTGACCAATGCCGCATTCAAAGATGCATTCCCCGCTTTTGGCGGCTACATGCTCATGATCGGCCTGGTACTCTTCGCTTTCACCACCATCCTTGGATGGAACTACTACGGCGAACGCTGCATGATTTACCTGGCTGGTACCAAAGGAGTTCTTCCTTACCGTATCATCTTTATCGCACTGGTTGCGAGCGGCGCATTTTTGAAACTTGAAGCCATCTGGGTTCTGGCAGATATTGTCAATGGACTCATGGCTATTCCTAACCTGATTGCCCTGCTGGCCCTGTCCGGCGTGGTGGTAAGAGAAACTGCCAAGTATTTCGACCACCTGAAGACAGGCAAGGACTACGAAGAATACGTAGACCAGGACCCCAGCAAGGAAGTAAAGGCCAAAATTTCCGCCAATGCGGAAGACTGAGTCTTTCAATCAGGCACCGATATTACATATTATTTCCAGACGGAAAGGTTTTCCCATTTTCCTTCCGCCGGGATTAATATGACACCCCATCCGGCAAAGGGCACCCTGGTGGATAAGCCCTCCTAAACTGATTCATCAGGGAGTGCCGGGCTTCGGGAAGTATCCCTGGAAATATTTCCCGAAGTGGAGGCCCTGCTTTTCTAAAAATGGTTCCATAAAATCAATACCCTTAATGTATGTATAGGATCAGGCAATGCCTGTGAATATATGCCGCAATGCACGGCAGGCTTCCGGAGGGGGAATTCAGATCTGGTTCCCGAAAGAAGCCGAAAAGCAAAATATGGTGGATGATGTACACTGAAAAATGAGAGGCCCAAAGCCCCTCTGCCGAAGGAGTAATACTATCAGGCGTTCAGAAGAACACGAAACTGTGTACGGACACAACTCTGGAGAGTCCCATTCAATTGGGCGCCGAAGGTGTAAAGGGATTTCACCCGTAAATCCCGAATCTCTCAGGCAAAAGGACAGGGCTGGCAGTCGGGTAACTCCCGCTATGCATGGATGCATACATACATATCACCGCCAGCCTCAGACTTTTTTCACCAGCAGCCTGAGTGCGGCGGTTGTTTTTTTCTCAGAAATACGGGTCAAATGTAAGGGGGATATTATTATGGACATGGCTGCAATCAACTCGGTCGTCAATACCATTGACGGCATAGTCTGGGGCCCGGTAATGCTGGTGCTCCTTGTCGGTACCGGCGTGTACCTCACCTGTTTATTGAAATTTCAGACCTGGCGGAATCTGCCCTATGCAATCCACAGCGTCCTTTCTAAAGAAGCCCGCACCACAAAACGAGGCAAAGGCGATGTTTCTCCATTCTCCGCATTAATGACTGCCCTGGCTGCCACCATCGGCACCGGCAATATTGTAGGCGTTGCCACCGCCATGTTCTCCGGCGGCCCCGGCGCCCTGGTATGGATGTGGATTTCCGCATGCTTCGGCCTCACCACCAAATTCTCCGAATGCATGCTGGCTATTAAATACCGTGAAGTGAATGCCAAAGGTGAAATGAAGGGCGGCCCCATGTTCACCATGAAAAACGGCTTCAAAAATAAAATGGCCGGCCGCACCCTCGGTTTCCTCTTCGCACTCTTCTCTGTCATCGCTTCTTTCGGTATCGGCAACATGACCCAGGCAAACTCCATTTCCGGAGCTGTGCAGACAGTCTTCGGCATTCCGCTGGAAGTCTGCGGCGTGGTTCTGACCATCCTGTCTCTCATCATCATCGTAGGCGGTATCAAGACAATTTCCAAGGTTTCCTCTGTCGTTGTTCCCGGTATGGCTGTGTTCTACATCATCGCAGGCGTTATCTGCATTCTTATTAATATCCAGAACGTACCTCACGGCCTCTATCTGATCTTCATGATGGCCTTCAATCCGCAGGCTATCGGCGGCGGCGTCCTCGGCACCATTACCGTCACCATTATGAACTCCATGCGTTACGGCGTTGCCAGAGGCTGCTTCTCCAATGAAGCCGGCCTGGGCTCTGCAGCTATTACCGCTGCTGCTGCCACCACCGATGATCCTGTTCGTCAGGGCTACATCAATATGACCGGCACCTTCTGGGATACCATCGTTGTCTGCAGCATTACCGGTCTTACCATTGCTTCCTCCGGTGTCCTTGGCACCACTGATGCCAGCGGTGCTCCTCTGAAAGGCATTGCCCTCACCATGGCAGCCTTCTCTTCCAACATCGGCGTCATCGGAACCTACATCGTAGCTATCGGTATCATCCTCTTCGCCTTCTCCACCATCCTTGGCTGGGAATACCACGGCGAAAAAGCATGGGAATACCTCTTCGGAACCCATAAATTCAATATGGTTTACAGAGTTGTATTCTCCCTGGTTGTTTACGTAGGTGCTACCCAGACCCTGGATCTGGTATGGAACCTCTCCGATATTGCCAACGCACTCATGGCAATTCCAAACCTCATTTCCCTGCTCGTTCTCTCTCCTGTCATTAAAGAAGAAGTCGTCCGCTTCCAGGGCGTACTTGCTAAGGAAAGAGCTGAAAAAGCAGCACTGGCTGCTAAAGAAGAAGGCGCCAAGGCTCATATCTGAGACCACCCTTCACCCTGCAGGGACGCGATGAACAATGGTTCATCTTCCATATCGTTGTCCCCCCTCACTTCTTCGGAAGTGAGAAACACCCCTATCCTGCTCCTCTGAATTCCGGCAGGATAGGGGATTTTTTTGTCTTTTTTATAAAACTTGCGGCATTAGCCGCCACCGTCATCTCGATCAGAGGGGAGTTTTATATGCCGCCTTTGGCGTCAGGGAAACCATGGGTTTTTGTGCAGAATTGGCGGGAAGCTGTATTCCCGAAGGTTGACACGCCTTATGGACAAGCCCTGACGGGCTTGAGGGTTGACGGCCCGCTGGGCCGAAGGTTCTTAAGGGGCTTAAGTTTGACGCGCCTTTGGCGCGAGGGTTGTTGTAGGGCGCCTCTAAATTATATAAGGCGCCAAAACCTTAACAACCGCCCTGCGGGCGAGAAAATGCAATCCCCCTTTGGTAGCTGGCGCCACCACCTTGCCCGGTGGGAAGCATGTCACTGGATTCGCGGGTCGCGGGGCTCCCCTATGAATCCAGTTCCCTTGCCACCCCCGCAGTTCGGTGGGGCGACAAAAGGAAAGCGCCTTAATGGGCAGGCTAGGCGCCTTACTTCGCCCCACTTGGAGGTCCTATGCAGGACCTCCACAGGGGACTATAAAGCTCCGTTATGCTGTGAGCTGCTTATGAAGGGATTGCTTTGCGTCTCTTTATTGTCCCACCGCTCAGCGGGGGAAAGGTGGTGCCGTAAGGCACCAAAGGGGGGAAAAGCCACCGGAGGTGGCTAATCACCAGAATGCCTATCATGCCATATGACACAGAAAGGTGAATCCGTAACGCTGACTTTATGCTCATCGCCCGCAAGGGTGATACCACAACCCTCGGCCGGAAAGGCCGTCAAACTTAAGAACCCTCTGGCCCATGGGGCCGGTCCATCTTAAGAATCCTCCCTCATAACGCTGACTTTATACTCATCGCCCCCTAAAGGGGAAACGACTCACTACATTTTGCGCGTTGCTAGCGCTCCTTCAAAATGTGTTCGCTGTGCACCGAAGGGCGATACCACAACCCTCGGCCTGAAAGGCCGTCAAACTTAAGAACCTTAAGAACCCTCGGGGCGCAGCCCCGTCAACCCTCACACCGAAGGTGTGTCCAAAAGCGCTCCCATCACCCTCTCCCGCTGGCCTTGTCCAGATCCGCCGCATTTTTCAGGATTTCCCTATTTCCATCCCGCTTCATCAGCAGCTTCTGCAGCTTTTTCCGCTTGGTTCTTTCAATGTACTGATGGGCCAGCACGTCGGGCAGGGTGGCGCCCAGGGATATGCCCAGAAGGATGAGCATGGCTTCTACGCCGGTCCGGAAGGCCATCATGAGCTCCAGCAGGTTCATATGGGAAATGTCGATAATGGCAAAGAGGAAGCGGTACAGCAGCACGCCGGGAATGAGAGGGATAATGGCAGGAATGGTGACTACGAATACGGGAGCGTGGAAGTATTTGGAAATACTGAAATAGAGCAGGGACAGCACGGCGGCGCCGAAGAAGGAGGCGCTGGCCATGCCGGTGTGAAAGAGCACCATACATACGTCCCGCACGTCCACGGTGATAATGGCCCCCAGACAGGCGGCGGGGATGTAGCGTCTGGGCACATTGAACATGATGGAAAAGCCCAGGGCCGCCATGGCAGCCGCCAGTGCCTGGGTCAGGTACAGGCTCTCCGGCGCAATGTTCACGTCGGTGAAGCTGGGTACGTCGGTGATTCCCACAGCGCCGGCAATGCCGAAGGTCATGGCCAGCATGATGAGAAGGGTATGGGTGATGCGGGTCATGCCGGAGGTGAGGTAATTGTTCAGAAAATCGTCTACCGCATTAATGAGGGGCACCCCTGGTATCAACGTGAGGGCGCAGGCCACAATGGGCAGGAAAGGGGAAATGGCACCGGGCAGGTACATGGTGAAATAGGCGGTTACTGTAGCAGCAAAAGCGGAGGCTGCAATGGTGACATACACATTGAATTCCACCCGGCTGCAGAGATAGCGTACCAGGGCGCCGGCCATGGCAGCCAGCATGGTATAGAGAGCTTCCACCGCATGACCGCCGAAAATGAGGCAGAAGGCAGAAGAGGCCAGCCCGATGGCCAGGATCACCATCCATTCCGGATAAATGCGGCGGGTGCTGGACTCCTGGATATGGTTCAGATGGGTCACAAACCGGTCATAAGGCGCATTCTGGTAGAGGGCATTCCGGGAAGCACGGCTGGCCTGGAGCACGGCAGTCATATTGATGCCGTGGCGGTAGCATTTCCGAAACATGGTATGCGTGGTTTTTCCGTCATCCACATTAATCATAATGGTGGAGTAGGTCAGGTGGATCTGCACATCCTGCCAGTAAATACCAAGATAGGCAGCGGTTTCCAGCATATCCCTGACGATACGCTTGCTGCCGGAGCCATTCTCCATCAAAAGCTGCCCCGTGTCCAGGATCAGCTTCATCTTATCCCGGATGGTCAGGTTATTTCTATCTATATTTTCCAATATAAGCCTTCTTTCATAAATTGAGGCAAAAGGAAGAGATGCCTGTATCCCTGCATGCGAAAAAAGGGCGCGGAACCCGGCGGCTCCGCCGCCCTCAGAGCCTTGTATTCTGGATGAAATCGATATATTCCTTATACTGCTTTGCCAGCTCGTAATCGTGGAGCGGGAAGCATTCGCTGAGCCAGCGTACCAGAAGCCAGAGACAGCCGAAGAAAACCAGGAACTGGAGGATACGATGGATACAGGAATAGGATTTTCTTCCCTGCTTCTTCCAGCGGGGAGACAGTGCATAGGCACTGTTATAAATCCACTGCCAGTACAAAACCACAAAGGCCACCAGGCCTGCTCCCATGAGAAGGAGATTCCAGAGGCCCACATGAGGCAGCACAATGCGGTGAAACCAGCGCACCGGCTGGTACAGGGCAAAAAACATTTCCCGGGGAGACATCATAATATGCATAAAGGCATAATGCATGAGGAAGATGAAGGCACTGAAGGAAAAGAAACAGACTGCCAGAAGACAGATAGAGGCAGCCAGCTTCCGCCCTACATAGACCCGGCAGATCACATTCATCATAAAAAAAATCAGAAGCAGCGTACCGATGGCAGTGAGAAAATAGGGACTCAGGTGGTTAAATGTGGGATCCTTCATGCCGTTCACCGCGTGAATCAGCACATAAGGAAATACCAGGACCCAGGAAAAGAAGGGAATGTACCCGATGCGCCAGAAAGGATGGAGCAGATTTTTTCCGGTCATGAGCTCCGTCAAGAAAATCAGAAGGAAACACTCTCCCATATTTCTTCCAAACCGGTACCACTGAAAAAGGCCGGTAATCCCCAGCGCATTATAATATAGGAATACTAAAAGCAGCAGGCCAAGAGCGCTGACGAAATACAGCGCCAGTTCTTTCATGGAAATATCATTACACCAGGCCATGAACTTTTCTTTTTCCTGTTCTAAAAACAGCATCTGACTTCCCCCTGTTATCATACTTCCTTAAGTATAGAGAAGTGGAGCTCCGGCGGCAAGAGGCGAATTTCCGGGGATAAGAGGGAGAGCGCTTTTGGGAAAAAGCTGTAGAAAAAATTCCTGTCCTCATCACAGGAAATGCCATGAGAACAGGAACCCTTTATTTTAGATAATCATATATTTTTCGTACCGATTCAATATCCTTCATCTGGAAAGGAGACAGCAGGTGCACCAGAGAGCCGATGATGCTGTGGTGCTTCAGAAACTGACGAGCATTTTCCACCGAAGGGGCGCCGCCGTTTTCCTCATACCCCCGTATGACGGCAGCGACGCGGGACTTTTCCTCCCTGTAATTTTCCCGGCAGATGCCCTGGAGAAGCAGGAGGAAATCCAGGGCCTTCAGCGTTTCCCGGTCCCGGGCATACATTCTGTTTTCCCAGTCCAGAAACGTGAGCTTTCCGTCCAGATAGGTGATATCCCGGAGAGCAGGACGGCCGTGGATAATGCCGTCATGATGAAGAGAAGCCAGGGCGGCGCCGGTATCCTCCAGAATACCTTCCTTCTCCTCTTCCTCCCGTTTGGAGCCCAGCACATTCTTCAGCGTAGGACCTCCGTCCAAAGTGACCATGTAGTCCGGCGTAAGGCATACCATATGAGGCACCAGCTCCGGATGAAACCTTCCGGCAATGGTCATGCGGGCGATTTCATAATAAAATTCCTTCTCCACCGAATACTTGACCAGCTGGTTCCGCCCGTTTCCCAGCTTCCGCTTGATCCAGTACTTCTGCCCCTCCAGCGTGAAATCCAGTATCCGGCGCTTCGGATTCTCCCGGATCAGCTGCTCCGCCATGGTCTGTATCCTTCCTGCGTCCACAGGCACGCCTCCGTTCCCTTATATGAGTATAAGAATATGAATCATTTAGCTAGCTTATTGTAACAGAAATAAAAAGATTTTGTAAGGAATAACTTAGGGCGGGGTCGGGGTCGGAGCGGTGCTTTGCAGTATTCCCGAAGGTTGACGCGCCCTATGGACACGCCCCTTTGGGGCGTGAGGGTTGACGGCCCGCTGGGCCGAAGGTTCTTAAGGGGCTTAAGTTTGACGCGCCTTTGGCGCGAGGGTTGTTGTAGGGCGCCTCTAAATTATAGAAGGCGCCAGTTTGTATAAAACCTTTACAACCGCCCTGCGGGCGTTGGAAATGCAATTCTCCTTTGGTGGCTGGCGCCACCACCTTGCCCGGTGGGAAGCATGTCACTGGATTCGCGGGTCGCGGGGCTCCCCTATGAATCCAGTTCCTTTGCCACCCCCCGCAGTTCGGTTGGTCAATTAAAAGGAAGGCCCTTTTATGGGCAGGCTTAGGGCTTACTTTGACCAACTTGCACATCCTATGCAGGATGTGCACAGTGGCACTATAACCCGTGCTTACTGTAGAGCCATTTATGAGGAGAGTGTTTCGCGGTGTTTTATTCTGCCCCCGCTTGCGTGGGAAGTCCGGCGCAGCCGGATAGGGGGAGGCGAGCGCAGCGAGCCAGTCAGCAGAATGCTTATCATGCCATATGACACAGAAAGGTAAATCCGTAACGCTGACTTTATACTCATCGCCAGTAAGGGCGATACCACAACCCTCAGCGCCGCAGGCGCTGTCGCCCCTTGAGCGGAAGCGAACACAACCCTTCTGTACAACCCGCGGCGTCAGCCGCGTCCCTTTTTATAATTTGCGGCGAAGCCGCCACCACAACCCTCGGCCTGAAAGGCCGTCAAACCTAAGAACCCTCCGGCCGTCAGGCCGGTCAATCCTAAGAACCTTTCCCCTCTGAACCTTTTGAACCTTCTGAACCTTCTGAACCTTCACGCCCGAAAGGGCGTGTCCAAAGGGCGTGTCCAAAAAATATTTCAAAAAAACTGTTGACACAAAGAGCCATCCGTGATATCATCA
>NZ_OV788641.1:430000-780000 GCF_928721695.1 Dialister succinatiphilus | reverse complement strand
GCAAAACACAGATATCGACCGATAGCGCATAGTACCATGAGGGAAAGGTGAAAAGCACCCCGGGAGGGGAATGAAACAGAACCTGAAACCGTATGTTTACAAGCAGTCGGAGACCGCTTAATAATAAGGTCGACGGCGTGCCTATTGAAGAATGAACCGGCGAGTTATGAGGTCCAGCAAGGTTAAGCAGGAAATGCGGAGCCGAAGCGAAAGCGAGTCTTAATAGGGCGATAAGTTGGATTGCATAGACCCGAAACCACAGTGATCTACCCATGTCCAGGCTGAAACACAGGTAAAAATGTGCGGAGGGCCGAACCTATATCCGTTGAAAAGGGTTAGGATGAGGTGTGGGTAGGGGTGAAATTCCAATCGAACGTGGAGATAGCTGGTTCTCCCCGAAATAGCTTTAGGGCTAGCCTCGAGGTAGAGATTGCAGGCGGTAGAGCACTGATCAGGAGAGGGACCTACCCGGTTACCAAACCCAGTCAAACTGCGAATGGCTGCAATTATACTCGGGAGTCAGACTACGACTTATAAGGGCCGTGGTCAAAAGGGAAACAGCCCAGATCATCAGCTAAGGTCCCAAATGCCGTGCTAAGTGGCGAAGGATGTGGCGTTTCATAAACAACCAGGATGTTGGCTCAGAAGCAGCCACCATTTAAAGAGTGCGTAATAGCTCACTGGTCGAGAGACGCTGCGCCGAAAATGTCCGGGGCTCAAGCACGGAACCGAAGCTATGGCATGACAGCAATGTCATGGGTAGGGGAGCGTTCTTATAAGGAAGAAGCATTACCGTAAGGAGATGTGGACATATAAGAAGTGAGAATGCCGGTATGAGTATCGAAAAGAAAGGTGAGAATCCTTTCCACCGAAAGCCCGAGGGTTCCTGAGCAACGATCGTCGACTCAGGGTAAGTCGGGACCTAAGCCGAGGCGGAGACGCATAGGCGATGGACAACAGGTTGAAATTCCTGTACCGGATGGAGTCAATTGAGCGAAGGAGCGACGCAGGAGGGCACATGATCGCGCGGCTGGAAGAGCGCGTCCAAGTGCGTATGCGTAGAGGGAGGCAAATCCCCCTTTACAGAAGCAGAGACATGATGGGGAGTTAAAGGAGACTTTGACGAACTCATGGATCCCACACTGCCAAGAAAAACTTCTAGCGAGACGAAATCCGCCCGTACCGTAAACCGACACAGGTAGGCGGGGAGAGAATCCTAAGGTGCGCGGGAAAACCCTCGTTAAGGAACTCGGCAAATTGCATCCGTAACTTCGGGAGAAGGATGACCCTGAGTAGGCGAAAGGGAGAAACCCCCGGAACAGAAAAGGGTGGCAGAAAAGAGGCCCAAGCAACTGTTTACCAAAAACACAGGTGCCTGCGAAAGCGAAAGCTGAAGTATAGGTGCTGACGCCTGCCCGGTGCTGGAAGGTTAAGGAGAGAGGTCAGCGAAAGCGAAGCTTTGAACTGAAGCCCCAGTGAACGGCGGCCGTAACTATAACGGTCCTAAGGTAGCGAAATTCCTTGTCGGGTAAGTTCCGACCCGCATGAAAGGCGTAATGATTTGGGCACTGTCTCAACGAGGGGCCCGGTGAAATTGAAATACCTGTGAAGATGCAGGTTACCCGCGACTGGACAGAAAGACCCCATGGAGCTTCACTGCAGCTTGAGATTGAATCCCGGTGACATATGCACAGGATAGGTGGGAGGCTAAGAAGTAATGCCTTTGGGTGTTACAGAGCCGATGTTGGGATACCACCCTTATGTTGCTGAGATTCTAACACGGAGACTAACAACCTCGTGGACCATCTCAGGCAGGCGGTTTGACTGGGGCGGTCGCCTCCTAAAATGTAACGGAGGCGCCCAAAGGTTCCCTCAGGCCGGACAGAAACCGGCCGAAGAGTGCAAAGGCAGAAGGGAGCTTGACTGCGAGACAGACAAGTCGAGCAGAGACGAAAGTCGGGCTTAGTGATCCGGTGGTACTGAGTGGAAAGGCCATCGCTCAACGGATAAAAGCTACCCTGGGGATAACAGGCTAATCTCTCCCAAGAGTTCATATCGACGGGGAGGTTTGGCACCTCGATGTCGGCTCATCACATCCTGGAGCTGGAGTAGGTTCCAAGGGTTGGGCTGTTCGCCCATTAAAGTGGTACGCGAGCTGGGTTCAAAACGTCGTGAGACAGTTTGGTTCATATCCATCGCGGGCGCAAGAAGTTTGAGGGAGGCTGCTCCTAGTACGAGAGGACCGGAGTGGACGGATCAACGGTGTACCAGTTGTCACGCCAGTGGCACGGCTGGAAAGCCGCATCCGGAAAGGATAAACGCTGAAAGCATCTAAGCGTGAAGCCCGTCCCGAGATGAGACTTCTCATCAGCAATGAGTAAGACCCCTTAAAGACGATGAGGTTGATAGGCTGTGAGTGGAAGTGGCGCAAGTCATGGAGCGACGCAGTACTAATAGGTCGAGGTCTTAGCTTAGATTTCACGAAAAGCACGACCAGAGGCGAGAGCCTTCGGGACTTCTTCTATGCAGTTTTGAGAGAACAGACTCTCAAAGATTCAGTGGCGATAGCTGTGAGGATACACCCGTACCCATGCCGAACACGGTAGTTAAGCTCACAAACGCCGAAAGTACTTGGCTGGAAGCGGCCCGGGAGGATAGGAAGCTGCTGATTAACTGAAAAAGCACTAACTGTTATGGTTAGTGCTTTTTTGCTGTGTGCGACATTTGAGGTTATGGGCCTTTGTGAGGGATTCGGCGGGAAGCTGTATTCCCGAAGGTTGACGCCCTGCGGGCGAGGGTTGATGGCGCCGCCGGGCCTGACGGCCCTGGGCTGCCAGGGTTCTGTCCGGGATCGGCTGACGCCTCCCGGACGGGCTCCGGGCTTCCGCCCTCGGGAGGTATATAGTACTGTGGAGGTCCTGCATAGGACCTCCAAGTTAGCCAAAGTAGGCCCTTAGCCTGCCCATTAAAGGGCTTACCTATTGGTTGGCTGACCGTGCCCGCTGGCGAGGTGGGCGCCCTTATGGACAAGCCCCTTTGGGGCTTGAGGGTTCTAAAGTTTGACGGGGCTATCGCCCCGAGGGTTCTTAAGTTTGACAGCGGCTCTGCCGCTGAGGGTTGTTGTGGGCGCCTTACATTTATAGAAGGCGCCAGTTTGTATAAAACCATACAACCGCCCTGCGGGCGAGGAAATGCATTCCCCCTTTGGTGGCTGCGTCACCACCTTTCCCCCGTAAGTGGGGGCACTATGGGTGCTTAGCCATGGAGCCATGTCTCTGCAGGAAAGCATAGAAACTTATTCTGCCCCCTGAACAGGGGGCAGTCCGGCGCAGCCTGGATAGGGGGGCGAGCGTAGCGAGCCAGTCAGCAGAATGCTTTTCATGACGTATGATACAGAAAGGTAAATCCGTAACGCTGACTTCATACTCATCGCCCGAGAGGGCGATACCACAACCCTCGGGGCCAAAGGCCCCGTCAACCCTCACACCGCAGGTGTGTCCAAAGGCGCCAGCCGCGCTCAATAAAAAAACCGGCCAAAGCCGGTTTTTTCATTTACAGCATATCTTTTTTCCACAGGACGAAGGTGGCCACCATGGTGACGAGGATGCCTATGAGGATGACTTCCGCAAATCCTAAAGGTGCATCGGCCCAGGGGACGGGGACGTTGATGCCCCAGAGGCTGAATATCAATGTGGGAATGGCCAGGATAATGGTGACGGAGGTGAGGAATTTCATGATCTGGGACAGGCGGTTGGAGATGATGGAGGAGAAGGAGTCCATCATGGACATGAGAATGTTGGTATAGATTTCCGCCATTTCCAAGGCCTGCTTGTTTTCAATGATTACGTCTTCCAGCAGGTCTTCGTCTTCTTCGTACATTTTGAGAAGGGAGTGGAGGGGGCTGTTGCGGAGACGCATGAGGCGTTCCATCACGTTTTCATTGGCGTGAAGGGCGAAGTTGAAGTAGGTCAGGGATTTCTGCAGTTCCAGCATGCGGAAGAGTTCTTTGTTCTGCAGGGATTTCCGGACCTGGGTTTCGATGACGTCGGTCTGTTTGTAAATCTGCTGCAGGAAGAACAGGAATGAGGAGGATGCCTGGGAGAGGATCTGGAAGAGGAAACGAGTTTTTTTGTAGGTCTGGAAGGAGGTGAAGGAGTTATTCAGGAATTTCTGTATCACCGAGTTCGTTTCCAGACAGACGGTGACGAAGTACTGGCGGGTAATGAAGATACCCAGCGGCAGGGCGTCGTAGGCATCTGTTTCCAGTACTACCGGAGTATTGACAACGACGAAGATGTAGTCGTCTTCCAGTTCCACGTGGGACCGTTCTTCTCTATCCAGTGCGGTCTGCAGGGAGTCTACGGGAATGCCGGTGAGTTCATTCAGTTTATTCAGTTCCGCTGTATCCGGGGCGGCGCAGTTGATCCAGGAGCCTTTTTCCAGCTGCTCCAGCGGTACTTCACAGAGTATATGGTTTTCATTATGTTTGTAGGCTCGAAGCATGGCGCGCCCCCTTTCTTTTCTACACATTTTACTATAGTCAGAAATGGCGGTTCTGTCAATGAAAAACCGCGTTTTTGTGGGTAGGACAAAGCATCAGAAAAGCAGGATGCCCGCGGGGTATCCTGCTTTTCCATTTCCATGGATTTTGGAAAAATCTCAGTCTTTCAGGTAGGGGACGATGGCAGCGCAGTGGGGCATGATGGTGATGGTGTAGTCGTCTTTTCCCTGGTCTTTCAGGATTTTCTGTGCCAGCTGCCAGGCTTCTTCTACGGTAGCCACCGGGGTCTGGTTGGTCTTTTTGATGGCTTCGAAGTTTTCGGGCTTGGTGACCAGGATGATGTGGTATTTGTGGGTCATGCAGAAGAGGTTGAAGGCTACGAAGAAGGGGATGGTGAAATGGTGGCGCAGGGCTTTTTCCATTTCTTCTTCTGTGTCGTATTTGAAGCTGCCCATGTAGGCCGGCGGTTCGTAAATGTCGCTGGCTTCCATGATGGCGATGATGATGCCTCCTTCTTTGGTGACTACGTCGGAGGGGTCATAGCATTTGCAGCCCTGGTAGAGGGATACATCTTTGGGGTAGCCGCCGGCGCAGGCGAAGGCTACGTCGCATTTGGCTTTGAAGGGGACTTTCTGGATGCGGTAGACGATTTTGGTGCCTTCCAGCCAGGCTTTGTAGGGGTCGCCGCCTACCATGGCGCAGATTTTGCCTTCGGAGTTGATGATGGAGTGAACCAGGAAGCAGGGCTTAATCATGTCGCTGGCTTCCTGCATGTCGTCGGAAACGGGGTTGTCCGTAAGGAGGGTGGAGCGGGTTTTGGGGTTGATGCCGCTGCCGAATTTTTCTCCCAGGGCATGGCAGTGGTTGATCTGGATGGTGTCGTCTCCTGCCACGCCGGGAAGAATCAGTTTCCTGCCGCCGCCGTAGCCGGCAAAGAGGTGGGTGGTAATGCCGTCAATCACGATGACTTTGTCTGCTTCCACGGCGTGTTTGTTGATCCATACGGGGGTGCCGCGGCTGGTGTCGCCTACGTGGACCAGTTCGTCCTTGTTCATGCAGTGGTGCTGGTACAGTTTCACCCGTTTGGTCAGTTCTTCGCCTACCACCATGATGTCTTCTTCCGGTGTCTGTTCTCTGTGGGTGCCCTGGGCAAAGAGGATGGAAATATCATCATCAGGAATGCCGGCCAGGTTCAGTTCGTTCACCACGTGAATGACGAACTGGTCCGAATGGTTCCAGATACGGGTGACGTCGGCGCAGACGATGCAGACTTTGTCTCCTTTGGAGACGATTTCCTGCAGGGGTTTGGATCCAATGGGATGACGCATGCATTCCAGGGTGGCTTCTTTGACGTCGCAGGCCGGTGTGGGGTTTCCTTCCAGTACGTCCAGAATATGTTCTTCCGGCAGACTGACTTTCTGGGTGCCATGGCCGAAACCGAATTCAAATTCTTTTAATGCCATAATGATTCCTCCTTTGCTTGTTGGGCAGCGGGACAGGTTTTCCGCCGCTGGCAGGGATATGAATGATTGTAGTTAACTTTTATTATATCACTTCCAGTGGATGGCTATATTTCCAAAAAGGCATAACAGTATGGAAATGAGATAGGAAACAGGATGGTTCTGGGAGGGGGACCGGGGGATTTCATTTTCCTATACGGATAAAACATTCTATTATGCAATAAACGCATTTTATCTTTATACACAATGATTCTTTTCTATTGGACTCATATGAAAAATTATATGATAATGAAAGAAAATCCTTCGTTGGTTTTCCGCTTTATCTCATTTCATAAACCCATGTATTTTCAGGATTCCTTTGCATTGTTTCTTATGCCGTGGAGTTTCCCGGAGGGAGGCGGAGTCTATGGTTCATGTGGCAGTGGTGAGCGATGAGCCCGATACGGTGGGCATGATTCGGAAGGTATGCGGTGAGTTCATGAGGAGCCGGGGCCTGTCTTTGGGCTTTGCGTCCTATGAGAACAGCTATGTGTTTCTGCAGGAAGTGGAGAACCGGAAGAAGTTCTTTGAAATCGTTTTCCTGGATACGTCGGTGCGGGGCATGAATGCGGTGGATACGGCATCGGCGCTCCGGAGGATGCCGGAGAAGCCGGCTCTTGTCTTTTTGTCTGCCACCGAGGGTTACTGTATGGATGCTTTCCGGCTGGCGGCGGTTCATTATCTTGTGACGCCGCTGTCGGAAAAGGAGGCTCTGGAAGGGCTGAGACGGGGGATTGCTTTTGTGGAACGGGACTGGCACAGGCAGATGATGTTTAAAATGGCAGAGGGCGAGGCAGTGGTGGATTTGTCTACCCTGGAGGCCGTGGTGAGCGATGATCATCACCAGGTGCTCTGTCTGACCGATGGCCGGCAGCTGGAGGTGCGGGGCCGTATGCGGCAGCTGGAGGAACGGCTTGCCGATGCTTCGCCATTTCTTTTTATTTCTCCCTGCCGGGGCATTCTGGTGAATGGGAATGAAATATCGGAAATCAGACCGGATCGGGTGGTATTGAAGAGCGGCAGGATCCTTCCCGTGGCCCAGCGAAAATATGAAGCATTCAGGCTGCGTGTAGGCCGCTTTGTGGGAGAGGAGGATTGGGAAGCTTAGCAGGTCATGGCAGATGGTTCTTTCCATATCCATACAGGGGATTTGGATTTTTTCTGATTGGTTTCTTACAGGTTCAAAGAGAAAGGGTGCAGTCATTTCCAGCGGAAAAGCTGCACCGGCAGGGAGTCACATCATGCAAGAAGAGAGAAGGAAAAGAAAAAGAAAAGGCTTTATGATTCTGGAGCTTATCATTGTGGTAGCTATTATCGGGGTGCTGGCGGCCATAGCGGTGCCTAACCTGACGGGCCTCACCGATGAGGCCAAGGTGGCACGGATTCGGTCGGATATTTCCACCCTGGGCACGGCAGCGGAGATGTACTATGTGAAGAATGGGGTCTATCCTGCATCCCTAGACAGTCTGGTAGGCAGCAGGGAAGAGGGATATCTGAAAAAGGTGCCGGAGCCGCCGGATAAGACGGTGACCTATGAAATGAAGGAGAAAGGGGAAGTGGTGGCGTCGTTCAAGGGGAAGACCTATTCTTCTTTTGGAACGGTGACTTAGTGAGAGCAGTGGACTAGTGGACTAGTGGACTAGTGAGCTGGTGGACTGGTCGGCGGAAGGCGGTCAGCGGTTAGCGGACCATGGAGGCACGATGAAAAGGGCAGGGGAAGAAGGAACGGTTTTCTGGGACCGCCTTTGGCGGCACAGGAAATGGCAGGCTCTCTGGGCAGGAGGCGTCTTAGGCTATGGCGTCCTCCTTGTGAGGGGCCCATCCTTCTTTTCCCCTGCCCTTTTTGTGCTGCTGCTGACGCTGGCGGCGCTGGAGGACTGGCGTACCGGTTATCTCTCCGATGGCTGGAGCCTGCTTCTGGCGGTGACCGGGTTCATGACCGCTTTCCGGCGGCAGGGCGCCGGGGACAGTCTTTTATCGGCGGCCCTTGTTTTTACCATATATATGGTGCTGTACCTGGCTTCCAAAAAGTCCATGGGCACCGGGGATCTGGTGCTTTCCACCGCCGCTGCCTTCTGGCTTTCGCCGCTGACGGCTCTCCTTTTTATCTGGTTTTCCGCCCTGTCCGCCCTGCTCTTTCTGGCGATGCCTCTTCTTTTGGGAAGGAAAAAAGCAGGGGATCCGGTGCGGTTCGGCCCTTTTATTGCTTTGGGAGGGGTGATGGCTTATGGATGGCAGGAAATATGGGGTCCTCTCCTGCCGCCCTGGTTTCCTTTTGGCTGAGGCCCTGGTCATCCTTTTTCTGGTATCCCTGGCAGGGACTTTGACATTCCCGTCCATCCGCTCCTGGCAGGAGGAAAAGGAACTGGACCTGGCGGCGGAAACGCTGGCAGCCGCTATCCGGCAGGTGCAGGTGCTGTCCAGAAATGACACCGGCCGTTATGGAAATACGGCCAGAGAATATTATTTCTTCTGTCTGCCCGATGCAAAGGGGGAAGTGATTTACTATACCCGTCGCGGCGTGAGCCGCATGGAGCCGGAGGGAAAGCTGCCCTCTTCCATCCGCCTGTCCGGTAAACTGGAGCTGGCTTTCCGCAAGGATTTTGCCGGTGACGGAGAGACCTATTCTGCCGTGCTCACCACCAGGGATGGAAAGTACAAAAGGCAGGTCACCGTGGCTATGTATACCGGCAGGGTGAGGGTGAATTAGCGGCGGTTGGCGCCGAAGGCGCCTGTGGCGCGGTCGGGATTGGGACCGGGACCTGGGCGGTGCTTTCCAGTATTCCCGAAGGTTGACACGCCTTATGGACAAGCCCCTATGGGGCTTGAGGGTCCTAAAGTTTGACGGGGCTATCGCCCCGAGGGTTCTTAAGTTGTGCGCCAGTTCGGCGTGTATAGTATAGTCTGGTGAAAGCCCAGACCCGGCAAAGCCTAGCAAGCAGCCGGTACTTAGTCTTGCATGTGAAGCCGTGAGGCCAGCATGAAGCGTAGACAAAGGAGTGCGAGAGCCGTAATGCGAAAGCGTGAAGCGATTCAGCCTCGTTAGAACGACAAGTGGAAGCCGATACTCTAACTTTGGTCGCAGGCAGAAATGCGCAGGTCGGTAAGCGAGAACTGTGCAGGTTCCACCGGGGTCATAGAGCATGGCGAGCGCACGAAGTACTATACATGTACCTGGGAGAGCTGACAAGGGTCCTAAATGGATGACACCCATCCCAATGGTATGGACGCCAAAATACTTAACTGTATGGAGACGTCACAGATGCCCGGTCAGCAGTCGGATTACCTCATAGTAGTGATGAAACCTGTGAAAGCAGGTGGAGTGAAGGGGGTAAAGAATAGTCAACAATCGCAGGGAAACAGGTTCTGCACAGAGATGTAGAAGAAACTAAGACTTAGAGATTAGTTAAATGTAAACGGAACTGCAACTGATAAGGTGTAACGAGTACACCTCAAGGACTATTCTAAGAGCCGTATGCGGGAAAACCGCACGTACGGTTCTGTGAGGGGCGGACAGAGTAATCTGATTCCGTCTACTCGACTGACGCGCCTCCGGCGCGAGGGTTGTTGTAGGGCGCCTTTAAATTATAGAAGGCGCCAGTTTGTATAAAACCTTCACAACCGGGCTATCGCCCGTAGAAAAACCATACAACCGCCCTGCGAGCGTTGGAAATGCATTCCCCCTTTGGTGGCTGGCGCCACCACCTTGCCCGGTGGGAAGCATGTCACTGGATTCGCGGGTCGCGGGGCTCCCCTATGAATCCAGTTCCTTTGCCACCCCCACTTCGTGGGGGCACTATAAAGCTCCGTTATGCTGTGAGCTGCTTATGAAAGGATTGCTTTTCAGAGCTTTATTGTCCCACCGCTCCGCGGTGGCAAGGGAACACGATTCGTAAGGGAGCAAAGCGACCTGAGAATCGTGTGACACGCTTCCCAGCGGGGCGGGAAGGTGGTGCCGTAAGGCACCAAAGGGGGGAAAAGCCACCGGAGGTGGCTGATCAATGTAATGCTTTTCATGCCATATGATACAGAAAGGTGAACCCGTAACGCTGACTTTAATAATCTGCGGCGAAGCCGCCACCACCACCCTCAGCCCGTCAGGGCTGTCGCCCCCTGAGCGAAGCGAACATAACCTGCCGCCGACAGGCGGCTACAACCTTCGGCCCGGAGGACTGTCAACCTTTCCCTTCACAACCCTTCTACACAACCTGCGGCGGAGCCGCCACCACAACCCTCGGCCTGAAAGGCCGTCAAACTTAAGAACCCTCCGGCCCATAGGGCCGGTCCATCTTAAGAACCCTCTCTTTTGAACCCGGGCCGCTCTGCGGCCCAAGGAGGTCCTATGAAACGGAAAGGTTTTCTTCTTATCTGGGCGGTTACGGCCCTGACGGCGGGAGGGATTCTGATTTCCGGCATGGCCTTTTCCCTGCATCAGGCCCTGGATTTTGAGGCCAGGCGGGAGGCAGAGCTGGAGGAGGCTCTCATTGCCCAGGATGTGATGGAAAGGGCGAAGTATTTCCTCCGCTTCGGGAAAGGCGCCATGCCTCATTCGGGAGCGGTGACAAGGAATGGCCGCACCTATGATATAGAGGTGCGGCAGGAGAGGGAGCTGCTGCAGGAGGTACCTATGGTGCGGGTCCGCTGCCTGGTGAAAGGGAAAGAAAGCGGCGGCTTTGTTCTGGAAACACTGGTGGAGGATGGGCTATGAGAAGGAAAGGTGTCATTCTTCTGGACGGGCTGATGGCTCTTTTTCTCATTTCCGCCCTGGCCATGATGGTTCTGCCGCTGGCGGGATCCTGGCTTTCCGCTCTGGAAAGGGGCAGGACCGGGACGAAACTTTCGGAAACGGGGCTCTTTGCCATGGATTTCATGGTGGAGAAAATCAGAAATAACCGCAGCCGTGCCGTTGGCGTGGTGAGGGGGAATAGGTATGATTACCAGGCCTTCACTGCTGGAGGCGACGAGGGGACTTACAGCTTCTTCGTGGACCGGGAGAAGCTGAAGCTCCAGCCGCCCAAGGGCAATATCCAGCCTCTTACCGGTGAATACACAGGGCCTGAGGCCTACGCTTTCCTGCCCGGGAGGCCCTCCCTTTTCCGGCAGGTGGAAGGAGGACCGGTGATCATTTCCTTTACCATGCACCACCAGATGATGGGCATGGATCGGGATTTTGAAACGTCGGTGATTCCCTACGCCGATTTTTATAAAAAGAAGGAAGTCTATGAATAGGAGAAAGGGAAGTCTTTCCATGATGCTTCTCCTCTTTATGACAGCCCTTCTCACGGTGTCGGTGGCCTTTGTTTTTTATGAAGGACGGAGCGGGGAATCGGTTCTCCGCTACCGGAAAGGGCTTGTCTCGGTGTATGCGGCAGAAAGCGGCGCCAACTGGGCCCTGGCTTCCCTTTCCCGGAAGGGGACAGCCGGGGAGATTTCCTTTTCCCTGAATAACAGGACCGTGGCGGTATCTTTTCCCCGAAAGGGCAGCATCCTGTCCCAGGCGGAAGACGGAAACAGGGATTACCGGCGTTATGTGAACCTGACATACAAAAAGGATGAAGAAGAGGGAAAGACAAGGATTCGGGTGGAGGATATCGGAAGTGAACTACCGAGAATGGATGAAAAAAATGACAGCCCATCCCCTGTGGCAGGCCTGGCGTCACCCTGATATGGCCTGTGTCCTGCTGGCGGGAAGGCTGTGGGCGGCGGACCTCAAGGAGGGGAGATTCCTTCGCACCGCTTCGGCGCCGCTGGAAGAAATGACGGAAAATGCCGTGGCTGCTGCCTTCCGGGCGCTGGCAGAGCAGGGCATGAAACGGAAGGAAATCCTCCTTCTGGTCAATTTTCCAGACCTTCGTCTGGAAAACAGGAAATATCCGGCCATGACGGAAGAAGAAATGGTGGAAACCATGTATTGGGAGGAAGACCGTCTTTTCCGTACGGATGAGCCCATGGCCCCCGGTTGGGAGGTGACGTCCCACAGTCCCCTGGGCTGGGAAGTGCACGTGGAAGCGGTGAAGAAGGAAACCCTTTCCCTGTGGGAAAAGGGAGCCGCCCTGGCAGGCTGCCATGTGGGAAAGGCGCTGCCGGTGACGGCGGTGCCCCTTTCTGAGGAACCCCATTTCATCCTCTATGGACGGAAACGGTCGGCCATCCTCATTTTCCGGAAAGACCGCCTTTTAAGAAGCCGTATTCTACGAAAGGAAGAAAAAGGGAAGGGAGCCCTCTTCATGGAGCGCTGCCTGGCCAATTTCAATATACAGAAAGGGACATGCTTCTTCATTCCCCTTTCGGACTGCGGCAGGGAAGAAGAAACTTTCTGGAAAGAAAGGATGAAGGAGGAAATCGAAGGGGAAGGCGAAAATGGTCTTCTGCCAGGCAGCCTGACCATGGCGGAAAATTTTCTTTCTGATTACGGCGGCTGGGCGGATATGGAAATCCTTTTTCGACGCCTTTCCTCCGGCAGGCTCACCCTGCCTCTCACGGAAAAGAGAAAATCCTTTATCACCGAAGAAAACCGGACCCTTCGGGCTGCCCAGGGCCTGTGCCTTGTGTCTCTCCTGTTCTTCCTCCTGGCAGGGGGAGAATTCCTTTCAGCGGAAAACCGGCTGTCTGGCCTGCGCCGGGAAGAGGGCCGGCTGAAGCCGCAGAAAGAACAGCTAGTGGAAGCAAGGCGGACGGCCGTGAGGGAAAGGGAACTGGAACAGCTGCTGGGCGATTTGGAAAAGAAGGATGGCCGGTGGGAAGAAAAACTGGTCCTTCTGGCAGAGTCAGTGCCTCCGGGCATTGTGATTTCCTCCATCAGCCAGAAGGGAGACGTCATACATATAGAGGGCACCGCCCAGTCAAACGAGCGGCTCAGCCTGTTTCGGAACTCCTTTTCCACCTCCTGGGGCATGAATGCCCGGAATGGCAGCCGGAAGGCAGACCCCGTCACAGGACTGGTAGATTTCACCATTTCCCTGAAAGGAGGAAATCATGGACCCGATGAGACTCATGAATGACAGGAAATACGGGAGAACCTTCCTGCTCCTTGCCCTTTTCTTCCTCCTTTCCGGCGGCTATCTCAAACTGATGGCCCTGGAAAAAGAAGACCTGTCCCGGAGTCTGGAGGAAGAAAACAGGCAGGTGGAAATTTTTTCCAAAGCCCCCGCCCGCCCCTCCAGCCTTCCCTTTCTGGAAAGTCTTTTCTCCCCTGCTTCCCCCGCTTTTCTGGTGAATGCAGCCGAAGAAGGAGGCCTTAAGGTGGACGCCGTTTCTGAAAAAGTGGAGGAAGGAGAAAATGGAATATTTCATATTTTTCATATTTCCGGCACCGGTACCTATGCACAAATCGTGCAAACCTTTGATATAATAAAAGGCAAAGAAAGATGGAGTGCCGTGAACCTCAAGGAACTGAAACGGTCGCAAAAAGGGCTGGCCTATAAAATGGAGGTTCAGACATTCCAAATCCGAGGTACCTATGAAAAAGAGAAATATAGTCCTCATCGGTCCCATGGGCACTGGCAAGAGCCGGGCGGCGAAAATACTCTCTGACGGACTGGAATGGCAGCTGGCGGATACGGACCGGATGATGGAGCGTGAAACCGGGAAGAAAATAGCAGATATTTATAAAGAAGCAGGGCCGGAAGCCTTTGCGGAAAAGGAAATGCAGGTCATCAACCATGTGCGCTACTACCATGAAGCGGTGATTGCCATGGGGGGAAATTATCCCATGACCGAGGAAAAATTCCATCTCCTTTCTGAATACGGACTGATGATCCTCCTCTACGCCCGTCCCTTCCGACTGGCAGAACGGGTGCGGCGCCGCATAGGCAAAAGGCCCACCATGGACTATTCCGATGTAGACGGCTACGTGAGGCAGATGCTCCGGAAATGGGCCAAATGGAGGGACCGGGTGGACCTGGTCATCAATACCACCAACTGCCATCCCGAGCAGACCGCCCTCCTCATTGCAAGGTATATCGATCAGCACCACGTGACCTTTGCGGAACGGAGGAAATAGGGGCGCGGTCGGGATCGGGACCTGGGCGGTGCTTTCCAGTATTCCCGAAGGTTGACGCGGCTTCGCCGCGAGGGTTGATGGCGCCGCCGGGCCTTTGGCCCTGGGCGCCAAGGGTTCTGTCCGGGACCGGCTGACGCCTCCCGGACGGGTTGAGGGCTCCGCCCTCGGGAGGTATGAAGTACTGTGGAGGTCCTGCATAGGACCTCCAAGTCAGCCAAAGTAGGCCCTTAGCCTGCCCATTAAAGGGCTTACCTATTGGTTGGCTGACCGTGCCCGCTGGCGAGGTACGGCGCCCTTGGGGACGCCAGTATAAATGCCGCCTTTGGCGGCGAAAACCATACAACCGCCTTATGGACAAGCCCCTATGGGGCTTGAGGGTTCTAAAGTTTGACGGGGCTATCGCCCCGAGGGTTCTTAAGTTTGACAGCGGCTCTGCTGCTGAGGGTTGTTGTGGGCGCCTTACATTTATAGAAGGCGCCCTCTTATGATAAAACCTGACAACCGGGCTTCGCCCGAGGAAAAACAGGCTGATCTCGCTCCGCAGGCGCGGTTGTATGGTTTTCCACTGCAGAATGCTTATCATGCCATATGGTACTGAAAGTAAATCCCGTAACGCTGACTTTATGTTCATCGCCCGTAAGGGCGATACCACAACCCTCGGCCTGAAAGGCCGTCAAACTTAAGAACCCTTGGGCCGAAGGCCCATCCATCTTAAGAACCTTCCCCTTCTGAACCCCCTTGCTCACGGGAATGCAGTTTCGCAGATGATCAGGACTCTATGATAATCAGGACTCTATCTATATAAATAAAGGAGGGATACTATGGACAAACTGGCAGTTCTTACCAGCGGCGGCGACGCACCGGGCATGAATGCGGCGGTACGGAGCGTAGTGCGGACGGCGCTGTACTGGGGTAAGGAAATTTACGGCATCTATCGAGGCTATGCAGGCCTTCTGGAAGACGACATGATTTCCATGAATTCATCTTCTGTCAGCGGCATCGTGCTTCACGGCGGCACCATGCTGAAAACGGCTCGCTGCAAAGCCTTTTTTGAAGAGGAAAACCAGAAAAAGGCGGCGCAGATCCTCCGGAAGCGGGGCATCGGAGGACTCATCGTCATCGGCGGTGACGGGTCCATCCAGGGAGCGGAAAAGCTGTCCCGCCTGGGCATACCTACCGTTACCCTGCCGGGGACCATTGATAACGACATGCACGGCACCGATGAAACCATAGGCCATGATACGGCGGTGAATGCCGTGGTATCCGCTGTGAGCCGCATCCGGGACACCGCCTCCGCCCATAACCGGGCCGCCATTATCGAAGTGATGGGGCGGTTTGCAGGAAATATTGCACTGGACGCAGGCCTGGCCTCCGGTGCCGAATACATCCTGGTACCGGAAGTGCCCTTCAGCCGGGAAAAACTGGCCAGAAGCCTGAAACTCCAGATGGAAGCAGGCAGGACGAACAGCATTATCATCTGTGCGGAAGGTGCCGATGATGGCAGAGCCCTCTCCGAATGGCTCACCGAGCGGACGGACATCGACATCTGCACCACCATCCTTGGCTTCATCCAGCGGGGCGGCCAGCCCACGGCCCGAGACGGCATCCTGGGATCCACCCTGGGAGCGGCGGCAGTGAAAGCGCTGCTGGAAGGAGAAACAGGGGCCCTGGCAGGCATGCATCGAGGTGAAGTACGAATCATTTCCTATGAAGAGGCCAAAAAAGAAAAGGAACCGTTCAAACAGAAACTGTACGAATTATCCGTCATGCTGGGCGCCGCCCAGAGCAGCGGGGATATCCGGGAAACGGGATTATAAAAGAAAAGCACCGGCAGAAACCGGTGCTTTTTTAGTGAGCTGGTGAGCGCCTTTTGGACAAGCCCCTTTGGGGCTTGAGGGTTCAAAAGTTGTGCGCCAGTTCGGCGTGTATAGTATAGTCTGGTGAAAGCCCAGACCCGGCAAAGCCTAGCAAGCAGCCGGTACTTAGTCTTGCATGTGAAGCCGTGAGGCCAGCATGAAGCGTAGACAAAGGAGTGCGAGAGCCGTAATGCGAAAGCGTGAAGCGATTCAGCCTCGTTAGAACGACAAGTGGAAGCCGATACTCTAACTTTGGTCGCAGGCAGAAATGCGCAGGTCGGTAAGCGAGAACTGTGCAGGTTCCACCGGGGTCATAGAGCATGGCGAGCGCACGAAGTACTATACATGTACCTGGGAGAGCTGACAAGGGTCCTAAATGGATGACACCCATCCCAATGGTATGGACGCCAAAATACTTAACTGTATGGAGACGTCACAGATGCCCGGTCAGCAGTCGGATTACCTCATAGTAGTGATGAAACCTGTGAAAGCAGGTGGAGTGAAGGGGGTAAAGAATAGTCAACAATCGCAGGGAAACAGGTTCTGCACAGAGATGTAGAAGAAACTAAGACTTAGAGATTAGTTAAATGTAAACGGAACTGCAACTGATAAGGTGTAACGAGTACACCTCAAGGACTATTCTAAGAGCCGTATGCGGGAAAACCGCACGTACGGTTCTGTGAGGGGCGGACAGAGTAATCTGATTCCGTCTACTCGACTGACGGGGCTATCGCCCCGAGGGTTCTTAAGTTTGACAGCGGCTCTGCCGCTGAGGGTTGTTGTGGGCGCTTTACATTTATAGAAGGCGCCCTCTTATGATAAAACCTTTACAACCGCCCTGCGGGCGTTGGAAATGCATTCCCCCTTTGGTGGCTGGCGCCACCACCTTGCCCGGTGGGAAGCATGTCACTGGATTCGCGGGTCGCGGGGCTCCCCTATGAATCCAGTTCCTTTGCCACCCCCGCAAGCGGGGGCACTATGGGTGCTTAGTGCTTATGAAGAGAATGTTTCGCGGTGTTTTATTCTGCCCCCTGGATAGGGGGAAGTCCGGCGAAGCCGGATAGGGGGAGGCGAGCGCAGCGAGCCAACCAGCAGAATGCCTATCATGCCATATGACACAGAAAGGTGAATCCGTAACGCTGACTTTATAAGCATTGCCTAGGGCAATCCGCAACCCTCGGCCTGAAAGGCCGTCAAACTTAAGAACCCTTGGGCCGAAGGCCCATCCATCTTAAGAACCTTCCCCTCTGAACCCTATGAACCCGGGCCACGAAGTGGCCCATACAGCCCCTTCTATTACAGTCTCATTCTTCCCTTCATATGGATGCCCGGCTGTCCGGGGACGTAGATATTGGTCCATACTTCCAGGGTGTTCCAGTTCTGCACGTGAACCACAGCGATGCCTGCATTTTCCTGCCAGTGCACCATGTACACATGATCGGCGATTTCCTCGGCGGTGAAGGGCATGGTGTCGGCGTAGCCCTTATTTTCGCCTTCTGTCTGGGTGAAGGTCAGGGTTTTGTGGTCTTTGAATTCCACATCAAATACGGCGGCAGGGGAAAAGTCCATGATGACATGGTGGCCGATGCCGGGGTAGAGGTCTTTCCGGGCCCAGGGCTCTACGCCGGTGATGACCCGGGCGCCGAAGGCAAGGGTGTCTTTTCCGCCAAGGGAAGGGTATTTTTCACTCATCATGGAAACGATGGCGTCAGCGGTCTTTCCGCTGGCCAGAGCTTCCCGGTAGTACTTCAGGTATTCCAGAGTGCAGGAAAGGATGGCGGGATGGCCCTTCTTCTCATCATTGTAGTGATGGCTGGCAATGACCTTTTCCGGAGCCAGGGATGCCATGGTTTCTACCTGGCGGATCCATTTGTCCATTTCGTCAAGCCCTTTGGTGTCAGCCATCCAGGGATGGCTGTCTTCGGCCAGGGATACGCCGCCCAGCACTGTTTTTTCAGAGGGCACATAGAGGAAGCTGTGCATTTCGTCATCGGGGCAGGTGATGATTCTGATTTCCTCCCCTTCCAGCTTTGGCAGCTCCTTTACCGCCTCGGGCAGGATGAAACGGGATGGAGCGTCTTTTCCCAGCGCTTTCTTCCAAACGGTGAGCTTGTCATCCCGGCTGGCGGAAATCATCCAGGCCGTCTGAGCGGTGGAAAGAATGCGGGCTTTGGGGAAGGCATCAGCCAGTACATCCAGGCCGAAGTAGTAGTCCGGATCGAAATGGGAAATGTAAATCACCTTCAGCTCTTTTCCGCTGTCTTTGATGAGCTGCACCAGCTCCTCGGCATACTGTTTCTGGAACTGGGCGTCTACCAGGAAAGCGTCCTTTTCACCGGTGACTAAAGTGGAAGTGACATCAAAAATGGCTTTGGCGCCGGGATGGTACACGTGGAATGCAAGAGACATGGCAAATTCCTCCTTCATGAATTAAGACCGAAGGCATATCCGGTCATGGAAATGGAACCCAGGTTTCTGACCTGGTTGAAAACAAGGGGCTTTTCTCCCTCTGCGGCCCCCAGGGTGTAGAGAAGGGGCAGGAAATGGTCTGCCGTAGGAGCGGCATAGGCAGCGTCGTCATGGTCTTCGTAGTTTATGACTTTTTCGTCATCCCGCTTTTTTACGGCTTCGGTAATGAAGGCGTCAAACCGGTCTGCTGCCGGAGAGCCGCCTTCATTGTTCCATTCCACCTTGTACAGGTTGTGCACAATATTTCCGCTGCCGAAAATGAGGTACCCTTCCTCCCGGAGCGGCGAGAGGGCTTTTCCTATGTCATAGGAAGCGCTGGGAGAAATCTTCCCGTCTATGGAAAGCTGCACCACCGGAATGGAAGCGTCAGGGAAGAAATGGGTGAGCACAGTCCAGCTGCCATGGTCGATGCCCCAGTCATCATTGATATCGGCCGCGGGCAGCAGGGATAATACCCGTTCCGTCAGGGGATGGAATCCCCGGGGCTCATACTTTACTTCATAGAGCTCTTTGGGAAATCCGTACATATCGAAAATCTGCCGGGGAAAAGGGCTGGACTGTACATGGCTTCCCCTGGTGTACCAGTGGGCGGACAGAGACAGAATGGCCTTCGGGCGGCCGAAGGTGTCTATGATTTCCTTTCCCAGATCATGAAAGGTGCGGGTAAGGTCGTTCTTTTCCAAAGCAATCATGGGACTTCCGTGTCCCGTAAAAATAACAGGCATTTTTGTCATGAAATCATCTCCTTGTGATGTACCAGTGAGCTGGTGAAGTGGGGCGGCTTTGGGTCCTTGTTTCCTGTGAGTCACCGTCGGAGGGAGGTCAGATGTCGGACCTCTGACCTTCCGCCTCTGGGCGGCCGCAGCCGGGTATGTTTTGCCCCATATGGTATGTTTTTTTTACTTGCTTTCATTATATGACTGATATAAAATAACTGACAAGAAGGATATTTCCCTTGACCTGGTATGAAATACTTGAGCAATAGGAGGAAATCATGACAAATGAATTATTCGGCATCTGCCCCTTTGTGACAGCCCAGAAGCTGCTGCAGGGGAAATGGGCCATTCTTATCCTGCATGCCCTGAACGAAGGCACGAAACGATTCAACGAACTGGAGCGGGACATCCAAATCACCCATGCCACTTTGTCGTCCCAGCTGAAGTATATGGAAAAGGAAGGACTGGTGCACCGCACCGTGTATCCCGAGGTGCCGCCACGGGTGGAGTACTCCCTCACCGCCATGGGCAGACGGTTTGCACCGGTGCTTGACAGCATCCAGGTATGGGGCGAGGAGTATATAGAATTTCTGAAGGAAAACAGGATATAAGTAAAATAAAATGAATGAGGAATCACAGCCGGAAGGGGGCTGTGATTTTTTTTTGAAGAAATTTAAATGTAACTGTTGACGTTACAATATAACCGTGATATCATATTTGTAACGAAATCAATTACATCAATTCGATGCAGTATGTAAGTATGTAAAAAGGAGAAATTATGATGAAAATCGGAGTTATCGCAGCAAACGGCAAAGTAGGAAGACTGATTGTGAAGGAAGCCCTGGAAAGAGGCATGGACGTGACTGCCATTGTCCGCAGTGCCAATAAGACAGAAGCCAAAAAGGTGATTCAGAAGGATATCATGGATCTGACCCGGGAAGACCTGGAAGGATTTGATGTGGTGGTAGATGCCTTTGGTGTCTGGGACGATGAAAAAATGAATCTCCACAGCGTGACCCTGAACCATCTGGCAGACATTCTTTCTGATACAAAGACCCGTCTTCTGGTGGTAGGCGGTGCCGGCAGTCTGTACACCGATCAGACCCACACCATGACAATTTCCGAAACCCCCGATTTCCCGAAGGCATACCTTCCCGTGGCCAACGGCATGGGAAAGGCTCTGGAGGAACTCCGGAAGAGAAACGATGTGAAATGGACCTACATCAGCCCGGCTGCCGAATTTGATCCGGAAGGAAAAAGGACCGGCTTCTATGTGCTGGCAGGCGAAGAATTCACAGTGAATGAAAAGGGAGAAAGCTATATTTCCTACGCCGACTATGCCCTGGCCCTGGTGGACGAGGCGGAAAAGGGAAATCATATCAGAGAAAGAATCAGTGTAAGAAAGTAAAAAGTAAGAGGATATAAAGGCGGCCCCCTGGGCAAAGGGAACACCACCCTTTGCCCAGGGGGCCGTCAATCTTTTCCTTGAACTTGCTAAACTCTTCTGAATCTCCCGGAATTTGAGAATCTATCTTATGCCATCATAAAAAGCAGCGCTATCAGGGCGCTGCTTTTTGCATATCCTTCAGTTGTCATAAATAATGAGGCCCATGAAAACCAGGTCCTCCTCTCCTGTATTTTCCAGCCCATGGCGGCTGCCGTTTGGGCAGAACATGGCATCCCCCGGCTTCACCTCATAGGTGGTGTCGTTGTCGGTGTACAGGCCATGACCGGAGAGGATGTAGTAGATTTCTCCATCTCCTTTGTGCTGGTGCACGCCCATGGAGCAGCCCTTTTCCAATGTGGCCTTCACATAGACCCGGCATTTGTCTTTCAGTATGTCCGGCCCCGCAATGGGCTGGAGAATGATGCGGCCTTTACCGCCGTTGGCATGTTCAATGATTTTGGGTGGAATTTTTGGAATCATAGAATTTTCCTTCTTTCTTTGGATAAATGGAGATGGGATTGGGGCTGGGGCCGGGGCGGTGCTTTCCGGTATTCCCGAAGGTTGACACGCCTTATGGACAAGCCCCTATGGGGCTTGAAGGTTCTAAAGTTTGACGGGGCTATCGCCCCGAGGGTTCTTAAGTTTGACAGTGGCTCTGCCGCTGAGGGTTGTTGTGGGCGCCTTGCATTTATAGAAGGCGCCCTCTTATGATAAAACCTGACAACCGGGCTTTGCCCGAGGAAAAACAGGCTGATCTCGCTCCGCAGGCGCAGTTATATGGTTTTCCACTGCAGAATGCTTATCATGCCATATGGCACTGAAAGTGAATCCCGTAACGCTGACTTTATGTTCATCGCCCGTAAGGGCGATACCACAACCCTCGGCCTGAAAGGCCGTCAAACTTACGAACCCTCCGGTCCAAAGGACCGGTCCATCTTAAGAACCCTCGGGGCGCAGCCCCGTTAATTTCTCCAGTGATACTCCGCCAGTTCTTCGTCCGTTACATTTCCTATCCTTACGCGGGAAAGGTATTTCCTGGCCCTGTTTCCCAGGGAAACCAGGGTGGAAACAGGTGTGGGCGGCAGGCGGGTCATGCGCCAGCGGGGGAAGAAGCGGGTGATATGGAGGGGCATGGCGGGATCCAGGGAGGCTATCCAACGGACCATGTCCTCAAAGGCTTCGGGGTCATCGTTTTCTCCGGGAATGACCAGGTTGGTCAGTTCCACATGGGATACTTCTGCTGCTCTTCGAATGGTTTCCAGCACCGGATTTCTGGCGGCGCCGCAGATGGTTCTGTAGAAATCGGGCTGCCAGCCCTTGAGGTCGATGTTCCAGGCGTCAATAAGGGGAAGAAGTCTGTCCAATGCTTCGGAGCTGATGAAGCCGTTGGATACCATCACGTTCACCAGGCCTGCTTCTTTGATGAGAGGGGCCGTGTCACGAATGAATTCAAAGGACAGGGTCGGTTCATTATAGGTCCAGGCGATGCCTATATTTCCTTCGGCTGTAAGGGATCTGGCCAGGCAGAGCACCTGGTGCGGCGTCACTTTCCGGCTTTCCGGTTCCTCCTGGGAAATTTCAAAATTCTGGCAGAAGGAGCAGTTCATATTGCAGCCCCAGCTTCCCAGGGAGAGGATGAAGCTTCCCCGATGGAAATAGGCCAGGGGCTTCTTTTCTATGGGATCCAGAGCGGCGGAGGTAACAAGACCGTAGGTCAGTGATTTCAAGAGGCCGTGGTCGTTCCAGCGGGTGCGGCACCAGCCCCTCTGAGAAGGAAGAATCCGGCAGCGGCGGGGGCAGAGACGGCAGGTGCAGATGCCCTTTTCGTTTTTGTCATATAATGCACATTCCATAGGAACCTCCTTTAGGGACAAGCCCCTTTGGGGCTTGAGGGTTGACGGCCCGATGGGCCGAAGGTTCTTAAGGGGCTTAAGTTTGACACGCCTCTGGCGCGAGGGTTGTTGTAGGGCGCTTCTAAATTATAGAAGGCGCCCTCTTATGATAAAACCTTCACAACCGGGCTTTCGCCCGAGGGAAAAAAGCCAACCGCCCTGCGGGCGAGGGAAATGCATCCCCCTTTGGTGGCTGGCGCCACCACCTTGCCCGGTGGGAAGCATGTCACTGGATTCGCGGGTCGCGGGGCTCCCCTATGAATCCAGTTCCTTTGCCACCCCCACTTGGTGGGGGCACTATAAAGCTCCGTTATGCTGTGAGCTGCTTATGAAAGGACTGCTTTTCAGAGCTTTATTCTGCCCCTGTGCACATCCTGCATAGGATGTGCAAGTCGGTCAAAGTAGGCCCTTAGTCTGCCCATAAAAGGGCCTTCCTCTTGATTGACCGACCGAACTGCGGGGGAAGTCCGGCGCAGCCGGATAGGGGGGAGGCGAGCCAATCAGCAGAATGCTTTTCATACCATATGACACAGAAAGCCAATCCCGTAACGCTGACTTCATACTCATTGCCCGAAGGGCAATCCACAACCCTCGGGGCCAAAGGCCCCGTCAAACTTAAGAACCCTTGGGCCGAAGGCCCATCCATCTTAAGAACCTTCCCCTCTGAACCCTCTGAACCTTCACACCCAAGGCGCGTCAATAATACCTCTTCACACGAAACCGATAGAGTTTGACCGATTCTTCCGGCCCAATGCCAGCCTTTCTTTTGGCAATGGCAATCTGTTCTTCCGGCGTGTCCACACCGTCAAGGTCCGGCAGGAGGAGGCCCCGGCGGGTGCCTTTTTCCACGATGACACCGTATTTCCTGGCGTCCAGGTCGGACAGGGAGGCCGGCTCTGGTGCGGAAAGGATGTCTACGGAAATGGTGAGGTCAGAAAGTTCCCGGGCCGCCAGAGGCGGGAAGCGGGGGTCGTCGCAGGCGGCGGCTTTGGCGTTGTGAATGATTTCTTCCGCCACATTGTCATAGCAGGGAAGGAAAGTGCCGATGCATCCCCGGAGGGCGCCGAATTTGTGGAGGGAAACGAAGGCGCCGGCCCGGCTTTTCAGTTCCGGCAAAAGGTCATGGGGTGTTTTCATGATTTTCCCATGGTCCAGGAAATAACGGATGCTTTCCCAGGCCAGTTTCACCCGCTCATCGTGAATTTCTTCCTTTTCCGGTTCCTTCTCGGGGAGGTAGAGGCACACGCCGTAGCCTACGCCGAAGGGGCCTTCATGGGAGAAGCAGGGCATGGCGGCTTTCCGATGCCCCAGAACGCCGAAGAGGAAGTATACCGACGGCAGGCCGCACATGGCGATTTCATCGATGAAATCGGGGGTCATGGAGGTGAGGGGCTTCTTGTCACGGCGCTTCAGGGCGTCCATGACGGCCTGGTCGAAGAGGATGCCTTTGGGGGTATAACCGTTTGGTGAATCTTTCGTTAGCTTGTGGGATAAATCACCGGAGGCGATGACGCCGATTTTCCGCCCCAGTTTGGCGGCGGACCGTTCCACAATGGTTCCCAGAATTTCATTGATTTCATAGTTGGAGAAGCAGGGGGAGAGCATGACGGCCCGGCCCTGGAAGCCGGCTTTCAGCAGGTAGTACATGGGGACGAAGGTGCCCCAGTCCACGGTAAGGGCTTTGCCGTATCGGGCGGCTTCCGCCTTATCCACCCGGTGAAGGGGGATGAGGGGCTCTGCTTCTTTCAGAATAGCTTCGGACAGCATGGGGTCTATGGAAAGGGTCATGGACACGTCCGGCCGTCCGAAGGCGGAGAGGTTTCCGGAAATGGAAGGGGCCAGAAAGAGGGCGGGACCGTCATAGAAACAGAGGTTATGGGGAGAAATAATCACCACTGTGTCTATGCCTTTTTCTACCATGCGCTTCATGGCTTCTTCTTCCGTTTTTACAGTGAGAGCCATGCGGGAAAGCTCTTTTCCGCCGATTTCCGGAATCATAATGGGCGGATGGGGGAAAAGCCCTGCCGCCATACAGGTCGTAGCCATAGGATGCACTTCCTTTCTGTGTTTTCTGTCTTTAGTGTAGTAGCTTTTGAGGGAAAAAGCAAAGTGGCGAAGGGGCTTTATGGACAAGCCCCTGTGGGCGTCGGAAAACAGGCCAACCTCTCTTTGCTCAAGTAATGGCTTCCCCCTTTGGTGGCTGGCGCCACCACCTTTCCGCCCCGATGGGAAGCGTGTCACTGGATTCTCAGTCGCCTACGGCTCCCTGCGAATCCAGTTCCCTTGCCACCGCAAGCGGGGGCACTATAAAGCTCCGTTATGCTGTGAGCTGCTTATGAAAGGAATGTTTCGCGGTGTTTTATTCTGCCCCCTGAATAGGGGGAAGTCCGGCGCAGCCGGATAGGGGGAGGCGAGCGCAGCGAGCCAATCAGCAGAATGCCAATCAAGCTTTATGATACAGAAAGGTAAATCCGTAACGCTGACTTTATAAATATTGCCCCCTAAAGGGGAAACGACTCACTACATTTTGCGCGTCGCTATCGCTCCTTCAAAATGTGTTCGCTGTGCACCGAAGGGCAATCCACAACCCTCGGGGCCGAAGGCCCCGTCAAACTTATGAACCCTCCGGCCCATAGGACCGGTCAATCCTAAGAACCTTCCCCTTTGAACCCTCTGAACCCTCGCGCCGCAGGCGCGTCCCTTAGTGTAAAATTTTACTCGGTAGGGGAATTTTTTCAGAAACAATAAAAGAGGAAAGCCTCCCCTTGAGTGGAAATGTTATAATTTCCGTGGCAAAGAATAAAACAAAGAAAGGGCTTTCCTCATGGATATTATAACAAAAACTGGAGAAATTTGGAGTGAAAATGCAATTGGTGCAGTCATTTCTCTCATTAAGGAATCTGATGACTCTATCGAGGCTGAAAGGAAGCTAACTCATTGGCTCGAAGAAATGAACTGTCAGCTTATAGCTATGGCTCTGGCACGTATTGACACTGAGCTGTATCAGATTTACAAGGTACAGGGGTGGCGTGTGGCGCGCCGGGACTCTAGGACGATTTGCTGCCGCTATGGAGAGCTGACCTATACCCGAAGACTTCTGCAGAAAGAAGGGAAGAGCTTCTATCCCCTGGACTGCAAAATGGGCTTTGAGTCCAGAAAGCACTACAGCCTGGGAATGATTGAGCGGATTGTCGAGGCTGTCGCAATTACCACATCTCGCAGTGCCAGCGAACTCCTGCAAAGCCTGGCAGGAATTACCATCTCCCATCAGTCCGTTATCTCACTCAAGAATTATGCCGGCAAGAAGGCAAAGGCTTACGAAAAAGCATTGGCAGAAGAGGAAAAGGTTGAAAAGCCGACACAGCCGGAAATTATAGCGATTGAAGGAGATGGAATTGTACTCAAGAACAAGGAGAAAGGCGGCGTTTCGGAAGTGCACCGCCTCCAGGTATATGAGGGAGTCAGGAAAAATGGCAACAGGACAGAACTGGTAGGACTTCGCTGCTTTGCATCTACCAGCAGGAAAGAACTTTTTGCAATGGTAAGAAGCTATCTGCATGGGCACTATGACCTGTCTAAGACCACAGTGCTGTCGAATGGGGATGGAGGGGCCGGATACCAGTTTCAGGACTTTGAGCGAATGGTAGAAGGCTGCCTGGATCACCAGCACTTCCTCGACTGCTATCATGTGCATGAAAAGATCCGGACCCGGCTCAGCTTCTGCAACAAGGAACTGGTAGACCACATTATCCGAGAGCTTCACCGGACCGACAATATTATGAAACAGATTCCCGTATGGATGGATACTTCCCGGAGCTGCGCCCGGACAGAGGAGGATTTGGAAGAGGTAGACAGGCTGCAGAGCTATCTGGAGAGAAATGCTCCCTATATCCCCAGCCTGAGTCAGCGCGGCATCCATACAGAGATTCATCTGGGGACTGCAGAAACAAATCACCGGTTCTACAGCTATCGCATGAAGCGGCAGGGACGGAGCTGGTCCAGCGAGGGAATGGAGTGTATGGTTTGGGTATTAACCGCCCGGAAGAATAAAACACTTACAGCAGCTCTCCTGTACCATGCTAATGGGAAAAGCTACAAAAAGATGGATAGAGCCATGCACAAGGCTGCGGTGCAGGCAGAGCGTAAAATTGCCCAGAATGTCCGGAGTGAGGCGCAGAAGCGTAAAATGAGAAACTATAGGCCAGGATGCCTGGAGGGGCGTATAGGCGTTTATGGAGCTTCTTCTTCACCAATAGGGAGACTGGCCAGAGCTATACAGAAATACTGATTAAACCGAAGCCACGGAGATAGTAATCATCGACAGTCAAATGAATTACCGAGGAAAACTTGACACTTACGGCGCGTCCTGCCACCCTTGTCACTTTCTTTCCTTCCATGGTATAATGAGTAGTCTTGTATTTATAGAATTCTTCTGAAAAAGAAGGGCTCTATCTATGATATAATAATGTATATATTTTACAGACCGGGGAGGCGATAGTGTTGGAAAAGCATGTCATTATCAATGTGACTTCCCTGCAGCGGGACGAGAACGGGAAGGATGAGACCATTTCCCTGGAAACTCCGGGTATTTACGGAGAAGAGGGGGATATGCAGTACATCAGCTACCGGGAAACGAAGCTGGCAGGCATGGAAGGCACCACTACCACTCTCCGTATTTTTGATGATCATGTCAATCTCATACGGGATGGCAGTTTCCTGCAGAACCAGGAGTACCGGCTGGGGGAACCGTCGGAGTCAGGTTATGTGACGCCCATGGGGGCCCTGAAGGTGACTGTGGTGACCAGGGAAATAGAAAATTCCATTGTCCATGGGAAAGGACGGATGCGTCTTTCCTACGATGTGGAGCTGGAAGGTCTGTTTACCCATTTGAATGAAATTATTGTTGATGTTCGAGAGGATCCGGAATATTCATGGAAGTCAGAGAAGAACTGAAAGAACTCATTGAAAAGGCAAAGGATGCCGCTGTGGCGGCAGGGGAGCTGCCGGAGGGAGATTATGCTCCGGTGCAGCGGCTGGAAGTCCCGAAGGAAAAGGATTTCGGCGATTATTCCACCAATGCAGCCATGCAGTGGGCCAGGACAGCTCATAAGGCACCCCGCATGATTGCAGATGTGATTGTGAAACATATGGATACACCGCTGGTGTCCCGCATGGATATTGCCGGCGCCGGATTTATCAATTTCTTCCTGGCCAAGGATACGGTGTACACCGAATTGAAGAATATCCTGGCAGCCGGCCCTTCCTATGGTGATCTGCCGAAGGACAGGAAGGACCGGATTCTGGTGGAATACGTTTCCGCCAATCCCACAGGCCCCCTTCATATCGGCCATGCCCGGGGCGCTGCTTACGGTTCCGCCCTGGTGAACCTGCTTCGGGCTGCCGGCTATGATGTGCTGTCGGAATATTATGTAAATGATGCAGGCAATCAGATCGACCATCTGGCCGAATCCATCAATGCCCGCTACCTCCAGCTGAACGGCATTGATGCCGAAATCCCGGACGACGGCTACCATGGCCAGGATATTGTGGAAACCGCCCGCCACATTCTGGAAAGGGACGGGAAGAAATACCTGGACATGGATGAAAAGGAAAGGCTTTCCATTTTCAAGGAACTGGGACTGAAAGAAAAGCTGGCTGCCCTGAAAAAAGACCTTCATGATTTCAACGTGGACTTTGACAACTGGTTCTCCGAAAAGTCCCTCTATCCGGACCAGGTGAACGCAGCGCTCAAGGTGCTGAAAGATGAAGACAATATGTATGAAAAGGACGGCGCCCTGTGGCTCCGTACCACGAAAAACGGCGATGACAAGGACCGGGTGGTGATTCGTACCAACGGCGTGCCCACCTACTTCTGCTCTGATATCGCCTATGTAGGAAATAAGATCCGCCGGGGCTACAACAAGCTCATCGATATCTGGGGCGCTGACCACCACGGATACATTATCCGCCTGAAAACGGCCATGAAATTCCTGGGCTATAACCCCGATGATTTTGAAATCATGCTTCTCCAGATGGTCACCCTCCTTCGGGACGGGAAGCCGGTGAAAATGTCCAAACGGACCGGCGAGGCTGTCACACTGCGGGAACTGATGGATGAAGTAGGCACCGACGCAGCCCGTTATTTCTTCTGCGCCAGAACCCTGGATTCCCAGATGGATTTCGATATCGACCTGGCCAAGAAGCATTCCAATGAAAACCCGGTATACTACATCCAGTATGCCAATGCCCGTATTCACAGCCTGTTCAACCAGGCCAGAGAAGCCGGCGTATCCTGGGACAGCACCTTTGGACATACCGATTTCACAAAACTTACCGAAGAATGTGAACTGGATCTCATCAAGAAGATGGAAAATTACCATCAGCTCGTGGCCGGCGCCGCAGCGGAAAGAGCACCCCAGCGCATTGCCAAATATGCCTATGAACTGGCTGCCCTTTTCCATCATTTCTACAGAGAATGCCGGATCCTGGGCGTAGACAGCGAAACCACGCAGGCCAGACTGGGCCTCATTACAGCCGTACAGTATATCCTGGTCCATGCCCTTCACATTCTGGGGGTTACGGCACCGGATCATATGTGATAGATTTTCTTTCCATTGCATCAATCATTTCATAAGGAGGTCCCATGACTAAATATATCTTCGTAACCGGCGGCGTTGTTTCGTCCCTGGGCAAAGGCATTACCGCCGCATCCCTGGGAAGACTTCTGAAGAACAGAGGATACAAGGTTACCATCCAGAAATTCGATCCCTACATCAATATTGACCCGGGCACCATGAGCCCCTACCAGCACGGGGAAGTCTTCGTCACCGACGACGGTGCGGAAACAGACCTGGACCTGGGCCACTATGAACGATTCATCGATGAGAACCTGTCCAAAGCCTCCAACGTCACCACCGGCAAAGTATACCAGTCCGTCATCAACAAGGAAAGAAAAGGCGAATACCTGGGCTCCACCATCCAGGTCATTCCCCATATTACCAATGAAATCAAAGACCGGGTACTCCGGGTAGGCAGAAACGACAACGCCGACATCGTAATCACCGAAATCGGCGGCACCGTAGGGGACATCGAATCCCTGCCCTTCCTGGAAGCCATCCGTCAGGTGAAGAAAGACGTACCGAACCGGAACGATGTGCTCTATATCCATGTCACCCTGGTGCCCTACATCGAAGCGGCAGATGAACTGAAATCCAAGCCTACCCAGCACTCCGTCAAGGAACTGCGTTCCATCGGCATTCAGCCGGACATTATCGTATGCCGCACCGTGAAGGAACTGCCGGACGATATGAAACGGAAAATCGCCCTCTTCTGCGACGTGGAACCGAATGCAGTCATTAACAACCTTACCGCCCAGAGCATTTACGAAGTGCCCCTCCTGCTCCAGAAAGAAGGACTGGACCGCATTGCCCTGGAAAAACTGGGACTGGACGACAGCCCCTGCGACATGGACGACTGGAAAGCCATGGTGGGCCGCATCCTGTCCGCCGACAAGGAAGTGGACATTGCCCTGGTAGGCAAGTACGTGGAACTCCACGACGCCTACCTCTCCGTAGTGGAAGCCCTCTCCCATGCAGGCTACGCTTTCGGCACCAAAGTCAATATCCACTGGATTAACTCCGAAGTACTGGAAGAAGAAAAACCGGACCTTCGCGAAGTATTCAAAGGCATCGACGGCATCGTAGTGCCCGGAGGCTTCGGCTACCGCGGCGTAGAAGGAAAAATCGAAACCATTAAGTACGCCCGCACCAACAACATCCCCTTCCTGGGCCTCTGCCTGGGCATGCAGTGCGCCGTCATCGAATTTGCCCGTGACGTATGCGGCATGAAAGACGCCAACTCCACCGAATTCGATGCAGAAACCCCGTACCCAGTCATCGACCTTATGCCTGACCAGGAAGACGTCACCGAAAAAGGCGGCACCATGCGCCTCGGCATCTACCCCTGCAAACTCACCGAAGGATCCAAAGCCCGGGAACTCTACGGCGGCCAGGAAATCGTATACGAAAGACATCGTCATAGATACGAAGTATCCAACGCCCTCCGTCCGGAACTGGAAAAAGCAGGCCTCTCCATCTGCGGCACCAGCCCTGATGGACGTCTGGTAGAAACCATCGAACTGAAGGATCACCCCTACTTCGAAGCTACCCAGGCCCATCCGGAATTCAAGAGCCGCCCCAACCGTCCCCATCCCCTCTTCGTGGGACTGGTGAAAGCAGCCATTGAACATCATAAGGGATAAAGATAGGCAAAAGCACCGCGGAAGCGGTGCTTTTTTGATGGACAAGCCCTATCGGGCTTGAGGGTTGACGGCCCGCTGGGCCGAAGGTTCTTAAGGGGCTTAAGTTTGACGCGCCTTTGGCGCGAGGGTTGTTGTAGGGCGCCTTATGGATACGCCCTGCGAGCGTGAGGGTTCTAAAGTTGTGCGCCAGTTCGGCGTGTATAGTATAGTCTGGTGAAAGCCCAGACCCGGCAAAGCCTAGCAAGCAGCCGGTACTTAGTCTTGCATGTGAAGCCGTGAGGCCAGCATGAAGCGTAGACAAAGGAGTGCGAGAGCCGTAATGCGAAAGCGTGAAGCGATTCAGCCTCGTTAGAACGACAAGTGGAAGCCGATACTCTAACTTTGGTCGCAGGCAGAAATGCGCAGGTCGGTAAGCGAGAACTGTGCAGGTTCCACCGGGGTCATAGAGCATGGCGAGCGCACGAAGTACTATACATGTACCTGGGAGAGCTGACAAGGGTCCTAAATGGATGACACCCATCCCAATGGTATGGACGCCAAAATACTTAACTGTATGGAGACGTCACAGATGCCCGGTCAGCAGTCGGATTACCTCATAGTAGTGATGAAACCTGTGAAAGCAGGTGGAGTGAAGGGGGTAAAGAATAGTCAACAATCGCAGGGAAACAGGTTCTGCACAGAGATGTAGAAGAAACTAAGACTTAGAGATTAGTTAAATGTAAACGGAACTGCAACTGATAAGGTGTAACGAGTACACCTCAAGGACTATTCTAAGAGCCGTATGCGGGAAAACCGCACGTACGGTTCTGTGAGGGGCGGACAGAGTAATCTGATTCCGTCTACTCGACTGACGGGGCTCTCGCCCCGAGGGTTCTAAAGTTGTGCGCCAGTTCGGCGTGTATAGTATAGTCTGGTGAAAGCCCAGACCCGGCAAAGCCTAGCAAGCAGCCGGTACTTAGTCTTGCATGTGAAGCCGTGAGGCCAGCATGAAGCGTAGACAAAGGAGTGCGAGAGCCGTAATGCGAAAGCGTGAAGCGATTCAGCCTCGTTAGAACGACAAGTGGAAGCCGATACTCTAACTTTGGTCGCAGGCAGAAATGCGCAGGTCGGTAAGCGAGAACTGTGCAGGTTCCACCGGGGTCATAGAGCATGGCGAGCGCACGAAGTACTATACATGTACCTGGGAGAGCTGACAAGGGTCCTAAATGGATGACACCCATCCCAATGGTATGGACGCCAAAATACTTAACTGTATGGAGACGTCACAGATGCCCGGTCAGCAGTCGGATTACCTCATAGTAGTGATGAAACCTGTGAAAGCAGGTGGAGTGAAGGGGGTAAAGAATAGTCAACAATCGCAGGGAAACAGGTTCTGCACAGAGATGTAGAAGAAACTAAGACTTAGAGATTAGTTAAATGTAAACGGAACTGCAACTGATAAGGTGTAACGAGTACACCTCAAGGACTATTCTAAGAGCCGTATGCGGGAAAACCGCACGTACGGTTCTGTGAGGGGCGGACAGAGTAATCTGATTCCGTCTACTCGACTGACAGCGGCTCTGCCGCTGAGGGTTGTGGTGGGCGCCTTACATTTATAGAAGGCGCCCTCTTATGATAAAACCATTACAACCGGGCTTTCGCCCGAGGGAAAACAGACCGACCTCGCTCCGCAGGCGCGGTTGTATGGTTTTCCACAGCAGAATGCTTATCATGCCATATGGTACAGCAAGGTCATCCCGTAACGCTGACTTTATAAGTATTGCCCGAAGGGCAATCCACAACCCTCGGGGCCGAAGGTCCCGTCAAACTTTAGAACCCTCCGGCCCATGGGGCCGGTCAATCCTAAGAACCTTTCCTTTTGAACCTTCTGAACCCTCACACCGAAGGTGTGTCCAGTGGCGCAGCCGGATAGGGGGAGGCGAGCGCAGCGAGCCAATCAGCAGAATGCTTATCATACCATATGACACAGATAGGTTAATCCGTAACGCTGACTTTATAAGCATTGCCGCAGAGCGGCAATCCACAACCCTCGGGCCCGCAGGGCCCGTCAAACCTAAGAACCCTCCGGCCCAGCGGGCCGGTCCATCTTAAGAATATTTTTTCTGCCCCCTGAGCGAAGCGATACACAACCCGCCGCCGGCAGGCGGCCACAACCCTCGGGGCGCAGCCCCGTCAACCCTCACGCCGCAGGCGTGTCCGTGGGCGGAGCCGCGCCCCTTTTCCCTCTGTCTGGTGTATAATAAAGAAAAATTCCCTTTTCGTTTCCCCGAGAGAAGGTGTCCTTCATGCATGATGAACAGATGACCGAGGAGAAGAAAAAGATTATTCATCTCCTGCTTTCCCGCATGACCGGCCGGTTTTATCCTCTGGCCTGCCAGAGCTTTGCAGTTCCTGACATGACGGTGGACCGGGCGGTGACGGCTATGGCCCGGAAGAAGAATCTGCCCTGGGCTGATAACAAAAAGGTACGGAACAGCGTCATTCGGAAGTACGTCCATTTCCGGCTGGAGCTGGCTTCTCTTATGGTGAAATCGGACAGCAGGTGTTCTGATTTCCTGGCGGAAACGGTGAAGGACAGTTTGGATTTTGACATTACCCGCTCCTTCAGCGGGGAGTTTGACAATGTGCGCCGGGCCCTTCTGCCCTTTAAGTCTCCTTTTGCCATGGAAAGCGGCATGGTGATTCCCCTCATTACCTATCTGTCTGCAGAAACGGGTGTGTCCCTTTCGCCGCTGACAGACTATCTGATGAAGGAAACAGAGGAGTACATGGCCAGGGTGAAGGAAGAAAGTGCTTCTTTCATGGATGCCCTGTCCTTCTGCAATCCCGATTTCCACGATACCACCGCATTGAAGCTGCCTTTCCTTCTTCTTCAGTGCATATGCGAGAACCTGGGCATGGAGGAGGGGGGACTGGTGACGGAAAGCGCGCAAATCCTCATGCCCCTGTCAGAGGTGACGCCCTACATGGCAAAGAAGAAACTAACTCCTGCGGGGGCCCGTTTCTTTTACCATTACATTGTTTTCCGGGCCATGGTGCTTTCCTTCTTCGGGTCCTATATGTATCAGGACAGAAAGCTCCGGGACTCCATTTATAAAGGCGTCATGAAAAGCCGCCCCGTGATGCGGCTCATCCGCACTGCCAGGGCCATCCATTTCCTGGCGGATGAGGATTTCATCATGAACCAGCGGCTCTATCTGAAAATCAATATGTTCATGCGGCAGTGGGCGATTTTCGATCCGAAACGGAAGGAACACTACTACCGCTACTACCCCAATTTCACTTCCTACATCGGCGACCGCATGGAAGATGAAAGTTTTGGAGACCGGATTAATCTGCTGTTAGATGAATTCTGCCAGGCAGACCGGTTTACCCTCTCTGAACGGGACCGGAATTTCCTCCTCCAGGAAACGGCGGCCTATATCAATACAGTGAGCCACGCCATGTACTTTGCCTACAATATCGGATTCAGGCGGCCCGAGGATTTCATCGATTCCCGGTGGAATGAGCGGACAAAGAATCCGCTGCTCAAAGGATTCAAGAAAATCTTCGGCCTGTGAGGCAACCGCCCTGACGCCCTGTGGGGCTTGAGGGTTCAAGCGCCTTTGGCGCGGTCGGGATCGGGACCGGGACCGGGACCGAGGCGGTGCTTTCCAGTATTCCCGAAGGTTGACGCGGTTTCGCCGCGAGGGTTGATGGCGCCGCCGGGCCTCTGGCCCTGGGCGCCAAGGGTTCTGTCCGGGACCGGCTGACGCCTCCCGGACGGGTTGAGGGCTCCGCCCTCGGGAGGTATATAGTATCGCTGCGCTGGCGAGGTGGGCGCCCTTTGGGGCGCCAGTATAAATGCCGCCTTTGGCGGCGAAAACCGGACAACCGCCCTGCGGGCGTTGGAAATGCCTCCCCCCTTTGGTGGCTGGCGCCACCACCTTCCCCCCGCAAGCGGTGGGACTATGGGTACTTAGACATGGAGCCATGCCTCTGCAGGAAAGCATAGAAACCTATTCTGCCCCCTGAACAGGGGTGGCAAGGGAACACGATTCGTAAGGAAGCAAAGCGACCTGAGAATCGTGTGACACGCTTTCCCGTGGAGAAGTCCGGCGAAGCCGGATAGGGGGAGGCGAGCGCAGCGAGCCAATCATCAGAATGCTTATCATGCCATATGACACAAATGGGTGAATCCGTAACGCTGACTTTATACTCATCGCCCAAAGGACGATACCATCACCCTCAGCGCCGCAGGCGCTGTCGCCCCTGAGCGAAGCGATGCACAGCGAACATGATTTGAAGGAGCGCCAGCGACGCACAAATCATAGTGAGTCGTTTCCCCTGTGGGGTGCAACCCTTCTACACAACCCGCGGCGGAGCCGCGCCCCTTTTTTAATCTGCGGCGAAGCCGCCACCACAACCCTCGGCCCAAAGGGCCGTCAAACTTAAGAACCTTTAGAACCTTCGGGGCGCAGCCCCGTCAACCTTCACGCCCGGAAGGGCGTGTCCACATGTTCTGTTATAGAAAGGACTTTTTCCATGTTTCGTTTGATAACCTGTTTCTTCCTGTCCCTCTGCTGTCTGGCCTTTGCAGGCTGCGGAAAGGAGGCACCTGCTCCGTCGGGAAAGGATTATGAAAGAATCGTTGTGGTGTCAGATCTCCATTATCCCAGCAAGGCCACCGATGATGCTAAAAGGCAGGCTATCATCGATAACAAAGTGAAAGCCCGGGATGAAATCAATGGCTGGAAGGATGTGGATCTTAAAGTCTTTACCGGCGATATGGTGGAAATGTATGGCTCCATGAAGCAGATGGAAGAGGCCAAACAGTTTATTGACGGTTTCCATGGAGAAAAATCATTTCTGGCAGGAAACCATGAGCTCTTCTACAGGGAAGAACTGAAAAACGGCAAGCCCGTCATGGCGGATCCATCTCTCAGAAAAGCTCATGAAGAAAATTACGAAAAGGTCTTCGGCCCCCTTCACAGCACAAAGAAGCTGGGCCAGTACCTGCTCGTTTTCCTGTCTCCGGAAGATACAGAAGGTAAATTTCCGGTGGCCATGTCCAAAGAAGAAATGGAATGGCTGAAATCGACGCTGCAGGAAAATAAAAACAGCCCCACCATTATTTTCTATCATGCCCCTTTGTCGGATACCATGATTCCCTATAATGATAAAATCGGAAATCCAAGAAATTTCGCCCAGCCTGCAGGAGATATCGATCTGATTCTCCTTACCAATCCCCAGGTGAAACTGTGGGTGTCCGGCCATACCCACACGCCGCCTACCCAGCCCACCTTTGCTAATGAGGTGAACTACTACCACGGGAAACTGCTGGATGTGTACAATCCCACCTGGGATGGAAAGCAGGTGTGGACCAATTCCCTCTATCTCTATAAGGATAAAATCGTGATTAAAACCTATGACCATAAAAAAGGAGAATGGATGGACCAGCTTACGAGGACAGTAACGCTGTAAGGAAATGGAATCACCGGCGGCGGGAGACTGCATTCCCGCAGGCAAAAGGATCCAGGCGTCTTTGGCGCCGCAGGTTCTATTGTCCCTGTGCTCGCGTTTTAGGCCCGTTAACCATCCCCTTTAAAACGTAAGAACCCTTTAAACCAGGGCCGCTTTTCGGCCCAGACAGGAGGCTGCTATGTACAAAATCCAAGTCTATCTTCCGCCGGAATCTCTCCGCAAGATCAGAAAAGCTGTAGAACAGGCAGGGGGCGGGAAAATCGGAAATTATGAAGGCTGCATGTCCTGGTGGAAAGTGCGCTCTTCCTGGGTGACCATGGATGGCGCCCATCCCTATCATGGAGAAGTGGGGGAACGGACGGAAGCAGAGGAATATATTCTCCAGTGCCGGGTGGATGAAGCCCATATAGAACCAGTGGTGCGCGCCATAAAAAAAGCCCACCCCTACGAAGAACCGGTGGTGGACGTGGTAAGACTGGATGAAAAAAGTTTCCTGCCAGTATGAGTGGGGGATCAGGCCGCTCCCGTCATTTCGAGGGAAGCGAAGGGGAGCCCGGACATCTCCGGATAAACAGTTTCCTGCCGGCATGGAAAGCAGTGGAGTCAAGGCACCCCGTCATTTCGAGGGAAGCGAAGCGCAGCCCGGAAATCTCCGAGCAAAAAGTTTCCTGCCGTGATGAACCGCAGAAGCAGCAAGCCGAATAGGAAACCAGCCCGTGCAGGAAACCTAAAAAACCTGCCGGTATGACAGCGCTGTCATACCGGCAGGTTTTTTTATTTCCGCTGCAGGAAAACCTGGTTAATGCGATACATATACGCACCATTGGGGAAAGTGACTTTGGTGGCGTTCACATAACTGCCACTGCTGGTAAAGTGGATGCGGGACAGCTCGCCGGCCATGTCCAGATACTGCCAGAAAGCGCCGCCTTTTTCTGTTTCAAAGAGGACGAAAAGGTAGGGGGACAGAGCGGATACCTGGGATTTGGCCGATGATATGGCGGAAAGAAGGGTCCCCATGTCCACCTCCTGATTTTCCGGGAGCACGGGATGAGGGGTGTACTCTTTAGGCACTGTGGTGATGCTGACGTAACGGATAGGTAAGTTCATAGTTTCTTCCTGATTCATGATGCACTCCTTTGGAAAAGAAAATCGATGGCAGGCGCCTTTCGGCGCGGTCGGGATCGGGACCGGGGCGGTGCTTTCCAGTATTCCCGAAGGTTGACACGCCCTTACGGGCGTGAGGGTTGATGGCGCCGCCGGGCCTTTCGGCCCTGGGCTGCCAGGGTTCTGCCTGTGATCGGCTTCGCCTTACAGGCGGGTTGAGGGCTCTCGCCCTCGGAAATTATATAGTATCGCTGCGCTGGCGAGGTGGGCGCCTCTAAATTATAGAAGGCGACCTCTTATAATAAAAAAAACTTTACAACCGCCCTGGGGGCGAGGAAATGCAATCCCCCTTTGGTGGCTGGCGCCACCACCTTTCCCCCGCAAGCGGGGGAACTATAAAGCTTCGTTATGCTGTGAGCGACTTATGAAGAGAGTGTTTCGCGGTGTTTTATTCTGCCCCCTGCATAGGGGTGGCAAGGGAACACGATTCGTAAGGGAGCAAAGCGACCTGAGAATCGTGTGACACGCTTTCCCGTGGATGCACAGCGAACATGATTTGAAGGAGCATTAGCGACGCACAAATCATAGTGAGTCGTTTCACCTTTAGGTGGAAGTCCGGCGAAGCCGGATAGGGGGAGGCGAGCGTAGCGAGCCAATCATCAGAATGCCTATCATGCCATATGACATAGAAAGCCAATCCCGTAACGCTGACTTTATAAGTATTGCCCGCAGGGCAATCCACCACCCTCTGAACCTTTTGAACCTTTTGAACCTTTTGAACCTTCTGAACCCGGGCCACAAAGTGGCCCCATGGCGATACCACCACCCTCGGCCCAAAGGGCCGTCAAACTTAAGAACCTTTAGAACCTTCGGGCCAAAGTCCCGTCAACCCTCACACCGAAGGCGTGTCACTTCAAATAAGACTCATCGTAGCTGAAGACGGCGCTGCCGTCTTCTTTGGCGTGTATGGTGGCTTTGACGCCCAGGGGCAGGAAGAGGTTGTCCGGGCCGTGGCCTACGGGAACGCCTTCAATGGCCGGTTTGCCGGAGAGTTTGGCGTAGTAGGCGAGCACGTCGTGAATGGAGAATTCCTCTCCCACCGGGGAGGCGCCGTAGAAGTCGCCGTAGGCGATGGCGCTGACCCGGGAGAGGAGGCCGCTCTGGTAGAGCTGTTCCATCATGCGGTCCACCCGGTAGGGATCTTCGCCGGTATCTTCCAGAAGCAGGATGGCGCCATTTCCTTTCAGTTCATAGGGGGTGCCGCAGAGGGATGCAAGCACTGTCAGATTTCCTCCTTCCACTATGCCCGTGGCGTCGCCGGGGGTGAGGGTTTTCAGCGTTTTTCCGGCAGGAAGGCGGATGTCTCCCTTCGGCAGACTGCCGGAAAGACCGTTTTCAAAGTTATAGAGGGTGAAGGCCGTGTAATTATCTCCTTTGAAGGAAGACATCATGGGCCCATGAATGGTGACGATGTCGCTTTTTTCGCCGATGGCCGCATGGAGGGCGGTAATGTCGGAAAAGCCGATGAGCATTTTCGGATGATGGGCAATCATGTCGTAGTCCAGCTTGTCCAAAAGACGGGCAGAGCCGTAGCCGCCCCGGAGACAGACGATGGCTTTCACCGAATCGTCCTTAAAGAAATCGTTCAAATCCTTCGCCCGTTCTTCGTCGCTTCCTGCCAGGTAGCCGTAATCATCGGTGACGGAGGGGGCCAGTTTCACTTTGTAGCCCAGAGATTCCAGAAGCTCGATGGACCGGTTGTAATCGGTCATGCCTCCATGGGCGGCGGGTGCCAGAATGCCTATGGTATCCCCCTCTTTTAAAGGGAGCACCTTTTCCCGCTCCCTCGTTCCTGTATCGGGGGCGGCGGAAAAGAGGCGGACCAGGAGCAGGACGACCCCTATGATCAGGAGGGGCAGAATGTAAAATTCGTATTTCTTAAACCATATATGTAAACCGTGCATGGATATTCCTTCTTATACTGTATTTGCGCTTTTGGGCGCCAATGACAAGTATAGCACGGAATAGGGGAAATGGCGCAAGAAAGATGAAATTGGTAAGAAGCGCCGGCTCAATCGCCGGGACTGTGAAAATGTCAATGATTTCTTCACAGCCTCTCCATAAAAAATTGGCGGGCTTCGGTGAGGGTATGGAAAAGGGCAAAGCACTTCTGCCGGATGTCTTCTGTGGCCGGCATCAGGTCCGGCACCATCACCGGTTTCATACCGGCGGCGTAAGCGGCGAGGATGCCATTGGGGCTGTCTTCGAATACAAAGCAGTCCTTGGGGGAGGCGCCCAGTTTCCGGGCAGCCAGAAGGAAAATATCCGGTGCCGGCTTCCCGCGCTGGACCTCATCACCGCTGGCCAGGGCAGCAAAAAAGGGAAGAAGACCGGTAACGGAAAGATTCGCCCGGATCTGGTGAGCGGGACTGCTGCTTCCAATGGCCAGGGGCCATCCCTTTTCATGGAAAAAGGAAATCAGCTCCCTGGCGCCCTCTTTCTCCGGCACATGCTCCGCCAGCCGGCGGGCCACCCGCTCCTTGCAGAGACGCTGGATTTCGCCGCCCTCCGGTACATGGTAGTACCTCTCAATGATGCGGTTCATGGCCTCGCCGCTGGTGCCGCATATGGCATATTTGAAATCGGGAGGAAGGGCAAGGCCCCGCTCCCGGGCCAGCCGGTTCCATTCCTCCTGAAAAATGGTCTCCGTATCAAAAAGAGTGCCATCCATATCAAAAATAACAGATTGTTTGCGCATAGATACCTCGAAAATGGACAAGCCCCTTTGGGGCTTGAGGGTTCAAATGGGCACGCCCTGCGAGCGTGAGGGTTCTAAAGTTGTGCGCCAGTTCGGCGTGTATAGTATAGTCTGGTGAAAGCCCAGACCCGGCAAAGCCTAGCAAGCAGCCGGTACTTAGTCTTGCATGTGAAGCCGTGAGGCCAGCATGAAGCGTAGACAAAGGAGTGCGAGAGCCGTAATGCGAAAGCGTGAAGCGATTCAGCCTCGTTAGAACGACAAGTGGAAGCCGATACTCTAACTTTGGTCGCAGGCAGAAATGCGCAGGTCGGTAAGCGAGAACTGTGCAGGTTCCACCGGGGTCATAGAGCATGGCGAGCGCACGAAGTACTATACATGTACCTGGGAGAGCTGACAAGGGTCCTAAATGGATGACACCCATCCCAATGGTATGGACGCCAAAATACTTAACTGTATGGAGACGTCACAGATGCCCGGTCAGCAGTCGGATTACCTCATAGTAGTGATGAAACCTGTGAAAGCAGGTGGAGTGAAGGGGGTAAAGAATAGTCAACAATCGCAGGGAAACAGGTTCTGCACAGAGATGTAGAAGAAACTAAGACTTAGAGATTAGTTAAATGTAAACGGAACTGCAACTGATAAGGTGTAACGAGTACACCTCAAGGACTATTCTAAGAGCCGTATGCGGGAAAACCGCACGTACGGTTCTGTGAGGGGCGGACAGAGTAATCTGATTCCGTCTACTCGACTGACGGGGCTGTGGCCCCGAGGGTTCTAAAGTTGTGCGCCAGTTCGGCGTGTATAGTATAGTCTGGTGAAAGCCCAGACCCGGCAAAGCCTAGCAAGCAGCCGGTACTTAGTCTTGCATGTGAAGCCGTGAGGCCAGCATGAAGCGTAGACAAAGGAGTGCGAGAGCCGTAATGCGAAAGCGTGAAGCGATTCAGCCTCGTTAGAACGACAAGTGGAAGCCGATACTCTAACTTTGGTCGCAGGCAGAAATGCGCAGGTCGGTAAGCGAGAACTGTGCAGGTTCCACCGGGGTCATAGAGCATGGCGAGCGCACGAAGTACTATACATGTACCTGGGAGAGCTGACAAGGGTCCTAAATGGATGACACCCATCCCAATGGTATGGACGCCAAAATACTTAACTGTATGGAGACGTCACAGATGCCCGGTCAGCAGTCGGATTACCTCATAGTAGTGATGAAACCTGTGAAAGCAGGTGGAGTGAAGGGGGTAAAGAATAGTCAACAATCGCAGGGAAACAGGTTCTGCACAGAGATGTAGAAGAAACTAAGACTTAGAGATTAGTTAAATGGGTAGTGTAAAATATTTTGTGTAAATGAATCTTGCTCAAAATATTTTCATACCTCATACTTAAGGGGAGAAAGAGGAAAAGGAGTTACTACCATGGCAAAGCGTACCCCTACCCCTGGCGAAAAAATTGCGCAGGAAATCTACGAAACCTACAAACCGACCACTGTCGAAGAGATGCAGTCCGCCTTAAAGAGTGTCTTTGGACCATTGTTTGAAGCAGCTCTTAAGGGTGAATTGGATAACCACTTAGGCTATCCCAAGAACGGCAGCACCCCTGAGGATTCCAAGAATACGAGAAATGGGTATTCCAGGAAGAACCTGAAGACCTCCATGGGAACGGTACCCATCCAAGTCCCTCGTGATCGGGAAGGTACTTTTGAACCCCAGTTAATCCAAAAATACCAGCGTGATGTTTCCTCTATCGAAGGGAAAGTTCTTGCCATGTATGGCCGTGGAATGAGCCAGAGAGACATCTCTTCGACCATTGAAGAAATCTACGGTTTCTCCATCTCCCATGAACAGATTGCCCATATTACGGACCGGATCCTGGACGAAGTATATGCGTGGCAGAATCGCCCACTGTTTCCTTTTTATACCTTTCTCTTCATCGACTGTCTGTATGTTCCCATGAAGACTGACAGAGCCCTGAAACAAAAGGCTGTCTACGTCATCCTTGGGTATGACATCAATGGTGAGAAGGATATCCTTGGTATCTGGATCAACGAAACGGAAGGTAAGCATACCTGGATGCAGATTTTCGATGAAATCAAGAACCGGGGAGTACAGGACATTGGTTTCATCTCCATGGATGGTGTCAGCGGCCTTGAAGAAGGCGCTGCTGCCATCTTCCCTGGCACAGTGGTGCAACGCTGCATTGTCCATCTGATCCGTAATTCCATGCGGTATATTCCCTGGAACAAATCCAGAGAGTTCTTGAAAGAACTGAAAGAAATCTACAAGGCTACCAATGTAGCAGAAGCTCGCAGATTGTTTGAAAAGTTCAAGGGAAAATGGGCAGCCTATCCTGGGGCTATAGCGGTCTGGGAAAACAACTTCCAGCACGTGGAACAGCTGTTTAACTACGGCTCTAATGTACGGAGAGTCATGTACACTACCAATGCCATAGAAAGCATCAATTCCAGTTTCAGAAAGGTAACCCGTAAGGGCTCTTTTGCCAATGACGAGGCCATCCTGAAGCTTCTCTACCTCCGTGTCCTTGAGCTCAAGAACACCAAATGGAAGGGCAAAGGAAAGGTCTTTAACTGGCAGGCTGTTATGAACCAATTATTGATTGACGAACGTATGAGCAAACTAATCGCTAAATACGATTGGTTAATCTAAAAACACAAAATTCTTGACATCCCCGTTAAATGTAAACGGAACTGCAACTGATAAGGTGTAACGAGTACACCTCAAGGACTATTCTAAGAGCCGTATGCGGGAAAACCGCACGTACGGTTCTGTGAGGGGCGGACAGAGTAATCTGATTCCGTCTACTCGACTGACAGCGGCTCTGCCGCTGAAGGTTGTAGTAGGCGCCTCTAAATTATAAAAGGCGCCAAATTATATGATAAAAACCATACAACCACCCTGGGGGACTTTATTCTCCGCTATGGGTTGAGTTGTTTAAGTCAGCACTAAAGTAAGCGCAGAGCAAATCTCCCCCGCCGGGGGAGATGCCGCAGGCAGAAGGGGTGCATTTCCAACGGGCCCCAGGCCCGGTTGTATGGTTTTCGGCTTTTGCCGCCGCAGGCGGCATAAAAAACTGCGGCGAAGCCGCCACCACAACCCTCGGCCCGAAGGGCCGTCAAACTTACGAACCCTCCGGCCCATAGGGCCGGTCCATCCTAAGAACCCTTTTCCACAACCCTTCTACACAACCTGCCGCCATCAGGCGGCCACAACCCTCGGGCCAAAGGCCCGTCAACCCTCACGCCCACAGGGCGTGTCCAAAGGCGCATCAAAATCCCATATGACTTCCGGCGGCCTGGAAGACGGGGAGCATGACGGTGAAAACCATGAGGGCTGTGACGGCGCCGGTGAAGAGGAGGAGCGAGGGCTCCAGAATGGTACGGAAGCGGCGGATTTTCCGTTCGGTTTCATGGGTGAGGATTTCTTCCGCCTGCCGGAGGAAGCGGGGCAGTTCACCGCTTTCCATGCCTACCCGGCAGAGATGGTGGACCAGAGGGAGGGAGAAACCGCTCTTTTCCAGGGTGTCAGGGAAATCTTCTCCCCTGTCCAGATGGGCGGCCACAAAGGAAAGGGCTTTTTTCGCATTCCGATTTCCCAGCACCTCCCGGGCATCCCGGAGGGATTCGGACAGGGTCCGGCCGCTTTCCAGAAGGGCCGACAGGGCAGCGCAGAAACGAACCAGCAGGATACGCCGGTAGAACCGGGAACGGTAGAGCAGATCCTGACTGGTACGCCGGCCTTCCCGGGTGAAGAAGAAAAGAATGGCGCCCGTGAGAGAAAGAAGAAGAAACAGGGCCAGATACAGGCCATAGTCCTTCAGCCACAGGCCCAATGACAGGGCCAGGGATGCCACAGGAGGGAAGGGGATGGAAAGGGAATCAAAAAGAAGGGCAAAAGAGGGAAGGATGAAGGTCAGGATAACGATGAAAAGGCAGAGAGCGAAGGCGGTGACAAAGAGGGGGTAGGCCAGGGCACCTTTCAGCTGGCTGATGAAACGGTCTTCCTTCAGATAGTACCGTGACAGACGGTGGAGCTCTTCCGGCAGGGTGCCGGACAGCTCTCCCACCGACAGGAGGGAAAGAAAAAAGGGCGGAAAACAGCGGGCCCTTTCAAAACTTTCGCCTACGCTGTGGCCGGAGGAAATGGTTTTTGTAATAGAAGAAAGGACATCCCTTTCTTTTCGCTCCATCTGGTTTTCCAGAAGGGAAATGGAATCGGTGATAGTCAGTCCTGCATCCAGAAGGGAAGCCCATTCCTCGGCAAAAAGGGAGAGCTTCTGCCGGGAGCTGAAGGGCCGCCTCCGTAAGGAAAAGGAAGAGGGCTCCTTCTTTTCCTCCAGATGAATGAGATGGAGATTTCGGGAAAAGATTTCCTCCGCCGCTTCCTGTCGAGACGGTGCCCGGAGGCTGTCCTCCATAATCGTGCCATCGTCGCTGCAGGCTTTAAAGATAAATTCCTTCATGGCTTGCTCCTTTGTCACGCTATTACAGGCATGGACACACCCTTACGGGTGTGAGGGTTGACGGCCCGATGGGCCGAAGGTTCTTAAGGTTCTTAAGTTTGACGCGCCTCTGGCGCGAGGGTTGTTGTAGGGCGCCTTATGGACGCGCCCGTGCGAGCGTGAGGGTTCTAAAGTTTGACGGGGCTGTGACCCCGAGGGTTCTTAAGTTTGACAGCGGCTCTGCCGCTGAGGATTGTGGTAGGCGCCTCTAAATTATAAAAGGCGCCAAATTATATGATAAAAACCATACAGCCACCCTGGGGGGACTTTATTCTCCGCTATGGGTTGAGCTGTTTAAGTCAGCACTAAAGTAAGCGCAGAGCAAATCTCCCCCGCCGGGGGAGATGCCGCAGGCAGAAGGGGTGCATTTCCAACGGGCCCCAGGCCCGGTTGTATGGTTTTCGGCTTTTGCCGCCGCAGGCGGCATAAAAAACTGCGGCGAAGCCGCCACCACAACCCTCGGCCTGAAAGGCCGTCAAACTTAAGAACCCTCCGGCCCATGGGGCCGGTCAATCCTAAGAACCTTTTCCTACAAACCCTTTGAACCCGGGCCACAAAGTGGCCCCTATAGTTCCAGCAGCTTCATCATCTTTTCCCGCTCCCGCTCTGACAGGCCTTTCAGTCCGTAGGCGGCCTGTTTCATGGTTCTCATCTGGTGAAGTCCCATTTCCATATAGGAAGGAATCTGGGCTTCCTTGCCTTCCCGGATAAGGTGGGCGGTGGCAGGAATATTGGTGAGGATTTCGCGGAGGAGCCAGGTTTCCTTTCCTGTGCGGTAGAGGCGCTGGGAGATGGCGGAGCGGAGATTTGCGGCCAGAAGGCTTCGGATTTCATCCTGCCGGTCAGCAGGGAAGGCATGGATGATGCGGCCGATGGAGTCGGCGGCCCGGGTGGTGTGGAGGGTGCCCAGCACCAGGTGTCCTGTCTCGGCGGCGGTGAGGGCGGCGGATATGGTTTCGCTGTCTCTCATTTCTCCCAGGGCGATGACGTCCGGGTCCTCCCGGAGGGCGTCCCGGACACCGGAGGCGAAGTCCATGACGTCGATACCTACTTCCCGCTGGTGTACCAGGGCCTTGTCTGATGGAATCACATATTCCACCGGGTCTTCCAGGGTCACCATGTGACAGGGGCGGCTGCTGCTGATCAGAGAAAGAATGCGGGCCAGAGTGGTGCTTTTGCCGCTGCCGGAGGGGCCGGTGACCAGCACCAGGCCGTGCTCCAGGGCGGCGGTTTTCTCCAGCCATTCCCTGTCCGGGTCCGGGGCCAGAGCGGTCAGGGAGGGCAGGATGCGGAGGGCTGCTGCTTTCCGCCCGAAGGAGTGGTACATGTGGATACGGATGCGGGAGGTTCCTATGGTGCATCCGCCGTCGCAGGAGCCGCGGCGAGTCCACTCCTCTTCCTTTTCCGGGCCCAGGAAATCATGAAAGAGAGAGGTGAAAAAGGAATCTTCCCCCTTTTCCTTCAATTTCTTAAGACTGCCATAGACCCGGATAGACACCGGTTCTCCCTCGGTCACGTGGATATCCGTCATGGCGGGATAGGCAGTGATCATTTTTTCCATATCCATAGAAATCAATCCTCCCCTGCTGCAATCATAGACGCTTCTTCGGGTGTTATCACACCCTCTGCCATAAGGGTGAGGGCCGCTTCTCCCATGGAGGGCTGGCCCTGGCGTTTCATGCATTCCCGGAACCGGTCCGCCGAAAAGCCGTGGTGAATGAGGTCCCGCTCTTTTCGCCCTATGGAAATCATTTCAAAAATGCCGGTGCGCCCTTTGAGTCCGTCGTGGCAGTTCTCACAGCCCTTCTTCTGATACACCCTGCGTCCCCGGCATGTTTCCGGCAGGCCCAGGGCCTGCTGCTCTTTTTCCGTGAGGATATAGGGGCTTTTGCAGTGCTGGCAGAGACGGCCTGCCAGCCGCTGGGCTATGACCAGGGACAGGGAGGCGGAAAGAAGGTAGGAAGCAATGCCCATATCCATGAGGCGGAGCGGCGCATCGGAGGCCTGGTTCGTATGGATGGTGGACAGCACCAGATGGCCGGTCAGGGCTGCATGTACCGCAATTTCCGCCGTTTCCCGGTCCCGGATTTCCCCAATCATCACAATATCCGGATCCTGCCGCACAATGGACCGGAGTCCTTTTTCAAAGGTCAGTCCCGCCTTCTCATTCACCTGCACCTGGGTTACCCCCGGAAGGCGGTACTCCACAGGATCCTCCACGGATATAATGCTGACCCCTTCCCGGTTCAGCATTTTAAGGGCCGCATAGAGGGTGGACGTTTTTCCGCTGCCTGTGGGACCGGCAGTGAGAATCATGCCGCTTTTTCGGGCAAGACAATTCCGGAAAACTACTTCCTGCAAGGGGAGCATGCCCAGCTCATTGTTCTCTATGAAATCCACCTGCCCCGACAGAAGGCGGATGACTATGGTTTCTCCATACAAAGAAGGGAGGATAGAAATACGGAGATCATAGGGCACGCCGCCAAAAGATGCACTGCAGCTTCCGTCCTGGGGCAGCCGGCTTTCACCCACATTCATGTGGCCGATGACCTTGGACCGCACCGACAGACCGGAAAGCATCGGCAGGGGAAGACGGAAACGCTCATACAGCACGCCGTCCTCACGGAACCGCACCCGTACCAGAGATGCCTGGGGCTCCATGTGAATGTCGCTGGCTCCCTCTGACGCGGCGCACTCCAGAATCCGTTCCAGCACTCTTTCCGCCGAACCTGTCCTAATTTCCTCCATACTATCCTCCCATAGAGAATCGCAAAGAAATATTTATTTTATTATAGCAATAGATAGCCTGAGAGGGCTAGTGGGCGCCTTATGGACACGCCCTGTCGGGCGTGAGGTTTGACGGCCCGCTGGGCCGAAGGTTCTTAAGGGGCTTAAGTTTGACGCGCCTCTGGCGCGAGGGTTGTGGTAGGTGCCTCTAAATTATAAAAGGCGCCAAATTATATGATAAAAACCATACAATCGCCCTGAGGGGACTTTATTCTCCGCTATGGGTTGAGCTGTTTAAGTCAGCACTAGAGTAAGCGTAGAGCAAATCTCCCCCGCCGGGGGAGATGCCGCAGGCAGAAGGGGTGCATTTCCAACGGGCCCAGGCCCGGTTGTATGGTTTTCGGCTTTTGCCGCCGCAGGCGGCATTAAAAACTGCGGCGAAGCCGCCACCACCACCCTCGGGCTGAAAGGCCGTCAAACTTAAGAACCCTCTGGCCCAGCGGGCCGGTCCATCTTAAGAACCCTTTTTTCTGCCCCCTGAGCGTCAGCGAACACAACCCGCTGCCGTCAGGCGGCCACAACCCTCGGGGCCGAAGGCCCCGTCAAACCTAAGAACCCTTGGGCCGAAGGCCCATCCATCTTAAGAACCTTCCCCTCTGAACCTTCTGAACCTTCACACCGCAGATGTGTCCAAAGGCGGAGGGCCACTAGTCCCCGGACCTCAAGACTTCTCTGATCAGCTGATCCCACTCATCCCACACCACTTCCGGAGCGAAGGGTTTCATGTTTTCCTTGGCCCTTTTTCCGAAGGCCGTCCTTCGATCCGCATCTTCCATGAGCTTTCGGAGAGCCTCTGCAAAGGGGGAGGCGCCGTCGTCGGTGAGGTACCCGTCCTCGTCGTCATGGATGAGCTCATTCACTGCCGGACAGCTCCTGTATCCCACGGCTGGTATGCCTACGCCCATAGCTTCGGTAAGGGCCAGGGGAAAGCCTTCGTGGTGGCTGGGGAAGGCAAAAATATCCGTTTCCTTCCACACGGAAGCCATGTCCCTTGTGGTGCCCCGAAGATGGACCCGGCCTTCCAATCCCTGCTTTTTGATGATGCCCTTCAGGGTGGTGACATAGGTTTTGTCATAGGTATCGCCCCAGAGGTTGACCTGCCAGTCAGGGAAATCCTTTGCCAGAAGGCCAAAAGCCTCCACCAGCAGGTGCTGTCTTTTGGTGCGGCCGGTAATGCGGCCCACATTGGTAATGGTGTGGATTTTGCGGGCAGATCCGGGCTGGGCAGAGATGGCAGGAATGGATACGGCGTTGGGAATGTACACGAAGCGGTCATAGCGGAGATACTTTTCTGCCTTTTTTATGAAAGAAGGCATGAGAGCCTGGATACGGGCGCTTTTTCCCAGAGCCCTCATTTCCCCTGACGGCGCATGGGTGAAGATTTCATCGGGGTCATTATGAAGCATGGAAATCACCGGCACCTTCGTGTCCAGCCCCTCCAGCAGCAGGCGGCCCGTGGGCTCCCGGAAAGAAATGATCACATCCGGCTTCTCCAGAGCCAGCACCCTCTCCAGCTGGGGCGTTGCGGCGGAAAGCATCCTGTAATTCCGCTCCCTGGCGCCGGCCTTGCTGAAAAGGCGGGTGATTTCCCGAAGCCCTTTCCCAAAAGAACTCATGCGGACGGGCTTCATGCCGGCCATATGGAAAAGATTGTAAAAATGGCAGTCCTCAGGGAAGGGGTAAAAAGAAGCTCCTTCCTTCTCATCTGCCATGACCACCGACACATGGTAGTCCTTTTCCTTCATGGCAAAAGCCATGCGGGACAGCACATGCTCAATACCGCCGCTGTAGCCCACGAATTTGTGAAGATCTGCCAGTAAAAGATTCATATTCTTCTCCCTGCCGTTCATGAATTTGAGATAAACCTGCCTTTATTATAGCAGATGGAACACAGAAGCCATTATAATATGATAAAATATAACCGATTCTGATATTACAAAAATCGATTTCCATGAAATACAAGGAGACATCCATGAGCAACGTTCTTTCCCATGCTGTTACAGACACCATTCATCTGGGCAGAAAGGCAGAAAAAGAAGATTTCCACATCGCCTTATCAGGAACTGCTGACTATATTTCCCATATGGGTATGGTAGCAATGACTGTGAAATCAAATAACCAGGCTATGCACATCTGCTATCACTTCTTTGTGAATACCCTTTCTGATGAGGAGAAAGCAAGGCTGCAGGAAGCAGCTCACATGCTGGACAGCGCAGTGGAGGTCCATCTCATTGATGATAATGTTTTTAAAACCATTGTCTTATCAGATGGGATTGCAGCCTTTTTCTATCGGCTGGTGGCACCGAATATGGTGGCCGGGGAAACCGACAGACTCTTATATCTTGACAGCGATATGATGTGTCATGGATCGTTGGAACCGTTAAGAACTTTGAATCTGGATGAATACTATGCAGCCGTTGTTTCCGATCGCTGGGAAGAACATCAAAAACAAAAGCTCCATACACAGCGGTACTTCAATTCCGGAATGATGCTGTTTAATGTAAGGAAATGGATAGAAAATGACTGCTTTGATGATATTGTGCATAGAGCAGAAATCAATGCCAGCGATAAAAGCAAGCCCCTTTCAAAGCATGATCAGGACATTTTAAACCAAATGCTGGATGGCAAATGTCTCTTCATCGAAAAGAAATACAACTACCTTTACAACCTGGACCGCCAGTCCCTTTTCAAAAAACAGCCGGTGAATGAGGACTATCACCGCCAGGTCATTATCCACTTCGCCGGCCACGCCAAGCCCTGGCACAGCTGGGTGCAGGTATGGCCGGTGGTGCAGGAATACGCCGCCATCCAGAAGAAGTCCCCCTGGAAAGAGGTACCCCTGGTGCCGCCCAAAGGGCACAAAAACCTCCACCAGGCTGCCCGTACCGCCCGTATGCAGGGAAAATACGGAGACATGATTTCCCTATATCTGAAATATCTGGGATCCAAAGCGTAAAGTTTTTGGGAGCTGCAAAGGGATTTAATCTACTTGTCATCTGCATAAAGGAGAAACATATGAAAACACCGATTACATTAGAAGGAAAAACCGTATTTGTTACCGGCTCTGCCGGATTTATCGGAGCCAATCTGGTGAAGCGGCTGCTTACAGTGAAGAATATCCGTATCATCGGTATTGATAACATGAATGACTACTATGATGTATCCCTGAAGGAATACCGCCTGGAGGAACTGGAAAAAGAGGCTGCCCTGGCAGAAGGAAGCGAATACCATTTCATTCGTGGCAATCTGGCAGACAAAGACTGCATTGTAGACATCTTCAGCACCTGGCATCCGGATATCGTAGTGAATCTGGCTGCCCAGGCCGGTGTACGCTACTCTATCACCAAACCCGACGTATACATCGAATCCAATCTCATCGGCTTCTACAATATTCTGGAAGCCTGCCGCCACTCCTATGACGGCGGCGCCAAAGGCGTAGAACACCTGGTATACGCGTCCTCCTCTTCCGTCTACGGCGGCAACACCAAAGTTCCTTTCAGCACCGAAGATAAAGTGGATCATCCCGTCTCCCTCTATGCGGCTACAAAAAAATCAGACGAACTTCTGGCTCACTGCTACGCCAAACTCTACAACATCCCCTCCACAGGCCTCCGCTTCTTCACCGTCTATGGCCCTGCCGGACGGCCGGATATGGCTTACTTCGGGTTTACCGACAAGCTGCGGGCCGGAAAGACTATACAGATCTTCAACTATGGCCACTGTGAACGGGACTTCACCTACATCGATGACATTGTGGAAGGCATCATCCGCGTCATGCAGGGGGCGCCGGAAAAGAAAAACGGCGAAGACGGCCTTCCCATTCCGCCCTATGCTGTATATAACATCGGCGGCGGACGGCCGGAAAACCTCCTCCAATTCGTAGACATCCTGCAGCAGGAACTCATTCGCGCCGGCGTTCTTCCCAAAGACTACGACTTCGAAGCCCACAAGAAACTGGTGCCCATGCAGGCCGGCGACGTTCCCGTCACCTATGCGGATACCGAAGCCCTGGAAAAAGACTACGGCTATCGCCCTGCCACCACCCTTCGCGAAGGCCTCCGGAAATTTGCGGAATGGTACAAGACCTACTATCATATCTGATACAAAAAGCGGCACCCTGCCAGAGGGGCCGCTTTTTGTTGAGATTAGAGATTTGAGCTCAGAGGGCAGACACTCAGACGGCAGATATCAGATGACAGGAGCGGGACTACGCACCTCGTTATTTCGAGGGTCGGAAGGGAAATTGAAAAATAGCCCCGCTCTCTATAGCTCTGTCTCTATTGTTAGGCAAGACATTTTGCGATACGCCTCTCTGAAGCCTGACCGTCTGACGTATCCCTGTCTTCGAGTCCCCAGTCCCGAGTCTCCATTCCCCATTCCCCGGTCTCCTGCTGATACCGGATTTCATTCCTTTGGACTATATGAACAGAGAGGCGGGAAGGCCTGGCGACATTCTTTCATTTCCCGAAAGCGCGCATTCCATGGAAACGGGGACAGAAGAACCGAAGCCATCACAAGTGAGTCCTGCCGCTCCCGGTGCACCGACAATGAAATACCCCATAAAAACTCCTGAAGAAAGACCTGCCAGACATGACGGTGGCAAATATGGCTATACCTGTTCTTCCTTGACGACACAGATATTCCGCTTCGGCGGCTGCTCCTGGCCGATTCATCGAAGCAGAAGGCCTGAGCCCAACCGTGCAGCGGCATTGGGATGATTCAGGAGTTTTTGACGTGGGGGAGAAGATTTGAGGAAAGCGATTTGAGGGAGATGTCAGACGATTAGACATCAGATGACAGGAGCGGGGCTCCACACTCTATCATTTCGAGGGCCGGAAGCCAAATCGAGATATCTTTCTACTTTGCGCCGCTCACTGCAGGCGGTAAAAAACACATGCCGAGCTGCCAGGCTCCTTCCTGCCTGATGGTCATTTCCACGAAAGTGGAGAAATCTCCCCACCCTATTTTGCCCGCCGTAAGCGATAAAAAGGCACATACCGTACTGTCAGGGGCTGTGAAGAAATGATTTACATTTTTTCACAGCCCCTTTTTTATGCCGCTATTTTTGTAAATGACAGCAAGCAGCCCGTCCTCATTGTCATCTCGAGCGGAGCTGCCTGTCGGTATCAGGAGAAATGGTTTTGTGCTCTATGAAGACGCTGAGTCGAGAAATCTCCCATCACCATGGAGCCTCCCCACTATGGAGTGAGATTTCTCCACCCTGCAGCGCTTTCGTGGAAATGACAAGAAAACGGGGAGAGCAGCTGTGTCAATTCATTCCCTGTCAATTAAAGGTGGGGCATCTGCTGTCTGATTGTCTAACCATCTGAAAGGGACTCCATCATTTTTTTCACAGCCCCTGCATACTGAGGCAAAGGCGCCGCCACTCTTTGAGACTTATGAACCCGGGCCGCAGAGCAGCCCTGCAATCTCAAATCTGCTATTTTAACTCAATTAAAAATGATGTCAAATTTTTTAACTCAACATGTTGAGTTAAAAATGAGTCAAACGAAACAAGCACGATAAAAGCAGGCATCTTAACGTATGAATTGTTGCGTTAAGATGCCTGTTTTTATTGACGGTCAATTTTTAACGTAAAAGGTAATACGATGTAACGTAAAAGGTAACGTGAATATGTTGAATTCAGTCGGCAGGCCTGCAATTTCATAAAGTATTTTGAGGCTGATTCAAGGCGAAAATAGTAAATGAAGTAAAAAAGCGATAACATATGATTGGTTATAATATATTCGTTATCTTGTTCCGTTGACCTATTCGTCATCCTCTTACTATTAAATCGCATTTTTCTTCCGTGTAGTCTGTAATATGCTATAATGATTAAAATGATAAGGAGGTTTTTTACGATTTCAGGGATAGATAAGTCTTTATAAATAAAATCGGAGAGGGAACGGGTAGCTGATGGTATATTAGATTTTTTATTGTGTTCCAGAAGTTATGGCATGAGAAATAACCGGAAAAAATAATTTTGAGCTTTTTAAATACGTTATGATATATGAGCGTGATGTTACACGCAGTAATAACGTGTAGAAGCTTTTGCCAATCTAACTTCCGACTTTCCGAATTGGATTTTGGAATTCTTTGAATCTGAAAGGGTGCCCTATGTAAACCATATGAGAAAATGGATAGAATGACATCATCTTTCTCACGCTATTCATATGAATGGGGAAATAAATCATGTGGAAGATGTGTATGCAGTGGTGAATATTTTCTGTATTCCAAGCAGGGAAGGGAAATTTCCACTTGCTTTGTCTGAATCCATGGTATCGGGCCTTCCGGTAGTTTGGATTTTATGCCCGTACCATCGTGAGTGACTTGATAGAGAATAAAGAAAGCGGATTTCTTGTTTTCTGCTTTATTGATGAATTGGTTGAAGTTTTAAAAGAGCTGACAAGTCGTCCTGATAATTGAAAACAATGGGTGATACAGGAAGAAAGGCCATGAAATAGTATTCATTTGAGTATATTTGGAATCAGTGAAAAATTGTATTATAAAAAGAAGTGAAAGGCGAATTTAAATGAATCATTCTTCTTTTACCTATAAAAATGTATTTAAAGGCCATGATGTGATGATATTTATCCCTCATGAAGATGATGAAATCAATGTGGCAGGAGCGACAATTTACGGTTTGAGGCAAGAAGGATTCCGCGTTATCTGTGTTTTTGCAACAAATGGAGATAGGAGTTTTTTAGCCGAAACAAGAATTCATGAGGCAGCTGCAGCTTTGAAAATGCTTGGTGTCTCTTACGAAGATATTATCATTCTGGGTTACCCCGATGGGGGTTTGGATGCAGCAAGGTCTCCATATGCTCATGGATTAGTTCATGCGGTAACCATTGATGGACATAATAGAACCTATGGCATTACAGATAAAGAAGATTTCTCTATGGCAGAATTTGGGGAACACACGCCTTACACACGGAAGGGGTTCCTTGGAGATATAGAAAGCTTGCTTCGCAAGTACCAGCCGTCTAACATTATAGCGGTAGACCTTGATTCTCATCCAGATCACAGGGCCTGTTCTATTACTTTTGAAACAGCGATGGGACATATTTTAAATGATGAAAAGAATACATACTTTCCAGTTGTGTTAAAAGCATTTGCTTACAATACAGGATTTGAATCCGTTGTAGACTTTAATAGCCTGCATTTTTATTCCACAAAATTTAACAGAGGACGGCTTGCAGACCCATCTTTTGAAACGGACAATCCGGTATACCATTGGGAAGAACGAATTCGAGTTCCTGTACCGGAGCCCTGCCGAGATCCGGTTTTATCAAAAAATCTGATATATAAGGCACTCCGGTGTCATTTATCACAAAGGGCCTTCCTTAAAGCAAATCAGATTATTAACAGTGACCAAGTATACTGGATTCGCCGCACAGATAATCTAGCCTTTTGCGGCAGGACGACTGCATCTTCAGGCAATGCTGATGCAGTTCATGATTTCAAAATGATTGATGTGAAGAATATTGCAGACAAAAAGCTTGTGTTTGATACATGCATATGGGAGCCTGTTTTTTCTGATAGAGAAAAAAGTATTACTATTCATTTTTATAAGCCGCAGAATATTTCTGTCATTAAACTATATGGCAATGTGAATAGGGAAAGTCGTATTTTGGAGGGGCAGCTGTTGTTCAGTAATGGGTATTCCGTGAAGACGGGGCCGTTGAAACATAATGGGCAGGCAACGGATATTCCCATAGAACCGCAGAATGATACTGAGTGGATAACTTTTCGGGTATTACAAACAGAGGGCCCACATCCGGGGCTTACAGAGTGGGAAATTTTTGATCGTCCTAGCCCAGATATGCATATTTGCAAAATACTTGTCAATGGAGAATTTGCCTATCACTGGGATATGTATCCGGGAGAAGCAGCAGAGGTGGGGCTCTATACCTATCCGGATGATATGCCGGTTGTATGGAAACTGAATGATGTTGAAATGACGCTGGATAAACTCAATAAAATGATTGCGGCTGGAATTTTGACTTCGAGAATCCAGGCAGTCAGCGTGCAAACTGGAGAAATTTTAGATGAAGTATATCTTCGCAAAGCGTCTATTTTTGATAAGGTAAAAGAATGTTATTACAGATTTCCGCGTAATCGTCTGCGTAGGTGGATAGATAGGCAGAAAATTGCACGTAAACATCACCAGCTAAGGTTGATGAAACGAAATAGTTTGAGACATTAATGCTATTTGTGATCTATGCAATGGCTTATAATGGCTTATTTATATTATTTTGGCGCTACTTTGCTTTAGCGAATGAAAAATGTTTCCCTTGAGGAAGCTGGTTGAAGGATAACAGGTTTGATGGAAGACACTTTTTGGGGAATTTAATCTATGAAAATAATGATGGCTTATTTTGAGAAGTTTGTCCATGTCAGTGGTGGCATTGAACATATGTTAAGTAAATTGGCAAATGAGTTTGTTAGCAGGGGACACCAGGTTGACATTGTTTATTGTTATGGTGAGTCGGGCAAATGCTTTTATCCGTTGGACGATTCTATCAAGCTGCATAATCTAATGGCTATTCATCCGGAGAAATGGAAAGACCCTCAGCTTAGTCAGTGCATATCAGGCAAAACGAAATTTATTCGGGAAATTATCAGGGCTTTTAATCCTGGAAAAGGCAGGGACTATAATGAAGCCGCAAAAGGAAAGCTGATTGCTGGGGAAATCCGGCAGGTTGTAGATGAAATAAAGCCTGATGTTATTATTTCATTACGCTACGAAACAAGTAATTATCTAATTAATTCAGCGAAGGTAACGGTGCCGGTTATTACCCGGTCTTTCCTGGATCCGGCGGTTATGCTAAAAAATGCACCAAGGGGTGAGATTACTGCGCTGCAGAAAAGTGCCGTGGTTCATGTTCTGCAGAAACAGGATATAGCGGTCATGAAGAAGCTTTGTCCTGGTGCCAATGTGGTTTGGATTCCCAATCCTGTCCCGCAATATGATGAACAGGCTGATTTGAAGAGAAATAAAAAGAAATATACGATTATCAATGTGGCTAGATTGAATAAAGCTCAGAAGCGCCAGCATTTGATTGTTCAGGCTTTTGCTAAATTGGCCAAAAACTATCCGGAGTGGCAGGTAGAACTTTGGGGTGGTGAGAATGATCCCCGCCATGGGTATGGAAATGAATTGAAAAATTTGATTAATACTGAAAATCTCTCAAATCAGGTTTATCTGAGAGGGGAGACGCATGAGGTTTTAGAAAAAGAACTTAATGCTGATATATTCTGCTTTCCAAGTGCTTATGAAGGATTTCCTAATGCCCTGGCAGAAGCAATGAGTGCTGGCCTTCCGCCTATTATTTGCAAAAGCTGCCCTTCAGCTGGAGCATTGGTCGAAAATGATGTTAATGGTATTATTTGTGATGATTCTATAGAGGGCATTGCGAGTGCGTTAAAAATACTTATGGATTCTAAGAAACTTAGAATCCGGCTTGGGAATCAGGCAAAAGAGGAGATGAAACAGTATCGCCCAAGAGATGTGTTTGATATGTGGGAAAATACAATAAAAAAATGCTTAGAGCACGGTTAATTATATTGCTCTTTTATTTCTGAAATCTGTTGTGGTGTGGCTGTCAACATACTTCTGATATGTTGCTTTTATGTTGTGAGACAATTTATAGGGGATCTTTATTTATGGAGAATAGTTTAGTTACTATTATTATTCCGGTTTATAAGGTAGAAAAGTATATTAGGAGATGTGTTGATAGTGTGTTAGCGCAGTCACATCAAAATCTGCAGATTATTTTGGTTGATGATGGATCACCAGATAATTGCGGGAAAATCTGTGATTCATATATGAAGAAGGATTCCAGAGTTAAAACGATTCATCAGCCAAACGGTGGGTTAAGCATAGCAAGAAATACGGGCTTAGAATATGCCTTGGGGGAATTTGTTTATTTTCTTGATTCAGACGATTATCTTGCACCAGATGCCATAGAAATAATGGTTCGTTTAGCAAATGAAAATCATGCAGATATTGTTATGGCTGGGCATAATCGGGTAGAAGCAGATGGAGATATCCACTGTGATTCATCGAATTGGCCCTATTTACAAACTACAGGTGAAATAAAAAAAGCTATTTTAGTCAATGATATTCCTAATTTTGCATGGGGTAAACTGTATAAGAAAGTTTTGTGGGACAATTATCGCTTCCCTGAACATATTGTTATGGAAGATATGTATGTAGTGGCCTTTGTTTTTTATAAGGCAGAGAACATCGTTATTACATCACAACCTTTATATTTCTACAGCAATGAAAACTCCGGCAGTATCATGAGAGGGAGAAACAAAGATTATATCCGTCTCCATTATGGACAGTACCTTGGTTGGAAACGTCATGAAGAATTGGCCAGGGATGTGAGCCCGGATGCGATTCCCACCTGTGCCCAAAAGGCTGTCCATGCAGCAGTTAGGGCGCTGTCTTTGGATGCTGGCGTAAGTATGCTGAATAAAGAAGAAGTTAAAGATGCCAGACTGTTCTTGGAGTCTGAAGAAAATTGTCATCTGACTACAGCGGAGAAAGTGGTTAGATGGCTTATCCTTTCAAATAGTTTTTTACTACCAGTGATTGGTTCTATTCAGAGGGTAATTTTGGAACGACAGATTAAGAAGCGCGTTCAAAAAATTGAGCAAAAAGCATATAATAGGAGAAAACTCAGCTGAGAAATGTTGTTTAAACAAAGGGGATATTATGAGAATTGCAATTGCTCATTTCGGGACACATTATGTACAAATGGCTGGTGGGGTAGAAAAGGTTACTTGCAACTTAGCAAATGCTATGGTTGAAAGAGGGCATGAAGTAACCATTTTATACCGGGCTGGTTTGGAGGGAACGGCCTATTTTCCGCTTGATAAAAGAGTTAAAGAGGTTAATATTCTATTTAAAAATCATCAAAAGATTATTTCTGAAAAATTGCCGGGATATTTACGAGTCTACCGCGAGGTTATTCGACTTTTTAGCCAACAACGGGCACAGGGAATCAATGCAGTCTATAAAGGAAAGCAATATGGGCCTGCAATAAGGGAATATCTTAAAGAGAATCCGGCAGATGTTATATTATCCTGTTCTATTCCATCCACAAAATATGTAATTGCAGATGCAAAGAGCAATATTCCAGTGGTGGAAATGATTCATTCACATCCTAAGGTTCAGTTTCCTGATTTATCAAAAGAAGAAATTGCGGCAGCTAATCAGTGTAAAATGATGCAGATTCTTCTTGAATCCGGGCTTCCAATAGCAAAAAAATATTTTCCTAGCTTACCAATAGTAGTTATAGGAAATCCGGTATTCCCGGCGAAAAAAATGGCACATCCTGGTGATCAGAAGGATTGTTATAAAATCATATGTGTCGGACATATCAGCGGGACAAAACAGCAGCTTATGCTGGCGAAAGCTTTTAAAATGTTGGCAGATAAGTATTCGAACTGGATCGTAGAACTTTGGGGGACTCCAGGTAATTTGTATCAGAAAGAATTGATAAAGTGGATTAAGTCTAATCATTTAGAAGATAGGGTTTTACTTAAGGGGAGGACAAATCATATTGATGATATATTGGAAAAAGGCGATATATTTTGTCTCCCCAGCAGGGGCGAGGGCTTTCCTCTTGCACTGTCAGAAGCGTTGGCAGCAGGTATACCATCAGTCGGATTCAATGATAGTACTGGCGTTTGTGATTTAATTCATGATGGGGTCAATGGCTTTTTGCCTAATCGCTCAGTAAATGAACTGGCAGAAGCTTTAGAACGATTAATGGCCAATCCAGTACTTCGAAAAAAGATGGGGCAGAACGGAATTGAAGACATGAAAGCCTATGATCCTGATATTATTTATAATAAATGGGAGAATTTATTACAAAAAGTAGTAGATGAAAATTCTAAAGTGAAATCTAATTACTGATGAAGAATAGAATAAAAGATACTAATATTGTTGAGAATTTGCAATGGTATGGATTTGGAGAAAATTTATGACTCAAAATAGGTTAGTTCTCTTTGAAAGAGTTACATTATTATTGCTAATTATTACGTTACCCTTTAATGGGCTTCCTAAACAGTTCTTTTTGTCTTTTTTGGGAAGGGATTTGACAAACTCCTTCTTTACGTTAGGAATGGCCCTGCTTCTGATTGAATTTGCCAAATATAGATTTTGTATTCCGAGAAAAGCAATCATATATTTTGCTGCTTTTTATGGATGGTATATTTTCTGCCTTGCACTGGGCTTGACCTTTTATCCCTATGACCAGTCATTTATGGCTGTACAGTCAGTTTCGATTCAGCATTCTTTGCAGCATTTTAACTGGTTGATTTCAGCAGATGCGCAGTGGCCGTATAAGATTATTTTTTTCTTTGAGAATGCTTCTCGCATATTGAGACGAGATGCTCAATTCTGTTTGATTGCATTTTGGGTGTGGCATCTTTATCGAGATAATTGGAAAAAGGGATTTGAGGATATCAAAAAGGCAGTTCTAGCTCTTGTCCTCCTTTTGGGAGCATATTCAGTTGTTGAATTATCTTGGCTCAAGTTTGACAGCAAAACTGCAGAAAAGATCCTAATAGCCATAAACTCTAATTTGTATGCTCGCGCATCAGAAAATGTATGGTGGCCGCCTCTTTTATGGCCGGGACGCCTCAGAAGTCTACTAAGGGAGCCATCATTTTTTGGGATTCTTAGCGCATTCTTGCTTCCGTTTCTATGGAGCTGGATGGGAGAGAAAAAGCACAAAGGTTTATATGGGATTCTTATTGGATATTTTTGTCTTATGATTGCGGCGACTAATTCGCGGACAGCTGTTTCTGTTACTGCTTTTGAGCTGCTGCTTTTAGCTTTGTCCATAACATTTGTTCGTACTGCTGATTACACACGTAAAGGGATTACTGTTATTTGCATTTGTCTATGTGGCTTTGGATTTAACCTGATTAACTTTAAATCAGCTGATATACAGGTTGTCCCCAAAGTATCAGCGGCGGAGACAGTACAAGTAAATAAAAAAGGGGATGGAGTGTCTTCTAAGGGAAGAGAGATTTTTATGTCTCCACGGAATTATTTTGAAAATAATATCGGTAGTGTTGCATCTACAGATAAATTTTCTAATAATGCAAGACTGGCAGTAGTGGTGACTGAGTTAAATGTTATTAGACAGCATCCTATCACCGGTGTCGGTAAGAATCTTAATGCTGGGTATATGTTAGATTCACTGCCAAACTTTGCTTATCAGAACGCTGAGGTAAAAAGTTGGATTGATGGGATATTGAAGAGCGATGAAAAAATTTACCTGATTAGGGACGCTTTTCCGGATCTGAATATCTATACCTCTATAGGAGTCTCGTGCGGCATACCAGGGATATTACTATATACTGGATTTATGATTTATCCATTAATCAAATTGGTGAGGCATAGAAAACAGTTACGCAGCAATCCGTTAATTATCCTTATTGGAATCAGTCTTTTAGGACTTGCCATATCCGGATTCAGCAATAAGGAATATTCTAATTGTATGGGGATTCCAATAGGTTTACTTTGTTGTTGTCTGACAGATTTTGAGTCGAATGGAAAAAAAGAATGACTTTGGATGGAACTTACCATTTGGCTTTTTAACAGCAACGGAATTTAGCAGATTAATTATTGATCGATGATGATAGGTCAGGGATTTTAGTGGTTAACTGGAAAGATACTACTTCTAGATCAATGATTGTATAGCTAAAATCATGCAGGCCAATGAAAGCGTAGAAAGAAATATTAATTGGGGAGAGTAATTTAATGAATATTATGATGGCGTATTTTGCTAATTTGGCAGAAATGTCAGGGGGACTTGAACGTACCTTATGCCAGTTGTCCAATGCACTAAATGAGCGAGGACATAATATATTAATTGCGGTTTATAATGATAGAAATGCTCCGCCATTTTATCCATTAAATTCTTCTATACGGGTTATAGATTTGAATAATCAACATTGTTCAAGGAAATTGGGATTGAAAGATAAGATTTCAAGGGAATGGTATCGATTGTGGGGGAAAGAATCATTTTCCCGATGGAAAGGAAGACAGAGAGCCGGTCTTTTACCAAGATTCCGAGCCCTTTATGAAGAGGAGCAGCCGGATATTATTTTGTCTTTTAATCATCAGACATCAGGTGAGTTGTACGAGGCAAATATTCATTCTCCGGTTATTTCTTTATTTAGAAACGACCCGGATAATTTATGCCCGCAAATGTCTAAAATAGAAAAAGCGGGGGTAGAGCATTCTGCATGTATACAAGTACTTTTGCCTTATTTTGCCAAGTCTATAAAAAAGTATATTAATAATTCTCATATTATGTATATACCTAATGCAATACCGCAGTTTACTCGTAAAGCTTATGATGATAAAGAAAAGACAGTGCATACAATCTTAAATGTAGCCCGTATCAACCCAAAACAAAAACGCCAGCATCTTTTGGTTGAAGGTTTTGCCCGAATTGCTCCAAAGTACCCGGAATGGAATTTGAAAATCTGGGGAGGAGGAAATGAAGGGAAATATGTTGAAAAAATGAAGAAATTCATTCATTCTAAAAATTTAGATGACAGAATTTTGTTTATGGGCAGAACACATCAAGTCGAAAATGAATATTATAAGGCCGATATATTCGGCTTCTCCAGTTCCTATGAAGGTTTTCCTAATGCTTTGGGTGAAGCCATGTCGTCTGGGCTGCCCTCGGTGGTCTGTTCGGATTGTACTTCTACTTGTGAACTTATTTCAAATGGATATAACGGACTTATAGCAGAGCCGTCACCTGAGGATATAGCTCGAAAGTTAGAATGTTTAATACAGAATAAAAAGGAAAGAATTGGGCTGGGTAAAGCAGCTGCGCTGACAATAAAAGAATATTCGCCAAACAAGATTTGGAATCAGTGGGATGATGTTATTAAGCAGGTGGTTCAAGAATATAAAAGTGAATAAATTTAATTTCAGGTGATTATTTCAGAAAGGAGATTCTTTCATGAATATAGCAGTTGCAGGAACCGGTTATGTGGGGCTTTCTTTAGCCACCCTTCTTTCGCAGCACAATCATGTGATGGCGGTGGATATTATTCCGGAGAAGGTGGACATGGTGAATCACCGGAAGTCGCCTATCCAGGATGAGTATATAGAGAAGTATCTGGCGGAGAAGGATTTGGATCTTACCGCCACCATGGATGCGGAGGCGGCGTATAAAGATGCGGAAATTGTGATTATTGCCACGCCCACCAATTATGACAGCCAGCGGAATTTCTTTGATACGTCTTCCGTGGAGGCGGTGATCCAGCTGGTGATGAAGTATAATCCTGACGCCATTATGGTCATCAAGTCCACCATCCCCGTAGGATATACGAAGGAAATCCGGAAGAAGATGGGGTCGAAGAACATCATTTTCAGCCCGGAGTTCCTGCGGGAGAGCAAGGCTCTTTATGATAATCTCTATCCCAGCCGCATCATCGTAGGTACGGACTTGAAGGATCCCCGGCTGGTGAAGGCGGCTCATACTTTTGCCCGTCTTCTGCAGGAGGGGGCCATCAAGGAGAATATTCCCACCCGGTTCATGGGATTCACGGAAGCAGAGGCGGTGAAGCTTTTTGCCAACACTTACCTGGCCATGCGTGTTTCCTATTTCAATGAACTGGATACCTATGCGGAAATGAAGGGGCTGGATACCCGGGAAATCATTGACGGTGTGTGCCTGGATCCAAGAATCGGGGAGTTTTACAATAATCCGTCCTTCGGGTATGGCGGTTATTGCCTGCCGAAGGATACGAAGCAGCTTCTGGCCAATTACCGGGATGTACCGGAAGATTTGATCGAGGCCATTGTAAAATCGAACCGCACCAGAAAGGATTTCATCGCCAATCAGGTACTGGCGAAGGCAGGCTATTACCATGATGGCAGCAGCTATGATGCGGCTAAGGAAAAGCCTGTAGTAATCGGCGTGTATCGCCTCACCATGAAATCGAACTCCGATAATTTCCGCCAGAGCAGTATTCAGGGGGTTATGAAGCGTATTAAGGCCAAAGGGGCAGAGGTTATCATTTACGAGCCTACGCTGGAAGATGGCACCACTTTCTTCGGTAGCCTGGTGGTGAATGATATGGAGAAGTTCAAGAAGGAGAGCTGTGCTATCATTGCGAACCGCTATGATGAAGTGCTGGATGATGTGAAGGATAAGGTGTATACCCGGGATCTCTTCGAGCGGGACTGAATCAGAGGAATTTGAGGGGCGGTCAGACTATCAGACTGACATGGGGCCTGGAAATGTATCCCCGTTTACGGCAAGTCACGTAGAGCAGGGAGATCTCGGGGGTTCGTTTCGCTGCATGAGTATTCCGCAGTAGGTGTACCGCCTGTCCGCCAAGGTGTACCGTTTGTCCGCCGAGGTGTACCGCTTGCCATTTTTAGGTAACTTCTTGAACTATTGGTGTACATGCCAGCTGAAATACTCCTAAATTCTTTTAATAAATATATTAATATATGGCTTCCTGCCATAGAATGAAAACAGGGACGTAGTATTTCCCTTTGTTCTATGAAAGGAGGCCTTTTAATATGGCCAATTTTGCCAGGATCCGGCTCATCCTGGAGCTCCATGACCGCGGAATGTCTCAAGATGAGATTTCCCGCTCCCGTCACATGTCGAGGAGTACGATTACTACCGTACTGCGAACAGCGCGGAAGAAGGGCATCACTTATGCGGGCATCCGCAAGCTGGATGATGCAGCACTACAAAAGCTCTTCTTCCCTGACCGACCGGAAGGTTCAGACATGTACGAGCTGCCGGATTACGAATCCATCCATAAAGAGCTCAAGAAGCCGGGTGTGACTCTTTCATTGCTCTGGACGGAGTATCGTGACAGGTGTCACCAGAATGGAAACATTGCTGTAGGGCATACCAAGTTCTGTGAGGATTACGGCCGGTACTGCACAACCCATGACCTGACCAATCATCTGGAGCATAAGCCCGGAGCCCAGTGCGAGGTCGATTGGAGCGGGCCGACCATGCAGATCATCGACCGTGATACCGGCGCGACCATTTCCGTGCATCTCTTTGTTTCCTGCCTCACATACAGCAGGTATGCCTACGTGGAGGCCACGCTGGATATGAAGATGGATACATGGCTCCGGTGCCATGTCCACATGTACGAGGCATTTGGCGGCGTTCCTGTGCGGACAGTCTGTGACAATCTCAAAACCGGCGTTGTGAAGCATCCCAAAGAGGGTGAAGTGGTTCTCACCGACGCCTATGAGGCACTTGGGCTTCATTATTCAACTGCTATTATGCCTGCCGGTGTGCGGAAGCCCAAGCAGAAAGCATCCGTGGAGAATACGGTTGGAAATATTGCCACCGCTATCATCGCCCGTCTTCGCAATAAGGTTTACTTTACTCTTGGCGAGCTGCAGAAGGATGTAGTAACTGCTACAGATAAGTACAACCGGCAGCCCTTCCAGAAAAGGCAGGGAAGCCGCTATGAAGTATGGCTGGACGAGAAGAAATATCTCCGGGCTCTTCCACGAGCTCCTTATGAAATCGCCGCGGTTATTCTGGGAAGGAAAGTATATCCCAATTTCCACGTTTCCTTTAAGAAAAACTGGTACTCCGTTCCCTACGTATACCGCGGGCAGTCCGTGGACATCCGTTACACCGACAAACTTGTGGAAATCTACTGCGGAAACCGGCGTATTGCCTCCCACATCAGATTTCCTGACTACATGACCAACCACTATTCCACACGCCCGGGAGATATGCCGGATGAATTCAACCAGCCGGAAATGGACAAAGATCGCATCTGTGCCTGGGCCGGGAAAATCGGACCGTGTACGTCGGAAGTCATCAGGAGGATCTTTGACAGTGTAACCATAAAAGAGCAGGGCTATAATGCTTCATTGGCCGTTCTGCATCTCAGTCAGAAATATCCGAAGGACCGCTTCGAGAATGCCTGCCAGTATGCTTTAGCCCACACAACATCGCCCCGCTACAACTATCTTAAAGCTGTATTGGGGAACAATCAAGACAAAATCCTGGACGGCGTACATTCCGCCCGTTATGAAAATACCGGAAAACACAGTATTTCCGAAAAAGGCGCTTACATCCGCGGCGCAGACTATTATGGAGGAAAGACAAAATGATCAATGAAGAAACACAGCGGAAACTCCGCAACATGAAAATGGAACCTCTGGTAGAAGCCCTGCAGAACCAGCAGAGTGATCTGGAATCTTATGCCCCTTTGGACTTCGATTCGAGGCTGACACTGGCCATCGATGAATGCTATTCAGTAAAATTGGATGATCGCATCCGGAGGCTGACGCATATTGCTAAGTTTCGCTATCCTGATGCCGATGTTCACACCCTTATCCTGCAGGGAAGAGGTTTCAGCCGCGAAGAAATCCTGGGCTATGCCAGCTGCGGTTACATTGAACGCCATAAGAATCTGATCATCAACGGATTTACCGGAGTAGGAAAGACCCACCTCGCCTGTGCTTTAGGGAAAGAGGCCTGCCGCCATCTGTACAGGGTCAAGTATTTCCGCATGCCGGAGCTTATGGAACAGTTCAATTATGGAACCGAAGTCGGACGGAGCGTGGCCAGCATTGTAAAGAAGTTCTCCGGCTACGATCTCCTCATCATCGACGAATGGCTTCTCGAGATGCCGACGGAAGTGGAGCAGCAGTATCTTCTTGAAATCTTGGAAAACAGGTACGATGCCCATTCTACTATTTTCTGTTCCCAGTACAAAAGCTCAGAATGGTATCCGCGCCTCGGTGATGGGGTTCTGGCCGATGCGATTATGGACAGAATCATTCACAATGCCTACCACATCAATTGCGGATCAATGAATATGAGAGAATATTTGAATAGCACCGATGCGAAAAATGACTAAATTATTTTAACATCATAACCTAAAGAATAAGCGGTACACCTTGGCGGATAAGCGGTACACTTTCCGCGGAAAGGCGGTACCGCTTTTTCGGATAGGCGGTACACCTGTTGCGGAATATTCAGCTGCACTCGAAATGACGAGGCGCGGGGAGATTTCTCGGTTTCGCCTTGCTCGAAATGAGGGGGCAGAAATGGATATTTAACCAAAGAGGCATCCTGTTTTTCAGGATGCCTCTTTTTCTTTTTATTTATTTTTCCCTATCATCTGTTTTTTGATCTCTTCTACGGTTTCCAGAGGAAGACTGGTACCCTTTGATACGTCTTCTACAGAAAGGCCCATGGAAAGCAGGCGGAGGGCGGTCTCATTCAGACCCGCCAGTCGACCTTCTGCACGTCCTTCCTTGCGGCCCTGGACCAGGCCTCTGTTCAGGGCTTCTTCTGAAATGTTTAAGCTCAAATTGCATATGGTACTCATCTCCTGTTCCATTTCCGGTGTCATTTCAATGTGATATTCTTTCTTCAAAATGTTTCTTTTCGAGTCAAAGGTCTGCTGGCTTTCTGTGAAAAGGACCTGCAGCAGGTGAATCAGTCTGTCTTTGTCTGCCTTTTCCCCCAGGCTGATAAGAACGATGTTGACCAGGTCATAGTTTTCCGGTGGTTCCTCGTAGCGGTGGAGCAGGTGTTTTTCCTCCAGGCGGTAGCGATTGATATAGCTGTCTCTGTTGGGCGAATCCATGCAGATCTAAATGGAATAGATTTTCTTGATACTATTATAATCCTTGCCTTCAAATTCCCGCTCTTTCTGTGAAGAAATCAGGCGGCAGGCATAGAAGACGGCCCTTTTCATCAGATGGTACCCCAGGGTCAATTCTTTCTGGCTGCGCTGGGCTTCCACGTTGATAATGAGGGTCATGGGTTCTCCTGTTCCCGGTGCGCGGGCGTGGAAGAGGATGTCGTAGGTGATGTATCCTTCCTTCGGCACCCCGTCTTCATTGCGGCCGCCTGAGATTTTGGAAGGCACTGCATTCGTAAGGCCCGGGGCTACAGGGATGCTTCCCACAAGCGGCGTTCCTTCAATATATTTTTCCGCAATGTCATCGATGCTGGCATCCTGGAATTCAGGGACCACCTTTTTGACGATTTCAGCGAGCAGTTTCCTGCTGGCCAAAAGGTGCTTGGCGTGCTGGTCATACTTGGCATTATCTGAACCGTACAGGGAATCCATCATATTTTCCGTGATGATAAATCTTTGCTCTGTCATGGATTCGCCTCCTTTCTCTGCCCTTATTGCAAAGGAATAGGGAGGCTGCTGCAAGAAAGGAGTGGCTTGGGATTTGAGTGGGGCGGTCGGACGTCAGGCTGGCGGCGGACTGGACTTTTTCATCGATTTTCCCCCTTTCCATAGGAAGGAGGAAATCCATTTTAAGAAAGTGCGGCATGCCGCACTTTTATAAAATGAGATTTTTCATGAGATTGCTATCGCAGTCAAAGTCGTATACAATAGGGACAGATGTCATTTTATTATTTTGCGGCATGCCGCACTTTTGTAAAATGGATTTTTTTATGAGGCTGCTATGGCTGCGGGTGACGCATGCCATGGGGGCAGAGAATAGATGACCGGCGGGGAGGCTTTCATTTTTCTTTTCCTGCCCCTTCTTGACAGGAGTGACGGGGGCTATTATAATGTTTGGTAAATATTAAAGGCGATGAACAGGATTGAGCTTGACCGGAAATGACAGAGAGCCGGGAGGATGGAAACCGGTATGGAAGGAAAGCGTGTCCCCTGGGAGCTTCGAACTGAAGTGCAGTAAGTCCGACGTAGGTCCGCGTTAGGGATATGGAGTATAATGCAGGGTGGTACCGCGCGATTGCGCCCTTGTCCGTAGGACAAGGCTTTTTTTATTTCCATCTTTGTGTATGCTCCTTGAGATATAAGTAAGAGTGGTACCGCGCCAAAGCGCCTCTTTTCTGCCGTTTCTGCAGGAAAGGGGCTTTTTCTTTTCTGTGGATGGCGAGGGATTCTCTTTTCCTGTCTCATCACTATGGCTATTTTTATTTGATCTGTATATGTACCAGGAGGTTGTCATTATGAAAACAGCAACAGAAAAACGTATCGCATTCCGTAACAATCTGAAATCCGGAAAAATTATGATTGCTCCAGGCGTAGGCGATGCCCTGGGGGCTAAAATCGCAGAAATGGCAGGCATTCCCTGCCTGGCCATGGGCGGCTACTCTGTATCCGCATCCCGTCTGGGACAGCCGGATGTAGGTTTTCTTTCCTGCACGGAAATGGCGGAGCAGCTGACGGGTATCTGCAATGCCGTGGATATTCCTGTGGTGGCTGATGGCGATACAGGCTATGGCAATGCGCTGAATATCATCCGTACGGAAAGAATGTTTGAACAGGCCGGCGCTGCCTGCATTTTCTTCGAAGATCAGGTATGGCCGAAACGCTGCGGCCACATGGATGGCAAGCAGGTCATTTCTGCTGAAGAACATGCCCAGAAGATCCGGGCTGCTGTGGATGCCCGGATCGATAAGGAAACCATGATTATGTCCCGCACCGACAGCCGCGCTGTTTATGGCATTGATGACGCCATCGAAAGAAGCAAGCGCTATGCTGATGCCGGCGCAGAGATCTGCTTTGCCGACGGCATCGGAAGCCGGGAAGAACTGGAAAAATTTGCCCGGGGCATGGAAGGTACCGGTGCGTACCTGGTAGCCAATATGATTGAAGGCGGCAAGACACCGCTCATCCCTGCCAAGGAACTGGAAGAAATGGGATACTCTGTGGTATTCTGGGCATGCAGCGCTGTATACACCATTTCCAAAGCCCTCTATGACCTCTTCTCCGGACTGGAAAAGAACGGCACCACCGAAGCCAGCGCCAAGGACATGATCGAATTTGGTCGTTTCAACCATATTATCGGATTGGATACGTATAAGCAGCTGGAAAGAAAGTATAAGGTAGACCGGGACGACTAAGAAAAAGGAAATCGTTTAAGGAGCAGCTGGGTTCCCGTCTTTCGGGGCTGTTTCGTCAAAAGGGCCGCATAGTCGGCCTTTTTGATTGGAAATTTGCCGAAATCTATGAAAACAAGTACAATAGGAAAAGAGACTCACATCACTTCAAGGAGGCGCACCCATGATTACACCAATGGATATTCATAACAAGACCTTTTCTAAAGGCCTTCGGGGCTACAGCGAAGAAGAGGTTAATGACTTTCTCCGGCAGATCGTAGCGGATTATGAACAGATTTACCGGGAACATCGGGAAATGGAAGAGCAGATGGACCAGATGAAGACGAAGCTGGCCAACTACGAGAAGATTTCCGAAACCATGACCAATACCCTGCAGCTGGCGAAGGACACCGCAGAAAATGTGAAGAAGAACGCGAAACGGAATGCGGAAATCCTCATTGCCAATGCCCACGCCGAAGGAGACCGTCAGATCCGGGAAGCGGAAGAATCCCGCCGCCGTCTGGTGGAAAACATGATCCGCACGGAAGGAAATATGAAGAACTATGTAGGGAAGATCCGCAAGGAACTGCAGCTGGCGCTGGCAGCCATTGATGCCCTTGACCGAATCGAGGCGCCCAAGGTAGCAGGCTATCCGCCGGTAGAAGAAAAGAAGGAAGAAACACCGGCTGTGGAAACAGAAGAGACTGCCGAAACCGCTGAAACTGCAGAAACTGCAGAAACTGCGGAAACTGCGGAAGCCCCGGAAGAAGAAGCGGCGCCGGCCGAAGAAGCACCGGCTCCGGAAGAAGCAGAAGAACAGAAAGAATAAGGAAATAAAAAAGGCTGTGAAGAAATGAAGCACATTTCTCACAGCTTTTTTCGTGGGTTCAGGCGCCTTTCGGCGCGGTTGGGATCGGGATCGGGACCTGGGCGGCGCTTTCCGGTATTCCCGAAGGTTGACACGCCTTATGGACAAGCCCTGACGGGCTTGAGGGTTCAAGCGCCTTTGGCGCTCGGGTTCAAAAGGTTCAGAGGGTTCAAAGGGTGAAAGTGGGCGCCTCTAAATTATAGAAGGCGTCCTCTTATGATAAAACCTTGACAACCGCCCTAGCGGGCGATGGAGATTCCCCCCTTTGGTGGCGCTGGCGCCACCACCTTGCCCGGTGGGAAGCATGTCACTGGATTCGCGGGTCGCGGGGCTCTCCTATGAATCCAGTTCCTTTGCCACCCTCGCAAGCGGGGGCACTATAACCCGTGCTTACTGTAGAGCCATTTATGAAGAGAGTGTTTCGCGGTGTTTTATTCTGCCCCCGCTTGCGGGGGCAGTCCGGCGAAGCCGGATAGGGGGAGGCGAGCGCAGCGAGCCAATCAGCAGAATGCTTATCATGTCATATGACAGTGAAAGTAAATCCCGTAACGCTGACTTTATAAGCATTGCCCATAGGGCAATCCATAACCCTCGGGCCAACGGCCCGTCAAACTTACGAACCCTCCGGCCCATAGGGCCGGTCAATCCTAAGAACCTTTCCTTTTGAACCCTATGAACCCTCAAGCCGCAGGCGTGTCCTTTATTTATACAATATTTCCAGCAGGGTTCGTGCTTCTTCTACGGTGAGCTGGCCGGGAGCGCTGGCTTCTTTTCCGGCGGCGAAGGTGAGGGGGGCGCCCAGATGGTTCCCGGCGACTCTGGTGAGGACGCCTGTGGGGCCCATGCCTATGGTGATGATGGGGGTGTCGGAGAAGCGCTGGCCTACCCGGGCAGCGGCGTTTATGAGGGCGGCGGTGTCCAGGGGCGTCTTTGGCATGACGGCGATTTTCAGGATGTCCGGATGGAAGGAGCGCATATTTTCCAGGGTGTCCACGATTTCCATTTCCGAAAGAGCCCGTTTGAATTTGTGGTAGCTCATGAGCGTGGGAATCTTCTGGGCTCTGGCCCGGGCCATGAGGATTTTGGTGTCCAGCATTTCGTGGCCGTATTCAATGTCGATGATGTCGGCCCACCGGGAGGCGAGGATGAGGGAGATGAGTCTTATATAGTCGCCGCCGGGGGTTTTATGGACACCGCCCTGGCTTTTGGTGCGGAGGGTGGTGAGGAGCGGGGTGTCCTGGAAATGGGAGCGGATGATGCGGAAGGCTTTGTCCAGGTCCTCTGTGGCGTTGAAGTCTTCCTTATTCAGGAGGTAGTCCACCCGCCATTCCAGCATGTCGGGGCGCTGGCTTTCCAAAGCGGCGCATTCCCGGTCCAGTTCTTCGAAGGAAGAGGAAACCAGGGGGACACAGATTTTGGGCCTGCCTTCGCCGAGTACCATATGTCTGATTTGAATCATAATTTTCTCCTTTCAGGAAATCTGCCAGCCCCGGGGCGCATGGTTCAGTACTTCGCAGCCTGTGTCGGTGACCAGTACCAGGTCTTCCACGCGGACGCCGAAGCGGCCTTCCAGATAAATGCCCGGTTCAATGGAAAAGATCATGCCCTTTTGGGCGATGAGGGAGGAGGCGGCGCTGACTTCTCCTTCTTCGTGTTCTTTCAGGCCGATGAAATGGCCCAGACGGTGGGTGAAGAAGGGACCATAGCCGCCGTCTTCTATGTGCTTTCTGGCGGCCCGGTCCAGCTCCGCCAGGGGAATGCCGGGGCGTACCAGGGATTCCGCCAGTTCGCCGGCTTCTCGTACCAGACGGTGCACCTTTTCCTCCTCTTCCGTGGGAAGGCCGGTGAAGAAGGTGCGAGTCATGTCGGAGCAGTAATGGTCCTTCCGGCAGCCTATGTCAAAGAGCACCACTTCGTTTTCGGTAAGTTTCGTGTCATCGGGCATATGGTGGGGATCGGCGCCGTGGGCACCGAAGGAAACGATGGGCGGGAAGGAAAAGCCTTCGGCCCCTTCTTCCTTATATATGGCAAGGAGCCTCTCGGCACATTCCTTTTCTGTCACGCCCGGGCGGATCCAGCGGGAAATCCGTTCCATGGCCCGGTCATTGATGGCTGAGGCCAGACGCATGGCGTTGATTTCCTCTTCGTCCTTCACGGCCCGCAGGCGGTCCACCAGAGGTGAGCCGTTTACAAAAGAAAGGTCCCGGCGGAGGGCCATAAGGGTGAGAAGGAAATGGGACGGCCAGGTCTTGTCGATGCCCACCGTGCCTTTGGGCAGGCGGGAGGAAAGAAGGGCAGGGCCGTCTTCTCCGTCTTCAAAGGAAATATCCGCCGCCTCCAGCGAGGCTTCGGCGTCTTCCATGGAAAGCCCCATGCCTTCTTTCAGCGGAAACAGGCGATTCCGGATCCAGAAGAAAGGTCCTTCCCGGCAAATCACCAGCACTGTGAGCCGTTCGCCGGGGTGGATGATTTCCCCGGTGAGATAAAAGAGGGCGGCCGTCTCTGAAACGATAAGGGAGGAAAGGCCCATCTCCGCCAGTCCTTCACGGACGGCGGCGATACGCCTTTTGTATATGTCTTTCATAGTATCACTCCTTAATGCTTTCTTAACTCTATTATATAAGAAATGAAAATTTTTGCTGAGAAAGTTTTGGGGACCGTGGGATGGCTGTCCGCTATCTGCCCCTGAGCGAAAGCGATACACAACCCGCGGCGCCAGCCGCCACCACCCTATGGACACGCCCTTATGGGCGTGAGGGTTCTAAAGTTTGACGGGGCTATCGCCCGTGGGAAAACCATACAACCGCCATGCGGGCGAGGAAATGCAATCCCCCTTTGGTGGCTGGCGCCACCATCTTTCCCCCTCTTCGAGGTGGCACAATAACCCGTGCTTACTGTAGAGCCGCTTACGAAGCGAGGCTTCGAGGCGTTTTATTCTGCCCCCTGAACAGGGGGAAGTCCGGCGAAGCCGGATAGGGGGGCGAGCGCAGCGAGCCAATCAGCAGAATGCTTTTCATGCTATATGACATAGAAAGCCAATCCCGTAACGCTGACTTTATACTCATCGCCCAAGGGGCGATACCACAACCCTCGGCCCGAAGGGCCGTTGCCCCTTGAGCGAAGCGAACATAACCCGCCGCCGACAGGCGGCCACAACCCTCGGGGCGAAGCCCCGTCAACCTACCCCTCTGAACCCTCTGAACCTTTTGAACCCTCTGAACCCTCACACCGCAGGCGTGTCCATAGTGTCCATAATTTGAGATGCCATTTGTAATCTGCTACAATAGAACCAAAGTGAGGTGCGCTATGTTTATTCATGAAATCATCAACCAGGCGCCTTCAGACCATGTGGCCATTGAGGGCGATGAAAGGGTAACCTACGGGGAACTGAGGAATCTGGTTTCCCTGTATCGGAATCAGCTGTATGAGATGGGCATCCGACGGGGCATGAAAGTGGGACTGTACTCTGCCAACCGGGCGGAGTTTATTTATGTGCATCTGGCGGTAATCAGCCTGGGGGCTGTGATTATCCCCATTAACAACTCCCTGGTAGACCGGGAGGTGGACTACATTCTGAAGGACGGGGAGGCGTCGCTTCTGGTGACGGATACGAAACTTTCCGTTTCCATCCCCTCCGTGGATATCCATGACCTGGATTTCCAGGCCCGGCAGCGGAAGGCATCGGAGGTGCCGGCGTTTCCCTCGGACCTGACGGAGGATGAGGTGTGCGCCTTTGTGTATACCTCCGGCACCACCGGCAGTCCCAAGGGCGCCATGCTGACCCATCGGAATCTGGTGCGCAATGTGGAGCAGTTCACCCAGATGGTGATTTTCAAGCCGGAGGATAAAATCCTCTGTGTGCTGCCCATGTTCCACTGCTACGGTCTGACCACAGTCATTCACGCAGGCCTCATGCATGGAAGCACCATCGTTATCCTTCGCTCCAAGAATCCCTCGGAAATCATCAATGCCATTGTGGAGCACAGTGTCACCATGGCTATCATGGTGCCGCCCATGTACAACCTGCTGGCCCGCCGGGGCGAACCGTCGGTGATGCAGACGGTGCATGATTTCATTTCCGGCGGCGCCCCCATTCCCCAGCCTGTGGCCCAGGCCTTTTACGACCGTTTCCACCATCCCGTGCGGGAAGGCTACGGCCTCACAGAGGCGTCGCCGGTGGTGAGCGTCCTGCCGTCGGATCGGCTGAAATACCTGACTGTAGGGCCTGCCATTCCCGGCGTGGAAGTGAAAATCATGACAGACAGGGAAGACCCTTATCAGCCGGGCACCGTAGGCGAACTCCTGGTACGGGGTGACAATGTGATGAAGGGCTACTGGCATCGGGAAGAGGAAACGAAGAAGGTGCTGGAGCCGGATGGCTGGCTCCATACGGGTGATCTGGCCTACATGGACGAAGACCGGTTCATTTATATCGTGGACCGGCTGAAGGACCTGATTATCGTGAATGGGGAAAATATCTATCCCGGTGAAGTGGAAGACTGCATTTATGAAGTGGAAGGGGTTTCCGAATGCGCCGTCATCGGCCATCCCGACCCTCTCCGGGGACAGGTGGTATGGGCCTATGTGGTGATGAAGGAAGGATACGATTTTGACGAAAACCGGATCCGGAAATACCTGTCCAGAAACCTGGCCAGCTACAAAATCCCCCGCCGCTTCATTCCCATGGACGCCCTTCCGAAAAATGCGTCAGGGAAAATCCTGAAACGGGCACTTCGCAACAAATAAAAGAAACGGCGCTTCGCTGCGCCGTTTTTCGTATTTCACAAGAAAGGAAATCCAAATCATGCATATCATACTGGCATCCGCCTCGCCCCGCCGCCGGGAACTGATTCATCAGATCCGCTGGGAAGGGGACATAGAACCGGGTCATTTCCCGGAAGTGACCGATGAAAAAGAAGCCCTGGCTTTCATTCAAAAGAGGGGGCTGGAAACGGAATTCGCCCCTTTCTCCCGGGCCGGTCTGGTGTGCGTCGTCAACGCCTTCGGCAAGGCCGAAGATGCCGCTTCCCGACGGGGCGATACGATCCCCGTGGTAGGCGCCGACACCATTGTGGTGCTGGAGGACCGGGTACTGGGAAAACCCGGAAACCGGGAAGAAGCCTTCTCCATGCTCCGCAGCCTCTCCGGAAAAAACCACGTGGTCAAAACAGGTATGGCCATTTTGTACAGAGGGAAAATCAATCTCTCCGTCACCGCCACCAAAGTCAGATTCCGACACCTTAAAGAAGAGGAAATCAGGAAGTACATAGAAACAGGAGAACCCATGGACAAAGCCGGCGCCTACGGCATCCAGGGCCTGGGCACCCTTCTGGTGGACTCCATCTCCGGCTCCTACGACAACGTAGTAGGCCTGCCTCTGACAGTGCTCTATGAGAAAATGGGTGAAATCGTTGGTTAGGGAATGGCTGTCTGCTTACCGCTATCCGCTTACCGCCGATTGGCGGGCAGAATAACGATAGAGTGTCACATCGGTGCTCTGCCTTGTACACCCTTTCCCGCTTCGCGGGACTTCCCCTCAAGGGGAAACGAGAAAATAGGTGGCACTGGATATTGTGTCACATATGACACAGACAGCCAATCCCGTAACGCTTCTTGCGTCCCCTTTAGGGGAAGAGGGCCACAAAGTGGCGAAGGGTGTGCAAGCGAACTGGATTCATAGGGGAGCCCCGCGCCCCGCGAATCCAGTGAGACGCCATCCAGCGAAGTCGGTGTGGACGGTGGTAATCCTGATTATGATACTCTATGTAGACGTGACCGCCGAAAGGCGGCATTATAAAACTCATCGCCCCCTAAAGGGGAAACGACTCACTACATTTTGCGCGTCGCTAACGCTCCTTCATCCACTGCTGTCACTGACTCACTGGATTTTCAGGTCACTGATGCTCCCTTACAAATCCAGTTCGCATAGTGCAAAATGTGTTCGCTGTGCACCGCAGGGCGATACCACAACCCTCGGCCTGAAGGGCCGTCAAACTTAAGAACCTTAAGAACCCTCGGGGCGAAGCCCCGTTCACCCTGCCCTTTGACACGCCCGGCAGGGCGTGTCAAAGGGTTTTATAATGCCTTTTTATAAATAGCCACGAAGTCTTCTTCTGTGAGGGGGTAGAAGCCGTGGAGGATGCCGTCTGTGCTTTTCCAGGCCATGGCGTGAGCCGCCATGTCTTCAAAAAGGGCGTCGTCCAGGCCGATTTCAGAAAGGCGGCCTGGGAGGTAGAGGGATTTAGTGAAGAATTTCCGAAGTTTTTTGATGCCTTTCCGGGCGGTTTTGATTTCATTCTTTCCTTCCTTTACGCCCATGACGCGGACGGCGAAGCGGGCAAGGCGCGGCGCCGTTTCTTCGTTCAGCACATACTCCATGAAGGCGGGGGTGAGGATAGCCAGGCCCAGGCCGTGGGGAATGGGGAAGAAGGCAGAGAGCTCGTGCTCCAGGGCGTGGCAGGTCCAGGACACGGAGTGACCCCGGTCGATGAGGTCGTTGATGGCCCATTCGGAGTCCCAGAGCAGATTGGCCCGGGCTTCTTCATGGAAGCCGTCTTCCATGGCCAGCGGCGCCCAGTGGATGACGGAGCGCATCATGCTTTCCATGAATCCGTCCACTGCGTCGAAGCCTTCGGCCCGGTTCAGGTAGACTTCCAGAATGTGGGAGAGAATGTCTGCGCTGCCGTAGGCCGTCTGGGCGGGGGGAACGGTGAAGGTATTCTTCGGGGAAAGGAAGGAAACCCGGGGACGGAGGGCTTCCGTGGTCCAGCCCAGTTTTTCATGGGTGTCAGGATTGGTAATGACGGCGCAGCTGTTCATTTCGGAGCCTGTGGCAGCCATGGTGGGAATGGCCATGATAGGCAGGGCATGGGAAATCTGCGCTCTGGATTTCACTAAATCCCAGGGATCTCCATCGTAGAGGGCGCTTCCGGCAATGACCTTGGCAGTGTCAATGACGCTGCCGCCACCTGCCGCAATCACCAGGTCTATGCCCCTTTCCCGGCAGAACCGGGCGCCCTGCCGGGCCAGCGGCATCTCGGGGTTCGGCTTCACACCGGAAATTTCATAGGCCGAAATACCGGCTTTCCGGATTTCCTCTACGATAGTATCGTAAATGCCGTTTTCCCGGATGGAACCGCCGCCGTAAATCAGAAGGGCGTTCTTCCCCCAGTGGGGCAGCTCTTCGTGGAGATGGGAGAGGGCGTCATTCCCAAAGTACACTTTGGTGGGATTGTGATAGATAAATGGATCAACCATGGGAACCTCCTTGTAATGACTGGAATAGATAGTTCTATTATACCCCATGGGAGGGATGGCTGTCCGCTGTCGGCTTCCCTGGCGCTCTATGGGGCTTGAGGGTTCTAAAGTTTGACGGGGCTATCGCCCCGAGGGTTCTAAAGTTTGACAGCGGCTTTGCCGCTGAGGGTTGTGGTGGGCGCCTATGAATTGATAGAAGACGCCCTCTTATGATAAAACTTAACAACCGGGCTTTCGCCCGTGGGAAAACAGGCCAGCCTCGCTCCGCTCGAGGAAATGCATTTCCCCTTTGGTGGCTGGCGCCACCACCTTGCCCGGTGGGAAGCATGTCATATGATATAGAAAACTAGTTCCGTAACGCTGACTTTATAAGCATTGCCCGTAGGGCAATCCGCAACCCTCGGGGCCAAAGGCCCCGTCAAACTTACGAACCCTCCGGCCCATAGGGCCGGTCCATCTTAAGAACCCTTTTTCCACAACCCTTTTACACAACCCGCCGCCGGCAGGCGGCCACAACCCTCGGGGCGAAGCCCCGTCAACCCTCACACCGAAGGTGTGTCCCATGCCAGTGGCCCCCCTGGCCCCTTTTCTTCTTCCTGAAAATGGAGTAAAATACAGGCAATCGTTTATTCACCGGGGCTGCCCGGCGGTAGGAGAGGAGAATAGAAGAATGAATTTCAAAAAAGTATTTGCCATGATTCTGGCAGGGCTGATGGCTTTGACCGTTTCCCTGTCTTTTGCAGGCTGCGGAAGCAGCTCTGGCGGGTCATCGTCCGGCGGGGAGAAGAAGCCGGTGAAGGTGTCCCTGGCCATGCTCAGACTCACCAGCAGCGCACCGCTTTTTATTGCCATGGATAAGGGCTATTTCAAGGAAGAGGGCATTGAAATCGATCCCCAGTGGTTCGATGCAGCCCAGCCCATTGCGGTGGCCACCGCTTCTTCCAAGGTAGATGTAGGCGCCACCGGTATTACGGCAGGCCTGTACAATATGGCCGCCAAGGGACAGAAACTTTACATTGTGGCTGATAAAGGCCGGGAAGAAAAGGGATATTCCTCCTCTGCGCTTCTGGCTTCTTCTGCAGAATATGACAATGGCCTTACTTCCATTGAAGCGCTGAAAGGAAAACGGGTGGGCATTACCCAGAAAGGATCCACCTTCCACTACATGCTGGGACGGATGCTGGAATCCAAAGGCCTGACCCTGGACGATGTGACCATTGTGCCTCTGGGCAAGCTGTCCGCTGTCATGGCAGCGCTCCAGAGCGGTCAGATCGATGCCTGCATCCTGAATGAACCGAACATTACCAAGGTCAAGAATGAAGGCTACGGAAAGGAAATCACTCAGGTAAGCGCCGTGATGCCTTACCAGACCAGCGGTATTTTCTATTCCCCGGAATTTGCTAAGAATAAGGACGCTGCGGTCCGTTTCATGAAGGCCTACAACAAAGCCTGCAATGAATACTACAATGCCGTGGTGGATAAGAAGGACCCGGCCAAACTGGACGAAGTGGTAAAAATCATTGCCAAGTACGTGAAGACGCCGGAAGCGGACATCCGTCTGGGCCTGCCCTATGTAGACAAGAACGGCGTGCTTATGGCTGATGATATCAAGACCCAGATCGACTGGTATTCCTCCCATGGCATGATCGACGGGAAACTGGATGCCAAAGATGTGGTGAATACATCCTTCCTGGAAGAGGCCATGAAGAAATAAGGAAAAGCGCCGCGAAACCAGCGGCGCTTCCTTCGTTATGGGGCGCCCTTCCCACAGGCGAAGCCGCGCCCTTTTTTAAAATCTGCGGCGTCAACCGCCACCACCCTTTGAACCCTCACACCGCAGGTGTGTCCAAGGGTAAGAAACAAAAATGACACAGGCTGCCGATTGGCGGTCAGGATAGCGATGGGGTGTCAAATCGGCGCTCTGCCTTGTACACCCTTTGCCTCTTCGAGGCGTTCCCCTCAAGGGGAAACGAGAAGTATGGAGAGGAAAAACAGGGAGTCATATATTTCATGTACCATTCCGCAATTTCCCCTTTGGTGGTGAACGCAGAGAGCCAATCACCAGAATGCCTATCATGCCATATGATACAAAAAGTCAGATCCGTAACGTTGACTTTATAAGCATTGCCCGTAGGGCAATCCACAACCCTCGGGCCAACGGCCCGTCAAACTTACGAACCCTGAGAACCCTCGGGGCAAAGCCCCGTCAACCCTCATGTGCGCATTCTGCATAGAATGCGCAAGTCAGCCGAAGTTGGCCCTTAGCCTGCCCATAAAAGGGCCTTCCTATTGTCGGCTGACCGTTCGAAGGCGTGTTATATAAAAATATAAAAAACGGAGTCATCTATGGAAGTTATTATCGATCAAGTCAGCAAATCCTTCCGGAACGGCAAAAAGGTCCTGCCGGTATTGGAGGATATCAATATTACCCTGCACAAGGAAGAATTCGTGGCCCTCGTAGGACCCTCGGGCTGCGGAAAATCGACGCTGCTTAATATCTGCGCCGGCCTTCTGTCGCCGGACGCAGGATCCGTCTATTTCACAGGGGAAGATCTGAAAAGCGAGCCCCGGGTATCCATCGTATTTCAGGAGACAGGCCTCATGCCCTGGCGTAACGTATATGATAACATCGCCTTTGGACTGGACGCCGGCCATGTGCTGCCGAAGAAAGAGTGGAAAGAGAGAATCGACCACTATATTTCCCTGGTAGGTCTTTCGGGTTTTGAGAAATCTTATCCCCATCAGCTGTCCGGCGGCATGAGGCAGCGGGTAGGCATTGCCCGGGCCCTGGCCATCAATCCGGATCTGCTCCTCATGGACGAACCTTTCTCCGCCCTGGACGCCCAGACCCGCATCATCATGCAGCAGGAACTGGTGGACCTGTGGGAAAAGACGCGGCTCACCACCCTTTACGTGACCCACAATATCCAGGAAGCGGTCATGCTGGCGGACCGGGTGGTACTTCTTTCCCGCCGTCCGGGAAAGGTGCGGAATATCCTTTCCATTACCATCCCCCGGGGCGACCGGGAGAAACCGGAACATGCGGAAGAAATCGACCGCCTCACCCGTACCATCTGGGAACATATCAGCAAAGACGCCCTGGAGGCGATGACGGAGGTGAATGGCGATGAATAAGTACATGGTTGAAAATAAAATGAAACGGTGGCAGAAAAGCTACAGTCCCGCCGTTTCCCTGATTTCCGTGGCGGTGCTGCTTCTCATCTGGGAAGGCATCTGCCGGGCAGGGGTGGTGTCATCCCTCTTCCTGCCGCCGCCGACCCTCATCATTTCCGCTCTGATCGATATGATTCAGGATGGAGAAATCGGCGTCTCCCTGGCGGCCTCCCTGTACCGCATTCTGCTGGGCTTCTTCCTGGGCAGCGCCTTCGGCCTTCTGGTGGGCCTGGTCACCGGCACCTCCGCCCTGGCGGACCGCATGGCCAACCCCATCGTCAATGCCCTCTACCCCATTCCAAAAATCGCCCTGCTCCCCCTTTTCATCCTCTGGCTGGGCATCGGTGAAGTATCCAAAGTCACCATCATCGCCCTGGGCGTCTTCTTCCCTGTGGCCATGAACACCTACTCCGGCGTGAAAAACGTGGACACCCTGCTCATCAAAGTGGCCGTGAGCTTCCATGCCGGCTGGGGCTACACCATGAGAAACGTGGTGCTTCCCTACGCCCTCCCCATGATCTTCGCCGGCCTCCGCATAGCCGCCGGCACCGCCCTCCTCCTTCTGGTGGCGGCGGAAATGATTGCCGCCGAACAGGGCATCGGCGCCCTGATCCTCCACTACGGCGACCTCATGATTACCGAACGCCTCATGGCAGGAGTCATCGTCCTCTCCGTGCTGGGTCTCATCTTTAACCTGTTCCTCCAGTTCCTGGAAAGGAAACTGGTGCCCTGGAACCGTAAGGAATAGGAGAAGGAATTTCTTTTTATCTTTGAAACGGCATTTCTCTGACAAGGGAAATGCCGTTTTGGCATGGAAAACAGGGGAGAATTTTATAAGCCCATGGAATTTACATAAACATTACAAAAGAGCATATTATTTTACAAAATCTATACAGAATACTTATGATATCTAGATATCTGATTATACTATGATACAATAAGATTAAAGGCCGGACGCAGGGTGTACTGATTGGGGTGCACTTTTTTGACGTGAAAAATGGAGAATCTGGCAGTTTCCGGGACATAAGGAGGCACATAGAATGAAAGGTTTGAAAAAGATGGCGGCCGTACTGGCATGTGCGGCTATTGCGGCAGGTATTTTTGCAGGCTGCGGCGGGGATAACAAGAAGGATGACAAGGCGGCAGCAGGGGATAAGGTGCTCACCGTTTATACGGCCCGCAGCGAAAGCCTGAATAATCTGGTCATTCCTGCTTTTGAAAAGGAAACGGGCATTAAAGTGAATATGATTGTAGCAGGCACAGGTCCTCTGGTGAAACGGGTGTCTTCGGAAAAGGATAACCCCCAGGGCGATGTGCTTTGGGCTGCGGATCAGACCATGCTGGAATCGCAAAAGGACCTTTTTGAAAAATATGTATCGCCGGAAGATGCCAATATGCTGGATAATGCAAAGAATAAGACCGGCTATTTCACTCCTGCCTTTGCAGATCCTACCGTATTTATCGTAAATACGAACCTGGCAGGGGACATGAAGATTGAAGGATTTGACGATCTTCTGAATCCCGCGCTGAAGGGAAAGATTGCCTTTGGGGATCCGGCCAATTCCTCTTCGGCCTTCCAGAGCCTTATGGCCATGCTCTATGCCAAGGGAAAGGACGGGGATCCGTTGTCCCCGGAGGCCTGGGCCTATGTGGATAATTTCATCAAAAACGTGGATGGTAAGTTCCTGAACAGTTCCGGCGCCGTCCATAAAGGAGCCGCTGATGGAGAATATACCGTGGGTCTTACCTGGGAGGACCCGGCAGCTACCTATGTGAAGAACGGGGCGCCGGTGAAGGTGGTATTCCCGAAGGAAGGGGCTATTTTCCCGGGGGAATCAGTGGAAATTATCAAAGGTGCCAAGCACATGGAAAATGCTAAAAAGTTTGTAGATTTCATGCTTTCTCAGAAAATCCAGGAGGAAGCAGGGAAGACGTTGACGGTCCGCCCACTCAGAAAGGGCGTGAAGCTGGCTGATTATATGACGCCCCAGGATCAGATTCATCTGTTCAAGAATTATGATGAAGGATGGGTAGCACAGCACAAGAAGGAAATCGTGGCCCTCTGGAACCAGCACTTGGAAAATTCACGGCAGTAATGATAAAGCAGACTGAAAAAGGGACGCAGAAAAATTCTGCGCCCTGTTTTCTTTCATAAAGGAGTTATCTATGAGCGTATCCATTGATATTGACCATGTGGTCAAGAAATATGGCAGCAATACAGTGATTAACGGGCTGTCTTTGTCGGTGAAGCCGGGAGAATTTTTTACTCTTCTGGGACCGTCGGGTTGTGGTAAAACCACCCTGCTCCGCATGATTATCGGGTTTAATTCCATTGAAGGAGGAACCATCTCTGTGGGAGGACGGGTGATGAATGACGTGTCTCCGGATAAGAGAAATATGGGCATGGTTTTCCAGAACTATGCCATATTTCCCCATATGTCTGTCAGAGACAATGTGGCCTTTGGCCTTCGTATGCGGAATATCCCGGAAAAGGACATCGAAGAACGAGTGGATCATATGCTGAAGGTGGTGAAGATTGACCATTTGAAGGACCGCATGCCGGTGGCCCTTTCCGGCGGACAGCAGCAGCGGGTGGCACTGGCCCGCGCTATTGTCATCAGGCCGGAGGTGCTGCTCATGGACGAGCCTCTGTCCAATCTGGATGCAAAGCTCCGTATCGAAATGAGAAGCGCCATCAAGCAGATACAGAAGAAGGTGGATATTACCACAGTGTATGTAACTCATGACCAGGAAGAGGCACTGGCAGTGTCAGACCGCATTGCGGTCATGAACGGTGGCATTATCCAGCAGATTGGAAAACCTGCTGATATTTACAAGCGGCCGGCTAATGTGTTCGTGTCCACATTTATCGGCCTTTCCAATCTGCTTGATGGCAGGATTCATGGCAGCGGCAGCTCCCGAAGAGTGTCCTTTGATGGAACATCCTATGAAACGGTGATGGACAATCTGTCGGCGGAAGCGAAGGATAAGGAACCGGTGATTCTGTCTGTGCGCCCGGAGGAATTTGATATCCATACAGATGGTGGTACAGCAGGTATTCGCGGGGAAATCGTTTCTTCCATTTTTCTGGGACTCACCACCCATTATTTCATCCATCTGGAAAACGGAAAGGATATTGAGGTGCTGGAAACCAGGGAGGACCATGATATCATTCCAGATGGCAGTGCCGTGACACTGACAGTAAAACCCCGGTTCATCAACGTTTTTCATAAGGCATCCGGCACATCCTTGATTGAAGGTGAACCATCATGAAGAAAAAACTGACCCTGTGGGACCTGTTCAGTGTCATGATTTTTGCATTCTTTGCTCTCTTCATCCTCTATCCGCTCTTCCTCATCCTGTACAAGAGTGTCATTTCCGGGGATACCGGTGCCTTTTCGCTGCAGTACTTTGCCCATTTCTTTGCAAAGAAATTTTACTGGGGCACCATGATTAATTCCCTGAAGGTAACGGTGGTTTCTACGGCTCTGGCGGCGGCGCTGGGACTTCCGCTGGCATACCTCATGGGTCGGCTGAAAATCAGGGGAAGCAGTTTCCTTAATATACTTATTGTCATCGCCTACTTGTCGCCGCCATTTATCGGAGCCTATGCCTGGATACAGCTTCTGGGAAGAAATGGCGTCATTACCCAGTTTCTGAACCATATGCTGGGTACCCATTTCGGCGGGGTGTATGGCTTCGCCGGCATTGTCCTTGTTTTCACGCTCCAGTCTTTTCCCCTCGTTTACATTTATGTGTCGGGGGCATTGAAAAGTCTGGATAATTCACTGAATGAAGCGGCGGAAAGTCTTGGCTGTGGAAAGGCTGGCCGGATTCGCCGGATTATCATTCCCCTGGTTATGCCTACCCTCCTTGCCAGCTCCATGCTGGTCTTTATGCGGGTATTTGCTGATTTCGGTACGCCCATGCTTATCGGTGAAGGCTATAAAACACTACCTGTGCTCATTTACAACCAGTTCATGGGAGAAGTCGGAGGGGATGACGGCTTTGCGGCAGCTGTCTGCTGCATCGTTATCGGACTGACCATCGTCATGTTCTTTGTACAGCGTTTCCTGGCCAACCGGAATACCTATGCTATGAATGCGCTGAAGCCCATGGTGGCAGAAAAGGCGAAGGGAGTGAAGAATCTGCTGGCTCATGCAGTGATTTACCTTGTGGTGGGGCTGGCAGTACTTCCTCAGGCAGTGGTTATCTATACCTCCTTCCTGGCATCCAACGGCGGACAGGTATTTACTGGCGGCTTTGCCCTTCAAAGCTATGAAGCTACCCTCTTTGCCAAAGACAATGATGTTATCTGGCACACTTATTTCCTGGGTCTCTGTGCCATCTGCATCGTTCTTGTGCTGGGCGTTCTCATCGCCTATCTGTCGGTACGGAAGAAGAATCCGCTGAACAGCGCTTTGGACGTGATTACCATGTTCCCTTTTATCATCCCCGGTTCTGTGCTTGGTATTTCCTTCGTATTCGCTTTTAACAAATCGCCGCTGATTCTGACCGGTACGGCCATCATCATGATTATTTCCTTTGCTATCCGGCGCATGCCCTATACGGTACGCTCCTCCACGGCGGCACTGGGTAATATCAGCCCCTCCATTGAAGAGGCGGCTGTGTCTCTGGGAGCTTCGGAAATGACCACATTTCGGAAAATCACTATCCCCATGATGGCTCCCGGCGTCCTGTCCGGCGCCATTATGAGCTGGGTCACCATTATCAGTGAATTGTCATCGTCCATTATCCTTTATACGAATTCCACACAGACACTGACCGTATCTATTTATACGGAAGTCATCCGGGGCAATTACGGCAATGCTTCTGCTTATGCCACCATACTCACGGTGACCTCCATCATTTCCCTGCTTCTTTTCTATAAGCTCACAGGGAAGCGGGACGTGTCTCTTTGAAAGTGGAAAGGCAGGAAGCCCCTGCCTTTTTCTGCTATAATGCAGGAAGAAACAGATCACTCAGAAAGGAGCATTTCCATGACTAACGACTTCATCTTTTCCCATGTGGACCACACCCTTTTGAAAGCCACCGCTGCCTGGCGAGACATCCGTGCCTTATGCGAAGAGGCGGAAAGGTATCACATGGCTTCGGTGTGCGTCCCCTCCTCTTTTGTGAAGAAAATCCGTGAGCACTTCCCATCCCTCACCATCTGCACAGTGGTGGGCTTTCCGCTGGGGAACTGCAGCACGGCGGCCAAGACCTTTGAGGCGGCAGAGGCCATCAGGGATGGCGCCGATGAAATCGACATGGTCATCCACATCGGTGCCCTGAAGGAGGGGAATCTTTCCTATGTGACCGGTGAAATCAAAGCTGTGAAGGAGACCATAGGGGACCATATCCTGAAGGTCATCGTGGAGACCTGCTATCTTACGGAAGAAGAAAAAATCGCCGCCTGCCGCTGCGTCACTGAAGGGGGAGCAGACTATATCAAAACATCCACCGGCTTTGGCAGCGCCGGCGCTGTGTTGTCCGATGTGAAACTCTTTAAAAAATACGTGGGAGAAAAGGTGAAAATCAAAGCCGCCGGCGGCATCCACAGCAAACAAGAAATGGAAGATTTCCTTAACGCCGGCGCCTCCCGCATCGGCGCCAGTGGAGCTATTCCGGCTCTTTTGGGGAAGGAATGATTCCATGGGGATTTCAGAATGCAGATGTACTTTTGCTTTATTGACAGGCTGGGTTTTATCCTTTTATAATTGAACAGACAGTGCTTCCTTAGTCTGCATTTGGAGGGATTGCCATGAGAAATTTAATCATTGATGAAGGGAAACTTCATTTGCTTCTTGAATCGAAAAAAACTTTTTATTGGAGGCTCTCTGACTGGCGCTTTAGGCCTGATTGCCGGTGGAGTCAATGCAGTTCATAATGGATATGAAGGGACTGCTCTTCATTATGGGATGATACTGCTGGGCATATGTATGCTTGTTTTAGGCGTAAGGGAGGGTTGGAAGAATATGAAGTACAATCATGAGAAAATGATGAAAGATATTATCAATCTGGATCAGACAGCCTATCATCATTCCATCGTCGTATTCCAGGATACATTTCTCCCTTTTGCCAATAGATATCTTGTATATTGGGATAAGCGCTGGCAGTGCTGGTTTTTTCTGAATTATCCTACCCAGCAGGATGAAAGGAAGAATGTAGAAATCATAGGCGATAAGATTTCCCGTGCCTTGAAGATTGATTCTTCCTGCATTCGGCTTGAAAGAAAGTGCCAGAAGCTGCAGCAGAAATACTCAGAATCTCACAAGGAGGAACGGTACTATGACCATGTTTTTTATAAAGGAACAATTACCGTTTTTCCGGAATTGATGAAGTCGGACAGCTTCGACATAGATGGCGTATCCTACCGCTGGATGACCATGGCAGCCATGAAAGCGAATCCGGATGTCAGAAAGAAAAATCTGGATGTGGTAGAAGTGGTAGAAAAAGACTTTTAAATATTGGATTAAAAATCCGGCAGACTGCCTTGCGGCAGCTGCGGGATTTTTGCGGCCCGGTCCCCAAAGGCCGATAAGGGACTATAAATTGCGGCGAAGCCGCCACCACCACTCTTGGCCCAAAGGACCGTCAAACCTAAGAACCTTTTCCCGAATCTTCCCGTCGACTGGTATTTACTACCGTTTGTCTCATGCCTGTCATGCACCGAGATTCTTCGCTGGCGCTCAGAATGACTGTGAGGGCGGGAAGGCAATCCCGTAGCGCTGCTGCCGAGAGGCGGCTATACTCATCGACGCCAAAGGCGTCGCTACCACAACCCTCGCCCCTAAAGGGGAAACGACTCACTATGATTTGTGCGTCGCTTTGCTCCTTCAAATCATGTTCGCTGTGCACGCCAACGGCGCTGTCAAACTTCAGAACCCTTGCGCCCATAGGGCGCATCAATCTTAAGAACCTTTTTACACAACCTTTTTACACAACCTGCGGCGAAGCCGCGCCCCCTCATAATTCCCCTTTTCAAAAGAGCGGTATCTGGATTATAATTAAGAATGGAAAATTAGGGTACGCTTACGCAGGAAATGACCATTTTCCCGCGCCGGTCCGGAAAGGAGGGACATCATGGGTTTATCCATCAGGGACATACTGATACTGGATTATTTTGACGGAAAGCCGCTGCATCATCGGATACCGCCTTATAAACTGCATATCTACGGCCCCGATGCCAATACCCGGATTGATGCCCTCATGGAAGATGGATGGATACGGTCCAGCCGGCCTCAGGAGACGGTGAACATGCTTCCGGACAAGGTGCTTTCTGATTTCCTGAAGCGCTATGACCTGTCCGGCGAAGGAACCCATGCGGAGCTGACGGGTCGGGTGATTTCCAAAATCCCGGAGAAGGACTATGCCCATGGAGTGCCCCGGATTTACGTACTCACCAGAGAAGGAAAGGCGGAAATTGGCCATCACATGGCCTATGTGCTGAATGTGCGGGAAAATTACGGATTAACGGAAGGGGAAATCGGGGAGTCCCAGAATGCCCTGACCCAGCGGGGGGGACCTTTTACGGCCCGGGATATTCTGTACCGCGCTTTCCAGCAGAAAATCGCTCTGTATACCATGGCGGGGGAATGGTCCAAGCTTCGGAATATGTACTACACGGTGGCCAATTTCTACCTGCGCATCAAGGACAAGGCCCATGCCCTGCCATACCTGTACCTTGTCTTTTTCATGGATATGTCGGGCATGGGAAATAAGAATAACCTGGTGCCCTATGAGAACCTGTTCCCCACCCAGAAGGGCATGATCCTTCTCATGGATGAAATACGGAAAGAACTGCATCTGACACTGGAAGATGTGAAGACCTCCTTCCTGTCCTCCATTGCCCGCATGGCGCCAAGGCTGCCTTTTTCCTATTTTTCACCCCAAATGATGGCATCCATGCTGCTGGAACGGCTCCGGGGGCGGGATTTTAACGGCACCCGCTACATTGCGGACCGCAATGTGCCGGACCCGGCTTCTAAGTCTTACCACTATGTGCCCTACGGCAGGAGCGAGGCCAGGACCCCTTTGCGGCGGACGCCGGCAGTGAAGCCGAAAATCATGGCGCCCCCGGTGCTCCGTATGCCCACCTTCACAGCGCCGCCGCCTTTTCGCCCCAGCGAAAACACGCCTCCTCTGCCCAAGGTGCCCCGGCCGGGACCGGAAAAACCGGTGATGCCCAAGCCTTCGAGAAAAGAGAAGAAGGGACTGCTGGACAGGATTAAGGACCTGTTTTGACGATTATAGGCTCCCTGCCCCTCTTTCGAGGACGTCCCTGCTTTCAGGAAAAGGGCTCATTATCCGGCGGTAAGCGGACAGCAGGCCATATGTCACCCTTTACAAAATCCCATTCTTTTTGTAAAATAAAACTAATGCGTTTGTAGCTCAGCTGGATAGAGCAGCGGTTTCCTAAACCGTGTGTCGGGAGTTCGAATCTCCCCAAGCGCACCATGAAAAATCAGCACCTTTGAGAAATCTCAAAGGTGCTTTTTTGCTGCAGCTGTCACTATGAAATACATTTTATTGTTTTTATCAGCTGTTTTCTATACTTATTACAAGAAACGAATTGACGCAGGTATTCTCTCCGTTTCCCTGTCATATAGACGAAAGTGCTGGGGCGCGGAGAAATCTCACTTCAAAGGGAGGAGGCCCCCTTGCGGCAGGCGTTGTGGGTGCAGAGGAAGGCAATGACCGGTTTATGATTCATGGGAAAACCATCCTTTCGTATGGTTGGCGATTCTGACCAGGGCGAGCATGACCGGGACTTCCGTGAGGACGCCTACGGTGGTGGCCAGGGCGGCGGGGCTGGAGGCACCGAAGAGGGCTACAGCCACCGCTACGGAAAGTTCAAAGAAATTGGAGGCGCCGATCATGCCGGCAGGGGCAGCGATGGAGAAGGGGAGCTTCAGCATATGGGCAGCTCCATAGGCCAGGAAGAAGATAAGGAAGGTCTGAATAGTTAAGGGCACTGCGATGAGAAGGATGTGCAGGGGATTGGAAAGGATCATGTCCGCCTGGGAGCTGAAGATGATGACCAGGGTAAGAAGAAGGCCTGCCGTGGTTACATGGTCGAATTTGTGGACGAAAACCTTATCCAGATAGGCTTCGCCGCGGTTCTTCACCACCAGGCGGCGGGTCAGCACGCCGCCGGACAGAGGAATGACTACGAAAAGGAAGACACTGACAAAGAGAATGTCGTAGGGAACGGATACCTGGGAAACGCCCAGAAGGAATTTCACAATCGGTACGAAGGCCACGAGGATGATCAGGTCGTTGGTGGCCACCTGTACCACTGTGTACGCCGGATTTCCATGGGTGAGAGTGCTCCACACAAAGACCATGGCCGTGCAGGGGGCGGCGCCCAGAAGGACGGCGCCGGCCAGGTACTGTCTGGCCAGCTCCGGATCCATGAAGGCGCCAAACAGGTGGAAGAAGAAAAAGGCGGCAATGCCGTACATGGTGAAGGGCTTGACGAGCCAGTTCGTCACCCAGGTCACCAGAAGGCCCTTTCCATTTCTTCCGGCCTGTTTGATACTCTGGAAATCGACTTTAATCATCATGGGGTAAATCATGACCCAGATGAGCACTGCCATGGGAAGAGAAATGCCATCTATCTGCAGGCGCCCCAGAAAGCGGGGCAGGGCGGGAAGGAAATGGCCCAGGGCCACGCCCAGCACCATGCACAGCAGCACCCACAGGGTGAGATAGCGCTGGAAGAAACTCATATTTCTTTCTGTATCAGCAGCAGGCATGATGGTCATCTCCTGTGTTTGTTACCTGAAACAGATCCTGAATGAACCGGGCGAGCTCCCGGCCATTGGCCTGGTTCAGGGAGTAATACACCCATCTGCCTTCTTTTCGGTTGTTAACCAGACCGGCCTCACAGAGTACCTTCATGTGGTGGGACAGGGTGGGCTGGGAGAAATGGAGATTTTCCAGAAGCACGCAGGCGCATTGTTCGCCCTGCTCAAGCAGTTTGATAATGCGAAGGCGGCTTTCATCGGTGATGGCCTTCAGCATGATGATTTGTTCTTTTGGCATAGGTTTAGGGACCTCCTCGTATTTACCGACATCAATATATTGAAGAGCATAGCACATAGATTGACCTGCGTCAATATGTGAAACAGAAAGGGGTAGAGAGGGAGGGTTGGAACTATGGGGCCATCCAGGGGCGGAGCCCCATGGCGGCTTGCATCCGGGCGCCAAAGGCGTCTGAGCCTTACTGTCTGTGGAAATACGGTTTCCCCGCAAATCTGCAAAGCGCATGTATGACGGCAGGCAGGGGTTTTCCAGCGAATGGGTCCCTTATTTCCTTGCCACCGCTGCCACGGCCAGGATGATGAGGGCCATGCCGAGGAGCTCCCAGAAGCCGAAGGCGAGGCGGAAGATGAGGAAGGAGAAAAGAATGGAGGACAGCGGCTCGATGGCAGAAATAATGCTGGCTTCCGTGGGAAGGATATAGGCAACGCTGCTGAGGTAGAGAACAAAGGAGCAGACCGTGCCGAAAATGACCACATAAGCGAAGGCAAGGAGCACGGATGTATCCACGGTGCCGGTGAAAGGCGTGAGGGCTGTCACCGGCAGGAGGAAGAAGGCGGCGGTGAACATGCCCCAGCCTACCACCAGGGGCGCTCCGTATTTCTTAATGATGCGCACCGGTTCCACTGTATAGATGGCACAGGCCAGGGCCGAGAGAAGGCCCCAGAAGAGGGCTTTTTCGGAAATGGAGAGACTTCTGAAGTCACCGCCCGTGGCAATGAGGGCCGTGCCGGCTATAGCGAAGAAGGCGCAGAAGAGCTCCCTCATCCGGGGCTGCCTCTTTTCTGACAGGCAGTACCAGAAAATGATGAGGATAGGCATGAGGTATTCCAGAATGGTGGCAGTAGGAGCATTGCTGTATTGGATGGAGGCAAAGTAGCCGTACTGGGTGCCCAGCATGCCGAAGGCACTGAAAATGAGGAGGTCCCGGCGATCCTTCCGGTCTTTCCACAGGGCGGATATATTTCCTTTGAAGAAATGGGTCAGAAGAAGTAAAAGAAATCCGGCGGTCAGGAGCCGGAAAAAGGTAAGCCATGCAGGGGCTATATGTTCATTAATTAGAAGAAACTGGCCTGCAATGCCGCTGCTGCCCCAGAAGACGGAGCCGGCAGAGGCAGAGAGGAGCCCTTTTTTCCTATCAGCAGTCATCAAATCATCCTTTCAGCCTGTTTTACGAGCATATCATAACAAATGGAGATAGGGGCTGCAAGAAAGGGGCCGCCGGCAGATTCCTGACGGGCCCTGCAGTGAGCGCGAGGGGACATGGCAGAAACCCCTTCAGGGCAGCCGGGAAAGCGCTCCGGGGGCCGAAGAAAACAGGAGGTCTGCACAGGGCCCTCCATCAGGGGGATGGAAAAGCGTCGGAAAGAGGAAATTTTTATTTCCCCTCCTTGAGACTGGGCATTCCTTCACCGGACTATGTACACAGAGAAACGGAGAGAGCGGAGCCGGCCCGGGCGGCAGGCTTTCTGCGGTTCTCCTGGAGATTTCATTTAGAAAGGAAGGATACTCATGAAAAATCTGGCACTCGTATTCAAAACCAACAGTAAATCCACCATGACCATTACCCTGGCCAATCCCAGGGATAATGTGACTCTGGACGAAGTCAAAGCGGCAGCAGCGAAAATGATTCCAGTCCTCGTCACCAGCGCAGGAGCAGATGTGACGGGCCTGGAAAAAGCCACTGTGATTACCACCTCCGAAGAAGAGCTGGCGTAAGTTGTTGTAAAGATAGAAAGGAAGTCATACTATGGCAGTGAAAAAGGAAGCATACGACGTAAAGGTTCAGATTCGTTTCGAGAATGGCACTGACAGCTACGGCAAAACCGCCGTGAAGACCATGTCTCTGGGACAGATCAAACTGGGCGCTACGGACCAGGAGCTCCTGGATGCAGGGACCGCCCTGGCAGGTCTCTCCTCCATGCCTCTGGCAGGGATTCGGAGAATCGATACCGGTGACCTCGTGGAAGGCTGAGGTATAAGGACAAAGGCCGCGGAGAAATCCGCGGCCTTTTGCGTGAATGACACAGATACTGCCTGCCCCGCTGTCATTTCGACTGCAGCGGAGCGGAGACATCTCACACCTCCATGGTACAGAGGGGAGGCAGGAAATCTCTCGGTTCAGAGTTTCCACAGGGCCCAAAACCTTTATCACCCATACCGGCATGTCCCCCCCTCGAGATGACGCATGGTCTGTAAAGCTGTCATCAAAAAGTCATAGAAAAAGGGGCTGTGAAGAAATGACTTACATTTTTTCACAGCCCCTTTTTTCTGTGCCAGGGCCTTTGACATTTGAAAATGAAACCAAGGGTGGCGCTGCTTCTCGCAAGTGTCCTGAAGGCAGGGGAGGCCTTCGGCTGTCTGCTGCGCTCTCAGGGGAGACAGGATTTCAGCTCTTTTCAGGAAGGGCGGGGCCCGTAGTTTCTGCTTCTTCTACAAACCAGAGGGGATGGGCCTTTTGGAGCTCCCGGCGGAGGGGCGCTCCTTCGCCTTTATTTTCCAATATCATGAAAAAGGCGGAGCCGGAGCCTGTCATCAGGACGGGGCGGGAAAGGGCGTGCAGGGCGCGGGCGGTTTCCTGGAGGATGGGGTCCAGCGGGAAAAGGGCCGGTTCAAAGTCATTGGCCAGGGAGGAAAGGAGAAGGGGAAGGTTTCTGGTTTGAAGGGCTTTGACGCAGCTGCCCGTATTGTCTTTCAGGCGTCCGGGGAGGGCGTCGATGGCGGCGTAGGCTCTGGCGGTGGATTCAGAGGTCTGGGGGCGGATGATGAGGAGGGGAAGCCCTTCCCAGGGGGGCAGGGCGGTGAGCTTATCGCCGATGCCTTCGCAGCGGGCGGCGCCGCCGGCCACGCAGAAGGGGATGTCGGCGCCCAGGGAAGCCCCCATGGCGGCCAGGTCGGAAGGGGAGTCGCCGGTTTCATACAGGGCGGCGAGGCCGCGGAGCACGGCAGCCGCATCGGAGGAGCCGCCGCCCATGCCAGCCTGGGAGGGGATTTCCTTGGCAAGAGTCATGGAAACGCCGGGCAGCTGCTTTTTTTGGAGAAAAAGCTCCGCTGCCTTCACCATGAGATTATCCCTGCCCTCCGGGGCGCTGCCTTTGACGACGGTCAAGGTGGTGGTGTCTGCCTTTTCCAGGGTAATGGTGTCGGAGAGGGAGATAGAGTGCATGACGGAATCAATGTCATGGTATCCGTCCGTCCTTTTTTGACCTATAGACAGAGTGAGGTTGATTTTGGCATAGGCTGTTTCCTGTATCATTTCGTGCTCCTTAGGGAATAGATTTCCTTTATTATATCCTATGGATGGGAATAGGGGGAGTGGAAGATAGGGATGGGGACACGCCCTTTGGGGGTGAGGGTTCAGGCGCCTTTCGGCGCGGTCGAGATCGGGACCGGGGCGGTGCTTTCCAGTATTCCCGAAGGTTGACACGCCCTTACGGGCGTGAGGGTTGAGCCAGCCGCCGGGCCTTTCGGCCCTGGGCTGCCAGGGTTCTGCCTGTGATCGGCTTCGCCTTACAGGCAGGTTGAGGGCTCTCGCCCTCGGGAGTTATATAGTATTGTGGAGGTCCTGCATAGGACCTCCAAGTCAGCCAAAGTAGGCCCTTAGCCTGCCCATTAAAGGGCTTACCTATTGGTTGGCTGACCGTGCCCGCTGGGAAGGTATGGCGCCCTTTATGGACAAGCCCCTATGGGGCTTGAGGGTTCAAGCGCCTTCGGCGCTTGGGTTCAAAAGGTTCAGAGGGTTCAAAGGGTGGAGGTGGGCGCCTTTTAATTGATAGAAGGCGCCCTTTTATAAAAAACCTTCACAACCGGGCTTTCGCCCGTGGGAAAACAGGCCAGCCTCGCTTCGCTCGAGGAAATGCATTCCCCCTTTGGTGGCTGGCGCCACCACCTTGCCCGGTGGGAAGCGTGTCACTTGATTCGCGGGTCGCCTACAGCTCCCCTATGAATCCAGTTCCTTTGCCACCCCCCGCAGTTCGGTGGGGCGGCAAAAGGAAAGCGCCTTAATGGGCAGGCTAGGCGCCTTACTTCGCCCCACTTGGAGGTCCTATGCAGGACCTCCACAGGGGACTATAAAGCTCCGTTATGCTGTGAGCTGCTTATGAAGAGAGTGTTTCGCGGTGTTTTATTCTGCCCCCTGCATAGGGGGAAGTCCGGCGAAGCCGGATAGGGGGAGGCGAGCGCAGCGAGCCAATCAGCAGAATGCTTACTATGCCATATGACACAGAAAGCCAATCCCGTAACGCTGACTTTATAAGCATTGCCCCCTAAAGGGGAAACGACTCACTACATTTTGCGCGTCGCTAGCGCTCCTTCAAAATGTGTTCGCTGTGCACCGAAGGGCAATCCACAACCCTCGGGGCCGAAGGCCTCGTCAAACCTAAGAACCCTCCGGCCCATAGGGCCCATCCATCTTAAGAACCCTCCCTCATAACGCTGACTTCATACTCATTACCCCCTAAAGGGGAAACGACTCACTACATTTTGCGCGTCGCTGGCGCTCCTTCATCCACTGCTGTCACTGACTCACTGGATTTTCAGGTCGCTGATGCTCCCTTACAAATCCAGTTCGCATAGTGCAAAATGTGTTCGCTGTGCACCGAAGGGCAATCCACAACCCTCGGGGCCGAAGGCCCCGTCAAACTTACGAACCCTCCGGCCAAGGGCCGGTCAATCCTAAGAACCCTTTCCTTCACAACCCTACTACACAACCCGCGGCGAAAGCCGCGCCCCTTTTTTAAAACCTGCGGCGAAGCCGCACAAAATTCCTATTTACCTCACTTTATCATAGTGCTATAATACAAAATACAACTTAAGTTTTCCGATGCCGGACGAAGCAGCTTTTCAGCTGCCTGTCCGGTTTTTTGTTTCTACGGGAGGCGCGGAGTATGGGAGATGTATGGAGAGATTTACCAAAGCCCCAGGGGCTGTATGATCCGAGGAATGAGCATGATGCCTGCGGTATCGGTTTTGTGGCGAATATCAAGGGAAAGCGTTCCTATGGCATTGTGGATGATGCCTTGAAGATTCTGGAGAACCTGAAGCATCGGGGCGGTGAAGGAGCGGACCAGAAGAGCGGTGACGGCGCCGGGATACTGACCCAGATTCCCCATGAGTTTTTCCAGCGGGAGTGCGAGGTGCTGGGATTCCGCCTGCCTCCGGAGGGACAGTACGGGGTGGGCATGATTTTTGCTCACCGCTATCATGATTTCCGGGAGGAGCAGAAGCGGATTTTTGAGGATATCGTGAAGGACGAGGGACAGACGGTGCTGGGCTGGCGGGAGGTGCCCATCGATGAAAGTCTCATCGGCGAGGAGGCCAAGCGCATACGGCCCCATTTCCTGCAGGTGTTTATCGGAAGAAATCCAGACTTGGCAGAGTCCATGGATTTCGAGCGGAAGCTGTACATTATCCGGCGGCGGGCGGAGAAGAAAATCATTCCCCTCTCCGAGGGCATGGGTACGGATTTCTATATTGCCAGCCTGTCTTCCAAAACCATTGTGTACAAAGGCATGCTTACCAGCGACCAGATGCGCCATTTCTATCTGGACCTGTCGGATCTGGATTTCAAGACCGCCATGGCCATGGTTCATTCCCGCTTCAGCACCAATACCTTCCCCAGCTGGGCCAGGGCCCATCCGAACCGCTACATTGTGCATAACGGGGAAATCAATACCATCCGCGGCAATATCAACTGGCTCAATGCCCGGGAGAGCAAGTCTCGGCCCTCGGATTATCCGGAGCTCACCAGGGCCTTCCCGGTGGTGGACGATACAGGCAGTGATTCCGCCATGTTTGATAACTGCCTGGAGTATCTCCATATGGCAGGCCATTCCCTGGCCCATGCCATGATGGTCATGATTCCAGAGCCCTGGGAGAAGGATTCCTCCATGAGCCGGGAGAAGAAGGATTTCTACCGGTACCACAATTTCATGATGGAACCCTGGGACGGACCGGCGGCCATCTGCTTCTGTGACGGCGTGTCCATCGGCGGCATGCTGGACCGGAACGGCCTGCGCCCGGCCCGGTACTATGTGATGAAAGATGACCGGGTCATTCTGTCCTCCGAAGTAGGCGCCGTACCGGTGGACCAGAAAGAGGTGCTCTACAAGGGCCGTCTGGAGCCGGGGAAAATTTTCCTCATCGACACCTCTCAGCAGCGCATTGTAAGTGATGAGGAAATCAAGCATACCATGGCCAGGGCCCATCCTTACGGCACCTGGTGCAGGGAGCATATCCTGGACCTGAAAGACCTGCCGAAAAAAGAAAGGAAAGCGCCGGCGCATCTGGAGGAAGAGCAGCGGGCCTTCGGCTATACCCAGGAAGACATGCGGGATATGATTATCCCCATGGCCCAGACCGGCAAGGACCCGGTGGGAGCCATGGGCATGGATTCGCCGCTGACGGTGCTGTCGGAAAAGCCCCGGATTCTCTACGATTATTTCCGGCAGAATTTCGCCCAGGTCACCAATCCGCCCATCGACGCCATCCGGGAATCCATCGTCACTTCTTCCACCGTTTATGTGGGCAATATGGCCAACATTATGGACCCCGACGAAAAGGGTACCGCCGCCCTGGCCATGGACCGGCCCCTTCTGACCAACGAGGAAATGGAAGCGGTGAAAGAGCTGCAGGACGACCGTCTTCGTCCGGTGGTGCTGTCCCTTCTCTACACCGACGGGAAAGGGGAAATGGAGAAAGCCCTGCATGCTCTCTTTGATAAAGCCCTGGAAGCGGTGAAGTCGGGCCACAATATCCTTATCCTGTCGGACCGGGGCGTGGACAAAGACCATCTGGCCCTCCCTGCCCTTCTGGCATCGGCGGGACTCCACAATTTCCTGATCCGTGAAAAAGTGCGGCCCGATGTGGGCATTATCCTGGAGTCCGGAGAACCCAGGGAAGTGCACCATTTCTGCACCCTCATCGGCTATGGCGCCACAGCCATCAATCCCTACCTGGCTCTGGACACGGCAGCGGACCTGGCGGAAAAAGGAAAACTGGGACCGGTGACGGTGGAGGAAGCCCTCAGGAACTACATGGACGCTTCGGTGAAAGGCATCCTGGCAGTCATGTCGAAAATGGGGATTTCCACAGTGAAGAGCTACCATGGCGCCCAGATTTTTGAAGCCCTGGGCATTGGGAAGGAAGTGGCAGACACCTGCTTTGGAGAAACCACCTCCCCCGTAGGCGGCCTGGGCTTTATGGACATAGAAGAAGAAAACAGGAAACGCCATGAAGAGGCCTATGAAAGGAAGAGAGGCCTTCCGGCCGGCGATGTGTTCAAATACCGCAGAAACGGCGACGAACCCCATATCCTCTCGGCCGAAACCATCCGCCTCCTGCAGCAGGCCTGCCGCACCGGAAGCTATGAAATCTACAAACTCTATGCCAAAAAGGTGAACGAGCCCCTGATCCGGCTCAGAGACCTCCTGGGTTTCACCTATCCTGCCGGCTGCAGCATTCCCATCGAAGAAGTGGAAAGCGCGGACTCCCTGATTTCCCACTTCCGCACCGGCGCCATGAGCTACGGCGCTCTCAGCAAAGAAGCCCATGAATGCATTGCCAAAGCCATGAACCATCTTCACAGCCGCAGCAACACCGGCGAAGGCGGCGAGGACCCCGAACGCTTTGCGCCCCTGCCCGACGGCAGCAGCCTGAATGATGAAATCAAGCAGGTCTCCACCGCCCGCTTCGGCGTCACCGGCAATTACCTGGTGCATGGCTCGGAAATCCAGATCAAGTGCGCCCAGGGGGCCAAGCCCGGCGAAGGGGGCCACCTTCCCGGCAGCAAAGTGGACCCTTCCATTGCCCGCACCCGCCGCTCCACCCCCGGCGTATCCCTGATTTCCCCGCCGCCCCATCATGATGTGTACTCCATCGAAGATCTGGCCGAACTCATCTTCGATTTGAAAAATGCCAATCCGAAGGCGGAAATCAATGTGAAACTCACTGCCGGCAGCGGCGTAGGCACCATTGCTGCCGGCGTGGTGAAGGCCAAGGCCGACGGCATCACCATCAGCGGCTATGACGGCGGCACCGGCGCCTCCCCCAGAACCAGCATGCGCCATGCCGGCCTTCCCTGGGAAATCGGACTGGCCGAAGTGCAGCAGGTGCTTCTGCTGAACCAGCTCCGGGACCGGGTAAAGCTGGAAACGGACGGCAAGCTTCTCACCGGCCGGGACGTGGCCATGGCGGCCCTTCTGGGGGCAGAGCGCTTCAGCTTCTGCACCGGCCCCCTCATCGCCCTGGGCTGCCAGATGTACCGGGTCTGCAACAGGAATACCTGCCCCGTAGGCATCTGCACCCAGAATGAAAAACTGCGGAAACGGTTTGCTGGAAAACCGGAATATGTGGAAAACTTCATGCGCTTCGTGGCCGAAGACCTGCGGGAAATCATGGCCCGCCTGGGCTTCCATACCCTGGAAGACATGGTGGGAAGAAACGACCGGCTGAAGCAGAAAGGCCTCACCGGCAATGCCAAGGCTGACACCCTCCACCTGGACGCCCTCCTCTTCAGGCCCTATACCGATATTTCCGTGGGCCACCATTTCACAAACCCCCAGGACCACCAGATGGAAAAGACCCTGGACATGGCCAAACTGGTACGCATGTGCCGGCCGGCCCTGGAAGAAGGCAAGCCGGTACGGGCCAAACTCTTCATCAAAAATACCAACCGCGTCACCGGCACCCTGGTGGGCAGTGAAATTTCAAGACTGTATGGCGAAGAAGGACTGCCGGAAGACACCATCCATCTCTCCTTCGTCGGCTCTGCCGGACAGAGCTTCGGCGCCTTCATCCCCCGGGGCCTCACCCTTACCCTGGAAGGGGATGCCAACGACTACGCAGGGAAAGGCCTTTCCGGCGGCAAAATCATCATCTATCCGCCCCGGGAAGCCGCCTTCAAAGCAGAGGACAATGTGATCATCGGAAACGTAGCCTTCTTCGGCGCCACCGGCGGCAAAGCCTTCGTCTCCGGCCGGGCCGGCGAACGGTTCTGCGTGAGAAACAGCGGCGCCACGGTGGTGGTGGAAGGCGTGGGCAACCACGGCCTGGAATACATGACCGGCGGCCGGGTGGTCATTCTGGGAAGCACAGGCCTCAACCTGGCAGCCGGCATGTCCGGCGGTGTGGCCTACGTGGTGGACCTGGACGAAAGGAAACTGAACCGCGAAATGGTACACGCCGGCCCCCTGGATCATGAAGAAGAAGCGGAAGAAGTGAGGAAACTCATCGAAGAGCATTACATTTCCACCAGAAGCGAAAGGGCAGAGGAAATTCTGGCCCAGTGGAACCGCTTCCTCCCCAGAATCAGCCGCATCATCCCCAGAGACTATGAAGCCATGGAAAAGGAAATCCGCCGCTTTATGAAAGAAGGAAAAACCAGAGAAGAAGCGGAAAAAGAAGCCTTCGAAGAGAAATTCGGGAAGTGATACAAAGGCGCTGACGCGGCAGCGAAAACCGTACAACCGCCCTGGCGCCCTATGGGGTTTGAGGGTTGACGGCCCGCTGGGCCGAAGGTTCTTAAGGGGCTTAAGTTTGACGCGCCTTTGGCGCGAGGGTTGTTGTAGGGCGCCTCTAAATTATAGAAGGCGCCAGTTTGTATAAAACCTTAACAACCGCCCTGCGGGCGTCGGAAATGCAATCCCCCTTTGGTGGCTGGCGCCACCACCTTTCCCCCGCAAGCGGGGGCACTATGGATGTTTAGCCAAGGGGCCATGTCTCTACAGGAAAGCATAGAAACCTATTCTGCCCCCTGAACAGGGGTGGCAAGGGAACACGATTCGTAAGTGAGCAAAGCGACCTGAGAATCGTGTGACACGCTTTCCCGTGGAGAAGTCCGGCGAAGCCGGATAGGGGGAGGCGAGCGCAGCGAGCCAATTACCAGAATGCTTATCATACCATATGATACAAAAAGCCAATCCCGTAACGCTGACTTTATACTCATCGCCCAAAGGGCGATACCACAACCCTCGGCCCGAAGGGCCGTCAAACTTACGAACCCTCCGGCCCATAGGGCCGGTCCATCTTAAGAACCCTCCCTCATAACGCTGACTTCATACTCATCGCCCAAAGGGCGATACCACAACCCTCGGCCCAAAGGGCCGTCAAACTTACGAACCTTAAGAACCTTCGGGGCGAAGCCCCGTCAACCCTCACGCCCGAAAGGGCGTGTCCCATCAAAATCAGTTTCCTCTTTTTACCCAAGAGCCTAAAGGCCCCTGCCATGAAACGCAGGGGCCTTTCTTTTCCTTATGGAAGATGGAACAGGGAAATGCCCCTTTTCATGATGTTTCATAGAACTTGCGTTCTGTGACGTTTCCGAATATGCTGAGTACAACCGCGGAATACAAAAAGGCATGCCGGAAACGGACAGCATATGACAAAGGAAAAGTTCTATGAAGAAGAAAGAAAACTGATTGAGAAAGCCAAAGGCGGAGACCGGAAGGCCATGGAGGATCTCATGGACCGCTACGAGCCTCTTTTTAGAAAATTGTGCGCCGGAGAGACCCGGATGGACTGGGAGGATATCCGGCAGGATCTGGCGGTGTCTTTCCTGGAAGGCGTCAGGGCCTTTACGCCGGAAAGGGGCACCTATTTTCCCTACTACATCCGGCAGCGGCTCTATTGGGAAAAAGTGCATCTGGTGGAAAGAATGATGCGCCGGCGGTCGGTGGAGCTCCAGTCTCTGGCGGGCATAGAGAACATAGCCGACGAATCTGAAGGCGGCAGGGATCACCTGGAAGTGCTGAAGGAAATCGCAGCAGACCTTCCCCTTTCAAAGAAGGAAAGAGACCTTCTTTCGGCCCTTCTTCGGGGAGAGAAGGCGGCAGATGTGAGAAAGACAATGAACATAAGCCGCGCTTCCTACTATCGCCTCCGGGCCCGCCTCTTTTCCGCCCTTCGGAAAGAAAAGGATCGGTTCTGGGACATGGTGAAATAGTGGGCTGGTGGGCTAATGTACTAGTGTTATGCTAACTGCCGGAAAATATCAGATAGTCAGACGGCAGACATGAGACCGGTGATATTCCCGAAAGGGAAGGGGCCGCCGCGGGCGCGGGTGTAAAGGTTTTCCACACAACCTGCGGCGGAGCCGCGCCCCTTTTTTTAAAATCTGCGGCGAAGCCGCCACCACAACCCTCGGCCTGAAAGGCCGTCAAACTTAAGAACCCTCCCTCATAACGCTGACTTTATAAGTATTGCCCCCTAAAGGGGAAACGACTCACTACATTTTGCGCGTCGCTGGCGCTCCTTCAACTGGGGTACCTGTTTGTCCAGCGGGCCTGCGGCCTGCTGCTGGTGGTCCTGGGGGCTTACTAGTTTTCTCAAAACTATTGACATATCGCGAATAATGAATATAATAGATGCATGGATAAGATTGAAATTTTTAAAGCGCTGTCAAATGAAACACGGCTCAGCATTATTGAGTGGTTGAAGGAACCGGAGAAAAACTTTCCACCGCAGGGAGGACATATTGACGATGCGGTGGATCTGAAGGGCGGAGTGTGTGTTGGAAGCATCCGCGACAAGGCCGGTATATCACAGTCGACCGTATCTCATTATCTTGATATGCTGCAAAAGGCGGGTCTGCTTCTTTCCGAAAGGCATGGGAAGTGGACATATTACAGACGGAATGAAGAGATGTTGGCTGCACTGTCAGACTACTTCGGACACGAAATTTAAGTTGTGCATAAATTAGGCGGGATGAGAATCCCGTTTAATTTAGGGCCTTATATATCGACAAAACGAGATATAAAGATATATAGAAACAAGGAGGAATTTCTATGCATTTTTCAAGTGGAATTGTCAGACCGCCCTATGAGGCAGGTTCCTGTTTTTTACAAGTAACGTCAGGTTGCTCACATAACAAGTGCCGCTTCTGTACTTTTTACAAGGAAGCACCGTTTTCTGTATCTCCTGAGAGGGAGATACGGGAGGATCTTCAGGAAATAAGAGATTCCGGATGGAAGGTAAAGCGGATTTTTCTGCAGGGAGCGGACCCGTTCCTGCTGAGCTACAGCAGACTTAAAAGAATCATGGACTTGATCAAAGAATACCTGCCCTGGGGCGTTTCCGTTGGTGGATATGGCCGGGTTGACAGCGTAAAGAACAAGTCTGTGGAGCAGCTTAAGTCACTGAAAGAAATGGGATATGACATGATCGTATTCGGAATCGAGTCGGGTGATGATGCTGTTCTCGCTAAGATGAATAAGGGTTATCATGGAAGTGATATCGTAGAGCAGCTCTCCAAGCTGGATGAAGCAGGAATGCGTTATTCCGTCATCTTCTTATACGGACTGGGAGGCCATGATTATGGTATGGGGCATGCCATCAAAACAGCAGAAGTGTTAAATCATCTGTCGCCTGTCAGGGTACTGGCTTCCGGGCTCTCGATCTTCCCTGATACTCCGCTTATGGAAGAAGTGAGGAGGGGTGAGTTTGTAGAAGCTACAGAGACAGAAAAGATACAGGAACTATATACCTTTGTGAAGACGCTTGAAATCCACACGCTGCTGGATGCAACGAATGTCTCCAATATGATGCCGGTATATGGACATCTTCCGGATGACAAAGAGAAGATACTGGCGATGCTCAAACAGGGTGCAGACGAACAGGGAGAAGAGCGATTGCGGATGCGAAGAGACAGCATGAGAAGCCTGTGACCAGGACAAAAAATCAGAAAAGCGGTATTTAGATGAAGGCGTATTATATTTTTGACAGCTATTGTGGATGGTGCTATGGGTTTGAGACAATTCTTAAACCGTTTATTGAAGCACATCCGGAATTGGAAGTAACGGTGCTATCAGGTGGATTATTTATGGACGGATATTCGCTTTCGGCATTTCCGTATATGAGTGATACGAATAAAAGAATTGCGGATATGTTTGGAGTGGAATTCGGCAAGCCATATCTGAACCTGTTAGAGACGGGAAGTATGGTTCCTGACTCGAATGATGCCGCCATAGGATTTGGAGTTCTCAGGAGCTTCTTACCCAAAGGAGAACATGTTAATCTTGCGTCAAAGATGCATGAAGCATTCTATTTGGATGGCAAATCACTTTCTGACGTGGAGACGATTGAATCAATCGCCAAATCCTATGACCTTCCTGCAGATAAGATTGCAGAGGAGTTCATCCGTATTTCTAAAGAGGTCAAGTACCATCCGGACTTTTATGAGGCAAGAAAAATAGGAGTCACATCCTTCCCGACGTTGTTTCTTGAAATAAACGGGAAGCATTATGACTTAAAAGGAAGTGCAATTACCCTCAATGATTTAGAGGAAAATATGAATATCATTAAGGAAAAGGGCGGGATCCTCAATGATGGATACAATACGCCCGTTGCCTGTAATATCGACGGTACAGGTTGTTAATAAGCGCACGGCACCAGGGTATTTGCTCCACGCCTCGCAGAAATGCTCGAATTCGACCGAGGCCGCTGAAAAAGCTGTGATTCTCTGAGGAGGAGTTATCCACAGGCAGAAAAAAGCGCATCAGTTGATGAATATTCTCATCTTCTGATGCGCTTTTTGTTTTTGATGTTCTAAAAGGGGCGAAATAGGAGGCCTTTCAGCCCCCAGTGCGATGATTCTTTCAGATTTGTAACGAATATCGTCGTCGCGCCTTGCAACTGCATGCCAACGAGGCCCGAGGACGACGCGACGTCGTACCCGTGCCTGTGCTTGAGCTCGCTGTTTTTCGCTTCGATCTTGTATCGTGTCCGCGCAAGTTCTTTGAAGGATTCTGTTTCTTGGAACTCTGCCTGTTTTTTGTGAAGCCCGCTCTTGATCGTGACGTTGTACGTCTTGCTTTTCGCACCATCTTTATAGCATCCTTTTCAAATCCCCTTTCCCTGTGATACAATAAAACCCGCAAACGGCGATGGAGTTCGCCGGGCGTAGGCCGAATGCTCTTTGAGCTGATGACTCCTGTCCCCTGGAATCGGATTCTTTTGAGAATCTCCCAAGGGGGCAGGAGATTTTTTTATGGAGGCATGATGATGAACTATGTATATCCTTTGCTGGTGGCTGCCGGCGGGGCTCTGGGCGCCCTGTGCCGGTATATGACTACCCTTGTTATGGCAGGCTGGATGGGGACGTCTTTCCCTTACGGCACCCTGGCAGTGAACGGTGCCGGGTCCTTCCTGATAGGCATACTGGGGGTCCTTTTTTCCCGGGTGTATCCTCTGCCGGGGGCGGCGGCTTTTCTTATCACCGGATTTCTGGGAGGCCTCACCACCTTTTCCTCCTTTATGAATGAAACTCTGCAGCTTTGGGCTTCCGGGCGATGGCTGGAGGGGCTGGGGTACCTGATCGCCCAGCTGGCCTGCGGCCTGCTGCTGGTGGCCCTGGGGGCCTTTCTGGCGGAAAAGATATTTCTGTAAAAGGTCCTTATATGAATGATATAATATATAAAGATGTTCCCGTTGTTTCCCGAAGGAGGCAGTCATGGCTTACGAAAGAATTCATACATCCCTTTCAAAAGGCATCGAAACTATTACATTGGATTACGGGCCTACTCTGAATGCGCTGGACATGGTGATGGCAGGAGAGCTGGCAGAGGCTCTGGAGGAAGCGGAAGGAAATCCGGAGGTGAAGGTACTGGTGCTTGCCGGTGCCGGCCGGGCCTTTTCCGCCGGCGGCGATATCCGGTATATGAAGGCCCACTGCGAGGAACCGGATTTTTCGAAGAAGTCCATGGCGCCTCTGGCAGGGAAGCTGTCGGAAATCGTGCTGTACATGAAGAAAATGAGGAAAATCATTATCTGCGCTGTGGCAGGTGCCGCAGCCGGCGGGGCTGCCAACCTGGCCTTTGCCTGTGATTTCATTTTCGCTGCCGACGATGCGAAATTTCTGCAGGCCTTCGTAGGCATCGGCCTCTGTCCCGATACCGGCGGCGTTTATTTCCTGCCCCGTATGGTGGGAAGCCACAGGGCCTTCGATATGTTCGTCACCGGCCGCCCGGTGAAGGCGGAAGAAGCGCAGAAAATGGGGCTGGTGAAGCAGGTCACATCCCGGGAAGAACTGATGCCCCAGGTGATGGGTTTCGCAGAAAAACTGACAGAGGGTCCTCTTCTGGCCTATGGAAATATGAAACGGCTTATGTTTGAAAGCATGTACAAGGGCTTTGAGGACTATATGAAGGCGGAAGCGGTGTACCTGGCTCAGTGCTCCGGCAGTGAAGATTTCAAGGAAGGCATCACCGCTTTTCTGGAAAAGAGAAAACCGGTATTCAAGGGGAAATGACCATGGATACCATTCACTGGAAGGAAGGCGGCCTGGGCGGCACCATTTACAGAACACAAGGGGCCAAAGCCCTGGCGTACATTCTGGAGCCGGAGCCGGTGACAGATAAAGTGGCTTCGGTGGCGGAAGAACTGTCCCTCACTCTGGTGTCCATCTCCGGCATGGACTGGAACCGGGATCTTTCTCCCTGGAAGGCGGAGAAGGTATTCAAAGGAGAAGAAGACTTTTCCGGCGGCGCTGATGACTTTATGGAAAAACTGGAAAATAAGGTTTTCCCGGCCATCGAAGAAATGGCGGGCCCCCTGCCGGACCATCGCATGATGGCAGGCATTTCTCTTTCCGGCCTCTTCGCCCTTTACATGGGGACCCGGTCCTCTGCGTTCTCAGCCATCGCTTCTATTTCCGGCTCTCTCTGGTTTGATGGGTTCACAGACTTTGTGAAAGAAAATGGGCTGCATCCGGCGGTAAAGCGGGTGTACCTCTCCCTGGGAGACAAGGAAAAGAAAACAGGAAATCCCCGCATGGCCAGGGTCGAATCGGCCACTCTGGAAATGGAGGGCATTCTGAAAGAAAAGGGCGTGGAAACGGTTTTCCAGATGAACCGGGGCAATCACTTCGTCTACGGCGCCGAAAGACTGGAAGAAGCTCTCCGCTATCTGGTGACCGGCAGAGTGTGGAAAGGACCCCATAGTTTGTGAGGAATAATGAGCTGGTGGAGACGGCTGTCCGCTGACCGCCGGAAGATAGCAGATGGTCAGACATCAGACAGTCAGACGGCCAGGCGGCCAGACTTCAGACGGTTGTCCGCTGTGCACCGCAGGGCAATCCGCAACCCTCGGGGCCAAAGGCCCCGTCAAACTTAAGAACCTTCACGCCTGAAAGGCAATCCGCCACCCTCTGAACCCTCTGAACCCGGGGCCCCAGAGCGGCCCATTTCATTGATAGAAAGGAGGAAATCATGAAGAACTGGAAATCCATTGTTTATCTGGCCTGCCTGATCCAGGTGGGGGCCGGTATTTCCATGGTAGGCGTCATGTCCTTCCTTCCTCTTTTTCTATCGGAAATCGGAATCACAGATCCCGGAGAGGCGGCTTTCTGGGCAGGGCTGATTGTGGGAATCACGCCTTTCATGATTGCCTTTTCTGCTCCTTTCTGGTCCATTCAGGCAGACCGGCGGGGTCCGAAGACGGTGATGTCGGTGGTGCTTTTGACGGTGACTGCCTCGTCCCTGCTTCAGGGCTTTGCCACGTCTCCCTGGCACCTTCTCTTTCTCCGCATGGCCCAGGGGCTGGTGGGCGGTTTTGTGCCCATCGGCCTTTCCATCGTGGTTTCCGTAACGCCGGAGAATAAGACGTCCTGGTCCATGGGCTATTTTCAGGCGGCCATGGTGATGGGCATCATGTTCGGCCCTCTTCTGGGCGGCACCATTGCGGATACCTTCGGCTACCGTATGCCCTTCTTCTTCTTTGCTTTCCTGGCATTCTGCTGCTTCCTGGCAGTGCGCATTTTCCTTCCCGCCATCCATCGGAAGGGGGCGGATAAGGAAAGAGCTTCTACCATGAGCCAGATTTTATATTTCATGAAAATCCCCCGGGTGCGGCTTATGACCTTCATGCAGTTCCTCTGCAACTTCGGTATTACCGGCATCGGGCCCATCCTTCCCCTGTATATTAAACAGATGGTGGGAACGGACAGTGAGCTGGTGGCCACCATGGTGGGATTCATCATTTTCATTTCCGGCGGCTGCAGTGCCGTCATGTCCCTCAATGTGGGGCGGCTGACCGAAGCCATCCGGCCTCACCGGATTCTGGTGGGGGCTACCTTCTTCGTGGGATTTACTTTCATCATGCAGTACATGATGAGCTCCGTCACCGGTCTGGGGGCCTGGCGGGGCATTACCGGTCTGGGCATGGGGCTCATTGCGCCCTGCACGAATACCATCATCGCCCGGTCTGTTCCTCCGGAAAAGCGGGCCATTGTATTCGGTGTGGTATCCAGCGTGTTCCTCATGGGCAACGTGGCCGGTCCTGTGTGCTCCGGCGCCCTGGCCCGCTTTCTGGGCTATTCTTCTGTTTTCTGGTCCACCGCCCTGGCTTTCCTTCTGGCCGGTGCCCTGATTGCCTGGAATTTCAGGAAGGAATGGTGACATAGCGGGTGGCAATGAGGCGGCTCTCGCTATGAGCTGTCCGCTGACCGCCGGAGATATCAGATGGTCAGATGGCAGACATCAGACGGGCGGAATTCCCCGGACGTCTCAGGCTCCGCCTGCAGAGCGGGCTGGTGAAGAGGGCGTATTGTATACCGCAAGGCGGCATGATCGATTCCATTGCCGAGGGGGCCACAACTCTCAGCCGCCAAAGGCGGCTGTCAAACGTAAGAACCCGACCGCCCGGCGGGCCAGTCCATCGTAAGAGAGACTGAAAGTAAATCCCGTAACGCTGACTTTATAAGCATTGCCTATGGCAATCCTCCACCCTCGGCCCGAAGGGCCGTTGCCCCCTGAGCGAAGCGAACACAACCCTTCTGCACAACCTGCGGCGCTAGCCGCGCCCCTTTTTTTATAAAATCTGCGGCGAAGCCGCCACCACAACCCTCGACCCGAAGGGCCGTCAAACTTAAGAACCCTTGGGCCGCAGGCCCATTCATCTTAAGAACCTTTTTCCCAGCCCCTTGAGCGATAGCGAATACAACCCTTCTACACAACCCGCGGCGCCAGCCGCGCCCCTTTTTTTAAATCTGCGGCGAAGCCGCCACCACAACCCTCGGCCTGAAAGGCCGTCAAACTTAAGAACCTTAAGAACCCTCGGGGCGCAGCCCCGTCAACCCTCACACCGAAGGTGTGTCCAAAGGCGCCAGCCGCGCCTTTGTTCCACAAAAAAACCGGGCAGCACTTTTTCCAGTGCTGCCCGGTTTTACTATGCTCAAATCAATTTTGTCTGTTTTACTTCTTCAATGGTCTTTGTGCCTGCCAGCTGCATGGTGATGGACAGTTCCTTGTTGAAGTGGTCGAATACTGATTTCACCCCTTCAGCTCCGCCCAGGTTGAGGCCGTAGATGACGGGGCGGCCGATGGCTACCAGGTCGGCGCCGCTGGCCAGGGCTTTGAATACGTGATTTCCTCTTCTGACGCCGCTGTCAAAGATAACGGGTACCCGGTGGTTGACGACAGCAGCAATGGAAGGGAGCACGGCAAAGGAAGCAGGGCCGCCGTCCAGCTGGCGGCCGCCATGGTTGGAAACCCATACGCCGTCAGCGCCGGCGTTGATGGCAATGTCCGCATCTTCCGGGGACTGGATGCCTTTGACGATGACAGGAAGGCCGGACATATCTTTCAGTTTCTTCACGTCGGAGGGAACGAAATCCTGCTTGGCAGCGGCATAGATTTCAGAAATATTCTTTCCCTTGCCGTCGGCGGCGCCGTAGGCGGCCAGGTTCGGCATGGGCAGGGGAAACTGGAATTTCGTGGCAATATCTTCTTCCCGGTAGCCGCCCAGGGTGGAGTCCACGGTCATGATGATGGCTTTCACGCCGGCTTTGACGGCTTTGCGGATGAGGAATTCATTGAAGCCGTCGTCTTTGCTCATGTAAATCTGGAAAAACTGGGGCGCACCAGGGCAGGCGGCAGCCGCATCTTCCAGCTTTGTGCTGCCATAGGTGCTCATGGCAAAGAGGGTGCCTGCTTTGGCAGCACCGATGGCAGTGTCCACTTCGCCCTTCATGTGGGCCAGGCCATGGGCAGCTGATGGAGCTTCAATGACCGGCGTTTTCAAGGGAATGCCGAAAATAGAGGTGGACAGGTCTGCGTGGGAAATGCCGCGGAGTACCCGGGGAACGATGTGCTTGTCTTCAAAGGAGCGGGTGTTTTCCCTCATGGTCCATTCGTCTTCTGCGCCTTCCCGGATATAACCGAAGGCGCCTTCGTCCATGCGGGCCTTCACTTTGGCTTCCAGTCCTTTGATATTCAAAATATCAATGGGATGTTCTTCATTGCTTGTGTAATATGACATAGTTATTTTCCTTTCCTGATTATAATTTTTTCTCCAGTTTCAGAAGAAGTGCCTTGCAGGTTTCCACCTGCCTCGGCGTCAGGGCCCCTTCTATGGTTTCATTGATCTTTTCTTCCAGGGGAGACAGGGTGCGTATCAGGTCTTTTCCCCCGGTGGTGACGGTGAGGATCAGGTTCCGCTTGTCCTGAAGGTTTACCGTCCTTTCCACCAGTCCCTTCGCTTCCAGGCGGTCGATCAGAGCTTTGATGGTATTCTGGTTCTTCTCCATCCGGTCGGCCAGCTCTTTCTGGCAGAGGGGGCCTTCCTCATCAATCATGCGAAGACCCACCCACTGTTCAATGGTTATGTCGTTGGCTTTGAATATTTCATCCAACCGGTAGTGCACTTTCCGGGAAACCCGGCCCAGAATGAAACCCAGGGTATTGTCCAGATCCATATTTCCTCCTTTGTATGATTCAATGGGCTCACTGTATTTATGAAGGCAGGGGAAGAAAGGCTGCCCGCTGCGGGCTCACCGCTTGGGCAGGAGGACTGCGCCCCTATGGGGGTAAGGGTTCAGGAGCCTTTACGGACAAGCCCCTATGGGGCTTGAAGGTTCTAAAGTTTGACGGGGCTATCGCCCCGAGGGTTCTAAAGTTTGACAGCGGCTTTGCCGCTGAGGGTTGTGGTGGGCGCCTTACATTTATAGAAGGCGCCCTCTTATGATAAAACCTTTACAACCGCCCTGCGGGCGTCGGAAATGCATTCCCCCTTTTGGTGGCACTATAACCCGTGCTTACTGTAGAGCCATTTATGAAGAGAGTGTTTCGCGGTGTTTTATTCTGCCCCCGCTTGCGGGGGAAGTCCGGCGCAACCGGATAGGGGGAGGCGAGCGCAGCGAGCCAATCAGCAGAATGCCTATCATGCCATATGACATAGAAAGCCAATCCCGTAACGCTGACTTTAATAATCTGCGGCGAAGCCGCCACCACAACCCTCGGCCTGAAAGGCCGTCAAACTTAAGAACCCTTGGGCCGAAGGCCCATCCATCTTAAGCACCTTTTTCCACAACCCTTCTACACAACCCGCCGCCGCAAGGCGGTGCCCCTTTGCGCCCAAAGGGCGCTGAACCCTCTGAACCCGGGCCGCGGAGCGGCCCCATTGCCTTTATTTCAAATAGGAATCAAAAAATTTCGTAATGATATCCATCACTTCCTCCTGGTTCCAGTAAATGCCGCCATGGGCAGCGCCTTCTACCAGGTACCGTTTGGAAGGAATATGGTTTTTCTGGAGGGCCTGGAAAAGGAGGTCAGTCTGGCTGGGAGAAACCACGGTATCCGCCGTGCCATGCATGAGGAGCATGGGGGCGCTGGTTTTGGAAATATAGGTTATGGGATTGGCCTTGGAGGCGCCGTCCGGATTGGCCAGGATGCCGCCGTCTTTCCCACCGAAGACGGGAGAGCCGTTTACCCAGAGCGCTTCTGTGGCGCCGGCGGATTTGTGGGCTTCTTTGACAGCGTCGCTGTAATCATCGCCAATGCGGGTTAAGTCTGAGAGACCGTAGAGGTCTACGGCTGCCTTCACATTACTGTTTACATTCAGATTATCCCCTTTATCGAAAGTGGTGGTGCCGCTGGTGGTTCCCGCCATGGCAGTGAGGTAGCCGCCGGCGCTGCCGCCGACGATACCTACCCGGTCAGGGTCGATGTTGAACTGGTCCGCATGGGCCTTGAGATAGCGGATGGAAGATTTCACATCCTCCAGGGGCTGGGGGAATTTGGCAGTCGGTGCCACCCGGTACTGAATGGAAGCCACCACATAGCCTGCTTCTGCCAGGTGCATGCGGAGCTGGATGCCATTGTCCTTGTTGGCATTGATGAAACCGCCGCCGGTTACGTAAACAATGGCCGGCAGCTTTTCCTTCGATTTGGGCTGCAGGATGTCCATTTTCATGGCCACATTGGGATAGCCCCGCATAGGAACCTGTTCATAGACCACATCGGAAATCTGGTTAATAAGCGGTGTCTTGACAGGCACGGAAAGAAGGGTGCTTTCCACTTTTCCCGGCATACCTTTTGTAGCAGAATCCACATTCACATCCATAGCCATGGCGGTCCCTCCCAGCCAGAGGCTCCCTGCCAGAGCAAGGGCCATTATCATTTTCTTCTTCATAGAGTGTCTCCTTGTCAAATCATACGATATAGAAGTAATTGACCCTATATTACTATGATGTCGTAGGAATGTCAAATGGGGGATGGGGAATGGGCCGGCTGTCCGCTTACCGCTGGAAATCAGATGGTCAGAGGGCAGACATCAGACAGGCTGTATTTTCCGGACCCAAAGAAGCGACGGTACATGTCAGACTGTTTTCCTCCCGCAGGTCATTTTTGCTTAGAATGATTGGGCCAGGCGGTATAATAAACTTGTGGCGAAGCCGCCGCTATTACCCTCTGAACCCTTTAAACCTTCTGACACCGAACGTAAGATGAAGAACTTTTCGCGCCCTTTGGGCGCACAAGGAGGAACCATAAAATACAAAATCATCCTGTGCACTGCTCTTCTGCTGGCGGCTGGATTTTCGGCTCCGGCCCACGGGCCCTATGACTGCTGGGGCTATTCGGAAAAGAAGCCGGGACTTTACTGCGTCATTCCCGGTCCCCACGGAGAAAGGCCGGGGATGGACAGGTACTCCCGCTCTGTGGTGCTGGTGTCGGTGGACGGAGATATGAAGCGGAAGGACATGGAGAAAATATGCAGAAAATATGACCTGTCCATTCTCTATGAATATAAAAATTTCTCCATGTATGCCCTGCAGACGAATGGAGATCGAAGGGACCGGGAAATGAATGAGCTCACGGCAGCGCTGGAAAAAGAAAAAGGCATCCTTTCCGCAGAGCGGGACAGGATGCTGAGATTGATAGAATGAAGGGGGATTGACGCGGGAAGCTGCATTCCCGAAGGTTGACACGCCTTATGGACAAGCCCCTATGGGGCTTGAGGGTTCAGGCGCCTCTCGGCGCCCTGGTTCTATCGTTCGTGTGCTGCGCACCGAACGATGGGTTCAGCCCACAGAGCGGGCTGGTTCAGAGGGGAGTTTTATATGCCGCTGCCTGGGGCAGCGAAAACCGTACAACCGCCCTGCGGGCGAGGAAATGCATTCCCCCTTTGGTGCCGTAAGGCACCAAAGGGGGGAAAGCCACCGGAGGTGGCTGATCGACGTAATGCTTTTCATGACGTATGACACAGAAAGGTGAATCCATAACGCTGACTTTATAAGTATTGCCCGAAGGGCAATCCACAACCCTCGGGGCCGAAGGCCCCGTCAAACTTACGAACCCTCCGGCCCATAGGGCCGGTCCATCTTAAGCACCCTTTTCCTCAACCCTTTTCCACAACCCGCCGCCGTAGGCGGCCATAACCTCCAGCCCCGCAGGGGCTGGGGGTTATGGTATACTGACGGTAGAATGATAAGGGAGGGAATCCTATGAAGAAAAGAGTGATGGCCGGCCTGGTGCTGGCGGCAGTTTTGACAGCGCCATTTACGGCGGGAGCTGCCTATTTCGGAAACCGGCTGGGCACGTCCAATTCCGAAGTATCCCTGCGGGGCACGGCATTAAAGGACGGAAAGCTGGTGGACTTTGGCCGGGAAGTCTGGGGCCGTGGCATGACGGTGGAGGTGCAGCATGTACAGGGGGAAGAGGCCTGGTACCTTCATATCCAGGATCTGTCCCGGGAGAGGGGAAAGAATTTCTTCAGTGATATTACCCTGGCCCAGAAGGAGCGAAAATGGAACCTTTCGCCCCTTCCGGAAAATCCGGACAGCACTTTTCCTTCCAAATATGCAGGCCTGGACCTCTGGTATGTGATGCCAAAGGATCTGGTGGACACCATGATGGCTTCTCCCAGGAACTGGAAGCTCACGGCCCGTAAGGAAAACGGAAAAAACTTCGGCCACGATTTCAAAAATCTGGCAGGCAAGGTGAGCCTTATGGGCAAAGAGCCCGGTACCGTGCCCAACTACGGTCCTGCCTGCAGCGTTTATTTCTCCGGAGAAACGCCCCGGTCAGTGCAGCAGGCTTTTCTCTACCATCTGAACGACAGGGATGAAAAGGGAAATCCCATTTCCTACGACGGATACTACCGCTACTATGAGGAAGAAAATCCCTATGCAGCGGAATTCATTTACGAGTACTATGGCAGCCAGTACAACGGCTATGTGGCTTTCCATCCGGAAAACGGCGGCACCTGGGTGGACATGGATTTCTGGAATTACCATACCTATCGGAGCAAAACGGGCTTTGGCGGCTACTATTCCAGCAGCACCATCCAAACCGATGTGAAGGATGAATTTGTGAACCAGGGATTTCAAGCGGTGGAAGAGGCTTACTATGACCTGGAAAATCACCCGGACTACGGCATAGAACTGGAAGGAGGATTCAACAAGTCCCATCCCAAGGTGAAATCGGTGGACCGAGACCATCATCCCGAGCTTTCCGCTGTGCAGAAGGGAGACTGGATTCTGTCCATAGACGGCGTGGATGTGACGGCGGTGAACTACTTGGCCCGGTACGCCCTGGACTACGCCGGCCCCGATGACATTCTCCATATTACCCTGAAAAATGATAAAACCGGTGAATACACGGTCGACGCCAAAGCAGTCATGAAAGAAAGAAGGAAGACCCCGGACTTTTCGTATGAACCGCAGCTGGCAAAGGACGGACTGATGAAGGAAGGAAATCCAGCCCAGCTGGCGCCCTGGGTGCCCCGTCACGAAGTCTTCGCCCCTTGGGACGGGGAAGGCCATATCATGGCACCGGCCTTCCGAAACCTGGTGAGATGGTAGACTAGTGGGATAGTGATCTAGTAAAAGTCATTCCTCTGAACCCTCTGAACCCGGGCTGCGGCGCGGTCAGGATCGGGACCTGGGCGGTGCTTTCCAGTATTCCCGAAGGTTGATACGCCTTATGGACAAGCCCCTATGGGGCTTGAGGGTTGACGGCCCTTCGGGCCGAAGGTTCTTAAGGGGCTTAAGTTTGACGCGCCTTTGGCGCGAGGGTTGTTGTAGGGCGCCTCTAAATTATAGAAGGCGCCAGTTTGTATAAAACCATATAACCGCCCTGCGGGCGAGGAAATGCAATCCCCCTTTGGTGGCTGGCGCCACCACCTTGCCCGGTGGGAAGCATGTCACTGGATTCGCGGGTCGCCTACAGCTCCCCTATGAATCCAGTTTTTTTGCCACCCCCGCAGTTCGGTGGGGCGGCAAAAGGAAAGCGCCTTAATGGGCAGGCCAGGCGCCTTACCTCGCCCCACTTGGAGGTCCTATGCAGGACCTCCACAGGGGACAATAACCCGTGCTTACGGTAGAGCCATTTATGAAGAGAGTGTTTCGCGGTGTTTTATTCTGCCCCTGCATAGAGGGAAGTCCGGCGCAGCCGGATAGGGGGAGGCGAGCGAAGCGAGCCAATCAGCAGAATGCTTATTACGCCATATGATACAGTAAGGCAAGCTCGTAACGCTGACTTTATGTTCATCGCCCGTAAGGGCGATACCACAACCCTCGGCCCGAAGGGCCGTCAAACTTAAGAACCCTCCGGCCCAAAGGGCCGGTCCATCTTAAGAACCCTCCCTCATAACGCTGACTTTATAAGTATTGCCCGAAGGGCAATCCACAACCCTCGGGGCCGAAGGCCCCGTTAAACTTAAGAACCCTCCGGCCCATAGGGCCGGTCAATCCTGAGAACCTTCCCCTATGAACCCTCGGGCCAAAGGCCCGTCAACCCTCACACCCCAAAGCCTCTAGTTCAAGGCTTTATCTATTTTTTCCAGATTGTCCCTCATGGTATCCAGGTAGCTTTCACTGCCTGGCTCTTCCAGGGTGGACAGGGTTTCGGCGCTGGCGCCGGCTTCGCTGGCCAGGGTGCGGGCCAGGGCGGGGTCCATCATTTCTTCAGTGAATATGGTTTTCACATGATGAGCGCGGCAGAAGCGGATGAGTTCCACTAGTTTTCTGGCCGGCGGCTCTCCGGTGGCGAAGGCGTCTTCCACGCTTTCCTGGGTGAGGGAGAAGTCCCGGGCCAGGTAGCCGAAGGCGGCGTGGCCAGTGACCAGTTCTTTCCGGGGGGCCTTGGCCAGTTTTTCCCTGTATTCCTGCTGCAGGCTGTCGATGCTTTTGGCGAAGGTGTCGTAGTTTTTCATGAAGAGGTCTCTGTTTTCCGGGGAGGCGGCGATGAGGCCGTCCCGGATGGCACGGGCCTCTTCTTTCGCTTCAGACAGGCCCAGCCAGGTATGGGGATCGTAGTCGCCATGTTCTTCCCGTTCTTCTTCATCTTCCAGGGGGATGGGGACCACGTTTTCGGAAGCTCTGACCACCACCTGGTTTTCAGCGCCTGCACTCTGCAGGGCCTTGTCTGCCCAGTGTTCCATGCCCATGCCGTTGTAGACGAAGACCCTGGCCTGTTTCAGCCTGATCAGGTCTCCGGCCCGGGGCTCGAAGTCATGGGGCTCGATGCCCTCGGGTACCATGACGGAAATGGAGACGGCGTCTCCTCCGATGGCTTCTGTCAGTTTTTCCATGGCGCCGAAGGAGACGGCCACAGGGATTTTTCCTTCTTCCGCCGGCGGCGCTTCTCTGCCGCAGCCGGCCGTGAGGGCCAGCAGGGTGAGGAGAAGGGCCATTTCTTTTTTCCAATCGAATTTCATGGGCGGAGCACCTGCTTTACAAGGATGGTCACAAGGAGCAGGAAGGCGGCGGTGAGGGCCGTCACGCCGCCGGGAGCGGCACCGATGAAGTAGGACAGGAAGAAACCGGACAGAATGGAAAGGAAGCTGTATGCAAGGGAAGCCAGGAAGGTGGTTTTGAATCCCTTCTGCAGCTGCAGGGCGCTGGCTACAGGCAGGGTAATCATGGACGTAATGACCAGAATGCCTACGGAGCGGATGGATACGGAAATAGCGGCGGCCACCAGAAAGGCGAAGAGGTAGTTCAGCCGCTTCACGTGAACGCCGGCAATGCGGGAGGCCTCTTCGTCATAGGTGATGTAGAGAAGCTGGTGGTAGTTCAGGATGACCGTCACCACGGCAGAGAGGCTCAGCACGGCGGTGACTGCCATGTCTATGGGGGATACGGTAAGCATGGAGCCGAAAAGATAGGCGTCGGCGTTGGCATGAAGATGGCCGGAGCTGATGAGGGTGATGGCAATGCCTACGGATACGGACAGCACAATGGATAGAATGAGATCCGTATATTTTTTGAAATACTGGCGCAGGAATTCGATGAAAAGCCCTGAGAGGGCGGTGAAGGCAAAGGAAGCCAGCACCGGACTTTCCCGGAAGAGAAGGCCCAGGGTGACGCCGGCCAGGGACGAGTGGGCCAGGGTGTCGCCAATCATGGAGTAGCGCTTCAGTACGATGAAAATACCGATGCAGGGGCAGAGGATGGCGATGCAGATGGAAATGAAAAGGGCATTTTGCATGAAATCATAACTGAACATGGCCGCCCTCCTTTTTGATATACTCTTCTATATAATGGGATACGCTGCAGAGGTGGCCCTTTCCGCTATCCACATGGTAGAGGCCGGAAGACACCTGGCCGGCTTCCTCCATATTGTGCTCCACCGCCAGCACGGTGAGCCCTTTCTCCCGGTTCAGCCGGGAAAGCTCTCCGTAAATCTCCCGCTGGCTTGCAAGGTCCACGCCTGTGGAAGGTTCATCCAGAATGAGAAGGTCCGGGCTGCCCATGAGGGCCCGGGCAATGAGTACCTTCTGGTGCTGTCCGCCAGACAGATTTCCCATCAGTTCCCCTCTATAATCCTCCATACCGGTGACGGAAAGGACATCCTTTACGGAAATGGATTTCAAATGGAGCAGCTTTCCATAGGAATGAATGACCTCGGCCACCGTAATGGGGAAGGCATGGTCCCGGGAAGGCATCTGGGGCACATAGCCGATCTGCCTGGCCTCACAGCGGATGGTGCCCTTCACGGGGGCTAAAAAATGAAGAATCAGTTTCAGCAGGGTGCTCTTGCCGCTGCCGTTGTTTCCTACAATGGAAATATAGGATCCCTTCGGCACATGGAGGGAAATGTCCTCCAACAGCCAGGGCTCCCTGCCGGTGTAGGAAAAATACAGGTTTTCTATGTCCAGCATAATGACTCCTTTAAGGAAGCGCAGGCTTCCGGAATACAAATATCTTCTCTCATCATATCATAGCGGGGGAGAAAATCTGAAGAATCAAATTTCCCATGGCCCATCCATGGGGCCCCGTCAAAAAAATTGTGAAAAATTTCTGGAAATCTGAGTACAAAATAGTCAAATAAACGATTTTAAATAGTCAAGAACATTAGATATTATCGGAATAGTCAATATATGAAAAAGAAAAGTCAAAAATATTTTAGCACTCACTTGACAGGAGTGCTAAAAGTGCTATACTATAGTTGTCAGGAGGGAAGGGAACCGGACAGGGAAACCGGAAAGGTTCCCGGACACCTGAACATTACATGAAAAATAAAGGAAAGAGGTCTTTGATTATGGGTAGCATGATTCCGTTTGATGGTTTGTTTGGTGACAGCGTTCTGGATCATTTCTTTGATGATGTTCCCACCATTTATAAAGATTATGTAGCAGTACCGAAAGTAGATATCGAGGATCTGAAAGACCGTTATGAAATTACCTGCGATATGCCGGGATTCACCAAAGATGAAGTTCATATCAGTTATGAAAACGGCATCCTCTCCATTGCCGCTAAGAAAGAGAACAAGACAGAAACGAAAGACGAAGAGAAACATTACATTCGTCATGAAAGAGGTGCCGTTGGATTCCAGCGTCAGTTCACTGTGAAAGGCATTAAAGAAGACGGCATCAAAGCCAGCCTGAAAGACGGCGTGCTGAAGATTGCCCTTCCGAAAGAAGATCAGAAGAAAGTGGAAGAATCCCATCGGATTACCATTGAATAATGGATTTTATTTGTGAAACGAAGATTCCTGGTGATGCCAATGAAAATGGTAACTCCAGAGGTATGATTCCTGCCGGCTGAAGCACGGTCAGGCGGCAGGAATATCCTCTATAGGGACCTGTCCTTGGAAGGGCAGAGCCCCTTTCGCGGGAGAGAAAGGCAGATGCCGCTGCCGCCGGCTGTGGCTATGATTTCTCTCCTGCAAAGAAACGATTGCTTTTCTTACAAATTATCTCCCTCCCAAATCCCAAAATATTTGTTCATACTAACCACCCCTGAAAGGCCCGGAAAAGAGCGCTCCTCTTTTCCGGGCCTTTTGCGTTGGCCGGATTCCTTTATCAAGTCTGATCATCACATGCCGGGCAAGGGACATGGGGCTTAAACCGCTGGATTTTCGCGCCGCCTTTCTGCCTGTAGTATAATAAAAAATATTTTCATCATAACTGTGAAGGAGGACCTATGGTTTCAGGACAGTGGAACCGGGAGACGGTGAAGGCTTTATGGCAGCTCACCAGCCGGTATTGGAGAAGTGAAGAAAAGAAAAGCGCCTGGATGTACCTTGTGGGCATTATTATCCTTACCATGGCAGCGGTGTACATGACGCTCCTTTTGAATGACTGGTTTAATGAATTTTACAGCGCCCTGCAGAATTACGACAGCACCGCCGTGTACCATGGACTCATCCGGTTCACCGCCATTGCCTTCGGGCACATTGCCTTTTCCGTCTATGCCTACTACCTGCAGCAGACCCTGGCCCTCCGCTGGCGCCGGTGGATGACGGAGAAATACCTGTCCCGCTGGACGTCCCGCCACATGTTTTACCGGCTGGAAATGTTTTCCGGCGGCCGTTCGGACAATCCGGACCAGCGTATTTCCGAAGACATCAATCTTTTCACCACCCGCACCCTGTCCTTCATGGCCGGTCTGCTCAAAGCCATCACCACCATATTCTGCTTCATCTTCGTCCTCTGGTCCCTGTCGGAACCGCTCATCCTTCCTCTGCCGGGCCTCACCATCCATATATACGGATATCTGGTATGGACCGCCCTGGCCTATTCCGTCATCGGCACCTGGATTACCCACAAGGTAGGCCATAAGCTGGTGGGGCTGAATTTTGTGCAGCAGAAACTGGAGGCCGACTTCCGCTATGCCATGGTGCGGCTCCGTGAAACTTCGGAAAGCGTGGCCTTCTACCACGGCGGGAAAGAAGAAAAGAAAATTCTCTCTGGCCGTTTCCATAAGCTTCTGGTGAATACGGTGTACATTATCAGAAAACAGAAACAGCTGTCCTGGCTTACCAATTCCTATGGCCAGATTGCTATTATCTTCCCCTTCGTGGTGGCGGCGCCCCGGTACCTGTCGAAAAATATTTCCCTGGGCGGCCTGATGCAGGTGGCCAACTGCTTTGGCAAAGTACAGGAATCCATGTCCTACTTCGTGGACGTCTACTCCTCCCTGGCGGAATGGATGTCCTGCGTGGAACGACTCCTTACCTTTGATGCCCATATGGACCATATGCTCCAGGAAACAGAAAAAGAACAGGGCCATCTGGCGCGGAAAGAAGGAGGTTCATCCCTCATCCTCTCCGACGTCACCGTCCGCCTGCCCCAGGGAAAAACGCTGCTCTCCTCCCTGTCCTGCACCATTCAGGAAGGAGAAAAGGTGATTCTGAAAGGCCCCTCGGGCTCCGGAAAATCCACCCTCCTTCGCCTGCTGGCCGGCCTCTGGCCCTACGGCGAAGGGGTCATCCAGCTGCCTTTGACTGCTGAAGTCCTCTTCATTCCCCAGAAACCCTACATGCCCATGGGCACTCTGGAGGAAGCTGCCTTCTATCCCAAAGGAAAAGGAAACAGGGAAGAACTGGTGAAGCTCATGGAAACATGCGGCCTTACCCGCTGGAAGGACCATCTGGAAGAAGAAGGAGACTGGAGCCATATCCTTTCTCTGGGAGAGCAGCAGAAACTGGCCTTCGTCCGCATTTTCCTCACCCGCCCCCGCTGGGTATTCCTGGATGAAGCCACCTCCGCCATGGATGAAGAAACGGAAAATCACCTCTACAGCCTCCTCACCTCCATTCCCAATATCACCGTCATCAGCGTAGGCCACCGGTCTACACTGGATAAATACCATACCCGGATACTGAAAATCCGGGAAGGAAGACTGGAAGGGTAGGGATCGGGACGGTGCTTACCAGTATTCCCGAAGGGACCTGCGCCTGCGGCGCAGAGGGGCATATAGCATCCATCGGGCCTCTGGCCCTCGGTGCCAAGGGTTGTGTAGAAAGGTTGCATCGCTTCGCTCAGGAGGCCGCCGATTGGCGGTCAGGGAAACGATAGAGTATCAAATCGGTGCTTTACCTCGTACACCCTTTCCCGCTGTGCGGGAATTCCCCTCAAGGGGAAACGAGAAAAATAGGTGGCACTGGATATTGTGTCACATATGACACAGACAGCCAATCCCGTAACGCTTCTTGCGTCCCCTTTAGGGGAAGAGGGCCACAAAGTGGCGAAGGGGTGGACGGTGGTAATCCTGATTATGATACTCGATGTGGACGTGACTGCCGAAGGTGGCCCTCCGGCCCTTGGTGCCAAGGGTTGTGTAGAAAGGTTGCATCGCTTCGCTCAGGGGACCGCCGATTGGCGGTCAGGATAATGATGGAGCATCATATCGGTGCTATGCCCCGTACCCCCTTTCCCGCTTCGCGGGAATTCGCCCCCGATGGGAAGCATGTCACTGGATTCGCGGGGCGCGGGGCTCCCCCTATGAATCCAGTTCCTTCGCCACCCCCGCAGTTCGGTGGGGCGGCAAAAGGAAAGCGCCTTAATGGGCAGGCTAGGCGCCTTACTTCGCCCCACTTGGAGGTCCTATGCAGGACCTCCACAGGGGACTATAAAGCTCCGCTATGCTGTGAGCTGCTTATGAAAAGGACTGCTTTTTAGAGCTTTATTCTGCCCCCTGAACAGGGGGCAGTCCGGCGCAGCCGGATAGGGGGAGGCGAGCGCAGCGAGCCAATCCGCAGAATGTTTATCATGCCATATGACACAGAGAACCAATCCCGTAACGCTGACTTTATAAGCATTGCCCCCTAAAGGGGAAACGACTCACTACATTTTGCGCGTCGCTAGCGCTCCTTCACCCACTGCTGTCACTGACTCACTGGATTTTCAGGTCGCTGATGCTCCCTTACAAATCCAGTTCGCATAGTGCAAAATGTGTTCGCTGTGCACCGCAGGGCAATCCGCAACCCTCGGGGCCAAGGGCCCCGTCAAACTTTAGAACCTTCCGGCCGTCAGGCCGGTCAATCCTAAGAACCTTTCCCCTTTGAACCTTTAGAACCCTCGGGGCGAAGCCCCGTCAACCCTCATGTGCGCATTCTGCATAGAATGCGCAAGTCAGCCGAAGTTGGCCCTTAGCCTGCCCATAAAAGGGCCTTCCTATTGTCGGCTGACCGTTCGCAGGCGTGTCCCCTGAACCCTCACACCGCAGGCGCGTCCTTCAGGGGGCTTTTTTTATGAAAAAAGCAGGGAATCTAAACCATGAAATAAAATCATACCATGATTGAATATTAGCATTTCATAAATAATTGTTAAATAAATGGTTGCGAATCTCAAAATATAATGATATACTGTTTTCATGAAAAACCAATGATAGCGAGGGCGAGACGTCACGCCAAGAAGGACGCAGCCGGTATCGTTGGGAAATTTAAAGAGTGATGAGGAAACAGCTCTTTATCTGCTATGGGGTAAAGCTAGCATTTGTTTATTGTTTATGTTTCTACAAGGTCCCTGTTTCCGGCCTTGCTTTTTTCGTGCTTTTTTTAAAATGTGAGTTGACTAAAACAGGAGATGGTTGGATTTGGGAAAGAAACAGTTGGCCCTGAGGCTGGGAGAAATGGTGCTGGTTCTTCTGGGCATCAGCTTTATCACGTTCTGTCTGGTCATGCTGGCGCCGGGGGATCCGGTGCGTCAGATGATTGCAGGCAATGAAGATATTGTGGTGAGCCAGATAGAAATCGATGCTCTTCGTCATGAGCTGGGATTGGATAAGCCTTTCCTTTTCCAGTACCTGGACTGGCTGGGAAGGGTGCTTCATGGTAATTTCGGCTATTCCTTCATGATGAAGAAGCCGGTACTGGAGGCTCTCATGGGAGGCCTGCCGGCTACCCTGATCCTGGCGCTGGCATCTACTGCGTTTATGCTTGTTTTTTCCATTCCTCTGGGGATTTATACGGCGGTAAAGAAAAACAGCTGGTTTGATTACCTGGTCCGGGGCTTTTCCTTCCTGGGCGTTTCGGTGCCCAATTTCTGGATGGGCCTGATGCTTCTCTGGATTTTTGCCCTGAAGCTGGGAATGCTTCCCATCGTGGGCGGCAGCATTTCTTTAGAAAACCTGATCCTCCCCATGGTGACGCTGGGCGTGGTGATGACATCCAAGTACACCCGGCAGGTACGGGCGGCGGTGCTGGAGGAGCTGAACCAGGACTACGTCATGGGCGCCAGGGCCCGGGGATTTTCGGAATCCCATATCCTCTGGAAGGAAGTGCTTCCCAATGCCCTGCTTCCTCTGGTGACCCTGCTGGGGCTGGCTTTCGGCTCCCTTCTGGGCGGCGCAGCGGTGGTGGAAATCGTATTTTCCTGGCCCGGCCTGGGATATATGGTGGTAGAAGCCATTACCTACCGCGATTTCCAAACGGTGCAGGCCATTGTGCTCTGGATTGCCTTCATGTACATGGTGATTAATCTGGTGGTGGATCTGTCCTATCGCCATCTGGATCCGAGACTTCGGAAAGGAGGCCGGTAATATGGGGAATCTTTGGAAAGGATTCAAAGAACATCGAACCTTCCGGTTCACCAGCCTGCTGGTTATCCTGCTTATCGCCCTGGTGGTGCTGGCGCCGGTGATTGCTCCCTATAACCCCCTGGAAGCGGTGATGAAGGACGCCAACCAGGCGCCTTCCATGGCCCATCTTTTCGGCACGGACAAGCTGGGAAGAGATGTGCTGTCCCGCATTCTCTACGGCGGAGCCTACTCCCTGTCCAGCGTGCTGGCCCTGGTGGCCATCATTTTCTGCGTAGGCACCTTTCTGGGCCTTGTGGCCGGCTACTTTGGCGGCCTCATTGATACCGTCATCATGCGTATAGCAGATATGATGATTTCTTTCCCCGGCGTTATCCTGGCCATTGCCATTGCCGGTATCATGGGCGGCAGTCTGGTGAATGCCATGATTGCCCTGACAGCCGTGACCTGGACCAAGTACGCCCGCCTGTCCCGGTCCATGGTTTTGAAAATCAGGAAACGGGATTTCGTGGATGCTGCCATTGTCAGCGGCGGTACCAGTTCCCATATCCTCTGGACCCATATCATGCCCAACGTAGTGCCTATCCTGGTGATTACAGCGGTATCCGACATCGGTGCCATGATGATGGAACTGGCAGGCCTGTCCTTTCTGGGCTTCGGCAGCCAGCCGCCGGCACCGGAATGGGGCCTCATGCTTAACGAGGGCCGTCAGCAGCTGCAGACAGCCCCCTGGCTCATGGTTTTCCCGGGGCTTGCCATCTTCATTTCCGTGGTCATCTTCAACCTCTGGGGCGATGCGCTCCGGGATGTACTGGATCCAAGAGATCAATAGCGGGCCGGCGGTATGGTGAGCCGGCAGGCCGCGAAACGGCTCTACCCATCGTTTTTTTCACGCCTATGGCGTTTATTTCCATATAGAAAGGAAGCGTTCAACAGATGAAATCAATTTACAAGAAAGGTGCTCTTTTGGCTGCAGCTGCTTTGATGGCCTTTGCCATTACGGGGTGCGGCGGATCAGGATCCAATTCCAAAACAGCCAAAGACACCCTCACCGTGGGGGTAACGAACTTTGCAGACAGCCTGGAACCGACAGACAACTACTTCGGCTGGCAGGTCATGCGCTACGGCATCGGCGAATGCCTTGTCCATTTTGATGACAAAATGAATGCAGAGCCCTGGATTGCAGAAAGCTGGAAAGTGGCTGATGATAAAATGTCCTGGACCTTCAAAATCAAGGACATCAAGTTCTCCAACGGCACACCGGTCACCGGCGAAGCAGTGAAGAAATCCATTGAACGTACCTTTGCCAAGGCGCCCCGGGCGAAAGCCATGTTTGAACTGGACCACATCACCGCTGACGGCCAGAACGTGACCATTTATACGAAAAAACCGGTGGCTACTCTGCCAGGTATGCTGGGGGATCCGCTCTTCATTATTGTAGACACCGATTCTGACGGCAAAGTGGACTTTGCAAAGCAGGGCCCTGTTTCCACAGGCCCCTACATGGTGAAATCCTTCTCCAAGGCCAAGACAGAACTGGATGCCAACCCCCATTACTATGACAAGGTGCCCTTCGCTCACGCCCAGATCAATACCATTGACGATCCCAATACCCGGGCCATGGCTCTCCAGAAGGGAGAAATCGATGTGGCTGTCAACATTGCCCCCGGCGATATGCAGCTTTTCCAGGATAAGAATAAATTCACCGTGAGCACCATTTCCTCCATCCGCGACGTGCTGGCCCGCCTGAACGTTTCCAATGGCAAGCCCCTGGCTGACAAGAATGTAAGAAAGGCACTCCTCCAGTCCCTGGACCGGGATACCTACTGCAAGGTGCTCCTGAAAGACACCTTCACTCCCGGCGGTCCCCTGCTTCCGCCGTCTGTGGACTACGGCTTTGACAAACTGAAGGCGGAATATCCGGATAACTACAATGTGGAAAATGCGAAGAAACTGCTGGCAGACGCTGGATGGAAGGATACCGACGGCGACGGCTATGTGGATAAAGACGGCAAGAACCTGGAACTGGATTTCATTTACTACAGCGGCCGCGCAGAACTGCCTCTCTTTGCAGAAGCCACCCAGTCGGATGCCAAGAAAGTAGGCATCAAGGTGAACCTGAAGAACGTGGACTACAACGTCCTTGACGGCATTGGCACCCGCGGCGAATACGACCTGCTCATTTCCAACGTACTGGCTGAGCAGGCAGGGGATCCGGAAGTCTTCATCAACATGTACTGGAAGACCAATGTAAACGGCAGCAACCCACAGAACGGCTCGGGCTACAGCAATCCTGCCTATGATGCTCTCTCTGACCAGCTGAGCCAGGAATTCGACCCGGCGAAGAGAAAAGAAATCATCGAACAGATGGAAAAAATCATTCAGGACGATGCGGCTACCCTGGTCTTCGGCTATCCCCAGACCAATATGATTTCCAGTAAGAAAGTAAAGAATGCGGATATTAAGCCCTGCGACTATTACTGGGTAACAAAGAGCATCGTTCCGGCAGAATAAGGGCTGCTGTCCGCTGTCCGCTTACCGCCTGTGCGGGAAGGGGCCGCGAAGCGGTAGAAGCCGGTACTATAAAACTTGCGGCAAAGCCGCCACCTCAACCCTCGGGCCTGCAGGGCCCGTCAAACGTAAGAACCCTCCGGCCCATAGGGCCGGTCAATCCTAAGAACCTTTCCCTATGAACTCTCTGAACCTTCTGAACCCTCGCGCCCACAGGCGCATCCATAGTATTCATCATTCACAGGAGCCAATATGCTGTTAGAAATCAATGATCTGGGCATTGCCTATGGTAAGGCAGAGCCTGTAGTACGACACGTTTCCTTTACGTTAGACCAGGGAGAAATCCTTGCCATTGTAGGGGAATCGGGGTCAGGAAAGACCACGGTCATCCGTGCCATCCAGCATGTGCTGCCTGGAGGCGGGCACATAGCGGAGGGCACCATGATTTTTGAAGGAGAAGACACCCGGAAGCAGTCTGCCGAAAAGCACTGCAGTCTGGACGGGAAGGACGTTTCCATGATATTCCAGGACAGCGGGGCCATGATGAATCCCATCCGGCCCATTGGCGTCCAGTTCCGGGAGTATCTGGCCCTTCACGGCATGACCGATGAAAAAGAAGCCCACCAGCGCATGGTGGACATGCTCTCCATGGTGCGGCTGCCGGATCCGGAGCAGATTCTGAAAAGCTACACCTTCGAACTTTCCGGCGGCATGCGCCAGCGCGTAGGCATTGCCATGGCCATGGCCTTCCATCCGAAACTTCTCCTGGCCGACGAACCCACCAGCGCCCTGGATGTAACCACCCAGGCAGCCATTGTGAAGGAAATGATGGAAGTAAGGAAAAAGATGAACACCGCCATTATCATCGTCACCCATAACATGGGGGTGGCAGCCTATATGGCAGACCGCATTATGGTGATGAGACAGGGCCGGGTGGTGGAATACGGGAAAGCGGAAGAAGTCATTTACCATCCCAGAGAAGACTATACGAAAATGCTTCTGGCTGCTGTACCGGTGCTGGGAGGTGAAACGGCATGAAGGGATATGGAGAAGAAATCCTCCGCATGGAAGATATTGTCAAAACCTTTGACCTGGGCGGCGGGAAAAAGCTGACAGCTTCCGATCATGTGACCATCAGCCTCCACAAAGGAGAAACCCTGGGAATCGTAGGCGAGTCAGGCTCCGGGAAATCCACCCTGGCCAAAATTCTGACCCGGCTCTACACCATGGACAGCGGGCGCATCCTCCTTCACGGGAAAGACATGACTGCCCTGAAGGGCGAGGAATTCCGGCAGGCTAGAAAGAATATCCAAATGGTTTTCCAGGATCCCTCTACCGCCTTCGACCCCAAACAGCGGGTCCGGGATATTATCTGCGAGCCCCTGATGAACTACGGCCTCATCGGAAAAGAAAAGGTGGATGAAAAAGCGCGGGAAATGCTCCGCCTCGTGGATCTGCCCGGGGACTTCGCAGACCGCTATCCCAACAGCATGTCCGGCGGACAGCGGCAGCGTATTGCCGTTGCCCGGGCCCTGGTGCTGAAGCCGGAAATCATTATCTGTGACGAAGCCACCAGTGCCCTGGACATGTCGGTACAGAAGACGGTGATCGAACTCCTTCATCGTCTGCAGCTGGAAACAGGGGTGGCCTACTTCTTCATCTGCCACGACCTGGCCCTGGCCAACATGTTCTGCGACAACATCGTAGTCATGCAGCATGGCAGGGTAGTAGAAAAAATCAAAGACCTGTCCGAAGCGAAAGATCCCTATTCCAGAAAGCTGCTGGCCTCCGTCTTTACCATTGAAGAAGGCAAAAACAAAGTCCTGCCGGATGAACTGTTCGGCTGAAAGGCAGCAGGGGCTGGCTCGTTTCCTGCCGGCAAGAAATACACTGTCCCCAAGCCGGACAGGAAACCTATTATATCAAAGGAGAATACATTATGAAGAAAATCATGGTCCTGGCTGCAGCGGCAGCCCTGACTGCCGGCGTTTCCGCCCTGGCAGCCAATCCCTTTTCCGATGTAAGCACCGATGACTGGGCTTACCAGGCGGTATCCGACCTGTCTGACCAGGGAGTGGTGGAAGGATACCCTGACGGTACCTTCAAAGGGGAAAGAAATATCACCCGCTATGAACTGGCCCAGATCATTGCCCGCCTTATGGCAAAGGAAGACCAGCTGAATGCGGAGCAGCGGGCCACCCTGGATAAGCTGGCCGGCGAATATGCCGATGAACTGGCAAATCTGGGCGTTAGGGTTTCCAACTTGGAAAAGAAGGTAGGAAATATTTCCTGGTCCGGCGATGCCAAAATGTGGTATGTCAATAACTCCAAGAAAACCAGAGGAGATTCCTGGAAAGGCCGTATGCGTATCAAGGTCAGAGGCCAGGTCAATGATTCCACCTATGTCCAGGGCCGTTTCAAGAACCAGATGGATTTCAAGGGAGACAATTCGTCGGATACCATCATGGACTGGCTCTATGTAAACCATACCTTTGGCGATGCCAATGTAACCTTGGGACGTATGCCGGTCACCATTTATGACGGCTTCATGTTCGACTCCACCCTGAAAGGGGCAAAACTGGCCTATGGAAAGGATGCCTTCGACGTCTCCCTTTCCTTTGGCCGCCTGGTAGATAATGAATGGCTTTATGACTCCTCCACCTTCGATGCCGTCCTGGCAGAAGCAGGTTATGACTTTGGCGCAGCCAAACTTCGGGCAGCCTATGTGAAACTGCCGGGAGATAAGGGAAAGGAAACAGCCCACTTCGACAATATGTGGAGCACCCACCTCTCCATTCCGGTGAAGGACTTCCAGATTTTCGGGGAATATTGGGATTCCAATGCCAAAAAGGCAGACAAGTCCTGGCAGGCAGGCCTGGGATACAACAATTTCTCCATGAAGAAACCGGGCTCCTTCGACCTTAATCTGGCCTACAACAAGGTGGGCTATAATGCCAACCTCGATGGTACCACCTATGATACAGGGGAAATCTGGAACGGCATAGCCAAAGACAAGACCCTTACCTACTGGAGCATCTTCGGCGATGTGGCTCTCATGAAGAATGTGTCCCTCCATGGTGAATATGCCTTTGACCTGGACAATCAGAAGGATGGATTTGATGATAAAGCCTGGACCCTGGCACTGAACTATAAATATTGATGGGGATTTCCTGCGGTTTCATCTGCGGGATGCCGGTACCAATGAAAAAGACTCTGCCTTCCAGGGCAGAGCCTTTTTTCATACCCGGGAGGGGATTCATGGGATTTCCTTCCTCCTCCGGGGCATCGGGCCGCAATCTGCTTTATAAGTTTTTTATACGCACACGATTAAAAAGAATTGAACAATTAAAGTTGAAAAATTAGAGAATATAATATATATTTAATATAAATAATTTATAAATCGTTATAATATAAAAATTAGAGGGAGGCTTCTATGAATAACTGGAAGAAACTGGCAGCTGCCGTCATGCTGGCAGGGGCCGTCGTCATGATTCAGGGGTGCGGCGGAAACGGGGAAGAAGCAAAAAGCATGGAAAAAGGCAGGGTATGGAAGGTAGCCACGGAAGCGGCCTATCCGCCCTTCCGCTATGTGGATGAGAACAGTAACCTGGTGGGCTTTGAGGTCGACCTGCTCAAGGAAATCGGCCGCAGAACCGGAGCGACCATCGAGTTCAGGGATATGCCCTTTGACAGACTGCTGGACGCGGTGGCCGGAAAACAGGTGGACATGGCCATAGGGGCTGTCACAGTGACGAAAGAAAGAGAGAAACTGGTGGCCTTTTCAGACTCCTACTACCGGCTGAGCGGATACTCTCTCCTTGTAAAAAAAGGAAATCCACCGGTGCGGAATGAAGAAGAACTGGCTGGCAAAGTGGTGGCGGCCAAAAGGGGATCTACCAGTGAAGCCAGGGCAAAAGCCCAAAATCCCAAAGAAATCATATCCATGGACCATTATGAGGACATTTTCAAAGCCCTGGAAGCAGGAAAAGCGGACGTGGGCATTACAGGAGACCAGGCGGCCCTTTACGAACTGGAGCATGGCGGCAGCAGCCGGCTGTCCCTGTCCGGCACCATTCCTACGGAAGACAATTTTGCGATTGCCCTTTCCAAAGATAATCCTCAGCTGAAGAAGGAAATCAATGAGGCCCTGAAAAGCATGATGGATGACGGCACCTATGACAGCCTGGCCCATAAATGGTTCTTTGTCAAAGCGGCTGACAAAGAATGAACCCATCACAGGCCAATCAAAAACTGTGCGGAAATGAGAAATTTCTGCACAGTTTTTTGATTTCTTTTATCCCGCATCGGGAAGGAAGCCCCTCTTTGCGGAAAGGCGGTTCACCAGAAAGGCGGCGCAGGAGGCGCGGATGACCTGGTCAATGAAAAGGGCGCACCAGGTGCCGATGAGGCCCATGTCCAGCACATAAATGAAGAAGGCTGTCATGAGAGGCCTGAGGAAGGTGATGGACAGGAAAGAATAGGCCGCCACCTGGGCCGTCTGTCCGCTGCCCCGAAGGATGCCGGCGCCCCAGAGGGCCAGCGCCTCGGGGTAGCTCACCAGGGCAATGAAAACCATGATGGGGCCCGCCAGCACGTGAAGAGCAGGATCGGAAGAATAGATAGAAAAGAGGGAGTCCTCAAAGAAAAGAATGCTGACGCAGGCTGCGGTGGAAAGGAGCAGGCACCAGCGGAGCCCTCTTTTCCGGTACTGCTGCCAGTCGGCCATTCTGCCCCGTCCTACAGCCTGCCCGGCGCTCACCATGCCTGCTTTGCCGAAGCCCATAATGAAATCATAGTAAATATCGCAGATATTCATGCAGATGCTGTGCACCGCGAAGGGCACCGTACCTAGGCCGGCGGCCATACGTGAAAAGAGCACCATGCCCATGCGCTCGCTGCCCTGCTCGCTTAATACACTGCTGAAAAGGGGACCCACCTTTTTGAAATAGGCGGCATCGGGAATCCAGCGGCCCCCATGGAAGAAGCCTTCCCGTTTAAGAAGGAACCAGGCATAGAGAAGAGAGAAAAGAGTGCCGGCAGCGGTGCCTATGGCAGCACCAAAAACGCCATAGGCAGGTACAGGCCCCAGCCCCCGGATGAGGAGGAAACTCAGCGCTGCGTTCAGCAGATTTCCGCAGATATTGGTTTTCATGATGGAAGCCGTATTTCCATACCCCAGCTGCACCGCCTGCAGAATGAGGGTAAGGGAAGTGAAATACACCGCCAGAAGGGCCAGGGGGCTGTACTCCATGGCCAGGGGCAGGTAGTCGGAAGAGGCGCCCATGAGGATTAATATATCTTCCAGAAAAATGAAAAAAATCCCGTGCAGCAGTCCCAGGGCCAGAGCACCCAGGAAAAGAGACTTCTTCAGAAGATCCGCCGACGGCTCCTTCTCTCCCCGGCCTGCATAGTTACAGGACACCAGGGTCACCGCCGAAGCCAGGGAACGGGAAAAGCAGAGAAGGATGAGACGGGGCTGGAGAAAGATACTCACGGCAGCCACCGAAAGGCTCCCCAGAGCTCCCACCAGTATGAGGTCCGTGGAAGCAAGGAGAATCATAAAAAGCCCCTCCAGTGCGGCAGGCAGTGCGATTTTCAGGTAATGTCTGTCGTAACAGTTCATAGGAAATCCTTAAAATACAATATTAAAACATTAAATTAATATAATGATATTGTACAGGAAAATGAGAAAACAGGCAACTTGATTATTTCAAGTCTCCCTGTCCGCTGTCGGCTTATGGACAAGCCCCTTTGGGGCTTGAGGGTTCAGGCGCCTTTGGCGCGGTCGGGGTCGGGACCTGGGCGGTGCTTTCCAGTATTCCCGAAGATTGACACGCCCTATGGACAAGCCCCTTTGGGGCTTGAAGGTTCTAAAGTTTGACGGGGCTATCGCCCCAAGGGTTCTTAAGTTTGACAGCGGCTCTGCCGCTGAGGGTTGTGGTGGGCGCCTTACATTTATAGAAGGCGCCCTCTTATGATAAAACCTTTACAACCGCCCTGCGGGCGTCGGAAAACAGGCCAACCTCGCTCCGCTCGAGGAAATGCATTCCCCCTTTGGTGCCTTACGGTACCACCTTCCCCCCGCGGAGCGGTGGGACAATAAAGATCCGCAAAGCAGTCCTTTCATAAGCAGCTCACAGCATAACGGAGCTTTATAGTGCCCCCGCTTGCGGGGGAAAGGTGGTGGCGCCAGCCACCAAAGGGGGAGGGGGAAAAGCCACCGGAGGTGGCTGATCGACGTAATGCTTTTCATGCCATATGACATAGAAAGCCAATCCCGTAACGCGGTAGTGTAAAATATTTTGTGTAAATGAATCTTGCTCAAAATATTTTCATACCTCATACTTAAGGGGAGAAAGAGGAAAAGGAGTTACTACCATGGCAAAGCGTACCCCTACCCCTGGCGAAAAAATTGCGCAGGAAATCTACGAAACCTACAAACCGACCACTGTCGAAGAGATGCAGTCCGCCTTAAAGAGTGTCTTTGGACCATTGTTTGAAGCAGCTCTTAAGGGTGAATTGGATAACCACTTAGGCTATCCCAAGAACGGCAGCACCCCTGAGGATTCCAAGAATACGAGAAATGGGTATTCCAGGAAGAACCTGAAGACCTCCATGGGAACGGTACCCATCCAAGTCCCTCGTGATCGGGAAGGTACTTTTGAACCCCAGTTAATCCAAAAATACCAGCGTGATGTTTCCTCTATCGAAGGGAAAGTTCTTGCCATGTATGGCCGTGGAATGAGCCAGAGAGACATCTCTTCGACCATTGAAGAAATCTACGGTTTCTCCATCTCCCATGAACAGATTGCCCATATTACGGACCGGATCCTGGACGAAGTATATGCGTGGCAGAATCGCCCACTGTTTCCTTTTTATACCTTTCTCTTCATCGACTGTCTGTATGTTCCCATGAAGACTGACAGAGCCCTGAAACAAAAGGCTGTCTACGTCATCCTTGGGTATGACATCAATGGTGAGAAGGATATCCTTGGTATCTGGATCAACGAAACGGAAGGTAAGCATACCTGGATGCAGATTTTCGATGAAATCAAGAACCGGGGAGTACAGGACATTGGTTTCATCTCCATGGATGGTGTCAGCGGCCTTGAAGAAGGCGCTGCTGCCATCTTCCCTGGCACAGTGGTGCAACGCTGCATTGTCCATCTGATCCGTAATTCCATGCGGTATATTCCCTGGAACAAATCCAGAGAGTTCTTGAAAGAACTGAAAGAAATCTACAAGGCTACCAATGTAGCAGAAGCTCGCAGATTGTTTGAAAAGTTCAAGGGAAAATGGGCAGCCTATCCTGGGGCTATAGCGGTCTGGGAAAACAACTTCCAGCACGTGGAACAGCTGTTTAACTACGGCTCTAATGTACGGAGAGTCATGTACACTACCAATGCCATAGAAAGCATCAATTCCAGTTTCAGAAAGGTAACCCGTAAGGGCTCTTTTGCCAATGACGAGGCCATCCTGAAGCTTCTCTACCTCCGTGTCCTTGAGCTCAAGAACACCAAATGGAAGGGCAAAGGAAAGGTCTTTAACTGGCAGGCTGTTATGAACCAATTATTGATTGACGAACGTATGAGCAAACTAATCGCTAAATACGATTGGTTAATCTAAAAACACAAAATTCTTGACATCCCCCGTAACGCTGACTTCATACTCATCGCCCGAGAGGGCGATACCGCCACCCTCAGCGCCGCAGGCGCTGTCGCCCCCTGAGCGGAAGCGAACACAACCCTTCTACACAACCCGCGGCGCCAGCCGCGCCCCTTTTTTTATAATCTGCGGCGAAGCCGCCACCACCACCCTCTGAACCTTCTGAACCTTCTGAACCTTCGCGCCAAAGGCGCGTCCTTGAACCCTCACGCCGCAGGCGTGTCCCGTACCCCGTTTATCCTCTGCTTATCTTCCTGAAGAATGATATAATAATAAATAATTCAAAGCTTTCAAAGGCAAAGGAGAAAGGACAATACTATGTCAACCACATTAGGAGCGGATTTCCGCAGCCCCACGTTCTGGCAGCGGCTTGCTTTTATTATCGGGATTACCCTGGTGGGTACCTTTTTATACTCCGTAGGCGTCAATGCCTTCCTGGTGCCTCATCAGTTCCTTTCCGGCGGGCTCACCGGTATGGCCATGGTGCTTTACTACCTCACCGGCTTCCCCATCGGCATGGCGAACCTGCTCTTAAATATTCCTATCCTTCTTCTTTCCCTGAAATTCATGGGGAAATTCTACACCCTCATTACCATTCTAGGCACCGTGTGCTGCTCTGTTTTCATTGACCTGACATCCTTCCTGGCAGACTACAATGTGGTGAAAGAGCCGCTGGTGGCTGCTATTTCCGGCGGCGTGGTGCTGGGCCTTTCCATGGGCCTCCTCTACCGCTACAACAGCAATACCGGTGGACTGGATGTGGTGGGAGCCATTTTGAAGAAATATTACAATCTGGAAATCGGCTACGTGGTTTTCGCCCTGAACTTTGTCATCGTCACTGCCGGCGCCTTCATCTTTACCCTGGAACCGGCCATCTGCACCCTGATTTCCATGTATATTAATGCCAATCTCTCCAGCCGCATTGTCATTGGCTTTGCCCAGCGCAAGGCTGCCTTCATCGTGTCCGACAAGCCTCTGGAAATTTCCGATGCCATCCTTCGGAATATCCATCACGGCGCCACCCTTCTCTATGGCCAGGGCGCTTTCTCCGGCGTAGAAAAGAAGATCGTCTTCGCCATTGTGGACCTTACCCAGATTACCAGGGTGCGCCATCTTATCGAAGACATAGACCCTTCGGCCTTCCTTTTCATTATGAATACCACCGACGTCATAGGCCGCGGCTTTACCAGCCCCCTTTCCACTGCCAGAACCATGCCCAAGTCCGTGCGCTATACCTGCGATAAGGATGGAAATATGATTCCCACCCACATGTGGTCCTATGAAATGGAAGCAGAAGCCCATCCGGAAGCAGACAAGCAGGAACCGCCCCGGGAAGACGGGAAGTAAAGGGCCGCTGACCGCTGGGAAGGTATGTAACAGACTTTCCGCTCATTGTCTGCAGGGCCTGTTAAATCTGAGAACCCTCCGGCCCATGGGACCGGAGGGTCTGAACCATTCGCACCGGTAGGTGCCTTTTTATCAGCAAGGAGATTATGATGGAATACCTCATTGACGACAACTATGTACCCCTGGACAGTACCCTTGGAAACGTGGAATACCTGATGGAAAAGATCCTGCTGGATGCCCAGTATATGGAAAATCGGGCAGAACGCCTGGACGATAACGATGATTATGATGATGTCTATGATGATGACTATGATGATGAAGACGAGGATCATGAAGGCCGTGCCAGCCTGGAGATCATCAAACTGAAGGGCCAGATCCGGCTGCTCCAGATGGAAAAGGAAATGCTTCGGCAGAATTTGGCAACGGTGACAAGCATGGTAGAAGACTTGAGAAGAGATGCCGAGGAAGCAAAGGACAAGGTGCATAAGCTCAGGCACGACATCGACTGGTACGGAGAAAGACGATAAGATTTTGTCCCATGGAGATACTATAAGAATAGAGAGACCGAAAGGTCCGGGCTTTATTCCATCCATTTCCAGAAGCCCTTGATCCATGGAAAAGGGGAAGGAAAAGGGCGCTTCCTTCATCCCACCTCTCCGGTGTACCAATTATCGGAATATTGTTCTTGTTGATGGTTCTAAAAGTACAAGTCGGACTCAGCCCGCAGCCGGAAGCTGACTGCTTTCGGATCTGCATGCAGCGGCTCTTTCCAGCCGATTGGTATTTAATGACAAATGATTCATATACGGCATGTACCGAGATTCTTCGCTGGCGCTCAGTATTCTGGTCATAGGTCAAGTCTTTTTTTTGAAGAAATTTATTATTTTTTCTTAAAAAAGTGTAACCTTAACACACCACCGGGTAAATTGATTTTTTCGAATATATTCCGGCGTTCGATCTTTCTATTCCAACGTTACCATTACTTTGTTATCGGAATACAGCTGATGTTTATCCAGTAATGTAAAGATCAGCCGGACGATCTTTCGAGCAACGAGATTGAGTGCGGCCCTGTATGGAAATAGGGTCTTACGACTGCGAATACGTTCATATGCCTCGCGATATTTAGCGCTGTAGTTTATGATCTGTCCTGTAGCTAAGAGCACATAATAGCGGAGATACACATCACCGGCTTTTGACAGATGCTTAACCGGGCTTTCTGATTGACCGGATTGCTTTCCTCTCCAGGTTAATCCTATGTATTTAGCTAGGGCATCATCGGTTTTGAACCGCTTGATATCGCCAATTTCCGCTAGGAGCCCTCCGGCTATGACTGGTCCGACGCCGTCGATTGACAGCAGGATCTGATATGAGTCGCTTGAAAAACTTTTGGCCATTGTCTCAATGGACTTGTCCAATTTCTTTATTGCAGCCTCAAGAGAGTGTATAATGAAAAAGGACACGGATAATCCCGAAGTCAGTGGCTCATAAACCCTTTTGTCCAACCGATAGGAATTGCGGGCTGCCTTCTTCACTTTTTCGACGACATCTAAAGGATGGGAAAATCTTCCGTGTCCTTTTTCTGTGATGAAATTGAGCAGTTCCTCATCGGACAGACTGAGGATTTCATCAGGGCCCTGAAAGGTTGTCAGCAGCTCCTGGCAGGTGGTGGTCCATACATTACAAAAGGGATTCTCTCCTGTCATAAGTCCGCTGCATTCAAGGTAGATGCTGTTTCCGGTCGAGTTCTTCACTATTCCCATGAGTTTGGCGATGCGGAATCTCAAACGTGTAAGTACCCGCAAGCCAAGCAGTTCTGGCCCTTTCCAAGGGCGTGACCGGATTTTGTTGGAACGCGCATAATCGGCAATAACCATGGCATCGACATAGTCGTCTTTCCCTACATCCGTAAAAGTTTTCTTGTAAGCATGAATCTCTTTGGGATTAACGGAATAGACGATGGCTGGGATGTGTCCGTTAAAATGTGCAACGGACAGAAATGTTGCCAGGTGAAAAGAATAAACCGAAGTAGCCTCTAACGCAATGACAACCTGTATGACATCAGGATAGAATTTCAAGAAGTCACTGACTTTTTCGACAATTCCTACAGATCCAGCAGGAGTGTTAGGAGCGGAAAAACGCAGATGCGCGTGCCCAGGATGGTCCTCAGGGGAAAAAGGCATCGCATGCACAACGTTCTCTTTCATCGAAACGTCTATACCAACAAACAAAGAATGGAGTAATTCATATTGTTTCATAATCGCACCTCCTTCCTGGCAACATTCATGAAATAGGAGAAGGAATCCTGATCTCAAACTCCCTCTAAAATCTCGTTAATAGGCAATCACCCGTGGAGGTAAATCGTTTACTGGAAGAAGCTCCGCCCGGGGCCGCAAATTCTGAAGTAGGCAGAATGGGAGAAAGAGCCAGGCGAGAATACTGAGCTGGCGGTAGAACCGCAGGATGACTTGGTCGTCTTCTGAGCTATTCCATGTTACTTTCATCGTAGCACCAGGATTCCCTACCCATCAAGATGGGCAATGGAAGTATTTGACTTCATGCCCTACACATACTATACGAGAATGACTGCAGGGGGAGGCAAGAACGTAACGCTGGCTCCTTCCTCTGGAAGGAGCTCCGCGATAGCGGTGAGGATAGACCTTTGCTGCGCAAAGGCGCCGACAGGCGGCATTAAAACTCATGGCCCAAAGGGGCGATACCACAATCCTCGGCCCGATAGGGCCGTCAAACCTGAGAACCTTTGCGCCGTTAGGCGCATTAAATGTAAGAACCCTTTCGTTCACAACCTTTCTACACAACCTGACTGCGTCAGCAGGCCACAACCTGCGGCGAAGCCGCGCCCCCTTGAACCCTTTGAACCCGGGTCGCGAAGCGGCCCTTTAATATCCTTTTATCTGCCCTTCGCCGCTCATGTCGAAAATGGGGCCGTAGGCGGCGTTGGCCAGGCCCTTGATGGCCCATACGCAGTTCTGGGAGGCGGAGTAAATGTAGCGGTCTTCCACCGGTACAATGTGTTTGGCGGCCCGCATGGAAGCGATGGCGGGATTGGAGAGGAAGTCATCCCTGTATTTGGCGGCGCCGGTGGTATCGGAGGAGCGGTCGGTGGATACGAAGAGCATGTCCGGGTCTGTCTTGATAATAAGCTCCGGCGATGTGGCCTGGCCGTTGACGCCGCCGGCCAGGGTGATGGCGTTGTCAATGCGGGCTGCCGTGAGGAGTTCGTTGAACATGGAGCCGGGGCCGCCGTAGCGGGTCATCTGGGACACCAGGTACACCACCGGTTTCTTTCCCCTTTCCTCTGAAAGGCGTCTGTCAATTTCAGAAAGGGCGCTGTCCATCTGGGAAATCACATTTTCGCCCCGTTCCTTTTCTCCTGCCGCCGCCGCAATGATACGCACATCCTCCTTCACCTGGTCAATGGAGCGGGGGCCGTCGATGACCACCACCGGAATGCCCAGGTTCCGGTAGAGATCCAGTTCTTTGCCGTCGGTATAGGTGGAGGCCACGATGAGGTCCGGCTTTGCTTCCGTCACCACTTCCATGGAAAGACCGGTGAGGGGGACGGTGAGGGGAATGTCTTTTGTTTCATTGGCAATATAGGAAATATTGGGGTCCCGGTCTGCTTCGGTGGCGGCCATCAGCTTGTCCGGCGTCACCACGGAAAGGAGCATGGTGTCGATGGAAGCGGAATTTCCCAGAATCCTCTTCGGCTTGGCAGGAATTACCACTTCTTTCCCTGTGGCATCGGTGACGGTATAGCTTTTTCCTTCTCCGGAAGGGGCCATGGGCTTCATGCCGCAGCCGGAAAGGGATAGAAAAATGAGGAAACTGGCGCATAAAGCGCCGGCCTTTGCGTATTTCATCATAACCTCCCTGTACGAAAATATCAGCTTCATTATAGCATATAAAAAAATACTCATTTTAAACATTAAAAAATAGTTTACATAATCTGAGATTCATGTATAATAAAGGAGTAAGTTTATTAAGAAATTCATAATGGTTTGAATCCGACCGGAGAGACCGGCCGGAGGAGATGAAAAGAGAAGCGCGGTGAGGGGAAACCCGATTCCGCCACGGTCCCGCCGCTGTAAGGCTTCGGGAAGCACTGATTCATTCATAGAGTCTGCTTTCATAAGAATTTTCATGCACTGCTGCGTTAAATCGCTCGCTATTCGCGTCACCCCATTCCTTGCATTGCATGAAAATTCTAGGGAAGCACTGATTAATTCATAGAGTTTACTTTCATAAGAAATTTTATGCACTGCTGCGTCATGGGATTCCTTAAATAGCTCGCTATTTGCGTCATCCCATTCCTTGCATTGCATAAAATTTCAAGAATGAAAGCAAACACTGATTTAATCAGCGCTTCCCTAGAATGAAAGCAGACAATGACTTCATCGGTGCTTCCCTAGGGGAATTTCAAAATGTCACTGGGAAACCGGGAAGACGAAATCCCTGTGGAAGCTGAGTCAGAAGAACTGCCTTATGAATCAAATCCACCGTTTCGTGGGAAAAGGGTACGATGTATACTGCTTTTCCGGGATGCGGCTTGGTTTCATACGCCCGAATCAGGGAAATGAGGGAGGTATTTCTATGAACAGGAAAATTTTAGCAGCGTCACTGGCGGTTTTATCACTTTCCGGCGGCGCTTTTTGCGTTGAGGCGGCCGACATGCCGGTGTACACCTTAGATGGCATCGTAGTCACCGCCAGCCGCGTGCCGGAAAAGAAAATCGATTCCAACGCCGACGTGTCCGTGGTGACAGCGAAGGAAATCGAAGAAAAGCACTATGACGATGTGAGTGAGGCCATCCGCCATGTGCCGGGAGTGATGATTGCCAGTCATGGTATAAGCAGCCAGACAACAAACAGTGACCAGGTCTATATCAATGGCTCTCCCAATGTGGTGGTGCTGGTGGATGGGATGAGAAGAAATACCAACGGGAACAGCCTCATGAATGCCAGCATAGGAGAGCTCACCAATATGGCTTCCGTTGACCATATCGAAGTACTGAAGGGAGCAGCATCCACTCTGTATGGCTCCGATGCGCAGGGCGGGGTTATCAATATTATTACTAAGGCGCCAAAAGAGAATGGTGTTCATACCACACTCCGTGCTTCGGTGGGCAATTTCGGAAGAGAAAATTACAACTTTTACAATGAAGGTCGGGAAGGTAATCTTTTCTGGACGGTGGAAGCCGGAAAGGAATTGCTCCATCAGTATAAGGACGGCTGGGGACGAAGAGTCGTCAATCACCTGAATGCCGACCACTATAATGTGAAGATGGGATATGACTTGGGAAATGACTCTGACCTGGTTTTCCATTATGAAAAATATTCATCTGACTATACCATGCCAAAGAGTGGAACCAAGGACAGGATTCCTTCTGCCGGAACAAAGGATAATGATTCCACAAGTCTTCAATATAAGGCTAAAATCAATGACCGCTTAACCAATTTATTCTCTATCTATCGCAATAACACTTCCTTCAATGTACCCATGCAGTCTTGGAAAATGGATATGCGTACCAGCGGTATTTCAGACCAGTTAATTTATGATCTGGATAACCAGACCATTACCGGCGGATTTGACTGGTATGAGGATGAAATCCGGAAATATCCCCAGGAACAGGAACTGGCCGGGAAGAAGGTGCATACCGCTGCTTTTTATCTGCAGGATAAAATCAATATCACCAAGCAGTGGAATGTGACCCCGGGCATCCGTGTAGATCATCATTCCCAGTTTGGAAACCGGACTTCTCCCAGCTTGTCCATTGGCTATATGCCCAATGATAAAACGAACTATTATTTCAATTACAAAACATTCTTTGTGGCACCGAACCTGTACCAGATGTATGTATGGAATCCTAATCCTATTTGGGGGACATACGGTAATAAAAATCTGAAGCCGGAAACTGGGTATACCTTGGAATTCGGCGTCAACCATCAATTTGATGATACCTTAAGTGGAACATTGAATATATTCCATACCTATGCACACAATATAATTCAACCTGAACGAATCGGAAATACATATAATTATACTTATGAAAATATGGATCGCGCCAATATCAATGGATTCAATCTCAATCTGAATAAAGAATTCAGCCGGCATTGGAGCACCTATGTGGGATACACCTATATGCATATCAATGCACAGAAAGGGAAAAACATCAATAATGATGGATTCATTCCCGAAAGTACACTGAATGTAGGCATAAACTATAAGGCAGATAAATTCAATGCTTCCCTGGACGGCAGAGGTGTCATGAATCGTTATGGGAATAAAGCCTGCCCTGAAATGAGAAACTATGCCAACTACTGGGTATGGGACGTGGCGGCCAATTATCAGTTTGCCAAAGGAGCCACCCTTTTTGCCAGAGTCAATAATATCTTCGACCAGTTTTACACGGATGTAGGCAGTTCCTCTGGCCCTGATAAAATGTACTGGTACTCCGCGCCCGGCCGCAATTTTGAAATCGGCATGCAGTTTACTTTCTAACCATTTTCAAGCACCAAAAAAGGGGCTGCGAAAAAATGACATCATTTTTTCACAGCCCCTTTTCCGCTTCCTTTATTATCAAAATGACAGTAAGCTGTTCTCCGAATCGTCATCTCGAGCGGAGCTGCATGTCGATATGAGGGCAAAGGTACTAGGCTCTATTGAGACTCGGAGTCGAGAGATCTCCCGTCATAGTGTGGCTTGTCTCATTTTGGAGTGAGATTTCTCCACTCTGTGGAGACTCTGCATGGAGTCTCCAAGTCAGCCGAAGTTGGCCTCTAGCCTGCCCAATAAGAGGCTTTCCTATTGGCGGCTGACCGGCTTCGGTCGAAATGACAATGAAGCGGGGTGAGTGTTTGAGTCAATTTATTCCTTGCAAAATAACGATAAGGCGTCTGCCGCCAGATTATCTAACTATCTGATAGAGACTCAATCATTTTTTCACAGCCCCATTTTTATTTCAATATTTGTCTTGAATGAAATGGGTAGGAATCCATTTTTCCTGCACCGGCTTCTTGATGCCCTCTTTTTCACCGGCCTTCATGCATTTCAGCACCCAGGCCATGTTGCGGGCCAGGGTGCGCATGGTCTGCAGGCCTTCCTTGTCCTTCAGGGCGTCTTCCCTGGTGAGGCCGTGAATCTGGTTCCAGTACTGGGAACCGGGCACAATCATGCGGTTCATGAGGAAATATTTATTCATCCTGTCAAAAGCGGCCGTAGCGCCGCCGCGGCGGCAGCTGACCACGGCAGCACCGATTTTTCCTGCCATGCGGTTTCCGGCTGCATAGAAAAGACGATCCATGAAAGAGGTAATCTGGCCGTTGGGACCGCCGTAATATACGGGAGAACCAAAAATCAGCCCGTCCCAGGTGTCCAGCTTTTCAATGACCTTATTCACCGAGTCCTTATCCTGCACGCACCGTCCATGGGACTGGCAGTAATTGCAGGCGATACATCCGGTTACCGGTTCCCGGCCGATTTGAAGAATTTCCGTGTCTATGTTCTCTTCTTCCAGCGTTTTGGCGATTTCTTCCAAAGCAGTGTACACGCAGCCTCTTCTGTGGGGACTGCCATTGATCAGTAAAATTTTCATGAGATGCCTCCTTCTGCTTTTACGCGGCTATACTGTTCCTGTCTTTATTATAGCAGGCAGGAATAGAGGGCTCTCTGTTTTCTTTCTGCCATTTCCCTATTTACAAGCGCATACTTATCAACTATACTGTATACATATTGATAGAAAGACGAAGGTGCCCTTTTTGCCGCAAGGCAGGAAGGGCTTTTCGGTCTTTCATGGCAAAGAGGCCGCACTCATCTTTGATGACTGCGGCCTTTTTTCGTAAGGGGGAGAGACTATGAAAAAACTTCTGAAAGCTGTACTGACCGGTTCCCTTCTGGGCCTGACGGTCCTTGGTTTGGCAGGCTGCGGCGGGCAGTCGGGAAGTTCTTCTTCCGGCGGCTCCGTGCCTAAGGACACCATTGTGGTGGGCATGGCAGTGGATCCGGAGACTCTGGATCCGGCGGTGACCATGGACAATAAGGGCTGGCAGATTACCTATCCCGCCTATGAACGGCTGGTGAAATACAAGGTGGCAGACGGCAAGGCCACCACGGAGGTGGAACCGTCTCTGGCCAAGTCCTGGACCGTCAGCGATGACGGACTCACCTGGACCTTTACTTTGAATGAGGGACATAAATTTGCCGACGGTTCTCCGGTGGACGCCAAAGCGGTGAAGTTCTCCATCGAAAGGGTACAGAAAATGAAGAAAGGACCTTCCGATTATTTCAAAGTGGTGAAATCCATCGAAACGCCTGATGATAAAACGGTCATTTTCCAGCTGGACAAGCCCTTTGCGCCCTTCCTCTACACCCTGGCGGTGAATGGCTCTTCCATCGTGAATCCGAAGGTCATGGACCAGGCAAAGGATAACGATATGGGCTCCTCCTACCTGGCCACCCACACCATGGGTTCCGGTGCCTATGAAATCACGTCCTACACCCCCAGCCAGTCCATCAAGCTGGATGTACAGAAAAATTATGCCGGCAAGGCACCTTCCATCAAGCATATCCTCTTCAACAGCATCAAAGATCCCTCGGCTCAGCGGCTGCAGCTGGAAAAGGGGGATATTGACATTGCCGAAGGCATTCCCATGGACCAGATCGACCAGCTGAAGGATAACAAAGCCATCCATATTTATGAAGATCCTTCCCTCCTCTGCTCCATCGTATACCTGAACAATCAGAAACTGCCTACCAGCAATAAAGTATTCCGCCAGGCCCTTTCCTACGCCATTGACTACAATGCCATCATCGATGGCGCTGTGAAAGGCCGGGGCCAGCAGCTGACCAGTGCTGTGCCGGAAGGCATGTGGGGCAAAGATGAATCCATCAAGGGCTATTCCTACAACCTGGACAAAGCAAAGGAACTTCTGGCCAAATCCGGCGAGAATGTGACGGAAATCAATCTTCTCTACTCCGGCCACGCAGCCTTCGACGAGGCGGAAGCCCTCATTATCCAGAATAATCTCCAGCAGCTGGGCATCAAGGTGAACCTGGAAAAGGTGGCCTGGGCTACGTTCCGGCAGAGAGCGGACAAAGGCGATTTCCAGATGGCCCTGGGCACCTGGAGCCCGGACTACAGTGATCCCCAGTTCTTCCTTTCCTACTGGCTTGATTCCTCCTACTGGGGCCTTCCGGGGAACCGTTCCTTCTATAAGAATGACGAAGTGGACAAGCTCCTCCGTGAGGCTGAGGTCATGACCGACAAGGAGGGGAGGATGGAAATTTACAAGAAGGTACAGCATATCGCCTTTGACGATGCCCCCTATCTCTTCCTCTTCCAGACCAAGGTACTCACCCCCATGAGAGCCAATATCAAGGGATTTGCCTACAATCCCATGCTGGACAGCATGTTTGATTTCGAACACCTTTCCAAGGAATAAACGGCCCCTTCCGGACTGGGGCTGCGGGGGCTAAGGATGCCTGGAGACCCGAAGAAAAGGAGCTGCTATCCGCTATCCGCTGTGTGACTCCCTGCAGTCACCGTGGTAAGGCGGACTCCCCCTGGCGGCGAAGCCGTGGCAGCCTTTGGGAATACAGTCATTTCCCGCAAGTGTTACTCATGTCCATTTGTCATACAAGGAGGGCTTATGATTTCATGGCGATTTATATTTCAAAAACTGATTCATCTCATCCTTGTCTTTGTCGGCGTTTCCATCGTTACCTTCTGCATTTCCCACGTCATTCCCGGTGACCCGGCCCGCATGCTGGTGGGACCTCATGCGTCACCGGAAACGCTGGAGGCGGCGCGGCAGTCTCTGGGACTGGATAAGCCGGTGCTTACCCAGTACGTTCTCTACATGGAAGGCCTTTTCCACGGAGACATGGGTGTGTCCATCCGCACCCAGATGCCTGTGGCCGGCGAACTGGCCCGCTATTTCCCCGTCACCCTGGAGCTCACGTTGGCGGCCATGGTGATTGCCGTGTTTTTTGGCATTTTCCTGGGAGTGCTGTCGGCGGTGCATCGGAACTGCTGGATCGACCATATCTGCCGGGTGATTTCCATGGTGGGTGTATCCATTCCCCTCTTCTGGTCCGGCGTGGTGTGCCTCATTCTTTTTTACAAAGTATTTCCCCTTTTCCCCGCTTCCGGCAGGCTGGACACCTTCCTGACGCCGCCGCCTGCGGTGACGGGACTTTATGTGATTGACGGGATTCTCTCTGGAAATATGGACGTAGTGATTTCTGCCATCCATCATCTCCTTCTCCCCGCCCTCTGTCTGGCCTATGCCCAGCTGGCCATCATTGCCCGGCAGGTCAGGAGCGGCATGGTGGACGTGCTGGAGCAGGACTATATCCGCACTGCCCGGGCCTGCGGCATTCCAAGGCGCCGTGTGATTTACCGCTACGCTTTGAAAAATGCACTGATTCCCACAGTTACCATTACAGGCCTTACCATGGGAGAGCTTCTGGGCGGCGCTGTCATTACGGAAACCATTTTCGGCTGGCCGGGCATGGGAAAGTATGTGATGGACTCCATTGCCTATCTGGATTTTCCGGCCATTATGGGCTTTACCCTGGTGGTGTCCGTGGGCTATGTGGTGATTAATATGGTGGTGGATATGATTTACAATATCCTGAATCCACAGATCAGCGGAGGTGATGGCCATGACTGACGTGAAGGCAGAGGAAATCCGGGAAGAGGGGGAAGGCTTTTTCCATAAATCCCTGGATATCCTTCTGAAGAACAAGCTCACCCTGGCAGGCATGGTCATTGTGGCCCTCATTATCCTGCTGGGACTTCTGGCGCCCCTTGTCAGTCCCTGGGACCCCAATCTCATGAACGTGGCAGGCAGGCTCCAGGCACCTTCCCTTCATCATTTTTTCGGTACCGATGAAATGGGACGGGACATTTTCTCCCGTATCCTTTACGGCGCCCGGATTTCCATTACCGTAGGCCTGTCCATCGTCATCATTGCTGCCGCTCTTGGCGTGGCCATCGGCAGTGTTTCCGGCTTCTGCGGCGGCCGGGTGGACCGCATCATCATGGCACTGACCGATATGATTTTGTCCTTCCCCTCCATGGTGCTGGCTCTGGCTTTGACCGCCGCCCTGGGGGTAGGTCTTTTCAATACCATGCTGGCGGTGTGCATCGTCAGGATTCCCCTCTATGTGCGCCTCGTGCGGGGGCAGGTGCTGTCCCTGAAAGAGGAGCCCTATGTGAAGGCCTCCAGAACCTTCGGCGCTTCGCCCGCCTGGATGGTGGTGCACCATATCCTGCCCAGCTGCCTGTCGCCCCTCATGGTGCAGATGACTCTGGGCATCGGGGATGCCATCCTCATTGCCTCCTCCATGAGCTTCATCGGCCTTGGTGCCCAGCCGCCCATGCCGGAGTGGGGCGCCATGATTTCCACCGCCCGGGTCTATGCCATTGACCAGTGGTGGTACGCCGCTTTCCCGGGGCTGTTCATCCTGGTCACAGTGATGGGATTCAACCTGCTGGGCGATGGCCTCAGGGACATTCTGGATCCCCGGGAAGGGTCTAATCATTCATAGGTCCTGGAAGTGGAGAGTGATGATATGAAAAATATACTTGAAATCGAACATCTATCCCTGTCCCTTCCTTCCAGGAAGGGCATGGTGCCTATCCTTCACGATGTGAACCTCCATGTGGGAGAGGGAAAAATCCTGGGACTGGTGGGAGAGTCGGGCAGCGGCAAATCCATGACCGCCTTTGCGGTGACCCGCCTCCTTCCCGGTGGAGAAAAGGCGGAGCTGGACGGTTCCATCCGCCTCTGCGGCCGGCAGCTTCTGGGTATCAGCAGGAAAAGCATGGAAGAAGTGCGGGGGCGGGACGTGTCCATGATATTTCAGGAACCCATGACCTGCTTGAATCCCGTCTTTACCATAGGCACCCAGATGATGGACGTCATCAGGACCCATGAAAAAATGTCCAGCGGCGATGCCCGGAAGAAAGCCCTGGCCATGCTGGAAGCGGTGCATATACGGAACGGGGACGACGTGATTTCCTGCTATCCCTACCAGCTTTCCGGGGGCATGCGGCAGCGGGTGATGATAGCCATTGCCCTGTCCTGTCATCCCAAGCTCCTCATTGCCGATGAGCCCACCACTGCCCTGGACGTGACGGTGCAGGCCCAGATTCTCTACCTTATTAAAGAGGCCTGTCGGAAACTGAAAACGGCAGTGCTCTTCATTTCCCACGACCTGGGAGTGATTTCGGAAATCTGCGATTCCATTGCCGTCATGTACGCCGGACACATTGTAGAGTCCGGCGACACGGCGTCGGTACTGACAGCCCCTTCCCATCCCTATACCCGGGCTCTCATCGGCGCCCTGCCTAGATTCACCGGCAGCCATACCCATGACCGGCTCACCGCCATTCCCGGCATGGTGCCGGATCCGTCGGAAAAAATAGCTGGCTGCCGCTTCGCACCCCGCTGCCCGAAGGCCAGCGCCGCCTGCCGGGAAGGCCTGCCGCCGCCTCTGGAAATCCGACCGGGCCACAGGGTGTACTGCTGTCATCTCGAGGAGGTGTGACATGGATATACTGGAAATCAGGAACGTAACGAAAACCTTTCATACCCGGAGCTTCTGGGGAAAATCAAAGACCGTGCATGCCTTAAACGGCATCAGCCTTTCCCTGGCCAAAGGGGAGTCTTTAGGCATCGTAGGGGAGTCGGGCTGCGGCAAATCCACCCTGGCCAGCCTTATCATCCGTCTGGCAGAGCCTACCTCCGGAGAAATTCTGCTCTACGGACGAGATATTTCCCATGTAAAGGAAAAAGAACTGAAAGACATCAGGAAGAAAATACAGATCGTCTTCCAGGACCCCTATTCCTCCCTGTCGCCCCGCATGAAAATAGGGGACATCCTCATGGAGCCCGCCAGGGTGATGGGCGAATTTTCCGAAGCCCATCGGAAAGAGCGGGCAGAAATGCTGCTGGAAATGGTGGGTCTTCGGAAAAACGTGATGGACCGCTATCCCCACGAATTTTCCGGCGGCCAGCGCCAGCGCATCTCCATTGCCCGCTCCCTCATGACCAGCCCGGCAATCCTGATTCTTGACGAGCTCACCAGCGCCCTGGACGTGTCAGTGCAGGCCCAGGTGCTGAACATCCTCATGGACCTTCGGGAAAAACTACACCTCACCTACCTCTTCATTTCCCACAACCTGGCAGTGGTGCGCTATATTTCCGACCGCACCGCCGTCATGCAGAAGGGAAAAATCGTGGAAATTGGTGCTTCCGATGACATTCTGAGCCATCCCGGGGACCCCTATACCCGGGAACTCATAGCGGCTGTGCCTATGATAGGGAAACCCTTCGTACCGCCGGACAGGATCATGGAATTGGGGTGAGGCTGGCGGACGCTGTCCGCTATCGGCTGTCGGCTTACCGCGCGGAGATTTCCCACCGGTCATCCATCATCCTGAGAATGCCAATCAAGCCCTATGACACAGAAAGGTAAATCCCGTAACGTTCTTGCGTCCCCTTTAGGGGAAGAGGGCCACGAAGTGGCGAAGGGTGGTGCGCCCGGCATGGGTGTAATCTAATGGGTGAAAGTCCCTAGTGCGGCATGACCATAACAAGCACACAGCCAATGGCAAGGGGTCCATCGTGAGGTGGGGTCTGAAGGAAGCCGGAGGCAAAACCTTGGTCCGACGAATAGAAACTTTATACGAAGGCAGAGTCTGGCAGGATGAGGCAGCCACCTATGCTGAAGTCCAACGATGGTCTTGGCCAGGCTTTGTAAATAAAGCGGATAGATGAGGTGAAAGATTACACTCTTACCCGGGGAGGTCTCATGGACGTCAAAGCAGTGATAGGTCGTATATATGGACCGGGCGGAGACGGTTGGAAAAGATTTGTCATGAGAAGTCAGCAGAGGTCATAGTACCGCAAAAGCGGGAAGGGCCGAACAATTTCGGCCAAAGTAAATCATGAAAGGAGGAACGCGCGGTGAAAACAGAATACAGTTTACAAAATGGCTACCGGTTGGAAAATAGTGGAACTGACGGAGATACAACAAGGAGCGTTGAGCACGGTCCTCGGGAAATGAAAGAAATGGCAAGCAGAATCACACTGGAGCGCATTGTGAACAGAGGTAATCTCTACGATGCCTACCAGCGAGTAAAAGCCAATAACGGGGCACCCGGCATAGACAATATGACTGTGAAGGAATACCCCGAATGGTACGCAGAGCATGGAGAGGAGTGGATTGCAAGTATCCTGAACGGAACCTACAAGCCACTCCCTGTGCGGCGAGTAGAAATCCCGAAGGACAACAAAGGAGGAAAGCGGAAGCTTGGAATACCCGTTGTCAAAGACAGAGTATTACAACAGGCGACCGCACAAATCCTCATGCCCTTTTATGAGTGCAAATTTGCGGAGTGCAGTTTTGCATACCGGCCCCACAGAGGAGCCCGGCAGGCAATGGAAGTGGTAAAGCGGAGTGTAGAGGAAGGATATGAATACGCATGCGTACTCGACCTTTCTAAATACTTCGACACCATCAACCATGAACTGCTGATGAATATGCTGAGACAGGACATTTCGGATAAAAGAGTCATCGAACTCATCAAGAAATTTCTGAAAAGCGGAGTCATGGTCAAGGGATTGAAACAACGCACAGAAGAAGGCTCACCGCAAGGTGGGAACCTGTCCCCACTGCTGGCAAATATCTATCTGACTCCATTCGACAAAGAGTTTGAGGGGAGAGGCGTGTGTATCGTCAGATACGCCGACGACATCCTCATACTGGCCAAAAGCCAAAGAGCGGCAGAAAGACTGCTGAAAAGCAGTACTAAGTATCTGGAAACCCGGCGGAAGCTTAAGGTAAACAGAGAAAAGAGCAAAGCAATCAGCGTCTATAAAACGCCGGACTTTAAATTTCTTGGATTCTCGGTGACCAAAAGAGGGAAAGAGGTTAAACTAATGCCTCATGCGAACTCGGTAGCCAAATTGAAGAGGAAATTGAAAAGTCTGACAGGCCGTAGCAAAGGCAGGGGCGCAAGAGAGATTATCCGCAAAACGACTGAATATAATCGTGGATGGGTTGGTTATTATGGAATAGCAGACCTGACACGGATAGTAGGTCTTGATGGATGGGTAAGGTCTCGTATACGAATGTGCATATGGAAGCAGTGGAAGAACATATCCACACGGATAGATGCACTGCTCCGACTGCATGTCCCAGGAAAACTTGCATTCAAGTGGGGAAAGAGTCAGAAAGGATACTGGCGCATAGCTCATAGCCAGATAATGATGACTTCAGTGACAAACAGGATACTGGAGAAAGCTGGATTCATCGGTCTAAAACAATGCTATGAGAATATAATCTGCCCAAGGAATTGAACCGCCGTATACCGAACGGTATGTACGGTGGTGTGAGAGGGATGAATAATCTCTACTCGATTGCAAGCGAACTGGATTCATAGGGGAGCCCCGCGACCCGCGAATCCAGTGAGACGCCATCCAGCGAAGTCGGTATGTACGAGGGTAAGAATGATTATGATACTCGATGTGGACGTGACCGCCGAAAGGCGGCATTATAATACTCATCGCCCTGCGGGCGATACCGCAACCCTCGGCCTGAAAGGCCGTCAAACTTAAGAACCCTTGGGCCGAAGGCCCATCCATCTTAAGAACCTTTCCCTTTGAACCCTCTGAACCCTCACGCCCGAAAGGGCGTGTCACAGGGGCGCAGAACCTTTATATATAAGGAGATGCCATCCATGACCATTGATTATGAAAAACTGTTTTCTCTCATCCGCCAGATGATGGATTATTACTCCATCCCCGGCATGGCGCTGGGGATTATTACGCCGGGCAAGGTGCATACGGAAGGCTTTGGCATCCGGGACGGAGCGGGCCATCCTTTTCTGCCGGATACCATCAGCGGCATTGGCTCCTGCAGCAAATCCATGACGGCCTTCGCCGTGATGAGACTGGCAGAGAAGGGACTGCTGGATATCGATGAACCGGTGGCTTCCTATATCCCCGGTTTTGCCCTCTGGGATGAGGCGGCTTCCCGGCAGGTGACGATTCGGGATATGCTCTGCCACCGGACGGGGGTGGGCGGTCACGACGGAGCCTGGCCGGATAATTCCATTTCCCGCGTGGCCTACCTGAAGCGGCTGAAGTACCTGGAGCCCAATGCCCCTTTCCGCAGCCTGGCCCAGTACAGCAATGTCATGTATGCGGCTATCGGCGGCATTATGGAAGCGGTTTCGGGAAAGAAATGGGAAACTATTCTTCGGGAGGAAATTTTCGGGCCTCTGGGGATGGACCGCACTTTCTGCCTTATGGATGAGGCCGCGTCTGATGAAAACTGCGCCATGCCCTTCCGCTGGAATCAGGGCCTTCATGAGATTCCCCGCTGGAACATCGACCAGGCAGGCCCCTGCGGTTCTGTGATGAGCAGCGCTGAAGATATGGTGAAATGGATTTCCCTTCATATGGAAGGGGGAAAGAAAGAGGGAGCCTATCTTCTTTCTCCCTCTGATTTCATGGAAATGCACAGGCCCCAGATTCTCATGGATTATCCTCATGTGCGGGGCGGAAGGAGCCTGGGTTATGGCTTCGGCTGGCGGGTGATGGAATATCATGGCGCCCTGGTGCAGCAGCATACCGGAAAGATTGAAGGATACAGCGCCTTCCAGTTCTACATTCCCTCTTTATCTTCCGGCGCCGTGTACCTCCAGAATCTTCATGCACCGGACAATCCTTTGATTTTTGCCCTGCAGGGATTCCTGCTGGATGCCTTCCTTGGGCGGGAAGAGGAGGACTGGTATGGCATGTACACGGAAAAAGGAAAATCCCATGCCCCCGAGGATATGTACCATCATCTGGAGTTTGACTGGCTGCCGAAGAGCAGCGCCCGGGGGCCCCTGTCCCATGAGGCGAAGGACTACAGGGGAACCTATTTCCATCCCGGCTACGGCACCTTCCGGGTGACGGAACGGGAAGGGCGCTTCTATCTCCAGGAGCGGGAGGTGAAGGACCGGCCCATGACCCATCTCTATTACGACACCTTCAGCGTGGACAATGTGAAGGAGGATACGGACCTGTACCGCCTGCCCCTTACGTTTTACGCCGATGACGCCGGAGACATTGCGGGATTTCATCTTCTCATGGAACCGAAGGTTCATCCCCTCTGTTTTAAAAAGGTGGAGATGGTATAATAAAACAGCACAGGATGATACCGCAGGTATGACCTGCGGTATTTTAATGACAGATAAGGGGAATATATATGATAACCTATACCATCAGACAGGGCAGGGCAGAGGACGCAGCGGCGCTGGCGTCAGTGGAGGCGGAATGCTTTCCGGCGGCAGAAGCGGCTACGGCAGAGGAAATCGGAGAAAGACTCTCCGTGTATCCCACCCACTTCCTTCTCCTTTACCGGGACGGGAAGCTGGCAGGATTTATTGACGGTATGGTCACTGATGAAAAGGATCTTCGGGATGAAATGTATGAAAAGGCATCCCTCCACAACGAGAAAGGAGCCTGGCAGATGATTTTCGGCCTGAATACCATTCCTCCTTTCCGAAGGGAAGGCTGCGCCGGACGGCTCATAGAAGCCTTTAAGAAACAGGCAAAGGAGGAAGGCCGGAAGGGCATGGTCCTCACCTGCAAGGACAGGCTGGTTCATTACTATGCCCGATTCGGCTTTGAAAATGAAGGGGTTTCCACCTCCACCCACGGCCATGTGGTGTGGTACCAGATGCGGCTAACTTTCTGAATCAAAAGCGCTGATTTGCTATAGAATCTATTTATAAGTACTGAAAAGAAAAACGGATATGCATAGATATCATTGGAAAATTTTCGGTCTCCCGGGGAAATGGGGTGATTCTTTTCTTCCATAAGTCCATGCATTATAATAAATGCATATAGATTTTACTATGAATTCCATGGCTTATTTGGGGGGTTGTTTTTATGAAACGCTCTATCGTGAAAGGGCTGCTCCTAGCGCTCTGCCTTCTTCCTGCTGCGGCTGGCGCCACGGAGGGAGGAGTCCCCGATAGAAATGAGGACAGGGGCATACAGTTTTCCTCGGCCTTTTCTTCCGTAGAAAAGGGCGGAGAATCGGAATCGACCCTGTATTTCAATGACGGCTTTGGCCGGATGACTGAGTTTCATATGGTATCTGACAATCATGTGATGACTGTGACCATACGGCAGAATATGAGAATCGTGTGGAAAGGCAGCTGCCACGTGAAAAATGATGATTTCTCCGTGGTCCGCAGAGAAGGGGAAGGACATATTTATTTTCTCATCACCATGGGAGAACATACCTATCGCGGCGAAATTACCAGAGACGACAGCTGGGATGTGCAGGAAGTCAGGACGAGCCTGCCTGTTCGTGTTTCTGCATCAGAATAAATGATTTCTGCTGTAGAATTGAATATTTCCCCAATTTTTTGACTGGCAGTAGAAATCTGTAGTATAATAAAAACACAATCTGAGTTAAACATCCTATCGTATGCTATTATAAAAGAATTGTTTCAGGGGAACTGGAAAAGAATTTCATTAGCGTCTTAGAGTAAGGTGAGAGTTATGAAAAGACAAATACACTTAAAACCGGAAGATTTAAAAGGAAGCGATAAACTGGGACTGACCTACAACTTGGGGCAGGCCCATAAAATGATGCTTCTCCGCCAGTCGGGCATTATGAAGAAGTTTGGACTGACAGCCCGCCAGTCTCTGATTATCGCCTATTTGTCTACCCATAAAAAGGAAGTGGTTACCCAGAAAACACTGGAAGACCACCTTCACCTGACGAATCCCACCATTACGGTCATGGTGAAATCCATGATTGAAAAAGGACTGATCCGCAAGGAAAGAATGCCCGATGATGCCAGAAAGTACCGCCTTTTCATGACAGACAAGGCAAAACAGGTGGAACAGGCCAGCCAGAAGGCGTCCAAGGATCTGGACGAATCTTTCTATGAAGGTATTCCGGAAAGCGATATGCAGGTGTTCAAGGGCGTGCTCAGCCGTATTATGAAAAACCTGGATATGGGCTGATTCATAAGAAATAAAAAGAACTGTGAGAGAAGGGGCTCACAGTTCTTTTTTTATGGCATGGGCCGGGCGAAAAGCTCCGCCTGCCCCTGAGGCGGCAGGGGAAATGATGCTCTATGCCGTCCCGGCTGCGCCTATTTCAGCCGTATGATTCTATCTGCAAAGGCACGGAAGAGGGGATCCATGACACCATCCTCCATATTTTCCGGATGCCACTGCACCGCAGCAACCAGTTCATTATCCCGGCTCTCCACCGCTTCGATGATGCCGTCTCTGGCGCGGGCGGCTTCCCTCAGGGAAGGCGCCAGTTTCTTGATGCCCTCTCTGTGACGGGAGTTCACATAGAGGCCGTCGCCCAGAATATCATGGAGACGGCTTTCCTTATTGATTTCCACATAATGAGTGGCTATGTTTCCCGGTGCCTTCTGCATGTGCTGGATGAAAGCCTTGGGGTTCTGGGAGGGCATGTCCTGCCAGAGCGTGCCGCCCAGGGCCACGTTCAGAATCTGCATGCCCCGGCAGATGCCAAGGATGGGCTTTCCCATTTTCAGACAGGCCTTGATGAGCCTGATCTCAAAGATATCCCTTTTTTCATAGGTGGGTCCGATGCACCACAGCGGTTCTTCTCCGTAGAAGCGAGGCGACGGATTGGGGCCGCCGGGAATCACCAGGGCGTCAAAGGTTACCACAAACTCTTCGGGATCCGCATAGTCGTCATAAGCCAGAATCACAGGCAGAATGCCTGCTTTTCCCAGGGCATTTAAAAGAGGCCGGGGCGCATAGTCCGCCATTTTCTGGTTTATGGGCTTCATGTCTGCCAGAAGGGTGTCGGCGGTGACCGCAGCGATTGGTTTTTTCAAGATGAATTCCTCCTTTTGGAAATCTGTTTCCTACATCATACCATGAATGGGGACACAGGGTGAGGGGGATGTCGTTGCCTGAGGCAGCGAAAAGCATACAACCGCCCTGGTGCCCTATGGAGATTGAGGGTTCTAAAGTTTGACGGGGCTATCGCCCCGAGGATTCTTAGGTTTGACGCGCCTCCGGCGCGAGGGTTGTGGTGGCGCCTCTAAATTTATAGAAGGCGCCCTCTTATAATAAAACCTTTACAACCGGGCTTTCGCCCGAGGGAAAACAGACCGACCTCGCTCCGCTCGAGGAAATGCATTCCCCCTTTGGTGGCTGGTGCCACCACCTTCCCGCCCCGTTGGGAAGCGTGTCACTTGATTCTCAGTCGCCTACGGCTCCTTGCGAATCAAGTTCCCTTGCCACCACTTCGTGGTGGGACTATGGATGCTTAGCCGTGGGGCCATGTCTCTACAGGAAAGCATAGAGCGATTTATTCTGTCCCCCGGATGGGGGAAAGTCCGGCGCAGCCGGATAGGGGGAGGCGAGCGCAGCGAGCCAATCCGCAGAATGCTTATCATACCATATGACATAGAAAGCCAATCCCGTAACGCTGACTTTATAAGCATTGCCCTCAGGGCAATCCACCACCTTCAGCGGCAGAGCCGCTGTCGCCCCCTGAGCGAAGCGAACACAACTCTTCTGCACAACCTGCGGCGCCAGCCGCGCCCCTTTTTTATAAAATCTGCGGCGAAGCCGCCACCACAACCTTCGGCCTGAAAGGCCGTCAAACTTAAGAACCCTCCGGCCTTCAGGCCGGTCAAACTTAAGAACCCTTTTCCAAAACCCTTTGAACCCTCACACCGAAGGTGTGTCCAATGCCACCACCGCCCCTCTTTCCTCTCTTCTTTCACAAACAGGGGCCTATGTGATAAAATAACGTAGAAGTATTGTCTTTTTTAGGAGGTGTTACGTTGTTCGCCTATGCGTTCACGTTCCTGACGGCCCTGGTAGTCACCTTTGTACTGACGCCGGTGGTGAAGAACCTGGCTATCCGTATCGGCGCCGTGGACAAGCCCGATGCCCGCAAGGTGCATCATGGACTGATTCCGCGGCTGGGAGGCCTTGCCATTTATGCGGGCTTTATGGTATCCGCCGTGGCTACCATCGGGTTTACCTATGAAATGGTGGGCATTATGCTGGGGGCCACATTCCTTATCATTGTGGGCATTGCAGATGATGTGGTATCCCTGCCGCCGAAGGTAAAGCTTTTGGGACAGATTATTGCCGCTGCCATTCCGGTGGTGATTTTCAACATCAACATCGATTGGATTCACATTCCCCGGCTGGGCATTATTTACCTGCCGGAAATCATTTCCCTGCCGCTGACCATTTTCTGGATTATCGGGTTTGTTAATACGGTGAACCTTATCGACGGCCTGGATGGGCTGGCTGCCGGCATTGCCACCATTGCCTCCATTGCCATTGCCCTTCTGGCATTCCAGATGGGCCAGTGGACGGCGGCTGCCGCCATGGTGGCCATGACCGGCGCCTGCCTGGCTTTCCTGCAGTATAATTTCAACCCTGCCAAGATTTTTATGGGTGATACGGGCTCCATGTTCCTGGGATACATCATTGCCGCCGTTTCTGTGATGGGTTCCATGAAGACCGCTGCCGCAGCGGTACTGGTGGTTCCACTGGTGGCACTGGCTGTGCCTATTACCGATACCTTCCTGGCCATTATCCGGCGGAAGAGCAGCGGTGTGCCCATTTTCTCACCGGATAAGAACCATCTCCATCACCGCCTTCTGGCCAAGGGGCTCAATCAGAAGCAGGTGGTGCTCATCATGTATGCCCTCACCGCCTTTTTCTCCTGCGTGGCCCTTCTGGTTATCCATCTCCGCACGCTGGTGGGGATAGCCATCGTGGTCATTGCCCTCATCCTTTTCATCCTGTGGGCGAGAAAGCTGGGAGTGATGAAGGAAATCGTTCCGTCTCCCTACCAGATGGAGCATCAGAAAGACAAGAAGAAATAAGATTTCATTTGCCGCCTTTCTCTTTCTTCAGGACAGGGAAGGCTGTTATTTATAAAGAGGTATAGTATGAAAGTCATGACCATTTTCGGCACAAGGCCGGAAGCCATTAAAATGGCCCCTGTTGTGAAGGAGCTTTTGAAACACAAGGAAATCGAGACAAAGGTGTGCCTCACGGCCCAGCATCGGGAAATGCTGGACCAGGTGGTGGACCTCTTCCGTCTTCCTGTAGATTATGACCTGGACATCATGAAGAGCGGACAGACTCTCTATGATATTACAGCCCGGGTTCTTCGAGGGCTGGAGGAAGTATTGAAACGGGAAAAACCGGACTACGTACTGGTGCATGGCGATACCACCACCACTTTTACCGCTGCCCTGGCTGCTTTTTACCAGCAGATCAAAGTGGGCCACGTGGAAGCAGGCCTTCGTACGGGCAATCTTCTTTCTCCCTATCCGGAAGAAGCAAACCGCCAGCTCACCGGCGTACTGGCCAATGTGAACTTTGCGCCCACCGAAACGGCCAGACAGAACCTGCTTCGTGAAAACAAGAAAGACAGCTCTATTTTTGTGGTGGGAAATACGGTGATTGATGCGCTGCTGCATACGGTGAAAAAGGATTACCATTTCGAAGACCCGGAAATCGAAGCCATTGAAGAACATAAAAGGGTCATCCTCGTCACCACCCACCGCCGTGAAAACCTGGGAGATCCCATGCACCAGGTATACCGGGCTCTGCGCCGTCTGGTGGAAGCAGTCCCTGATACGGAAGTGGTTTTCCCGGTTCACCGGAATCCGCTGGTGCGGGAGGCTGTATCGGAAGAGCTGGAAGGGGTGCCGGGCATTCATCTGGTGGAACCCATGGAGTACGAACCCTTCACCAACCTGATGGCCAGAAGCGCCATCGTACTCACCGATTCCGGCGGAATCCAGGAAGAAGCGCCAAGCCTTGGCAAGCCGGTACTGGTACTCCGGGATACCACGGAACGTCCGGAAGCGGTAGAAGCAGGCACTGTCCGCCTGGTAGGAACCGATGAGGACAAAGTATTTGAAACAGCCTACAAACTTCTTACCGATGATAAGGAGTACCGCTCCATGGCGGAAGCAGTCAATCCCTATGGCGACGGACATGCGGCCGGTCGTATCGTAGATGCTCTTTTGTGGATTGAAGGAATTAGTGACAAAAAACCTGCTAAATTTATAGCCAAGTGACAATGGTTATGGTATACTGTAGCAGTATAAATGCAATTTGTGTTTAACGTGCCCATTTTTGAAAATGCAAATCCGGCCCGGCCGGAGACAGTGGAGAGGACATGGATAAGAGGAAGGACAGGAAGGCCGATGATTTTGACCCGCTGCACAGCATTGCGGTAGCGTCGGGGGCCGGCCTCACCATTCTCTGTTCCATCGGCATAGGCCTCTGGCTTGGCATGAAGTGTGATGAATATCTGGGGACCACACCCTTTGGCATCATCATTCTCTCCATTCTGGGAGCCATATCCGGCATGTATTCGGTGATTAAACAGATTTTGGGAAAGAAATAGCATGAAATTTGATCTTACATTTCCAACCTATGCAGCTCGCATGACCAGGTTTCTCCTTGTATTTCTCATCGTCGGCACAGGAATCCTCTTTGCGTGGAAGGGCTGGACCTACGGCGCTGCCTGGGCCCTGGGGACTCTTTTCCATATACTTTTCTATAAATTAATGGTGGTCAAGTTTAACCAGTGGGTTAAAGCTGAAAGGGAGCCGGAGTTTATTGGACAGCATCTATTCATATTCACTACAATGCGGTTCATTCTGGAAATACTTTGCGCCCTGGCGGTGATTTTCAGCCCGCTGGATATACTGGCCTTTTTAGGTGGCTTACTTACACTGCCCGTCGCGACTCTGGCAGAGCGCGTGGTCGGTTTAATTAAGGAATAGGGACTTTTTCTTGACATCCTTGTAAGAGAGAGGGGGTGAGATTATGCATCTGCACACAGGTACACACGTTGTAGAGCAGCTTTTCGGCATGTCTGTGAACATGGACACGATTTTTACCACGTGGCTTACAGCCCTTATCGTTTTCATCCTTGTCTTTGCCGCTACCCGGGGCAAATCACTGATTCCCGGCGGCTGGCAGAATATGGTGGAATGGCTTATTGAAGGTTTGTGCAATCAGTTTGACAGCAATCTGGGGCATAAATACCGTCAGGTAGTCAACATTCTTCTGACCTTTTTCCTGTTTATCTTTACAGCCAACCAGATCGGTCTTCTGCCTACGGAGCATCTGACTGCTTCACCAACCAATGACGTGAACACCACACTGGGTCTGGCTATTGCCAGTTCTCTGCTCCTTCACTTCTACTTCATTAAGAATAAAGGTGTTGGACACTGGCTGAAGCACTTTTTTGAACCGTTCCCGGTTTTCGTTCTGATGAACCTGATTGAAGAGATTGCAAGGCCGGTTACGCTGGCTATGCGTCTATTCGGCAACATCCTGGCCGGCGAAATCCTGCTGGAAATTCTGTATTTCCTCTGCCCGTGGTTCGTACCTATGATCTGGATTGCTTTCAGCTTGTTTGTCGGAGCAGTTCAGGCATACATTTTCACCACCCTGGCTTCCGTGTACATGAAGGAAAGCCTCTAATCTTCGGTGGAGCAGAGCGCCGCTCTTTATCAAACGGCACGGCACCGTCCGTCCAAACGGCTTGTCAATCTATCGGTACCGGCCGTCTCCGGAAATATTTAAGTGATTCTCAGGAGGAATTATTATTATGGATCAGACAATCGTCGCACAGTATTCTCTTATCGCAGCCGCTTTCATTGCTGGCCTGGCATCTATCGCAGCTGCCTTCTCCGACTCCAAGGCAGCTTCCCATGCTCTCGAAGGCATGACCCGTCAGCCTGAAATGGCAGGCAAGCTCTTCACCAACATGCTGGTTGCTATCGGCCTTATCGAATCTATTCCGATTATTGCTATCGTTATCGCTCTGGTTCTCGTATTCGCTAACCCATTCCTTAAATAATATTACTCAATATTACCTTAAGGAGGGATCGAATTGGTAGAACTGAATGGTACACTGCTGATTCAGATCATCAACTTCGTTATTCTGTGTGCAATTCTCGGTCATTTCTGCTACAAGCCGGTACTGAAAGTTCTTGATGAACGTAAGAGCCGCATTAAGAATGACCTGGACTCCGCTGCCGCTTCCAAGGCAGATGCTGAAAAGCTGAAGGAATCCTATGAAGAACAGCTCCGCGATGCACAGGCTAAAGCCCAGGAAATTGTGGACAAGGCTGTAAAAGAAGCCAAAGTCCAGGCAGATGCCCAGATTAAGGAAGCTCATGCCGCTATTGAGAAGGAAAAGGAAAACGCAACCAAACAGATTGAGAGAGAACGCAAGGATGCTCTTGAAGAATTGAAATCCCAGGTTGCCGGACTCTCCTGCGAAATCGCAGCTAAGATCATCAGCAAAAATATGACGCCGGAAACAAATGACCGGCTGATTGCGGAAAGCATCGCCAAGCTGGATGCCCGCAAAGCAGGTAAGTAATTATGGATAAGAACGTAATCCTTGCAAAAAAGTACGGACGTGCTATCTATGAGATCGCTGCTCAGCAGAACAGCCTGAAAAAAACAGAAGAAGATCTGGTACTGATTGCAGATGCTATCCGCAAAAATCAGAACCTCAAGGATTTTCTGAATCATCCTCTGCTTGCCAGGGATGTCAAGAAAGATACGTTAACAAAACTCTTTGCAGACAAGGTACAGCCGGTTGTCATGCAATTCTGCTACGTGGTTATGGACAGAGACCGTTTTGAGGTATTCCCCATGATGGTTGACTACTACGTGACCATGGCCCACCAGGGCATGGGCGTGGAAGAAGCGGTGGTAACATCCGCCCTCCCGCTCAGCAAGTCTCAGGCTGAAACGCTGAAGGAAAAACTCTCTGCCATTACCGGCAAGAAGATTCTCCTGAAGCAGAAAGTGGATGCAGCCTTAATCGGCGGATTCACCGTCCAGGTGGGCGACCGCCTCATCGATGGCTCCGTAGCAAGGTCCCTGCAGACACTGAAAGCGAAAATGATGCAATAATTGAGGTGACTTATAGGAAATGAAAATCAGTTCAGATGAAATCACATCTGTCATTAAAAAACAGATTGAAAACTACAAAGTAGACCTCAATGTCGATGAAGTTGGTACAGTCCTTGAAGTCGGCGACGGCATTGCCCATGTATATGGCCTGCAGAACTGCATGGCCGGCGAACTCCTTGAACTGCCGAACGGCGTTTACGGAATGGCACTGAACCTGGAAGAAAGTAACGTAGGTGCCGTACTTCTGGGTCACTCTGAAACCATTAAGGAAGGCGACACTGTTAAAAGAACAGGCCACCTCATGCAGGTACCGGTAGGCAACGCAGTTATCGGCCGCGTTGTTAACGCACTGGGCCAGCCGATTGATGGCAAAGGTGAAATCAAAACCGACGAATATCGCGACATTGAAATCAAAGCACCGGGCATCGCCGACAGACAGCCGGTTAATGTCCCCCTGCAGACAGGTCTTAAAGCTATCGACTCCATGGTTCCTATCGGAAGAGGCCAGCGTGAACTTATCATCGGCGACCGCGGCACCGGTAAAACAGCCATCGGCATTGATACCATTCTGAACCAGAAGGGTCAGAACGTCATTTGTATTTATGTATCCATCGGCCAGAAGAACTCCAACGTTGTTCGTGTATACGAAAAACTGAAGGCAGCTGGCGCCATGGATTACTCCATCATCGTCCATGCAGGCGCATCCGAAGGTTCCCCGATGCAGTACCTGGCACCATACTCCGGTGTCTCCATTGCAGAACACTTCATGCACCAGGGCAAAGATGTGCTCATCATTTATGATGACCTCTCCAAACACGCTGTAGCATACCGTGCCATGTCCCTGCTGCTCCGTCGTCCACCGGGACGTGAAGCATATCCGGGCGATGTATTCTATCTGCATTCCAGACTGCTGGAACGTGCAGCCCGCCTCTCCGATGCACTGGGCGGCGGCTCCATTACAGCACTTCCTATCATTGAAACCCTGGCAGGCGACGTAGGCGCATACATTCCGACCAACGTTATTTCCATTACCGATGGCCAGATTTACCTGGAAACCGGCCTCTTCTACTCCGGTGTCCGTCCGGCAATCAACGTAGGCCTCTCCGTATCCCGTGTAGGTGGCGCTGCCCAGATTAAAGCCATGAAACAGGTAGCCGGCACCCTCCGTCTGGACCTTGCCCAGTACAGAGAACTGGCAGCCTTCGCACAGTTCGGCTCTGACCTTGATCCGGCCACCAAAGCCCAGATCGACCGCGGCCAGAGAACTACCGAAATCCTGAAACAGCCGCAGTACTCCCCGTACCCCGTCGAAGACCAGGTACAGGCCATCTATGTAGCCGTTAAAGGATACCTTGATGATATTCCCGTGGACGAAGTCGTTGACTTCGAACACCAGATTCTCGCATTCCTCCACAGCAGCCATCCGGAAATCGGCGAAGACATTGTGAAGTCCAAGAAACTGACCGATGCCAACGAAGAAAAACTGAAGGCCGCTATTGCAGAATTCAAAGAACGTTACAACGCTACAAAAGCTGAAAAGTCTGACAAGGTAGAGGGGTGATCTGATTGGAAAGTACGCGTGATATAAAAGGGCGCATTAAATCTGTCACCAACATCCAGCAGATCACAAAAGCAATGAAGATGGTTGCCGCTGCCCGCCTGCGCAAAGCAGAAGAAAAGGCAAACGGCTCCCGTCCCTATGCTGAAAAAATCGGAGAGCTCCTGCGCCGTGCTTCTTCGGTAACACCCGGTTTTACCAGCCCCCTCCTTAGAGAAGGCAAAGTAAAGAAGGTCGGATATCTGGTCATCAGCGCCGATAAAGGCCTTGCCGGTGCTTATAACTCCAACGTTATGAAGCAGACCATGCACGAAATCTCCGGTAAGGATCGTTCAACCTATGCACTTTATGTGTGCGGCAAACAGGGTAGAAACTACCTCAAATTCCGCGGGTATGATCTTGACTCCTACCACTTCGGATTTTCAGATAAACCTCAGGCCCAGGATTCCATCGACGTAGCCAAAGAAATGGTGGACTACTTCGTCAAGGAAGAAGTGGATGAAGTTTATATTATTTACACCAGATTTATCACCGCTCTCCGTCAGCAGGTGCAGGTAGAAAAACTTCTCCCTGTCCAGAACCCGGCAGATGCGGACAAGGAAGCGGAAAACGGACAGCTTGCATCGGAAGAACCCTATATGTTCCTCCCCGACGCAGCCACCGTTCTTTCCAAACTGCTTCCTGAATATGTACAGGTCCAGGTTTACAACGCCATGCTCCAGTCTGCCGCTTCCGAACTGGGAAGCCGTATGGCTGCCATGTCCGCTGCAACCGACAACGCAACTGAAAGAATCGCCGACCTCAACCTTACCTACAACAAAGCACGTCAGGCCCAGGTCACCAACGAAATTTCCGAAATTGTCGGCGGCGCAGCTGCGCTGGAATAACCTATATCGATTAAGGAGGAATGCTTCTTCATGGCAAATGAACAGGAGATGCAGGTAGGTAAAGTCGTCCAGATTATCGGCGCCGTTGTCGATATCGCCTTCGACGATGACAAAGAACTTCCTGCCATCTATAATGCAATCCATGTAAAAGACGACAAAGGCAGCGTTCCTGTAGATGTTATCTGTGAAACCATGCAGCACCTCGGCGACGGCGTCGTCCGCACCGTAGCCATGAGCTCCACAGATGGCATGGTACGTGGAATGAAAGCTGTCGACACCGGCCGTGCAATCGCTACCCCGGTAGGCGACGGCGTCCTTGGACGTATTTTCAACGTATTAGGCCAGACCGTAGATAAAGACCCCACACCGGTCAAAGCAAAAGACTACTGGCCCATTCACCGTCAGGCACCGGCCTTCAAAGACCAGTCCCCGGCAGCTGAAATTTTCGAAACCGGCATCAAAGTCGTTGACCTCATCTGCCCATACGCAAAAGGCGGTAAGGTAGGTCTGTTCGGCGGTGCAGGCGTAGGCAAAACAGTCCTGATTCAGGAACTGATTCACAACGTAGCATCCGAACATAACGGCTGCTCCGTATTCTGCGGCGTAGGCGAACGTACCCGTGAAGGCAACGACCTCTGGGGCGAAATGAAAGACTCCGGCGTATTGAACAAGGTAGCCCTTGTATACGGCCAGATGAACGAACCGCCGGGAGCTCGTATGAGAGTAGCCCTCACCGGCCTTACCATGGCAGAATACTTCCGTGATAAAGAACACCAGGACGTACTTCTCTTCGTAGATAACATTTTCCGTTTCGTACAGGCAGGCTCCGAAGTATCCGCACTGCTCGGCCGTATGCCATCTGCCGTAGGTTACCAGCCAACCCTGGCCACCGATATCGGCGAACTGCAGGAACGAATCACCTCCACCAAGGAAGGCTCCATTACATCCGTACAGGCAGTCTATGTACCGGCCGATGACCTCACCGACCCGGCTCCAGCTGGCGTATTCACCCATCTGGATGCTACCACCGTACTGAACCGTTCCATTGCAGAACTGGGTATCTATCCAGCCGTTGACCCCCTGGACTCCACTTCCCGTATCCTTGATCCGAACGTACTCGGCAAGGAACACTACGAAGTAGCCCGCGGCGTACAGGCTATTCTGCAGCGCTACAAAGAACTGCAGGATATCATCGCCATCCTCGGTATGGAAGAACTTTCCGACGACGACAAAGTCATCGTTGCCCGCGCCAGAAAGATTCAGAGATTCCTGTCTCAGCCATTCTTCGTAGCTGAACAGTTCACCGGTTCCCCAGGAAGATATGTACCGCTGAAAGAAACCATCAGAGGCTTCAAGGAAATCCTTGCAGGTCAGCATGATGATATGCCGGAAGGTGCATTCTACATGGTGGGCACCATTGATGAAGCAATCGAAAAGGCTGAAAAGATGAAGAAAGGGGAATAAGCCATGGCTGATACCCTTACTAATCCTATGCACGTGGAAGTCATCAGTCCCGACGGCGCCATCTACCAGGATGACGGCGTAGACATGGTGGTAGCCCGTGCAGAAGATGGCGAATTCGCTGTCATGAAACGCCATCTTCCCCTTGCTGCCGCTCTTTCCATGTGCGTCGTGCGCATTAAAAAAGCGGACCAGGAGGAAAGAATTGCTGTATTTGGCGGATTCCTTGAAACCAAGAACAGCAAAGTCAATGTCATTGCCCCGCTGGCTGAACTGGCGGAAAACATTGACGTAGCCCGTGCCCAGGCGGCTAAGAAGCGCGCCGAAGATCGGCTGGCCAGCCGCGCCGAAGACATCGACGTGGACCGCGCCAGACTGGCCCTCATGCGTGCCCTCATCCGTCTTTCCGCAACGAAAAGTCTCTAATTCCTACAAAGGAGCTGCAGATTCCTGCAGCTCTTTTGCGTTGGGAAAAAAGGCTGTGAAAAAATGGAAATCGTTTTTTCACAGCCCCTTTTTCATATGGTAAGATAAAGAAAAAGAAAGGAGCATGACCATGAGAAAACGACTCACCGCCTTCCTCACAGCCCTCTTCCTTCTCCTCTCCGGCGCCGCCGCCTGGGCAGACTACACCGAATGGAAAGACAGCAGCTATCCTTTTTCCGCAGCCAAAACCATTTACCTGGACCAGGTGGACATCGCCCAGGTGGAAAATCTCTCCCCTGTGGAAGAATGGAAACTGAAAGACACCTTCTACCGTAAAATTTCAAAAATCAAAGATATCACCATCCTCATAAAAGAACCAAAACCGGAAGGACATCTCGCCTCCGGCACCGGTACAGAAGACGCCCTCATAGGGGGCAGCGACACCGCCATTCCCCAAGAAGCCATAGAAAAAGGAGCAGACATCTACATCCTGCCCCGGATCACCACCTGGCAGACAGACTCCTACCTGGTGCCGGCCCATACAGAATGGAGAAATCGGGAAATCCGCGACGCCTGGCGCGATAAAGATGGAAGATGGCACGAATACTACCGCACCATCACCTACCCCGAATACGTGCCGGACTACTGGGTCCCCTACGCCGAAGTAACAGTCACCTTCGAATGGTACGACACCAAAACAGGCAGCCTCATTGCCTCCAGCGAAGACAAAAGACTGAGAGGCTCGGAAACCCATCCCGAAGACCTCTACGGAAGAATCGTGGACCGGTTTATTAAGAATATGAAGAAAACCCTGGGATAGGGACGGCGGTCGGCTTATGGACAAGCCCCATTGGGCTTGAGGGTTCTCTTGAGGGTTCTAAAGTTTGACGGGGCTATCGCCCCGAGGGTTCTTAAGTTTGACAGCGGCTTTGCCGCTGAGGGTTGTGGTGGCGCCTCTAAATTTATAGAAGGCGCCTTCTTATGATAAAACCTTTACAACCGGGCTTTCGCCCGTGGGTAAACAGGCCAACCGCCCTGCGGGCGATGGAGATTCCCCCTTGCCCGCTTCGCGGGACTTCTCCACGGGAAAGCGTCTCACGAAATTTTCGGCTGCCTTGCGGCCCCCTGCAAATTTCGTTCGCTTGCCACCCCGCAAGCGGTGGCAGAATAACCCGTGCTTACGGTAGAGTCGCATATGAGGAGACTGCCTTTCAGAGCTTTATTGTCCCACCGCTCAGCGGGGGGAAGGTGGTGCCGTAAGGCACCAAAGGGGGGGAAAGCCACCGGAGGTGGCTGATCGAAGTAATGCTTTTCATAACGTGTGACACAGAAAAGTAAATCCCGTAACGCTGACTTCATACTCATCGCCCGAGAGGGCGATACCACAACCCTCGGGGCCGAAGGCCCCGTCAAACTTAAGAACCCTCCGGCCCATAGGGCCGGTCCATCCTAAGAACCCTTTTCCACAACCCGCGGCGCCAGCCCCGCCCCTTTGCGCCCAAAGGGCGCGCCCTCCGGCGCCGCATATGGTATAATAAAAGCAAGGAAGAATCAGGTGAAAGCATAATCAATCATAAAAGGAGGAAGAATCATGGACGAAATTTTCAGAAGAGGAACCTGCCGGTATTTCAAGGAGAAAATGCCGGTACCGGATGATGAGCTTCTTACCCTGGTGAAGGCGGGCATGCAGGCCCGGGCTGTGGGGAACCAGAAGTCCCGGGATTTCATCATCGTCACCAGGGAGGATCTGGTGAAGGCCATTTCCCACAACAGCATCATTGCCGGTCCTGCCCGGAAAGCGTCTGCCGCCATTGTGATTGTGGGAAAGAAGGATGGCATTTCCTTCCCCGAGGAATGGACCTTTGACTGCGCTGCGGCGGCCCAGAATATTCTGGTGGAAGCAGAACATCTGGGACTGTCCACCCTGTGGATGCAGGTTTATCCTTACCAGGACAGAAAAATCCACCTCTGCCACATTCTGGATATTCCCGACGAACTGGATCCCTTCTGCATCATTGCCGTAGGCTATGCGGACAGAGCGCCGGTGCGCATGAACCGCTACGATCCGGATGCCGTATTCCTGGACCTCTATGGAAGCCATAAGAAAACCGTGTACACCGGAAAATAAGGTTCCTGTCTTATCCATCAGATAAAAGACGGGCCCTATTGTATTCGCCATGAAACAATAGGGCCCGTCTTTTGTTTTGTTCGTAAGAAAAAGCATGAATCTTCCATACACGAAAGCCAGTGGACTCATGAGTCCATGAGGGACTGTCTGCTGACCGTGGGAATGGGGAATGGGGATTGGGGACTGGACGGTGCTTTCCAGTATTCCCGAAGGTTGACACGCCCTTACGGGCGTGAGGGTTGAGCCAGCCGCCGGGTCTTTTGGCCCTGGGCCGCCAGGGTTCTGCCTGTGATCGGCTTCGCCTTACAGGCGGGTTGAGGGCTCTCGCCCTCGGGAGGTATGAAGTACCGTTCCACTGGGGAGGTACGGCGCCTTCGGCGCCATTTTTTATACCGCCTTTGGCGGCGAAAACTTCACAACCGCCCTGCGGGCGATGGAGATTCCCCCCTTGCCCGCTTCGCGTGATTTCCCCCGCAGTTCGATTGGTCAATCAAAAGGAAGGCCCTTTTATGGGCAGGCTTAGGGCTTAATTTGACCAACTTGCACATCCTATGCAGGATGTGCACAGTGGCGAACAACCCGTGCTTACGGTAGAGTTGCATATGAGGAGACTGCCTTTCAGAGCTTTATTGTCCCACCGCTCAGCGGGGGGAAGGTGGTGCCGTAAGGCACCAAAGGGGGGGAAGCCACCGGAGGTGGCTGATCGAAGTAATGCTTTTCATAACGTATGACACAGAAAAGTAAATCCCGTAACGCTGACTTTATAAGTATTGCCCGAAGGGCAATCCGCAACCCTCGGCCCGAAGGGCCGTCAAACTTAAGAACCTTCCGGCCCATAGGGCCGGTCAATCTTAAGAACCCTTTTTCCACAACCCTTTTCCACAACCCTTTTCCACAACCTGCCGCCGACAGGCGGCCACAACCCTCGGGGCCAAGGGCCCCGTCAACCCTCACACCGAAGATGTGTCCCTCGGGGCCTTTTCTCTGCTCTTGACTGTTTGACTTTCTGTGTTATAATAAATACATCGAATAAGTTAAATATATAATTTTAAAAGGAGAGAAACCTATGATTACCGAAATTCACAGCCAGGAAGAGTTTAATACAGAAATTGCCAGCCACAAGGGATACAGCCTCATTGATTTCTGGGCTACCTGGTGCGGACCCTGCCGCATGATGGCGCCGGTTATGGAAAACGCAGAAAAGGTACTGGGCGACAAAATCCATTTCTGCAAGGTGGATGTAGATGAGCTGCAGGACCTGGCCGGTCAGTTTGACATTATGTCCATTCCCACCATTATCCTCTTCAAAGATGGAGAAGAAGTGAACCGCATGATCGGTGCGGTTCCCCAGGAAGAATTTATCAGCCAGCTGGAAAATATGATGGCCTGAGCCGCTCAAAAACAGAAGGGGAGGACTGCTTTTTTAAGCAGCCCTCTCTTTTATTATGGAAGATAATCAAAAACGTCATAGTCCAACAGCCATGGCGCTTCTGTTTACATAAAAATTTCAAAAATCTATAAAAGAGGGCTTGCAACTTGGGGAAAAGGTGATATTATATGTACATAAGTTGACCGATGGTCAACTGAAAGCGAAGCAGAAAATTTCCCCGATTCAAATCCCCATGATGAAAGGGAATACAGCTGCCAAGCGAAGAAAAGGAGGTGCGTTGATTCTTATCATTTTTACCTTGGATTTTCTTGATAATAATTTACCCTCTCTCCAAAAACCTGTCGGTTTCCCCGCCGACAGGCTTTTTTTGTTGCCTTCGCAAAGTACTAAATGATAATGAACCAGAGTCAAAACGTTCTGGAGTAAAGTTTCCTGTCGGTAAGGGAAGCCGGTGTGCATCACTCCCATAGGAAACCTTCGTCGAAGCACAAAAGTATCTCTCTTTCAGCGTAAATTTTTCCCGCACCACCACAAATGCACATCATTTTTCTTTGCAGTAGTTATAAGTTTCTTTTATTGGTCAAAAAGGATGAAGAATAGTATATTTAAACAAACACCATCTAATTATGTTCAGCTCAGATGATATTTTGTTATGAAAGGAGGGGCTCATGGGAAGAGAAGAAGCGGTGGAAAGGCTGCTCGCCGGATACCGGCGGTATTACACCATTACCCGCTTTGATGGAGGACGGGAGGAAGAAGCCCGGGGACTGCAGGAGGCAGTCCACATACAAAAGCCTTTCTTCTCAGGACAGGCGGAGCTTTCGGCGGTATGTGAGTATTATGAAGCGGGGGAGAAATATTTCCTCTTCCATTCAGCGAAGCTCTGGTCCACGGCCCAGGAGGAGTTTGTGTTCCTCTTCCAGGTGCCCCGTCTCACCCTGACGGTGTTCAGGGAGCTGGCCCATTTTGCCTATGAGGCGGGCATGGATATGGCTCACATCGGGCCGGGCCACATGTATACCTATATTTCCCCTGTATTTATCTGTGATTCCATGGATGAGGAGGCGGCGAAGGCGCTGATGAAGTGCCATCATTACAAATCCTTCCGATTCTCCTTCCATGGATGGATGGAATACCATGCAGGCGCATTGGAGCTTGGTAGAGGCCGGTTCTATTTCAACCGGGCTGGAAGGTGCATGGAAAAAGGACTTCGAAAAGTATTTGCTGATTATCCGTTTATGAGAAAAGATGCCTGATCATTTACCGGTGTATCCATGACATGGGGAAACTGTGACATTCTGCGGTTTCCAGCGCCGGTTCGTCAACCCCAGGGAAAGGGGGCTCCTTTATGAATACCCTTGTATTACTGGCAGTTTGTCTTGTTATTCTTTTATGCGGTTATATTTTCTACGGCCGATGGCTGGTGAAGCAGTGGGGCGTAGGGAAGGGCGATATTCCCACCCCTGCTCATACCATGGAAGATGGTGTGGACTATGTGCCTGCCAAGGCGCCGGTGCTCATGGGGCACCATTTCTCCTCCATTGCCGGCGCAGGTCCTATTACAGGTCCCATTGGGGCAGCCATGTTCGGCTGGCTGCCGGTGACCCTGTGGGTACTGGTGGGCGGCATTTTCTTCGGCGGCGTCCATGACTTCGGCGCCCTCTTTGCCTCGGTCCGGCACAACGGCCAGTCCATTGGCGAAATCATTTCCGCCAATATGTCCAAAAGGGCCAAGCAGCTTTTCATTATTTTCTCTTATCTGACTCTGATCCTGGTGGTGGCGGCCTTTGCAGCCATCGTGGCTTCCACCTTCGGCGCTGTCTATGAAAACGGCGTGGTGAATGAAGCAAAGAGTGCCACCCAGGCGTCCGTGGCCATGGTATCCCTGCTCTTTATTGCTGTAGCCATTGTATTTGGCTTTGCCGTGTACCGCCGCCACACCGGCATGGTGGCTTCCACCATCCTTGGCGTAGGTGCCATTGTCCTCTGCATGGCCATCGGCATGAATTTCCATCCCTTCTATTTTTCCACCCATACCTGGATGTGGCTCATTGGGCTTTATATTACCATCGCTTCCGTCACTCCCGTATGGATTCTCCTGCAGCCCCGGGACTACCTCTCCTCCTTCCTGCTCTACGCCATGCTCATCGTGGCCATTGTAGGGATTGTAGGAGCTCACCCGGATATTAATCCGGACCTCTTCCCGGCTTACACCGGATTTTCTGTAGACAATGGAAACGGTACCCAGTACCTGTTCCCCATCCTTTTCACCACCGTAGCCTGCGGCGCTATTTCCGGTTTCCATTCCCTCGTTTCCTCCGGCACCACCTCCAAGCAGCTGGATAAAGAATCTGATGCCAAACCCATTGCCTATGGCGGCATGCTGCTGGAATGCGTACTGGCCATTATCACCCTCTGCGCCATTGCCTACGCCAGAGAAACAGGCCATGTGAAAGGGGCTACCGATATTTTTGCCGGCGGCATTGCAGCCATGATTGGCGCCATTCCGGGGCTGGAATCCATGGAAAGAAGCATGTACACCCTGCTGGTGCTCACCTATTCAGCCTTCTGCCTCACTTCCCTGGATACCGCCACCCGTCTGGCCCGCTTCATGTTCCAGGAATTCTGGCTGGAACCGGGGCAGACTCCGAAAGACATTGACGGCAGCTTCAAGAAACTCATGGTGAATCCTTACTTTGCCACCATCCTCACCGTCATCCTGGGCGTGCTCCTGGGCATGGGCGGCTTCATGAAAATCTGGGGCCTCTTCGGGGCAGCCAACCAGCTTCTGGCCGGCATCGGCCTTCTGGCGGTAGCCACCTGGCTTGGCAATGCAGGAAAGAATAACAAAATGTTCCTCATCCCCATGACCTTCATGATGATCGTCACCTTAAGCTCCCTGGTCATCATCGTAAGAAACCAGATTATCATGATTATGAACGGCACCACCGACTGGGGCCCCTACGCCCAGGCCGGCATTGGCATCCTTCTCATCGGCCTGGCTCTGGAACTGGCCGTGGAAGGCTATCGCACCATTATCCATCAGCGGAAACAGGCGAAACTGGAAAAAACAGCAGAACTGTCTGCCGGACTGGATGAAATGGAAGATTAATGGTAGAAATCAAAGCAGCGGACTTGGAAGTCCGCTGCTTTTTTACGTGAAGGATGAAAGGGCATAACCGTTTTGATGGATCGGTATGGAAAATGGGGACTCGGGACTGGGGACTCGGGAATGGGGATTCGGGACCTGGGCGGTGCTTTCCAGTATTCCCGAAGGTTGACACGCCCTTACGGGCGTGAGGGTTGAGCCAGCCGCCGGGCCTTTTGGCCCTGGGCTGCCAGGGTTCTGCCTGTGATCGGCTTCGCCTTACAGACGGGTTGAGGGCTCTCGCCCTCGGGAGTTATATAGTATCGCTGCGCTGGCGAGGTACGACGCCTTCGGCGCCATTATATATGCCGCCTGCGGCGGCAGGAAAACCATACAACCGCTATTATGGACAAGCCCCTTTGGGGCTTGAGGGTTCAAAGGGTGGTGCTTTCCAGTATTCCCGTAGGGGCCTGCGCCTGCGGCGCAGAGGGGCCTATAGCATCCATCGGGCCTCTGGCCCTCGGTGCCAGGGGTTGTGTAGAAAGATTGCATCGCTTCGCTCAGGGGGCCGCCGATTGGCGGTCAGGACCGCGATGGAGTATCCTACGGTGCTCTGCCCCGTACACCCTTTCCCGCTTCGCGGGACTTCCCCTCAAGGGGAAACGAGAAATAGGTGGCACTGGATATTGTGTCACATATGACACAGACAGCCAATCCCGTAACGCCTCTTGCGTCCCCTTTAGGGGAAGAGGGCCACGAAGTGGCGAAGGGGTGGACGGTGGTAAGAATGATTATGATATTCTTATTCTATGTCTTATCCCCCTAAAGGGGAAACGACTCACTACATTTTGCGCGTCGCTCTGCTCCTTCAACCACTGCTGTCACTGACTCACTGGATTTTCAGGTCGCTGATGCTCCCTTACAAATCCAGTTCGCTAGTACAAAATGTGTTCGCTGTGCATCGCTTCGCTCAGGGGTCCGCCGATTGGCGGTCAGGACCGCGAGGGAGTATCCTATCGGTGCTCTGCCTTGTTACACCCTTTGCCTCTTCGAGGCGTTCCCCTCAAGGGGAAACGAGAAGTATGGAGAGGAAAAACAGCGAGTCATATACTTCAGTTACCATTTCGGCGTTTTCCCCCTTTGTTGGCTCGCGCCACCACCTTGCCACCACTTCGTGGTGGGACTATGGATGCTTAGCCATGGGGCCATGTCTCTACAAGAAAGCATAGAGCGATTTATTCTGTCCCCGGATGGGGGAAAGTCCGGCGCAGCCGGATAAGGGGGAGCCGCGTAGCGGCTAATTACCAGAATGCGTATCATGCCATATGGCACTGAAAGTAAATCCCGTAACGCTGACTTCATATTCATCGCCCTGCGGGCGATACCACAACCCTCGGCCCGAAGGGCCGTCAAACTTACGAACCCTCCGGCCCATAGGGCCGGTCAATCCTAAGAACCTTTTTCCACAACCCTTTTCCACAACCCGCCGCCGACAGGCGGCCACAACCCTCGGGGCGAAGCCCCGTCAACCCTCACACCGAAGGTGTGTCCAAAAGCAGCTTCTATAGAATATATTCTTTAATTCAGGTGAAAAATGGAGTACAATAGAGGAAAGAAGTTGCAAAGACTATTAAAAAGACCTGCATAAAAAATGAGAAGCAAATGGGAAGCGCTGGCTCTTTCATGGAGTATCAGGTCTCTATGTCTTTTCCGTAGAAGGGCAGGAAAGTGAGCTTATGGACAGGAATGAGGGTGTACTGAAATATCTGGATGATTTTCCGGGAGGGGTCTGTCTCGTTTCCCGGGATTCGGAGGAAAGGATTCTGGCGGTGAATCCAGAAGTCCTTCGCATTTTTGAATGCACCTCAGAGCAGCAGTTCATGGACTTTACCCATGGATATTTCCGGAATCTCGTGGCCGCAGAGGAATTCCGTTCGGTGGCCGATTTGTATGAAAGCCGTGAACAAAAGGCAGATTACAGTTTCTGGGGATTTTCCAGCAGGACCAGGACCGGTCATTTCATTCGGATTGAAGGCATTTTCGGCCCTTCTGTGGACGAGAAGCGGGGGCCTCTGTGGGTGGTGGGCCTGGTGAAGAGCACCGTGCGCCATGACGCATTGGAGACTGATGGAGCTACCGGCCTTCTGGGACCCCATGCTTTTTACCGGAATGTGAAGGCCTTTCTTGAACAGGAGAAAGCGGAGGGTACTCTGGGACAGCGGGTACCGGTGTTTATCAACCTGGTCCATTTTTCTTCTTTTAACAGCAGCTATGGTTTGGAAGCGGGGGATACCCTCCTTTATCAGATGGGACAGGTGATTCGAAGCTGTTTCCCCGATGCGCCGGCAACCCATGTGGGGGCTGATAATTTTCTGGTGATGGCATCTCGCAGCGGCATTTCAGCGCGGATGGACCGGGTGGTGGCAGAAATCAATGACCTCATTCATGACAGGGTCATCCGCTGCAAGGCGGGGGTTGTCCTTTTTGATGAGGACCATGAGCCGCCGGAGTCTCTGAAAACCCTGAAGTGCCGGGATATTTTCGATATGGCCAAAATGGCGGCGGACTCTATCCGGGAAGATGGGAACCGGAGCTGGGCAGTGTACAATTCATCTATGGGCCGGGATATGGTGAATACGGCCTTTGTGCTTCGGAATTTTGAAAATGCCATGGAAAAGGGCCATATCCATGTGTACTACCAGCCCATTACCAGAGCCCTGACGGGAAAGGTCTGCAGTGTGGAAGCCCTGGCCCGGTGGGAGGATCCGGAAAAGGGCATGATTTTTCCCGGCAACTTCATTCCGGTGCTGGAGAAGATGAAGCTTATCCACCTGCTGGATCGCTATGTCATTGAATCCACCGCCCGGATTTACCATCGTCTGAAGAAAGCGGGATATCCTATCATTCCTGTATCGGTGAACCTGTCCCGGGTGGATTTTGATACCATGAAGCCCTTTGACTTCATGGAAGAAATCATATACCGGTACCAGGTGCCCCGCCAGTTTTTCCATATTGAAGTGACGGAATCTGCGCTGACCCGGGATACCGGCGTCTTGAAGAATGAACTTTTCCGCTTTAAGAAGGCTGGCTACCAGCTCTGGCTGGATGACTTCGGCAGCGGCTACTCTACTCTCAATGTGCTCAAGGAATTTCCTTTTGACTTATTAAAAATCGACATGGCTTTCCTTCGGAATTTCAACGAAGAAAGCCGCAAAATCATTCGGTCCATTATCCTTATGGCAAAGAATCTGTCCATCCATACCCTGGCAGAAGGGGCGGAAACGAAGGAGCAGGTAGATTTCCTGAGGGAGTCGGGCTGCGAGGACATTCAGGGCTATTTCTACGGGAAACCCATGAGCATTGAGGAGTTTGAGGAGAAGCTGGGCGAAGGCAGCTATGCAGCAGAAGGACCGCTGGAAAAGGTGGTCATGGACCGCATTGGTCTGGTGAATGTGCTCACTGACAAGCCGGTGGGACTCTTCCTCAATCGGAAGGACCGGTTCGTGCTTCTTTTGAAAAATGATGCACTGAAGCAGGTGGGTGATGCGGTATATGGGGGCGGCAATATTTACTTTGAAGGAAACGAAGTGCTCCACAGCAATCCCGTGTATCCATGGATGCAGGCCCTCATTGATGGAAGCCGGGAGAGCGGCCAGGAACAGTCGGTGGTGGCCATGCGGAACGGCTTCATGCTGAAGAATTCCATTCATACACTGGCAGGCAGCGATACGCTCTCTGGAGGTACCGTGTCGGTGATCAATATGTCCGTGAAGAATGAGAACGGTCCCATAAAGACCTTGGATACCCTGTACAGGAATATGATGCGCATTTTCGATGCCCTCTATTATTACCAGGGCGACAAGAATACGGTGGATGTCATCCTTTCCACCATCCCCGGCATGAAGCCGGGCTCTGTCCTCCCCGGGGCCCAGTGGATCCAGTTGTCGGAAAGCTATGTGCATCCTGATGACAGGAAGCAGTTCATGCAGTTTATCCAGCCGGAAAATATCCAGAAAGTGGCGGCCGATTCCATCCATCGCCTGTCGTCTGCCCATTTCCGCATCAAAGACAGCCGTGGCCAGTATCGCTGGAAAGAAGTGATTGCCATGGTCATGGGGCAGGCGGCAGAGAATCATATCCTCCTGGGGGCGAAAGAAACGGCCCTTACACCGCTGGCGCCAAAGGAAAGAGCAGCGTTCCTCCGCCTCTATGCAGCTACCCTGCCGGGGGTGCGGGATAAAGAAACGAAGGAGGAAAAGGAGTGGAACTTCGTCCATGCCCTTCAGAAAAAGTCGGAATTCAAATTTTTCTGGAAGGACCGGAATCGGAGATTCCTCGGTGCCAGCGACGCCTTCCTTCGGTATTACGGCTTTTCCGATGAAACGGCCATTCTGGGAAAAACGGATGAAGATATGGGATGGCACCTGGGAGACAGCTCCTACAGGGAAGAAGAAGAAAAAGTCCTTCATCGCGGCGTGATTTCCGAAAAGGTGAGAGGCCAGTGCATTGCCCGCGGCCGTGTCCGTGCCATTTCCGCCACCAAAGTACCGGTGTACCAGGGAAATGAAATCATCGGCCTTCTGGGCTGGTTCATAGACCTTGGGGACGAAGAACAGGAAAAAGGACAGAACGTCCGCCGCTTCTATATGGATGAAGAATCGGGCTTTTTGAGCTACCGGGGCATTATGATTTCCGCCCAGCACTATGACGATGCATTCCATACCAGCGGTGCTGACTATGAAGCCATCCTCCTTAAAATCCCGGGCATCGAATCCTTTGGCAGAGAATACGGGAAAACCGGCAGGCGGCTGCTGATACAGGCTGTGGGAGATGCCATCAGGAATACCTTCGCCTCCACCTCCGTCATCGGCAGAGAGGGGATAGACAGCTTCCTCATCTTCCGGAACGGAGAAGAAGAAAGGGCATTGAAGAAAAAACTGGATAAACTGGCGGAAGACCTGGGCCATATCCACTCCGCCGGCGGCTACCCCTGCACCCTCTTCCTGGGCTGGGCCCTGGTCCGGGGAAGGGAAGTCAAGAACCTGGACGATATCCGCTCCCTCCTTATCCGCAGAACCGCCTACTATAAAAAATAAAAAAGCGTCCCTTCGGGGACGTTTTTTATGTGGCATTCGCAGAGCAGGGAACGACCGCCATTGATCATTGAACAGGGCTCTTCTGAGACCCCCTTCCGTCTCGCTCAGCTGTCAGAAGGGAGAGGCAGGTCAAATGAAGAGGAGCCTGCCTTTTGTCTGCCCGGCCGATGCAGGCAGATAACTCAGCAGGACGCCCATGATTTCGGGAAATCCTACGGCATGGACGGCCGAAAGAAACTGGTCCGCCGGATTGCCGAAGAAATCCGGAACTGCTTCGGCACCAGGGCCGTCATAGGCCGCATGGGAGTCAACCGTTTCATTATCCTCCAAAACAGGGAAGAAGAGGGAATGATAGAAAAAGAACTGGGCGCCCTGTCCGGTAAACTCCAGGCCATCCACAGTGTGGACGGCTGGCCCTGCACCCTTTTCCTCCGCACCGCCCAGGTGGACTGCACGGAAACGGAGGATGTGGATGAAATGAAGACACTCCTGCTCCGCCGGTTATCCGGCAATGAAGCATAAGAAAAAGGGGCTGTGAAGAAATGATTTACCTCTCTTCACAACCCTTTTTTCAATGACTTTTTTCTGATGGTCATCTGCCAAGCCCCTGCGTCATCTCGAGGAAAGGGGGGAAATCTCCATCCACCAATGAGGAGGGAGATCTCTCGGCTCAGAGCATCATCGAAGTGGTTTCCATCTACCCCCCATACCGGCACGTTCCTCCGCTCGAGATGACGGTGGCGGCGGACGCCCCTATCGTCATTTCGATGGTGGGAGCGGAGTGGAGACATCCTACGCTTCAAATGGCCGAAACGCCGCCTTGCCCCCCTCTTGTCATTTCGACCGTAGCCGGTCAGCCGCCAATAGGAAAGCCTCTTATTGTGCAGGCTAGAGGCCAACTTCGGCTGACTTGGAGACTCTATGCAGAGTCTCCACAGAGTGGAGAAATCTCCTTCCACCAATGAGGCGGGTCACCTGCCGTCATTTCGAGGGGACCGGCAGTATATCATTATATGAGAGTCATAAAAAAGAGGCTTTGAAGAAATACTTTACCTTTCTTCAAAGCCTCTTTATCCTATGAACCGGCTCGCTTCCGGCGGGCAGAAGATTCTGCCCGAGCCGCGAAGGGACCTTAGATTTTGGAATTGGGGGACATGCTGGTGTCTCCGGGATCCCAGGAGACGATTTTGCCGGTGGTGAGGCTCTTCTGTACGTCAATGGTCCGCTGGTTGGAGGAGCCTTTGAAGAGGAGGGTCACGTCTTTTTTGTCCAGCATGAATTCCCCGTCCACCAGGACGTCGATGCGCTTTAACAGTTCCATGGTTTCCGGCATGACTTTGGCGAAATGGCCCAGAAGGTCTTTATCGAAGAGGTAGCCGGTGAAGCACCAGATGGTCTTGTGGGGATAGAGTTCCTTGAACCGTTTCACCAGGGGGAGGAGGCCCTTCTGGTTCACCGGTTCCATGGGCTCACCGCCTAAGAGGGTGAGGCCTTCATAGAATTCATGGCCCAATTCTTTCAGGATATAGTCTTCCACATCCTTCGTGAAGGGCTTGCCATAGTTGAAGTCCCAGGTTTCCGGGTTGAAACAGCCTTTGCAGTGATGGGTGCAGCCGGACACAAAGAGGGAAAACCGGATGCCCGGACCGTTGGCAATATCGTATTCTTTAAAATTGGCGTATTTCATGGATGGACTCCTTGTATAATATATCAATATATCATGTGAAAAAGGCGGCGCCGAGCGCCGCCGGGTTCAGTGCCCTTTGGGGGGCTGAAGGTTCTTAAGATTGACCGGCCCATAGGGTCGGAGGGGTCGCAGGTTTGACAGCGCCTGCGGCGCTGAGGGTTAAGGTGGCGGCTTTGCCGCTATTTTTATATACCGCAGCTAATCGGCGGGTAAAGTTCCTCCTTTAGGAGAAGGGGGCGTTAGGGAAGCGCTGATTAAATCATTGTTTGCTTTTATTCTTGAATTTTTATGCAATGCGAGGAATGGGCTGACGCGAATAGCGAGCTATTTAAGGAAGCCCATGACGAAACAGTGCATAAAAATTCTTATAAAAGAAAACTCTATGAATTAATCAGTGCTTCCCTAGTACCCAAAGGGGTGTGTTTCCAACGGGCGGAGCCCGGTTGTGAAGGCTTTCCATTCTGCGAAGCAGAATTACAAAACTCATCGCTCCGAAGGAGCGATACCACAACCCTCACAGCCGCAGGCTGTGTCAAACTTCAGAACCTTAAGAACCCTCGGGGCCAAAGCCCCGTCAACCCTCACGCCGAAGGCGTGAGGGTTGAACCTTGGGGCCGCAAAGCGGACCCTCTTATCAGAGATGCAGCACGCGATCCTTGATTTCCTGGGTACGGCCCTGGTTCCAGAACTGGGTGCCGATGTAGCCGCAGGTTCTCCGGGCTACGCTCATCTTGTGCTGGTCCCGGTTGCCGCAGTTGGGGCATTCCCATACCAGCTTACCGTTTTCATCTTCCACGATTTTGATTTCTCCGTCGTAGCCGCAGACCATGCAGTAGTCGCTCTTGGTGTTCAGTTCAGCGTACATGATGTTTTCATAAATGTACTTCATCACCGTGAGGACAGCGGGGATATTGGTCTGCATGTTCGGCACTTCGATGTAGGAAATGGCGCCGCCGGGGGAGAGTTTCTGGAAGTCCGATTCAAATTTCAGCTTGTGGAAAGCGTCAATCTTTTCTGCCACATGGACGTGGTAGCTGTTGGTAATGTAGTTCTTGTCGGTGACGCCGGGGATAATGCCGAACCGTTTCTGCAGGCATTTAGCAAATTTGTAGGTCGTGGATTCCATGGGGGTGCCGTAGACGGAGTAGGAAATATTTTCCGCTTTTCTCCATTCGGCACACTTATCATTCAGCTTCTGCATGACAGCCATGGCAAATTTCCGGCCCTCTTCGGTGGTGTGGGAAACGCCCAGCATGCGGACGCACATTTCATAGAGGCCTGCATAGCCCAGGGAAATGGTGCTGTAGTTGTTGAAGAGGAGCTTGTCGATGGTTTCGCCTTTCTTCAGACGAGCCAGGGCGCCGTACTGCCAGAGAATGGGGGCCACGTCGGACACGGTGCCCAGAAGCCGTTCGTGGCGGCAGCGGAGGGCCCGGTGGCAGAGCTCCAGCCGGTCTTCCAGAATCTTCCAGAAGCGGTCCATGTCTCCGTCAGAAGAGCAGGCCACGTCTACCAGATTGATGGTGACTACGCCCTGGTTGAAACGGCCGTAGTATTTGTGCTCCCCATGGGGTCCCAGGCCTTCGGTATCGGGAGTGAGGAAGCTGCGGCAGCCCATGCAGGGGTATACGTCGCCATTCTTCAGACTCTTCATGATTTTTGCGGAAATGTAGTCCGGTACCATTCTCTTGGCGGTGCATTCGGCAGCCAGCTTGGTGAGGTAGTAGTAGGGGGAGTCGTCATGGATATTGTCTTCATCCAGTACATAAATGAGCTTCGGGAAAGCCGGGGTAATCCATACGCCCTTTTCATTCTTCACGCCCTGCATTCTCTGGCGGAGCACTTCTTCGATGATCATGGCCAGGTCCTTCCGGGTCTGTCCGTCCGGCACTTCGTCCAGGTACATGAACATGGTGACGAAAGGAGCCTGTCCGTTGCAGGTCATGAGGGTAATGAGCTGGTACTGGATGGTCTGGATGCCCGATTTGATTTCTTCCTTCAGCCGCCGTTCCACAATTTTTTCAATGATGTCTTTATCCATGGATTCGCCGGTTTCTTTTCTTTCTGCAATCACTTCTTTTGTGATTTTCTTGCGGCTGATATCTACGAAGGGAGCCAGATGAGCCAGGGTAAAGGACTGGCCGCCGTACTGGTTCGATGCTACCTGGGCCACGATCTGGGTGGTCACATTGCAGGCAGTGAAGAAGGAATGGGGCTTCTCAATCAGAGTCTGGCTGATGACTGTGCCGTTCTGCAGCATGTCTTCCAGGTTGATGAGGTCGCAGTTGTGTTCCCTCTGGGCGAAATAGTCGGCGTCATGGAAATGGATGATGCCTTCTTCATGGGCCTTCACGATTTCCTCCGGCAGCAGTAGTCTTCTGGTGAGATCCTTGGACACTTCGCCGGCCATGTAGTCACGCTGGGTGGAATTGATAACAGGATTCTTGTTGGAATTTTCCTGCTTCACTTCCTCATTGGACAGGTCGATGAGGGACAGAATGCCGTCATCGGTGGTATTGCTCTTACGGGAAATCTCTCTCTTATACCGATAGCGCACATACTTCTGTGCCACCTCGTAGCCCCGCATTTCCATAATGCCCGTTTCCACCATGTCCTGAATGTCTTCCACATTCACCGCATGGGGATAGGAGGCAATCTTTTTGGCAATGTTGTCAGCTACCGCACGGATCTGGAATTCATTCATCTGGTGAATGGACTCCACTTCCTTATTGGCCTTGCCGATGGCATTGATGATCTTGGAAATATCAAAAGACACTTCCTGTCCGTTTCTCTTGATTACATTCGTTTTTACGTGAATCACGTCGGTATACTCCCTGTTTTCCATGTAAGACACTCCCCTGTTTCCTCTAAGTTACGATTTCAGCCTGTCATGCCTGCTATGTCGATAGAAATGATGTGAATAGTAGATGAAATCATGCATTCTACTAAATATAGTCTAAACGCGCAAATAAAGACACAACATATTGTGCCGGAGATAATCATACACCAACTGGAGAGAAAAGGGAATAGACAATTTTGGTCCTTTCGAATCCTCTAATTTTACGTTCGCCGGCAGGAAATTTCGAAAAATGCCGATATTCCTTGAAAAGGAAAGAATTTGGAAAATTGGAAGGGGTCGAAAGGGAACCTATGGAATTTTTCTATAGCTATGTATAAGGGATGGGAGACTGGGGAATGGGGATTCGGGATTCGGGACCGGGAACTGGGGTGGCTTACTGCTGCCTGGGGCTTTGTGGCTTGAGGGTTCTAAAGTTTGACGCGCCTCCAGCGCGAGGGTTGTGGTGGCGCCACTAAATCTATAGAAGGCACCCTCTTATGATAAAACCTAACAACCGGGCTTTCGCCCGGGGAAAAACATGCCAACCGGGCTTCGCCCGAGGAAATGCGTTTCTTCCTTTGGTGCAACCACTTCGTGGTGGCACTATGGATGCTTAGCCATGGGGCCATGTCTCTACAGGAAAGCATAGAGCAGTTTATTCTGTCCCCCGGATGGGGGAAAGTCCGGCGCAGCCGGATAAGGGGGAGCCGCGTAGCGGCTAATCACCAGAATGCTTACTATGTCATATGACACTGAAAGTAAATCCTGTAACGCTCTCGTTTCCCCTTGAGGGGAAGTCCCGCGTAGCGGGAAAGGGTGTACGAGGTAAGCGGAGAGAATAGATACTCTATGCTGACGTGACCGCCGCAGGCGGCTTATAAAACTCATCGCCCGAGAGGGCGATACCGTCACCTTCAGCGCCGTAGGCGCTGTCGCCCCCTGAGCGAAGCGAACACAACCCGCCGCCGACAGGCGGTCACAACCTTCGGGGCGAAGCCCCATCAACCCTCACGCCGTAGGCGTGTCCAAGGCCGGTCCATCTTAAGAACCCTTTTCCACCACCCTTCTACACAACCCGCCGCCGACAGGCGGCCACAACCTTCGGCCCGGAGGGCCGTCAACCCTCCCCTCTGAACCCTCTGAACCCTTTGAACCCTCTGAACCCTCACGCCGCAGGCGTGTCCATGGTGTGTCCAGAAGCTCCGCCCCTCCATGGTATAATAAAGAAAAGACAGAAGGAGCATACCTATGACATATAAAATTCAATTTCTGGCAGCAGCCATGGTTTTTCTTTTTCCATTCTTCAGCCAGGGGGAGGACATATCCACCATTTCCATAGAGAAAAATGGAGACATGGTGGAGGCACCGGCTCCGGCGCCGGTGTCTCCGGAAGCCTGGATACCGAAGAAGGTGAAGAAGGAGTCCTCCCTGCAGACCGAGGACCAGGGACTGCGGCAGGCGGTACTGGACTATTTTGCCGATTCCACCTATGACGAAAGCCTGATGAACTACGCCTGCAATTTCACCGACCTTTCCGGTGACGGCGGCAAAGAGGCCCTGGTACTTCTTGAAAGCCCTTACACCGACCGGGATGGGAAGCCGGAGCTCCTTATCTTTAACCGGGACGGGGAAGGCTGGCACATGGAGCAGGAAATCACGGGCATCTCAGTGCCTTTCCTGATTCCCCGGCGGGATAAGAAGGCTGGCAGCAGCGATTTCAGTCCCCTCTATTTCATGGAAGACGAAGAAACAGGAGGGACAACGGTGAAGAAACTGAGCCCTCAGGGCCATCTCTATCCTCTGGCCGCCAACGGGGAGCCGGTGGAACTGAAATCTTTGAAAAAAATGAAGGGGCAGGCCTTCTTCTGCGCCGTGAGTAAAAAGAAGGAGCCTCTCCGCTGGTTCTCCCTGGCCCCGGCGGAAACAGGGAATCCTTCGATTTCATAAAGGGGGCATACCTATGGAATCCAAACTGGTACTTTATGACAATTACAGAAAAAATAACGGCAGCTTCACCTACTACCTGGAGGCGCGGGAAACCTTCAACAGCTTTGCCTTCGGCAGTCTCTGCGAAAGCATCCGCCATCTGGCACAAACATCGCCGGGCAACAGGGAAGTCCTGCTCCAGGTGCACCATGTTTACACAGACATTTTGAAATATTTCATCGCCCACGGCAGCGCGGAAAGCCTTTCCCAGGTGGCCGGGCTCCCCTCCCGGCCGGCAGACTTTCTGGATGATCTGGACAAGGCGGTCATTCAGTATCTGCAAACCTGCGGCAGCGAAGAAACATGGTAAAGGAGAAAAACATGGAAATAACCTATGATTGGCGGAAACAGCACAGGCCGAGAGGATGGAGGAGAAACCCATGACCTGGGCCCTGGCCTTCCTCCTCATCAACCTTACTTCCTTTTCCCTCTACGGCCTGGACAAATGGAAAGCCGTCCATGGCTGCTGGCGCATCTCCGAAAGGACCCTCCTCCTTGCCGCCCTGGCCGGAGGCTTCGCCGGCGCCCTTGCCGGCATGTACTTCTTCCACCATAAGACAAGGCATAAGAAATTCGTATACGGCGTGCCGCTGATAGGCCTTCTGGAACTGGCGGCAGCCATGCTGCTGGTTTTATAGACAAGCCCCTTTGGGGCTTGAGGGTTCAGGCGCCTTTCGGCGCGGTCGGGACCGGGACCTGGGCGGTGCTTTCCAGTATTCCCGAAGGTTGACACGCCTTATGGACAAGCCCCTATGGGGCTTGAGGGTTCAGGCGCCTCTTGGCGCCCGGGTTCTATCGTTCGTGTGCTGCGCACCGAACGATGGGTTCAGCCCACAGAGCGGGCTGGTTCAGAGGGGAGTTTGATATGCCGCTGCGGCGGCAGGAAAACCATACAACCGCCCTGACGGGCGAGGAAATGCAATCCCCCCTTTGGTGGCTGGCGCCACCACCTTCCCCCCACTTTGTGGTGGGACTATGGGTGCTTAGCCATGGAGCCATGTCTCTGCAGGAAAGCATAGAAACCTATTCTGCCCCCTGAACAGGGGTGGCAAGGGAACACGATTCGTAAGGAAGCGAAGTGACCTGAGAATCGTGTGACACGCTTTCCCGTGGAGAAGTCCGGCGAAGCCGGAAAGGGGGAGGCGAGCGCAGCGAGCCAATCAGCAGAATGGTTATTTTGTTATATGACACTGAAAGTAAATCCCGTAACGTTCTTGCGTCCCCTTTAGGGGAAGAGGGCCACGAAGTGGCGAAGGGATGTACGAGGGTAAGAATGATTATGATACTCGATGTGGACGTGACCGCCGAAAGGCGGCATTATAATACTCATCGCCCCCTAAAGGGGAAACGACTCACTACATTTTGCGCGTCGCTAGCGCTCCTTCAAAATGTGTTCGCTGTGCACCGAAGGGCGATACCACAACCCTCGGCCCTCAGGCCGGTCAAACTTAAGAACCCTCTTCCACAACCCTATGCACCCGGGCCGCAAAGCGGCCCTTATTTCCTACTTTTTCTACATTTCTCTTACCGAATTATGCTATAATATATTTAAAAGGATAAAAATCAGGAGTAGGCCGTTCTGCTCATTATTTTTCTAAAAGTTTCTGTGAAGTGAATTGATTTACAGAAACTTTTATTTTCCCGAAGGAAAGAAAAGAGGAGAATGATTTCCCCGCCCATGGAGAGGCAGGCGGCGCCAAACTGGAGAAAAGGAGGAAAACATGGCGGATATAGAGAAGTTTCGCGGGGCACTGCATGGAAGTGCCTGCGGGGATGCCCTGGGCTATCCCCTGCAGAATTTCTCTGTGGGGCGCATACAGCGCAGATTCGGCCCCTTCGGTCTCCGCACCCTGGTGCGGGATGCCAGAAATGGCAGGAAGGCGCCGATTTCAGACAACACACAGATGATACTGGCTACCATAGATGGGATTCTATGGGCTGATGCCAAGAAATTAGACCTGGTGGACGGCATTTACCGCGGATACATGCGCTGGTACTACAGCCAGACCGGGGAAGAACCCCGCCGGGGGCAGAGGACCTGGATGAGGCGGCAGCCCCATGAACGGGAATTCTGCCTTGTTAGAGAAAAATTCATGCATGCCCGCCGGAATCCGGAGGAAGGCCTTTTAGGTGCCTTTTCCAAAGATGTGAAAGGCTCCACGAAAGTCAAAGTCAACGACTGCAGAGGGAGCGCCGCCCTGGCAAGGGCCATTCCCATCGGACTTATTTTTGCAGGAGACAGCAAAGCTGCTTTTGATGAAGGCGTCAAAGCGGCAGCCCTCTCCCACTCCGACCCCGTAGGCTACTACGCCGCCGGCGGTCTGGCAGCCATGATTTCCTGTCTGGCCTATGGCCTTACCCTGCCCAAAGCACTGGAACGGGCAGAAACTCTTTTGGGCAAAGTCCACAAGACAGACCCCATCCTCTCCCTTTTGGGAGCGGCCGAGGAACAGGCAAACAATCACCCTGCCGGTAAAACCGGCACCTGGGACCACATCGACAGCATTGCCTCCCTGGGGAGCGGCGAAAACGCCGAAGAAGCCCTGGCCATTGCCGTCTACTGTACCCTGGCCATCGACGAACCGCTGGATGCTCTCATTATCTCGGCCAACCACTCCGGCAAGAGCAACACCACCGCCGCCATCACCGGCGCCCTGGAAGGCGTCCGCTTCGGAAGAAACTTCATCCCCTCCTACTGGTCCGACATTCTGGAATGCAGCGAACCTCTGGCCTTCATGGCAGACAAGCTGTACTATGTGTATGAGAAATATCATCCTATGAAATAAAGAAAAGCCCTGGAAAATCCGGGGCTTTTTTGCTGATTTGGTAAATTGTGTGGGGAAAAACGAGACTGCTGGCCGCTGACTGCTGACTGCTTACCGCATGGGCCTTCCTGTGGGCAGGTCATCCTGAACGCAGTGAAGAATTTCACCACATGAAGCAATGAGGATACAAGGTGTTAAACACCAGGAGGAAGGCGGCCGCAGCCAAGCCGTACCCTTTTGTGCCTGGAAGGCGCATACCCCGGTGATACTTCGGTATTCTTTATCAGACTATGTCATCAGAGAGGCGAAAAGGCCTGGCGAAGGCCTTTCCAATCCCTGCGGTGCACAATCCATGGAAGCGGGGGAAGAAAGGAACGGAGCCTTCATGAATTTCACCTCTCTGGCGCGCCGAAAACTCCATAAAAACTCCTGAGGATGACCTGCTAGACATTCTGGTGGCAATAAGGCCATACCTGCTTTTCCTTGACGACACAGACATTCCGCTCCGGCGGCTGCCCCTGGCCGATTCATCGAAACAGAAGGCCTGAGCCCTACCGCGCATCAGCATGGGACGAATCGGGAGTTTTTTGCGTGGGAAAGGGCTGTGAAAAATGGTCATCATTTCTTAACAGCTCTTTTTTTCATGTATTGAAAAAAGACAGCACGAAAAAACGGACATAGGTGGTCCGTGTAGAAAAGCAGTCGTCATGAATCGATGAAGACGCTCTGCCTGCCGTCGGAATTTGTGAAATCGGTGTGACCCGTTTCTCTTTAAGCGGTGGTGTTCCTAATGTATGGTCAAGGTCATCTGCCGGTATAACGAAATAAGAATCCCTGTTTTTCCCTTTCTACTTATTCATATGGTATGAGCAGGACAAAATGGAAACCACTTTGCAAAATCGTTATGAATGGTTGGCAGCATGATATTTTATATAAAAAAGCCCTTCCTTTGCAGAAAGGGCTTTTTGTTAGAAAGAACAGCTATAAAAAATGGATTCTCCAAGGTTGATCCGTTCTTTGATGAAGTAGAGGGCTTCTCTCATGTTTTCCTTATCTACAGCGTGGAGCTCTCCATTTTCAAAGGATTGAATCAAAGCCTCTATATCCTTCTGCTGTATGCGTACATATTCACCTTCCTGGAGAAAGGCGTGTCCGTTTCGATTAGCATAGAGATTGTCCATATAGTTATTTAATTCATCTTCGTTGCACCAGAGACAAACATCTTCTGCATTTGTGTCCGTTTTCAACTTGGTGTCATTGATAATGTCTTCTTGCGGAATTTTTACTGCAAATTGATCCAGCATGGCATTTTCTCCTTTTCAAGATGTGAACGTTTGTGCTAATATTATTATAGCATATTTTATCAAAGAAAGCAGGGATTTTTTATTGTGTAAGTAAGAAAAGGAACGATGGAAATGGCTATCAAAAGGTGGGAACCGGACAACTTTCATTTGGAAACTTCTACGGTATGGAGATTTCCGGAGCACGGAGATTGGGCAACTCATGATTCCTCATACCGCGGCAATTGGTCGCCATATGTGCCCCGTAATTTACTTTTACGGTACAGCGGGGAAGGAGATATAGTTCTTGACCAGTTTTGTGGTGGAGGAACAACAATGGTAGAATGCAGGCTGCTGAATCGGATTGGGGTAGGTTCGGATGTCAATGTAAAGGCATTGCAGTTGACCGCTAAAAAATGCAATTTTGATAGGCCGGGATGCGGGAAGGTTTATTTACACGAATCAGATGCACGTAATCTTGCCTATATTCCTAATGAGAAAATAGATTTCATCTGCACTCATCCGCCTTATGCCGATATTATTAAATACAGTAAAGGCATACCGGCAGATATATCACTTTTGAGTGTGCGACCTTTTTTAAAGGAAATGGAAAAGGTTGCTCATGAATGTTACAGGGTGTTAAAAAGAGGAAAATTCTGTGCGATTTTGATGGGAGATTTAAGACAACATGGATGTGTTATACCTCTGGGGTTCAAGGTTATGTCTGTGTTTGAAAAATGTGGTTTTACTCTTAAGGAATTGATTATTAAAGAGCAGTACAACTGCCGTCATACAGCAGAATGGGTTGAACGGAGCAAAAAGTTTAATTTCTTGCTTTTGGCGCATGAGCATTTAATGGTATTCAGAAAATAAATATAGAAAATAATGATATACAACATCACGAATTTAGCCCCCATAATTTGAGAAATTTTAGCCTTTTAAATTAAAAAATTATATTTACGAATTCAGGAAAACAAGAAGTATCAAATACATTGTAAATGCATCATAAGTGCATGTAAATGCATTAGACTAACGATTATATATTAGGCATTGAAGTGATATGCTCAAATATGTTAAAATAACAAGATCAATTAATATTTTAGGGAGGCACTTCAAAATGGCTAAAAATAAACTTGTAGCTCCTGTTTTGAAATGGGTGGGAGGGAAGAGACAGTTACTGGATACTCTGAAACCACTTTTTCCCAAAGGTTATAAATCATATTGTGAACCATTTATTGGTGGCGGGGCAGTACTTTTTTCTATACAACCTAAGAATGCCTATGTCAATGATATTAACGCTGAATTAATTAATGTATATAATGTCATTCAAAATGATGTGGATGAGCTCATTGAGTTACTAAAGCTAATGAAAAATGATTCAAAGTTTTTTTATGAGATAAGAGATTGGGACAGAGATAGAGAAAAATACCAAAGTCTTTCAGAAGTACAAAAAGCAGCTAGAATTATATATTTAAACAAAACATGTTATAATGGGCTGTATAGAGTGAATAATGCTGGTGAATTCAATTCGCCTTTTGGGAGTTATAAAAATCCTAACATTGTAAACGAACCGGTACTCCGGGCTGTTAGCAATTATTTTAATAAGGCTAATATCCATTTTACTACTGGCGATTATTCTTTGGTATTAAAAAATATAACAAAAGGAACGTTTGTATATCTGGACCCGCCATACGATCCAATATCTACGTCTTCGAATTTTACGGGGTACAGCAGAGGAGGCTTTGGAAGGGAAGAACAAATACGATTAAAGGCTTTTTGTGATAAGTTGGATTCGCGGGGAATTAAATTTATGTTGTCAAATTCCGCAACTGAATTTATTCTTGATCAATATCAGAACTACAAGATTACTCGTGTGCAAGCCAAAAGGTCTATTAATTCAGTTGGTAGCAAGCGCGGAAATGTTGACGAAGTTGTGGTGACTAACTATGAGCGGTAAAGAAAATACTAAAAATGACTTGGCCTGGGAGAAACTGTTCGATAGATATAATATATTAGAACAGATTGAGAGCAAGGGGAAATTTGTCATCTCGGCTAATCAAATCAAAGAAGAGAGAGAGCCTAGATTAATGACGAAATTTGATCATCACATCAACTTACCTAAAATATTTTTAAAAAATAAATTAGCAATTTTGCCAATTACTCGTGGCGATTATGCTATCGGACACTTTGATGTTTATCATCAGTTTGAAGATGAGAAAATGGATATAACAAGGGTACAACTCCCAGACTATGTACAAAGCTTAAATGTTGATAATATTACTAGTGAAGCGATGGCACTCAATGCAGCTGTTGCTTCCGGTATTATTGCTGAATTTTTAGAAGAAGAACAAAGTAAGCTTGTGTCGACTGTTTCAGGGCGTATGAGTTCTGGCTCATTCTCTTTTCATGTTAATCATGTTTATAAGGCAGAACCGAATTACTGCCTTCAAGTTAATAGGTCTCAAATTGAAATTGACGCAGCATATGAAGGAATTAATTTTTTGTCTCTGTTTGAGGCAAAAAGAGATCTTGCAGATGATTTTTTAATCAGACAGTTGTATTATCCATTTAGACTCTGGAAAGAAAAAGTTAGCAAAGAAGTCAAGACAGTTTTTTTAGTGTATTCAAATGGTATTTATCGCATTATGGAATATGCATTTGGAGATATAGACAATTATAACTCCTTGCATTTGGTGAAACAACAGAGGTATTCAATTGAGGATACAACTATTACCATGATGGATATTCAATCTGTTTTAAAAAGTGCGGATCCAGTACCAGAACCTGATAATATTCCATTTCCGCAAGCGGATAGCTTCGAAAGAGTCATAAATTTATGTGAACTTATCAAATCAAGCAACGAGGAACTTACTAAAAATAAAGTTACCGCGAATTACGCATTTAACGAACGGCAATCCGATTATTATACTAATGCAGCACGATATCTAGGGTTAATTGAAAAAACATATAATGAGAATCGCGAACCTGTATATACCCTGACTTCCAAAGGGATGTCAATTTTGACTTCCAATTTTAAACGGAGACAACTTGAATTTTGTAAGTGTATATTGCAGCATCCCGTTTTTGCAAATGCATTAACTAGATATTTAAAAACTGGTATTATGTTGACAAAATCGGATGTTGTTCAGTTAATGCAGGAAGCCAAGATTAAGGGAATTGATGAAGAAACAATGCGACGTCGGTCACAGTCTGTACTTGGGTGGATTAGCTGGATTGTTGCTCTTAATAATGAGACTTAAGCATTAATGTATTGAAAAAGATAAATGAGTTTTGACACGCAAAGAATATTGAAAGGCTTAATGTCTGAAGAAAGCTTGTATACATGAAACGAATTACGGCTCTGCTTTATCATGATTTCACCGCTCTGGATGCACTGGGGCCGCTGGAGGTGCTGGGGAGGCTTCCCGGCTATGAAATCCGGTATGCTTCTCTTTCCGGCGGCCCGGTGTCCAATGAGAAGGGGCTGTTGGTGATGACGGAGGCGCTGTCTTCTCCGGGCCCCGGTGATATCCTTCTCATTCCCGGCGGTATGGGAAGCCGGCAGCTGGTGCTGCGGGATGATTTCCTTGCCGCTCTTCGTAAGGCGGCTCTGGCATCGACGGTGGTGATGACGGTGTGCACCGGTTCTGCCCTGGCGGCGGCAGCAGGGCTTTTGGACGGGCTTCATGCCACAGGAAATAAGAGGGCCTTTGACTGGACCATGTCCATGGGAAAAAAGGTGCTCTGGCAGCGGGATGCCCGCTGGACAAGGGACGGGAAGTTCTACACTGCTGCCGGCGTGTCTGCCGGAATAGATATGGCCCTGGGATTTGTGGCGGATCATTTTGGCCGGGAAAGGGCCTTATCCATGGCAGAGAGCATGGAGTATGGCTGGAATGAAAGGCCCGAGGATGGCTGGTGCTTCAAGAGACAGGGGAAATAGGTCATTGTTTCAGAATAGGATAGACAGGTCCTTCAACATTATGATAAAATTAAAACATAGCGCATAACCGTATAGCTTATGCGCAGCCTATAATGACAGGTGCCGGTAGCGGGCTATCCCCCCGCGACGAGGGGCCTGGTGCGTATGAATTCCATGCCATATGCACATCCTTTCTGTGACGCTGCAAAGCCGCCAATCCTTGGCGGCTTTGCGGCTTTCGGTGATGATTACAGGGTCAAATGAATCAGGAAGGGCTGCCAGGCGGTTTCCTCTCACATATTTTTAGTAAAAAGCCTTCCTCAAAACAGGGGAAAGGCTTTTTCTGCTCCTTGTGGGTGGACGGCGTTGCGGCGTTTGATTGTCTCGCTGCGAGAGAGGGACGGGATTTTCCACAGAGGAAGAAGGGCATCTGCAGGCGGCAGAAGGGGGCTGGCGCTGTCTGACGGTCTGCCATCTGCCGGCTGACGTTTCGTGGCCTGGGCGATGGAAGTTTCCTGTATGCCGTGAGGAAGTCCTTCATGGGGGCCATGGGCATCAGACACCTATTTCTCTATCGGCAGCCTGCGTTCATGCATGCGATTCTTATTTGCATATATGACAGTACGGATTTCATAGGAAATTGAATTGTGGTATACTTTAAATTAAAGGATAAACAGATTTTTATCTCGAATCATTGAGTAGGAACAGAGGGATTGCCATGAACAATGATTTAACCAGACAATTTTTGGATGCCTGTCATGAGGCTCGCAGAATCTGTGAGATTCTGCCGAATCTGCCGGAACGGTTAAAGCCCCGGCACATCCGCATTATCCGGTGTATTCATATTATTTATGAGGAAAAGGGAATCGTCCGGGTCAGTGATGTGGCATCTGCCATGAACGGTACCATGCCCTCCATTACGAAGCTGGTGAATGAGCTCTGCGACATGGGAGTGGTAAAGAAGAGGCAGAGCCGGAATGACAGAAGGGTATATATCTTGAAACTGACGGATTTGGGAAATCACTATTATGATGTCTATGTGAATCATTTCCAGGGCTGGCTCTGTGAGCAGATGGAAGACATACCGGAGGAGCATGTAAAGAACATGGTAGACACCATTCACCAGGTCAAGGAAATCCTCCTGAAAGCCCGGGCTAATCATAGTTCGTTTGAATCATAAAAAAAACGCGGCGCAGGCCGTGTTTTTTTATGGAATATAAAAACTGCTTCCCCTTTATTTGGAATCAGTGTATACTAAGAGATGTCGTTAGTTATCTAAAGTAAATAGGCACAAAAGGATGTCCTGGGCGGTGCTTTCCCGTATTCCCGAAGGTTGACACGCCCTTACGGGCGTGAGGGTTGATGGCGCCGCCGGGCCTTTGGCCCTGGGCGCCAAGGGTTCTGCCTGTGATCGGCTTCGCCTTACAGGCGGGTTGAGGGCTCTCGCCCTCGGGAGTTATATAGTATCGCTGCGCTGGCGAGGTACGGCGCCTCCGGCGCCATTTTTTATACCGCCTTTGGCGGCGAAAACCATACAACCGCCCTGCGGGCATCGGAAATGCATTCCCCCTTTGGTGGCTGGCGCCTTATGGACAAGCCCTGCGGGCTTGAGGGTTGACGGCCCGCTGGGCCGAAGGTTCTTAAGGGGCTTAAGTTTGACGCGCCTCTGGCGCGAGGGTTGTTGTAGGGCGCCTATGAATTGATAGAAGGCGCCAGTTTGTATAAAACCATACAACCGCCCTGGCGGGCGAGGAAGTGCATTCCCCCTTTGGTGGCTGGCGCCACCACCTTTCCCCTGTTCAGGGGGCACTATAAAGCTCCGTTATGCTGTGAGCTGCTTATGAAAGGGCTGCTTTTCAGAGCTTTATTCTGCCCCCGCTTGCGGGGGAAGTCCGGCGCAGCCGGATAGGGGGTGTATCTGCCGAAGGCAGATAATTCAGCAGAATGCTTATCATGCCATATGATACAGCAAGGTTATCCCGTAACGCTGACTTCATACTCATCGCCCGAGAGGGCGATACCACAACCCTCGGCCCGAAGGGCCGTCAAACTTAAGAACCCTCCGGCCCTCAGGCCGGTCCATCTTAAGAACCCTTTTCCACAACCCGCCGCCGACAGGCGGCCACAACCTTCGGGGCGCAGCCCCGTCAACCCTCACACCGCAGGTGTGTCCCAAAACTCTATTTGAAAGGAAGCAGTACTATGCAGTTTGAACGCCGCCTGGACAGGAAGCTTGTTTTTTCCATCATTGCCGCAGGCATTCTTTCTTTTACCGGCGTGGTCATTGAAACGGCCATGAATGTTACATTTCCTTCTCTCATGAAGGAGTTTTCCGTTTCCACGGCTCTGGTGCAGTGGATTACCACCGGCTATCTCCTGGTGCTGGCGGTGGTGATTCCGCTGTCGGGATACTTGAAGGAGCGGTTTTTGATGAAGAGGCTTTTTCTCACGGCCTCGGGCCTTTTCATTCTGGGTACTCTTCTGGGGGCCTGGTCGCCGGATTTCCTGCTGCTCCTTCTGGGACGGATTCTTCAGGGGGCAGGCACAGGCATTGCGCTGCCGCTCATGTTTAATATCATTATGGACCAGGCGCCTCTTAACCGGCTGGGGTTCATGGTGGGGGCAGGCATGCTGGTCTGCGCTCTGGCGCCGGCGGTGGGGCCTTCCATCGGCGGATACATTGTGAGTCTTTTTGGCTGGCGCATGATTTTCTGGGCCGTGCTTCCGCTGCTTCTTATTTCCTTTGTGCTGGGCGGCCTGTCGGTGCGGCAGTCTTCCGATCTTCGCTCTTCTTCCTTTGATGCCATGGGCCTTCTGTACCTGGCCATTTCCTTCACCTGTCTTCTTCTGGGCTGCACGGAGCTGGGCCATGGGAGCATCACTTTCACGGCGGCTCTCCTTTTCGCTGGCTTTTTACTGGCCCTTTTCTTTTTCCGGAATCGGGAGAGAAATTTGATGGACCAGGGGAAACGGCCGCTTCTGAATATCCGGGCTTTGAAAAACAGGCCTTTCGTGCTGGGAGCACTGGGGCTGTCGCTGCTCCAATTCCTGTGTCTGGCTCTGGGATTTTTGCTCCCCTGCTTTTCCCAGATTGTGACCGGGGAAAATGCCTTCGCCGCCGGCTGCATCCTTCTGCCCGGCTGTTTGCTGGGCGCCCTTTTTGCTCCCCTGTCGGGCCGGATTTATGACCGTTTCGGTGCCAGGCGGCCGGTGCTTCTGGGAAGCGCGCTCCTCATTCTATCCATGGTTTTGTTCAACGCCGCCCTGCCCTTTGCGTCCACCGGGATTCTGACGGTTTGTTACCTTTTTTTCGCTGCCGGCCAGGGGATGTCGGTAGGAAATATTCTGACCTACAGCCTTTCGGTGCTGGACAGGTCCATGAAGCCTGACGGCAACGCCATCTGCAACACGGCCCAGCAGCTTTCCGGTGCCGTGGGCACTGCCGTGGCTGCGGCCATTGTGTCTGCCGCCCAGACAGAGGGGGCCGGGGATTTCGCCCGGGCCACCGCCTCGGGTACCGCTGAAGCGTTACTGGTACTCCTTTTCCTTTCTCTCCTGCAGTTCCTTGCCCTGTTCCTTTCTTTCCGGAAAGAGGGGAGACTCTGAGTGCGGTGAGGGCTTTCTGTATGGAAGAAGGGCGTCTTTTCCTTTTCAAGAACCTGTTGTATAATAAAAAGGTATGTATATTTTATGCCGGCGAAGGGGCCGGCACTCTTTCTGCCAGAAAATGGGGCAGGGAGTTTTTTTATGGATCATCCATTTTTCCGGCAGGACGGGGTGTTCTCTGGAATTTATGGAAATGGGAGGAAAGAAGAATGGAAGAGAGAGACAGCTTTAAGTCCCGGCTGGGATTCATCCTGGTCAGTGCAGGCTGCGCCATCGGCATCGGGAATGTGTGGAAATTCCCCTATATTACCGGGGAATACGGCGGCGCCGTGTTTGTCCTGTTTTACCTGGCATTTCTGCTTTTACTGGGCATACCGGTGGTAACCATGGAGCTGGCCGTAGGCCGGGCCAGTCACAAGAGTGCCCTGCGGGGGTTTCAGGCCCTGGAGCCGAAGGGCAGCTGGTGGCATATCCATGGCTGGGTGTGCCTTCTGGGGAGCTTTATCCTCATGGTGTACTACACCACCATTTCCGGGTGGATGGTAGATTATTTTGTCCGTTTTCTGGACGGCTCCTTTCACGGCCTTTCGCCGCAGGAGGTGGCGAAAGCCTTTGACAGCATGGTGGCGGATCCTGTGGAAATGATGATTTTCATGGGCATCAATGTGCTGGTGGGATTTCTGGTGTGCGCCGGCGGCGTGGCCAAAAGTCTGGAAAAGGTGACGAAATGTATGATGCTGGGCCTTCTGGGGCTCATTGTGATTCTGGCGGTGAACAGCATCCTTCTGCCGGGCGCCGGAAAGGGGCTGGAGTTCTATCTTCTGCCTGACTGGAACCGGGCTGTGGAAGCGGGCATCGGCAATGTGGCGGCAGCAGCCATGAACCAGGCTTTCTTTACCCTGTCCGTGGGCCAGGGGTCTATGGAAATCTTTGCCAGCTACATGAGCCGTGACCATGCGCTCACCGGAGAAGCGGTGCGCATTACGGCGCTGGATACCTTCGTGGCTCTTCTGGCAGGGATGATCATATTTCCGGCCTGCTTCGCCTTCGGCGTGGAGCCGTCGGAGGGACCTTCCCTGATTTTCGTGACCCTGCCCAATATTTTCATCCATATGCCCATGGGTCAGCTCTGGGGCTCCCTTTTCTTCGTGTTCATGACCTTCGCCAGCTTCTCTACGGTAACGGCGGTGTTTGAAGCCCTCATCGGAAACTGCATGGACAATTTCGGCTGGAGCCGCAAAAAGGCGGTGCTGGTGCTGCTGCCCCTGGTTTTTTTCGGCAGCATTCCCTGCGTGCTGGGCTTCAATCTGTGGTCTGACGTGCATATCCTGGGCAGTCGGGGTATCCTGGATACGGAGGACTTCATCGTCAGCAGCCTGATCCTTCCTCTGGGCTCCATCATTTTCGCCCTCTTCTGCGTCACAAAATACGGCTGGGGCTTTGAAAACTATCTGAAGGAAGTGAACACCGGCGAAGGCCTGAAAATGCCCCGCTGGATTCGTCCCTATTTCAAGTATGTGCTGCCTCTCCTCATCTTCATCATTCTGGTGAGAGGACTTATGTAAGGCAGGAAGGAAATGGTACTTTCAGGAATACATATAGAAATGAAAAAAGCGGCGCCTTCCGGGCTGCCGCTTTTATGATGGAAAAGACTTTCAGAAAAATCTGTTTTGTGGTACTATATTGAAGGAAATCGAATTAACAGAATGATTCACAAAGAGTTCATTCTTTTAAAGGAGGACTATATGGCACTTGAAATTGGAAAACCGGCACCGGACTTTACCCTTCCTTCCGACGAAGGGAAAGAGGTATCTCTTCATGACTTCAAAGGACAGAAGGTGATTCTCTATTTCTATCCCAAGGACAACACCTCGGGCTGCACCCTGGAGGCCAAGGCCTTCCGGGACCATCTGGCAGACTTCAAAGCCCTGGGATATGCAGTCGTCGGCGTGAGCCGGGACTCTGTCAGAAAGCACTGCAATTTCCGGGATAAAAATGAATTGAACTTCCCCCTCCTTTCAGACGGAGAAGAGAAAGTGGTGAACCTCTACGGCGTGCTCAAGGAAAAGAGCATGTACGGCAGAAAGTATATGGGCATCGAAAGATCCACCTTCATCATCGACGAAGAGGGGAATCTGGTGAAGGAATACAGAAAGGTCAAGGCCGCTTCCCATGTGGATGACCTGCTGAAAGACCTGGGCTGATGGAGAAAGGGGGCTGTGAGGAAATGACACAGATGCTACCCTGCCCCACCGTCATTTCGACGAAAGCGTTGCGTAGTGGAGAAATCTCACTTCCTAATGGTACCGGGAGCACGGTGGCAGGAGATCTCTCGACTCAGAGTCTCTATAGTGCCTGGAACCCTTTGCCCTGCTAACGACATGGGGCTCCGCTCGAGATGACAATGAGGACAAGCCCCTTACTGTCATTGACACAAAAAAAGACACCCAAAAGGGGCTGTGAAGAAATGATTTACATTTTTTCACAGACCCCTTTTTGATTTCGGCCATAGGATGGCAGGCTGCCTGTTACTATGGCAGAGAATCGTTCCGCCGGTTTCCTTTGGCGACCGTTGCCGCTATCTGAACCCGGTACGGTTTGCGTCCCTTTAGATTTCCTCCAGCGCTTCCATACCCAGCAGGAGGGCGGCGTTCCGGCTTTCTTTTCCCCAGCGGCGCTGGTCGTGGGTGAGAGAGGAGAGGGTGTCGGCGGTGAACATGATTTCCGCAAATTCCTTTCTCCTGTATCTGGCGCAGGCGGCCAGGGCGCTGGCTTCCATGTCCACCAGGCTGCAGCCTTCCTGACGGCGGCGCCGGATTTTTTCTTCCGTTTCCCGGAAGAAGCCGTCGCTGGTCCAGGTGATAGCAGGGGAGAAGGGAAGATTTTTCTTTCGGAAATAGTCCTTCAGGTGAAGGAGGGGCTCTTTGTCCAGCTCAATGAAGCGGGATGGCGGCAGGTAGTGGTAGGAGGTGCCTTCGTCCCGGAGGGCCTTTTCGATGGGGAAGAAGCAGTTTTCCGGAATGTCGGCAAGGGAGCCGCAGCAGCCGATGGCCAGTACTTTTTCTGCGCCGTAGGCAAAGAGGCGGTCTTCGATGAGCACTGCCGCCGGGGCGCCGGCAGGCGCCTGTACCAGAAGGAGAGGCTCCTTTTCTCCGGGGATTTCATAGAGGGGAAAGGGCTTGGTGAGGGAGAGGAAGGTGCCCAGCACCTTTCCGCCTCTCTTTTCTGCAAAGGCGGCAATCCGTTTTTCTCCCAGAAAGGCCATGAGGCAGCGGCGGGGCAGCGTAAGGGGAAGGTGCTCAAAATCAGGTGAAATGAGCCCTTCTTCTTTGGAAAATTCTGCAAGCGGTATGGTGGATGTATTCATAGGAACTCCTTTCCGGCGGCGGGCCATGACAACTCTGATTATTTATAGTTTATCATTTTTTTCGTTCTCATACATAATCGGAGATACCACTTGACAGATTTCAGTGACAGGTGTACACTTAGCCACAGATGAAGGAACCGTAAGGCTTTCTTCTTCAAAGTGAATATGACTGGCAAAGGCGTCTGATATGCTTTTTATCAGACGCCTTTTTACGTGGCGGGGAGGCCTTCCGGGGGGACAGGCTTCCCCGCCGCTTTTGGTCATAGGCATGATTTTAAGTAATAGATTTGAGTATTCCGATTGCATTGAACTTATTTTTCAAAATTTTGTATTATTGCAGAATCTGCATGGAAAGGAATTTAAAAATGCGCAAGGAACATGATTTTCTGGGAGAAAAATTAGTACCTGATGAAGTTTACTATGGGGTTCAGACCATGAGGGCTAAGGAAAATTTCCAGATTACCGGAGCTCATCTGGATCCGGATTTCATCAAATCCATGGCTTCCGTGAAAAAGGCGTCCTGCCTCACCAACCTGAAGACCGGCCGCATGGACAAGACCATTGGAGAAGCCATTATCCAGGCTGCTGATGAAATCATGGACGGCAAAATGCTGGACCAGTTTCCTCTGGACCCCATCCAGGGCGGCGCAGGTACTTCCATCAACATGAATATGAATGAGGTTCTGTGCAACCGTGCTCTTGAAATTCTTGGCTATGAAAAGGGCCGCTATGATATCATTTCGCCTAATAACCATGCCAATATGGCCCAGTCTACCAACGACGTATTCCCCACTTCCATCAAGGTATGCCTCTGTCACAAGGCGGTGGCTCTCACGGATGCGCTGGAACGGCTGGCAGAGGGCTTTGAGGCGAAGGGAAAGGAATTCCAGGATGTGCTGAAAATGGGCCGCACCCATCTCCAGGACGCTGTGCCCATTACTCTGGGCGAGGAAATGAATGCCTACGCTTCCATGGTACGCCGGGGCATGGCAAGGATCACCCGCTCCCTGGAGGCCCTGAAGGATCTGAATATGGGCGGTACCGCCGTAGGCACCGGCCTCAATGCAGAACCGGAATACATCAAGCTTTTCCCCTATACCCTGTCGGAAATTACGGGATTCCGGTTTGAAACGGCGCCGAACCTGATCGATGCCACCAACAACACCGACTGCTATGCCGAGGTATCCAGCGCCCTCAAGGTGACAGCCCTGTCCCTCATCAAAATGGCCAATGATATCCGCCTCATGGCCTCCGGCCCCCGCTGCGGCCTCAATGAAATCAAGCTGGAAGCCCGTCAGCCCGGCTCCTCCATCATGCCGGGCAAGGTAAACCCGGTGATTGCAGAGGTGCTTGACCAGACCTGCTACCAGGTCATCGGCAACGATCTGGCCATCAGCATGGCTGTAGAAAACGGCCAGCTGGAACTGAACGTCATGGAACCGGTGATTGCCTACAATATTTTTAACTCCTTCCGCTTCCTCACCAATGCGGTGAACACCTTCAATGAAAAGCTGCTGAAAACCATGAAAGCCAATAGAGAACAGTGCCAGTACTGGGTGGACCACAGCGTCGGCGTCATCACAGCCCTGCTGCCCCATATCGGCTACGAAAAATGCGCTGCCACTGCCAGAGAAGCCTACACCACCGGCGAACCGGTGCGTGAAATCATTCTGAAGAAGCAGCTGGTCACCAAAGAAGCCATGACCCGCATCCTCTCGCCCTATGAAATGACCCATCCCGGTATTGCCGGCGGGAAAGACGCCCTGGCCAAATAGGGACATCCGATTCATTGTCATTATTATCATCCATTGTCTGCCATGGGGACCCCTTCGGAGGTCCCTTTTTCCATGCCTCTGTTCCACCTGCCTGCGGAGGCACTATGGCGGAGCGTCATGACGGCGCCTGTCATTCCGGCGGCGCCCCTTTGGCAGCTGGCGCTGCCACCTTGCCCGGTGGGAAGCGTGTCACTTGATTCTCAGTTGCCTACGGCTCCTTGCGAATCAAGTTCCCTTGCCACCCGGTGGGAAGCGTGTCGCTTGATTCTCAGTCGCCTATGGCTCCTTGCGAATCAAGTTCCCTTGCCACCCGGTGGGAAGCATGTCACTGGATTCGCGGACCCTGGGGCTCCCTATGAATCCAGTTCCTTTGCCACCCCCGCAGATCGGTGGGGCGGCAAAAGGAAAGCGCCTCTGAATTTCTCGTTTCCCCTTGAGGGGAAATGCCACGTAGTGGCAAAAGGGTGTACGAGGGTAAACATACTAATGAAACTCACCATCGTTCTCCTCGGCCTTACTTCGCCCCTGTGGAGGTCCTATGCAGGACCTCCACAGGGGACTATAAAGCTCCGTTATGCTGTGAGCTGCTTATGAAAGGACTGCTTTTCAGAGCTTTATTCTGCCCCCTGAACAGGGGGAAGTCCGGCGCAGCCGGATAGGGGGTGTATCTGCCGAAGGCAGATAATTCAGCAGAATGGTTATTTTGCCATATGATGCAGACAGGTTAATCTGTAACGCTGACTTTATACTCATCGCCCGAAGGGCGATCCACCACCCTCTGAACCTTTCCCTGCACAACCTTTCTACACAACCCGCCGCCGACAGGCGGCCACAACCCTCGGGGCGCAGCCCTGTCAACCCTCACACCAAAGGTGTGTCCAAGGGTAAGAAGCAAAAATGACACAGGCCGCCGATTGGCGGTCAGGATAGCGATGAGGGGTCAAATCGGCGCTCTGCCTTGTACACCCTTTGCCTCTTCGAGGCGTTCACCCACAGGGAAGCGTGTCACTGGATTCGCGGGTCGCTTCTCTCCCCTATGAATCCAGTTCCCTTGCCACCTCAAGGGGAAACGAGAAGTATGGAGAGGAAAAACAAAGAGTCATATATTTCATGTACCATTCCGCAGTTTCCCCCTTTGGTGGTGAACGCAGCGAGCCAATCCGCAGAATGCTTATTACGCCATATGACACTGAAAGTAAATCCCGTAACGCTGACTTTATAAGCATCGCCGCAGAGCGGCAATCCACAACCCTCGGCCCGAAGGGCCGTCAAACTTAAGAACCCTCCGGCCCTCAGGCCGGTCAATCCTAAGAACCTTCACGCCCGAAGGGCAATCCGCCACCCTCTGAACCTTTTGAACCTTTTGAACCTTTTGAACCTTTTGAACCCTTTGAACCCTTTGAACCCTCACACCGAAGGTGCGCTTATGATTCCGGCGGCTCCTTTTGACTAATCCTTCCTAAACAGATAGAATATAGTATATTTATAAAATTTACGGAGCAAGGAGCGTTTCTGCGCTATGAAACTGAAAAATTTTGATCATATTGTTCTCACCACCGGCCACCTGGAGGAGTGCCTTCATTTTTATCGGGATTTCCTGGACATGACCGTGGTTTTTGACAAGGGACGATATGCCCTTCTGTTTGGAAACTGCAAAATCAATATCCACCAGCGGCCCGGGGAGTTCCAGCCGGCGGCGGCTTATCCCGTGTCCGGCAGCATTGATCTCTGCATCATAACGGAGACGCCTATGGAGAAGGTGCGGTCCGAGCTTCTGGCGAAGGGGGCGCCGGTGATTACGGATGTGGTGGACCGTCATGGCGCCAGAGGGCCCATGAAGAGCATTTATCTTCGGGATCCCGACGGCAATCTCATCGAAATCGCCCGGTATATCCGGCAGGAGGGGAAAGCCGTGCTTCCTCCGGACAATGATGAAGCCATGGCGGATGAATGAATTTCTTGAAAGGATAAACCATTGACACCTTACGATTCCAATCTGTTCTTTACGGCGGAGTATGTGCTGTCCGCCCTGATTATCGCTTTTCTGACCTATAAGAAGACGGCCCTTGATGTGCGGCGTCCCATTTCCCGGAAGGCCTTCCTGAAGCGGCTGCCTCTGGCGGCGGGAGCGGTGGTGCTTTCCATCCTCCTCATGACAGGGGTCTATCTCCTGCGGCTGGATTTTGCCAAAAATCTCATCCTCATCGGGGCCATCCAGCTTTGCATGACCCTTGCGGCCAATGTGATTCTGGGAGCTTCCTGGATACAGCGGTACCGGGTCTATCCCCGGGGCCGGGAGCTTTCGGCGGTGGTGATTCTCATGTACATCATTGCGGACCTTTTCATGCCCTCGGGCATCAAGTACGCCATCCTGGTCATGGGAACGGTGCTGGCCCTGATTTTCCCGAATCACTGGGATGAATGGAAGTAGGAGAACGAAGGAAGAGAGGGGCTCTTCCTTCGCTTTTTTCTTTGCCTGTAACACAGGGTTTCATCCCTGCTTTATTTTCTTTTCTCCCTCTTTTTTATATGTTAAAATATAAAGAACCCCTAAGAGTTTTAGGGGTCAAAGAAGTGTAAGCCGCAAAGGCGCGAAATGACGGGACTTTCTCATTTCGCCGGAGGTTTCCTCCATGGGTTGATACGAAAGATTTTTCGTACAGAATTTTAAGAAGGCAGTCCTTTTCGGGAAATCAAACTTTATGGTGTCATAAAGAACCATGTCTGGGAAAGGGGCTGCCCGGGAAAGAAGGAAATTGAATATGGGGAGTTATAACTCAAATTATGGAAATGGCGATAGTTCTTTTTTTGCTCTTCGGCAGGCTGACGGCAAGGTGCTGGGACGGGTGCGCCCCGGCGTGAAGCTGTCCACACCCCAGCCGGGGATGAAGGATTATCGTTTTTTTGTGGATCCTCTCTCTCCGCTGCCCCGGGGATTTGAGGATTCGGAAAAGCACGGGTTTACCGGTTTCATGAGCCGCATCGGCTGCGGATACAATGCCTTTGACAATGAGGCCGATGCCCTGCATTATCTGAAGACCGTTTTTGGCGATGCCTTCGTCACCTTTACGCCGGCCATCAGGAATAATAAATTCTTTGTGCTCGATGATATGCAGCTGGAAGGCACCACGTCCTTCATGGATGTGGACAGCCATTTTTACCCTATCCCTGCCTTCGGCACCGTGGACCAGCCGCCATTTTCCGGAGATATCAACAAGTTCTGCAGCCACATTCTCACCGGAAAGCCGCTGCCGGGACTGTCCAAGAAATACTGGAACAATGATGTGCAGCCCCGGGTCATCGTGGCGGCTACGAAGAATTTTGAGGGGAAACTGGGGCCCTGGGTGGTGTTTGCACCGCTTTATGATGATGCCTTTGACTCCACCGTCATCGGCGAAGGGGGCGCTTATTTCCATGTGAAGAATAACGGTCCCCTGGGCTACGGCGTGGTGGATTTCAAAAATTCGGAGCTTTTCTCCCATATCCTCCGCTGCACCCATTCGCCCCTCTGGTATGTACCGGAGGAATTCATTCCGGATCTCCGGCTGAAGCTGAAGCCCGTGCCTTCTGACGGCGACCTTCTGGCAGACAGCGGCGTGCTGGTGAACCCTTTTGCTGACGGCGAACCCATCACCCTTGGCAGTGAAGAGAATGGAGAAAAAAGGTTCAGCCCGGAAGATGTAGATAAGATCATTCAGAGCTTCATATCCCGGGAAGACAGGGAGCCTGTAAGCAGCGGGGAAGAGGAAATCACCTCGGAGGAGCAGGATACCCTGAGCGAAGCGGGATTCCTGGAAAGGCTGTCTGAAACGGCCGACCGGTCAGGCTTTCTCTATGATAAGGATGACCTCATCAATTTCCATATTTCCCTGAAATCCTCCCGCCTCACCATTCTGGCAGGCATGAGCGGCACTGGGAAATCGGGACTGGTGCGCCTCTATGGCCGGGCCCTGGGACTGCCGGAAAGCCGGGTCCGCTTCCTGGCCGTACGCCCTTCCTGGATGGATGATGGCGATATTCTGGGCTATGTGGACATGAAGAACATGGTGTACCGCAGTGCCGATACGGGACTGGCGGAGCTCCTCATCGATGCTGCCGCCCATCCCGATGAAATGTTCCTCATCTGCTTTGATGAAATGAACCTGGCCCGGGCAGAGCACTACTTTGCCCAGTTCATTTCAGTGCTGGAAAAGGAAGAAAATCCGGTAATCCGCCTCTACAATCCCAGCCTTCGGGCGAAACTCTACAACGGCGACGCCTACCCGGCGGAAATCCCCATCGGCAGGAATGTCCTCTTCACCGGCACGGTGAACGTGGACGAATCCACCTACCACTTTTCTGATAAAATCCTGGACCGGGCCAATGTGATTACCCTCCATCAGGGACGGTTCCATGACCTTTTGTCGCTGGGAAAGAAAGAAAAAACAGAGTGGCCCGAAATGCCGGCCTCCCTGTTTGAGAGCTTCTGCGTCCATGAGGGCCTGGGCCTTAAGGAAGAAGAGCTGGATCTTCTGGACGCCCTGAACGATGCCTTCCACAAGAGCGGCATCCAGTGCGGCATCGGTTTCCGCATTGCCTGCCAGATGGGACGATATCTGGAAAATATTCCCCAGGGTCTTTCCTTCACCAGGGAAGAAGGACTGGATGCCCAGGTGGTGCAGCGCATCCTCACCAAACTCCGGGGCTCCGCCCAGCAGCTGGCGGCCCTGGTATCCACCAGCGACAAAGGGGAACTGACGGGCTCCCTCCCGGAGGTGCTGGAACGGTTCAGCCGCCTGTCCTCCTTCACTGGTGCCCGGAAGGTACTGGAGGAAAAAGCCAGGGAGCTGAAACTCTATGATTACACCATCTAAACTTCCCTTCACCCTCACTTTTTCCGGCGGCTGGGACAAGGGAGTGCGCTATTTCAACCGCTTCACGGACCATCCGGAAGAGCTGGCCGAAGACCGGGCGCCGGGCCTGACCTTCACGGAGAACCAGGACATTTACATCCGCTTCGACGCGCCCCGGGGCTTCCGTTTCACTATGGACGGCCTGGACGTGGTCACCATTCCCGGCGAGGAAAGAGAAAACGGCCAGACCTACATTGCCCCTTTCCGGCGGCAGGACCAGCCCATCCTTCTCTTCGAGGGACAGGACTTTCCCCTGGTGCCGGGGTACTATGTGCTTACGGTAGAAGGCGGTGGCAAAAGCTGGTACGGCCTCATGGAAATCACGCCCAAGTACATGGGCAAGCAGAGCTGGCAGGATATGCGGGACGAACTGACCGATGAAATCAGGACGCTGTCCTTCGATTTCATGAAAAAGAATATCCATATTTCCAAAGCCCTGGAAGGAGCCCTGGGATTAAATGCCTCTATGCTTCTCCGTTTCTATACCATCAGCAGTGAATCGTCGGTGGTGCTGAGCGTGCTGGATGAATTGTCCCATACCGCTAATGCCCGTATGGTGCTCCGGCTCAAGCAGATACGGCAGGAAGAAGGACGGCGTCCGGACCCCCACATCCGGCCGCAGCATGTGAAAGAGCGGCCCGGGGCAGAGCGCATGCCGGCCCTTCGCACGGAAATCACCAGGGACGTGGAAGAAAATCGCTTTGCCAAGTCCATCCTTCTGGCCCTGGACCATATTCTGCAGCAGTTTCTGGAAGAAATCGACGGTCCCATCCGCCGACTGCAGGAAAAACAGGCGGAGCTTCGGAAATACACCTGGGGCCTGGAATACAAAACGGGAGAAAAAGCCCTTTCCCGGCTGTCCCTCTACCGCCGGCGGGCCCGCCGCATCAAAGACAGCATAAGCCGCGTATCCAGAGCGCCCTGGTTTGAAGAAGCAGGAACGGCGGTGGAAGGCGAAGTGCCTATGACCGTCTTCATGGACCCCAGGTACAGCGTGCTGTACCGCCTGTATAAGAACCTGTCCGACCCGGCCCAGAGCCTGGATGTATCCAGCTTCTACCAGTTCCAGTGGAAACGGACGGACAAACTCTATGAAATGTGGAGCTTTCTCCAGTTCATCAAAGCCCTCACCGCCAAGGGCTGGGAACTGGAAGAAGGGATCTCCGTAATCCGGGAAGAAGGACGCTACCGCCTTTCCTCCCTGGAATCGGGCACGGAAATCAAGCTCCGGCGGGAAGGGGAAGAAGTACACCTGACCTACGACGGCATCCTTCCCGCCTCCTCGGCGGACACAGACAGGGAAAACCATCCCCTGTACACCAATAACTCCCACCGCCAGCCGGACCTGCGCCTGGATTACTACAAAGGCGGCCTTTACTACGGCTCCCTGGTGGCCGATTTCAAGTACCGGGACCTTCTCTTCCTCTGGCAGGACGAAACGAGAAGCGCCAGCCTGCGCCGCCAGTTCAACGCCTACCGCGACATGAACACCCGCTTCTATCGGGATCTGGACGAAACCGCCTCCCTTCGGGACAGCCGTCCGGTGAAAGAAGTGTGGGCCGTATTCCCCAGAGAAATCCCGGGGAAAAGCGACGAAGACTACAGCCTCCGCTTTATCCCCCTGGCGCCGGGCCTCACCGGCAACCACCGGCTGGCGGAAGAACTGGAAAATTACCTCACCTCCCTTAGCGAATAAAAAAAGACTGTGAAGAAAGGGTAATCCTTTCTTCACAGTCTTTTTTTCGTGGGGAAAAGAGGGGGCGCGGCTGGCGCCGCGGGTTGTGTAGAAGGGTTGTGGAAAAGGGTTGTGGAAAAGGGTTCTTAAGATGGACCGGCCTGACGGCCGGAGGGTTCTTAAGTTTGACGGCCCTTCGGGCCGAGGGTTGTGGTATCGCCCTATGGGGCGATGAGCATAAAGTCAGCGTTACGGGATTAACTTTCTGTGTCATATGGCATGATACGCATTCTGGTGATTGGCTCACTGCGTTCACCACCAAAGGGGGAAACTGCGGAATGGTACATGAAATATATGACTCTCTGTTTTTTCTTTCCATACTTCTCGTTTCCCCTTGAGGGGAAGTCCCGCGAAGCGGGAAAGGGTGTACAAGGCAGAGCACCGATTTGACACCCCATCGCTATCCTGACCGCCAATCGGCGGCCTGTGCCATTTTTGCTTCTTACCCTTGGACACGCTTTCGATGTGCGGGTTGACGGGGCTGCACCCCGAGGGTTGTGGCCGCCTGCCGGCGGCGGGTTGTGCATCGCTTTCGCTCAGGGGACGAAAGCCATTCCCGGGCCGAACCCGGGCCGCCCGGGGCGGAGCCCGATGGCGGCCTGAACCCTTTGAACCCGGGCCACAGAGTGCCCCATAACGAAGCCGCCCCCTTCCGTCTCGCTGCGCTCGCCACCCACCCCCTGAATGGGGGTGGGCAAGTAACAGGGAGGAGAGAAACGCATTCTTTAAAATCTGCGGCGAAGCCGCCACCACCCCCCTCGCGCCGAAGGCGCGTCAAACTTAAGAACCTAAGAACCCTTTCCCCCTTTGGTACTGCGTACCACCCTCACACCAGAGGCGTGTCCAAAAGACCACAGTTCAATTATGGCCTCCCTTCCCCTCTTCCTTCTCCTATACGGAGCACCGGCCCCTGGCAGGCCTTTCCCAGACGATGGGAAATGGAGAGTACCGTGCGGTGGCTGGAGGCCCGGGACAGGGCGCGGAACACTTTCTGCTCTGTCAGCGAATCCAGATGGGCATTCATTTCATCCAGAAGGAGGAGGGGCGGCTGGAATACCAGGGCCCGGGCAATGGAAAGGAGCTGCTTTTCTCCTTCAGAAAAAAGGCTGTCCTGGAAAGGGGTGTCCAGTTTTTGGGGAAGGGCCATCACTGTTTCGTACAGCCCGGAAATCCTGAGGGCTGATGCGGTCATGGTGTCAGTGATGCGCATATCGCCCAGGGTGATCTGGTCTCTCACGGTGCCATCAATCATGGGGAAGGACTGGCTCACGATGCCGAAGATTTTTCTTCGTTCTTTGGGAGGAATGGCAGCGGGATTCATGCCGAAGAGGGCAATGGTGCCACTGTCAGGCAGGCAGAGGCCGGTAATGAGTTTGAAGAGGGTGCTTTTCCCGCTGCCTGTGCGGCCGGTGAGAGTCAGATGGCAGCCGGCTTCCAGGGTGAGGCTGAAATCTTTGAAAAGGGGATGGCCTTTTTCATAGGAAAAGGAAAGATGGCTGATACGGAGGGGCAGGTCATTCTTCTTTCCCTTCTCTTTCGGCAGGGCCATTTCCTTTTCTTCCATAAATTCCCGGATCCGGTGGACGCCGGCCATGGCGGACTGGATATTTTCTATTTCCATGCCCAGGCTTTCCAGGGGGGAGAAGATTTTTCCCACATAGGCGATGAGGGCAGCGGCGGTGCCGGCGGTCATGCCGAAAAGGCTGGCTCCCTCCGGGCTTACGGAGAGAATGGCCATGAGGGATATGAGAAGGGCGCTGGTGGTAAGGATGATGGGAGAGTAAATGGAATCGTAGAAGTTTGTTTTTTCCATGGACTGAAAACTTTTCTTGATGGCGGCGGCGTATCTTTTCTTCATGAAATTTTCACAGGAAAGAAGGCGGATGGTGCGGATATTGCGACAGGTTTCAGGAATGAGCTCATTGGTGGAGGCAATGGCTTTCCTGTTTTCTATCTGGGCAGCCAGCATGTGATGCTGGAAGGTCCGGGTGAGAAGGAAGAGAAAGGGAAGGGCTGCCAGGAGCAGCAGGAAAAGACCGAAGCTCAGCCAGTATACGGCAGCCAGTATGGAAAAGAGGCGGCAGCTGTCTACGGCCATGCTGATAATGCCGGAGTCGAAGAGGTCTTCCAGGGTGTCCACATCATTGACGAAAAGGGAGGCGGTGCTGCCTTCACCGCGGCCGGTAAAGAAGGCGGCAGGAAGGCGGCTCAGCTTGGCTGCCATGGCCTGCCGGATCCTTTTGGTGACAGCCTGGCCGAACATGGTAATCAGCGTTTCCCTTATTCCCTCTGACAGGCCGCTAAGGGCGGTGAGAAGAAAGTACAGCAGGCCCCAGAAGAGAAGGAGGGAGCTCTCCGCTTTTCCAGCGGCCAGGGCATCAATGGCTCTCTGCAGTACCAGCGGCGGAAGGATGCTGAGAAAGAGGGAGAGGACAATGGTCCCCACCAGGGCTGCGGTCAGCGCCGGGCGGGCGGTCAGAGAAGAAGCGATGATTTCTTTCAGGCCGGAAGTGGAATGGTCCATGGGGTTACCTCCTTTCCTCGCAATGACTTTCATGCATCTCTGGGGTTTGGAGAGCCCAGAGCCGGCGGTAGTCTTCATTTTCCGCCAGCAGTTTTTCATGGGTAGATGTGGTGACTTTTCCATCCTTCCCTATCCACAGGACCTGACTGGTTTTAGGGAAGGTGCGGAGACGGTGGGAAATGAGTAGGATAATGGAATCCCGGCACAGGGCATGGATGCGGTCAAAGAGCTGGTCTTCCGTTTCCCTGTCTACCGATGCGAAGGGGTCATCCAGAATAATGAGGGGGCGGCGGTGGTAGAGAAGGCGGGCAATCATGACCCGGGCCTGCTGGCCTCCGGAAAGACGGAGCCCTCCTTCGCCTATCACTGTTTTGACGCCCTGGGGAAAGGCGGCGGCCTCTTCGGCAAGGCAGGCGCCCCACAGCGCTTCGTCCAGATTTCCTTTTTTCCCAAGCCCTATATTCTCTTCCAGGGAGGCATTGAAGAGCTCCATGGAATGGCCCATATAGCCTATGAGAGACAGGGGGGATATGTCCCGGCCCAGCTCCTTTTTGCCCCAGGTAATCGACCCTTCATGGGGAGATTCCATGAGGAAAAGGCGGCCCAGAGTGGACTTGCCGGAGGCGGTGCCTCCGGTAATGCCTATGATGTCTGAGGGAGCGGCGGAAAAGGTGCAGTCCTGAATGACAGCATGGCTGGCGCCGGGATAGGTAAAGGATACATGGCTCACGGTAAGGCGGTCCGGCTTTGCCGGCGGCAGGGCCGTCTCCGAAAGAGGCGTCAGAAAATCACGGATGCGGTGCCAGGAAACGTCTGCTTTCTGCAGGGCATTGAACAGGTGGGCCGCATGGGAGGATTTCACCGCCAGCCTGGTAAAGCAGGCAAGGTATGCGGCAAAGGCGGCAATGTTCCAGTCTTCCCAGCCCTGGCCCATCACATTTTTCCCGCCCAGCCAGAGAATGAGGAGGGAACCGGTCATGGCAATGACCCGGTAGAGCGGTTCCATGCTGTTTTCCCAAAGACCCTGGCGGATCCGCCGCTTTTCATAATCGGTGAGCAGGCGAAGGTAGCGCCTATCGGCTGTTTCTTCTTCTCCATAGAGACGGTAGGTCAGGGCATGGCGCAGCCGGTCCATGGTGCCCCGGGCCAGGCGCTCCGCTGATTCCTTTGCCCGGCGGCCGGCGCTGGTGACCGGTTTCTTCAGCCTGTCTGCCAGAAGGTAGGCGGCCGGAGGGAAAAGAAGCACCAGAAAGGTGAGGCGCCAGTCGTAATAGAAGAGGAAGGCACTGTAAGATAGAAGGGCTACGCCGGTATCGAAGAGTTCCGTCGTGAATTTCCGCATGCCTTCGGCGCAGGCTTCCACGTCGGAAATGACCCGGGTCATCCAGCGGGCGCCCTGGCCCTCAAGGTCCTGCCGATTTTCCTGAAGAAGCCTGGTATAGATCGTTTCCTTCATGGACAGTATGGTGTTGTTGGCAAAACGGCGCACATAGAGGCGCTTCACATACCGCATGGCCTGTACGAAAAGGACGGTGAAAAAGTAGGAAAGGGCAAGGAATACCAGGGAAGAAGGCTGGCGGGTCCCTTCCAAAATGTCTGCCAGGTACTGAGATATGTGCCCTTCAAACCAGGGCACTGCCACAAGGCCCAGATTGTAGAGGATGCCGCTTAGCGCCGTAATGGTCAGTATTTTTTTCTCCTTTAGAAAATAGTAGGATACCCTGGCGGTTTCTCTTTTTCCTGCCATGGCTCACACCTCCTTTCCCTGTCTTTTCTTTATTATAGAATAAGGCGGACGGCAGGAAGATAAAGAAATATTAAAAAGCGGCACCAGGGCAATTATGTCAACACATTGTTAACTATTAGAAATAACAGGATTGACAGATTTGATTGTTTATTTTATACTTAATCACAAGGTAACAATTTGAAACGCAGGTGCTCCGATTGTGAAAGGAAGTTTTCATTATGGACAGTGCTTGTGCAGAAATTATCAAATTGGCTGAAAAAGTCATGGATGGCGGTGAGATTACAGAAGAAGAAGCAAAGAAATTAATCCGTACCAAAGATGAGGATACTATGCTGCTCCTGGCTATGGCGGATAAAATCCGCCAGAAATTCAATGGCAATGCAGTGGATTTCTGTGCCATTATCAATGCCAGAAGCGGCCACTGTCAGGAGAACTGCAAGTTCTGCGCCCAGTCGGGCTGGTACCATACCGGTGCCAAAGTATACCGGCTCCTTCCGGAAGATGAAATTCTGGAAGCGGCGAAGAAAGCCAAGGCAGCCGGCGCTGTCCGTTTCTCCCTGGTCACCAGCGGACGAAACCAGGACAATCCCAATGAGTTTGAGGAAATCATCGATATTGTGAAGAAAATTCGTGAGCAGGTGGGCATCGAAGTGTGCTGCTCCCTGGGACTCATTACCAAAGAGCAGGCCATCCGCCTGAAGGAAGCAGGCATCACGAGAATCCACTGCAACATCGAAACGGCACCTTCCTATTTCCCGGAAGTGTGCTCCACCCACAGCATGGAAGACAAGGAAGTCATCATCCGCACCGCCCAGGAGGCGGGCATCCGGGTATGCTCCGGCGGCATCATCGGCCTGGGCGAATCCCTGGACCAGCGGGTGGAAATGGCCTTCAAACTGAAGTCCATGCACATCGATTCCATTCCCATGAATATTCTGAATCCGGTGAAAGGCACGCCTTTCTATACGAACCGCCGCCTGCCACCGCTGGAAGTGCTCCGCACCTTCGCCATGTTCCGCTTCGTCCTGCCGAAGGCGCTCATCCGCACCGCCGGCGGCCGGGAAGTGAACCTCCGGAGCCTGCAGGCCTATGCTTTGACCGGCGGCCTGAACGGCATTATGGTGGGAGGCTACCTCACCACCGGCGGACGGGATCCGAAGGAGGATATCCGGATGACCGAAGACCTGGGACGCTCCATGACCCAGCCTCAGCTTTGATTTCATATACAATTTCATACAGATAGAAATATTCCGCACCATTGTGAAACACGAATATTTCTATTACGCACATACACGTAAGGTTTCATCAAGGCAATACCCTGTCCCTTGACGGCAGGTGATTTTATAAAAGGAGTGGTTTGCAATGGAAAGCAGCTGTGAACAGATTTTGAAGTGGACTGAAAAAGTTTTGAATGGCGGAGAACTGACCGAAGAAGAGGCCAGAGCCCTCATCCGCACCAGGGACGAAGATACCATGCTTCTTCTGGCCTGCGCTGATAAGATCCGTCAGAAATTTTCCGGCCGGAGCGTAGACCTCTGCGCCATTATCAACGCCAGGAGCGGTTCCTGCCAGGAAGACTGCAAATTCTGTGCCCAGTCTGCTCGTTACAATACAGGTGTAAAAACCTATAAATTCCTTCCGGAAAATGAGGTCATTGAAGCGGCTAAAAGAGCGAAAAAAGCCGGAGCTGCCCGTTTCGATATTGTTACTGCAGGCCGTGACCAGAGAAATCCGAAGGACTTTGCGGAAATTCTCGACTTAATCCGTCGTATCCGCAAGGAAGTAGGCATCGAAGTATGCTGCTCCCTCGGATTCCTCACCCAGGAACAGGCTTACCAGCTGAAAGAAGCCGGTATCAGCCGCCTGCACTGCAATATCGAGTCAGCTCCTTCCTTCTTCAAGGAAGTGTGCACCACCCATACAGCGGAGGAAAAGGCGGAGAACGTAGCCCGTGCCCAGAAAGCAGGCATCCGCGTCTGCTGCGGCGGCATCATCGGTCTTGGCGAATCCCTGGACCAGCGGGTGGAAATGGCATTCCATCTGAAGGAAATGCACATTGACGCCGTGCCGCTGAACGTACTGAATCCTATCCCCGGTACCCCCTTTGAGCACAACAAGCGCCTTTCTCCCCTTGAAATCCTCCGCTCTTTTGCTATGTTCCGCTTCGTCCTCCCCAAGGCCCAGATCCGTACCGCCGGCGGACGGCAGATCAATCTCCGGAGCCTGCAGTCCATGGCTCTGGCCGGCGGCATGAACGGTGTCATGATCGGCAATTACCTTACCAGTAAAGGATCCGATCCTCAGGACGATATCGCTATGCTCCATGACCTGGGCCGCACCCAGACCGCTCCGAATCTGAATTAATTAGTGTACTAGTGGGCTGGTGAGCTGGTGTACTAGTGTACTAGTGGGCTGGTGGAACGGCTGTCCGCTGCCCCCCTTCCCGCCTCCCACCGGTCATTCTGAGCGCAGCGAAGAATCTCGGTAAGAATAGTAAGTGAGGGGGAATCGGTAAATACCAGTCGGCGGGAAGATATCAGATAATCAGATGGCAGACATCACATGGGATGTCTGCCCGAAGGTTGACGCGTCCTTACGGGCGCGAGGGTTGAGGCAGCCATCGCGCCTTATGGCCCTGGGCTGCCAGGGTTCTGTCCGGGGCCGGCTGACGCCTCCCGGACAGTTTGAGGGCCCCGCCCAGGGAAGTTATAAAGTACCACTGCGTTGGCGAGGTGGGCGCCTCTCGGCGCCATTTTATTGCCGCCTTCGGCGGCATATATACTCATGCGCCCCCCTAAAGGGGAAACGACTCACTACATTTTGCGCGTCGCTAGCGCTCCTTCATCCACTGCTGTCACTGACTCACTGGATTTTCAGGTCGCTGATGCTCCCTTACAAATCCAGTTCGCTAGTGCAAAATGTGTTCGCTGTGCACCGAAGGGCGCCACCACAACCCTCAGCCCTGCAAGGGCTGTCAAACTTAAGAACCCTCCGGCCCCAAGGCCGGTCCATCTTAAGAACCTTTTTCCACAACCCTTCTATACAACCCGCCGCAGCGGTCTCCTGATAACCTGAAAGAAGTGAAACATAGCCATATGGATGAAAACGTAAAATTTATTGAAGACTGTATGAACAAAATCCTTGGAGGCACCGATATTACCAGGGAGGAAGCAGGGAAGCTCAATGAAGCGGGAAAGAAGGAGCCCCTCTTCCTGATGGCGGCAGCCGACAAGATTCGAAAAACCTTCTGCGGAGACAAAATGCGTTTCTGCAGCGACGTGAATGCCAGAAGCGGACGGTGCACGGAAAACTGCAGATTCTGCGCCCAGTCCGGCTGGTACCACACCGGCGTGAAGGAATATCCTTTACGGAGCCCGGAAGACCTGCTTCACGAAGCGAAGCAGGCAGAAGCCTACGGCGCGGAAAGGTTCGGCATCGTCACCAGCGGACGGGGCCAGAGTGACCCTGTGCAGTTTGCTTCCATTGTGAAGGCAGTCAAGCTCATTTCCCAGCAGACGAAACTGTCCGTGTGCTGCTCCCTGGGCCTTTTGACCGATGATCAGCTCCGGCAGCTGAAGGAAGCCGGATGCCAGCGGATTCACTGCAACCTGGAAACGGCGAAACGGTATTTCCCCAATATCTGCACCACCCATACCTATGAGGAAAAGGAAGACCATATCCGCCGCATCCAGAAGGCAGGACTGGAAGTCTGCTCCGGCGGCATTATGGGCCTGGGGGAAACAGAAGATGACCGCCTGGACATGGCCTTTGCCCTGCGAAGCCACCATGTCACCAGCGTGCCTCTCAACATTTTCAGCCCCATTCCCGGTACGCCTTTCGGCAAAAATAAACCGCCCAAGCCGGTGGATGTGCTCCGCATGTTTGCCCTGTACCGGTTCATTCTGCCCCATGTAATCATGCGGGTGTGCGCTGGAAGGGAAACGGCCCTCCGGGACCTGCAGGCCTTTGCCCTGGCCGCAGGCCTGAACGGCGCCATGATCGGCGGCTACCTCACCATTGCCGGCAGACCGCCGGAAAAGGATAAGCAGATGGCTGTGGATATGGGAAGAACCCTTTGATATCCGGCAGTAAAGGGGCTGTGAAAAAATGGGAATCATTTCTTCACAGCCCTTTTTTCTATGACATTTTTCTGACGGCAAGCTGCCCACCCTCATGGTCATCTCGAGCGGAGGGACGCGCCGGTATGGGTGGTCAAGGCTTGGGGCACTCATGAAACGCGGAGCCGAGAGATTTCCTGACGCCAAGGCTCTCTGCACTATGGGGGAGCGAGATTTCACTGCTCCGCTCCGCTTTCGCCCAAATGACGGGTGAGGGGAAACGTTCTTGCCATTTGTCTCCTTTTGAAATGGATGTATGCTGCCCGCTGCTATCGTCATCTCGAGCGGAGGGATGCGCCGGTATGGGCGGTCAAGACCTGGGGCACCCATGAAACGCGGAGCCGAGAGATCTTCGGCCGCCATGCTTTCTGCACCATTGCAAAGTGAGATTTCTCTGCTCCTCTTTCGTCGAAATGACAGGGTGCGGAGCGGTATCTGTGTCGTTGATCGTATGGAATTTAAAGATTTCCTCCTTTGATAATGGAGGCAGAAGCAGGGAAGCCCTTGCATTTTTCGGGTCAATCCTCTACAATGAGACTATAAAACTTATGTAAGGTATATATTTGATAATTGAATGCCGCAGACTGAAAAGGGGTCTGTGGTTTCTTTTTTACCCGGAGAAGAATTCCCGTGAAAAGGGAAGGCCCGGGAGAAGGAGGAGTTATGATTCAAAAACAGGCGGCAATGTGCGCCATTCTGCTGACTGTGTCATCTGCGTTCTGCGGTACTGCTTTTGCTGCACCGTTGCAGGGGACGGAAAAGGCGGCTGTTTCTGCAGAAAGCGCCCTTCATGTGGACAGCAGCCGGTGGAACTATGATAAGGATAATGATATTTACTACCAGATCGGTCTGGTGTACTGTAAAAATCCGGCGGCTTCGGAGTATGAATCCCTGTCGGTCTATGTGCCGGGGGCCTATATGAAAGGCACGCCGAACGCCGATGGCACCTATACCTGCCAGATCAGCGACAAAGGGAAGGTGGGAGAGTATACTGCCCGCACGGCGCCGGTAATCATGCCGGTGAATACTGGCGGATATGCCGCCCAGAAGGCGCCGTCTTCCTATGCGCCGAAGGGGCTCAATACGTACCTGTCCCAGGGATTTGTGTATGTATTTGCCGGCTGCCGGGGCAGGGATAACGGCACCAATCCCGACGGCACTACCTTTGACGGCGGCGCTCCCTGGGGCGTGACAGACCTGAAGGCAGCGGTGAGGTACCTGCGCTACAATGATTCCTTCCTGCCCGGCAATAAGGATCGCATCTTTACCTTCGGCCACAGCGGCGGCGGCGCCCAGAGCGCCCTCATGGGGGCTACCGGTGACAGCGTGCTCTACCGGCCCTACCTGGATTCTATCGGCGCCCTGATGAAAGATGATCAGGGAAGAGAGTTAAGCGATGCCATTGACGGTGCCATGGCCTGGTGCCCCATTACCAACTTGACCCAGGCAGACCTTTCCTATGAATGGATGATGGGCCAGTTCAGCACGGAAGGCACCCGGGCCTACGGCACCTGGACCCGGTCCCTGTCCCGCGATATGGCCCGGGCCTATGCGGATTCCCTGAACGCCATGGGCCTCACTGATGAAAAGGGACAAAAGCTCATCCTTTCCCCTTCGTCAAAGGGAATTTATATGGCCGGCTCCTATTATGATTACATGAAGAAAACCATCGAAACATCGCTGAACCATTTCCTGTCTGATACCACCTTCCCCCTGACCACCGGACAGAATGATTTCATGGTGGACGGCGCCTTCCCGGGACAGAGCAGCCGGGATGTGACACCGCTGCCCATGAGTCCGAACGGGCTCCCTCTGCAAATGCCGAAAGAGGAACTCCATACCTATAACAGTGCTAAAGAGTACATTGATGCCCTGAATGGAGAGGATCCCTGGATTTCCTATGATGAAAAGACAAATACCGCCTCCATTTCCTCCATCGAAGCCTTTGTGGTCCATATGAAACAGGCTTCCAAAGCGGTGGGAGCCTTCGATGACCTGCAGAAGGCACAGGCGGAAAACCGGCTCTTTGGCAACGGAAAGGACAATGCCCTCCATTTCGACGGGCAGATGACCTTCCTCATGGAAAAGAGAAAGGATACCTACAAAAACTATAGTGATTACGATGACAGTATCCGCAGGGCCTATGAAGGAGACATGAACAATGAAGATGCCCTCCATACCCCGTCCCTGGCGCGGCAGCTCATGTATGATCCCATGACCTTTGTGCTGGTGCCGGAAGGGGAGAAAAAACCGTCTACTCTGGCCCGGCACTGGCGCATCCACACCGGCATTTCCCAGGGAGATACATCCCTGAATACGGAAATGAATCTGGCCCTGGCGCTGAAAGGACGCAGTGATGTGGATGATGTGGACTTTGCCACCGTATGGAACAAGAAACATACCCTGGCGGAACGCACCGGATCCAGCATTGACAATTTCATTGCCTGGGTGAAGAAATCCACCGAAGCGGAAGACCAGAAAAAATAAAACCATAGAAAAACGACTGCCCGGGATAAGCCCGGAGGCAGTCGTTTTTCTATAATTCTTCAGGGAAATCCCTATTTCAGAAGATTCATGAAAATCATGAGAATGGAAGCGTTCAGGAAATCTACGACGAAAGCGCCGATTAAGGGAATGACGAAGTACGCGGTGTGGGCAGGACCGAACCGTTCGCACATGGCATTCATGTTGGCGATAGCATTAGGCGTGGCGCCCATGCCGAAGCCGCAGGTACCGGAAGCCATGACGGCGGCTTCATAATTTCCACCCATAACCCGGAAAATGACGAAGTAAGCGAAGAGGGCCATCACCACTGTCTGGATAAGAAGGGTGATGATGAGCGGCACTGCCAGGTCCGCCAGCTGCCAGAGCTTCAAGCTCATGAGGGCGCAGGAAATAAAAATATTGAGGCACATGCCGCCAAGGACTTCGCTTTCCTTCTGGTAAATGCCGTAGAGACCGGTGCCTTCTGCTATGTTCCGGATCACCGCTGCCACAATCATGGCGCCGATGTAGCCCGGGAACACCAGGCCGATATCGATGAAAAACTGGCTCACATAGGTACCGATGCCCATGGCCAGAAGGAGCTGGCCGAAGGCGTACATGAAATTGTCCATGTTGAGGTAATTGGCAGCAGCGTCTTCATCATTCTCTGTTTCCGGATGGGGACCCATTTTGCCGCCGGGCAGGGAAGCATCAATGACCTTTCCTTCCGAAGAGGTGAGACGGAAACGGCGGATCAGGAGTTCACCGATCGGGCCGCCGATAAAGGAACCGGCCACCAGGCCGAAGGTGGCGGCAGCAAAGGCAATGGTGGTGGCATCGGAAAGTCCCATGCTTTCCAGCACCGGGCCGAAGGAACCGGAGGTGCCGTGGCCGCCGACCAGGGGAATGGAGCCGTCGGCCAGCCCCATGAGGGGATTTTCACCGAAAAAGCGGGAAAGGGAAATGCCGATGAGGTTCTGCATGACAATGAGGATGCCTACCAGCAGGGCCATTTTAATGACCAGAAGGCCCCCCTTTCGGATAAGGTGCACGCTGGCCATGTAGCCGATACTGGTGAAGAAAAGCATCATACACCAGTTCTGCATCACCGTGTCCTGGGTATAGGTCCAGATGCCTCTGGTGTATAAAATACAGTTCAGAATCGAAAAGATGGTGCCGCCGATGACCGGCGCCGGAATGCAGTATTTCCGAAGCAGCTTGATTTTCGTCTTCAGAAAGCCGCCCAGAAAAAAGACAGCCACCGCAGCTGCCAGGGTCTGGTACATGTTTAAATTGATTTCCATAGTCAATCTCCCATTTTTTAATTACAGATTAAAGTATAAAGGAACAGGACCCCGGGGTCAAGAAATATGGGGAATCCGTATGGAAGGGACAGTTTTTGTTATGCATGGAAATGGCAGGCCCTTTCATAGGTGCTTTTCGATTTCAAACAGAGGGCCTCATGAATTCCAGCCCGGAGCCCCTTTTTAAACCACCCTCTCTACGGGACAGGAAGAAATTTCACAGGCTATGACGGCCCGGGCAAACCATGTATAATAGAATCAAATCATGAACAGGAAAGGAGTCTGCCATGTTTGATTTTCTTGATATAGGCACCCTGATTTACCGAGTGCCGGCCCTTCTCATCGCCCTGTCCTTCCACGAGTATGCCCATGCCGCTGTTTCTGACGCCCTGGGAGATCCCACACCTTCCCTGGACGGACGGCTCACCATCAACCCCCTGGCCCATCTGGATGTGCTGGGCACCATCCTTTTGGTGCTCTGCGGCTTCGGCTGGGCCAAACCGGTGATGATTAATCCAAGGTATTACAAGGATTACCGGAGCGGCGTATTGAAAGTGTCCTTTGCCGGCCCCGGCATGAATCTGTTCCTGGGCTTTCTTTCCATCCTGCTTTCTGCCATTCTGCTCAAGCTGGGCATGCTCAGCCGGGAAAGCGCCCTCTTTCTGAACTGGATGATGATGTACAATGTGTGGTTTGCCTTTTTCAATCTCATTCCCGTGCCGCCGCTGGACGGCTCCAAAATCCTCTCCATGTTCCTGCCGGGAGAACTGTCCTTCAAATACGAAAATTTCAACGCCCAGTACGGCTTCGTCCTTCTGATGGTGGTGGTTTTCAGCGGCCTCATCAACCGCATCATCAATCCCCTGGCCAACCTTTTCATCTCCCTTGCAAGCTATGTGGTGTACCTGGTGTTTTAGACAGCGTACCTGTGGGCTGGTGGGAGTGAGGCGGCTGTCGGCTGTCGGCTGTCCGATGGCGGCGGGGACTGTATTCTCGAAGGTTGACACGCCTTATGGACAAGCCCCTATGGGGCTTGAGGGTTGACGGCCCGCTGGGCCGAAGGTTCTTAAGGGGCTTAAGTTTGACGCGCCTTTGGCGCGAGGGTTGTGGTAGGGCGCCTCTAAATTATAGAAGGCGCCCTCTTATGAAAAACCTTCACAACTGCCCTGGCGGGCGTCGGAAAACAGGCCAACCGCCCTGGTGGGCGAAGGAGATTCCCCTTTTGGTGGCTAACGCCACCACCTTTGCCCCTCTTCGAGGTGGCACAATAACCCGTGCTTACTGTAGAGCCGCTTACGAAGTGAGGCTTCGAGGTGTTTTATTCTGCCCCTGTGCACATCCTGCATAGGATGTGCAAGTCGGTCAAAGTAGGCCCTTAGCCTGCCCATAAAAGGGCCTTCCTTTCGATTGACCGACCGAACTGCGGGGGAAGTCCGGCGAAGCCGGATAGGGGGAGGCGAGCGCAGCGAGCCAATCAGCAGAATGCTTATCATACCATATGACATAGAAAGCCAATCCCGTAACGCTCTCGTTTCCCCTTGAGGGGAAGTCCCGCGTAGCGGGAAAGGGTGTACGAGGTAAGCGGAGAGAATAGATACTCTATGCTGACGTGACCGCCGCAGGCGGCTTATAAAACTCATCGCCCAAAGGGCGATACCACCACCCTCGGCCCGAAGGGCCGTCAAACTTAAGAACCCTCCGGCCATAAGGCCGGTCAATCCTGAGAACCTTTTCCTCTGAACCCTCTGAACCCTCTGAACCTTCTGAACCTTTCTCTTCACAACCCTTCTACACAACCTGCCGCCGTCAGGCGGCCACAACCTTCGGCCCGGAGGGCCGTTAACCTTTATCTATGAACCCGGGCCGCCAAGCGGCCCCTTTTTCCAAAGTGAGGCATTTCCATGTCTGTTACCTGGATGATTTTTGAAATATTGGGCACCATTGCCTTTGCCTTTTCCGGCGCCATTGTAGGTCTTTACCGGCGCATGGACATATTCGGCATTACGGTGCTGGCAGTGATGACCGGCGTAGGCGGCGGCATGATCCGGGACGTGCTTTGCGGCATCATTCCGCCGTCGGCGCTGACCCATCCCATGAGTCTTCTGGTTTCCATCGGCACGGCCCTGGCGGTGAGCCTCTTTTATCCCTTTTTCCGCATTCCTAAAAAGGGCAGGGTGATTATTTCCTTTCTCTACCATCTGTCTGATACCATCGGTCTTTCCGCCTTTACGGTAACCGGTGTGCTCACTGCTTTCTATGCCTGGCCGTCCTATGAATATGTGCTTCCCACCATGCTGGGGCTTATCACCGCCGTAGGAGGCGGGGTGATCCGGGATATGATGGCCCGCCGCATGCCGGTGGTGCTTTACATGGACGTCTATGCCATTGCCTCGGTGGCTGGCGGGCTTCTCATGTGCATTCTTCACGGTGTCCTGCCGCTGTCTCTCGTGTCCTGGACTGCCTTCGGGGCGGTGCTGCTTCTCCGGGTGGCTGCCATCCACTACGGCTGGCAGCTTTACCATCCCCACCGGCGGCTGGGGAAAAGAAATGATGATGGAAAAGGGGCTGGAAAATGAAGGATAAGGAAGAAGGCTTGTCCTTTATTTTTACGGAATGAGGATTTGCAGCAGATGAAGAAGGCGGCGAACTGACCAATTCCATGAAACCATGGAAGCAGCGATTTGAGGAAGACCGCTGGCAGGCCCTTTATGATCTGGGGTTCCAGGAAAAGGAAGAGGGCAGCCCTTCCTTTGTCTTCCTGTGGCGCCTTGCTTCTTCCTTTGCTCATGTGCTTCTGACGTCGCCGCTCTTTCCTTTTCTGAAGGAAGAGACGGAGATTTCTCTGCCGGAAGAGGAGCTAACAAAGCTCATGTATGCGATTCCCGGCGGACCGGGCGCGGAATGGGTAAATGAAAACTGGCTTACGTACTCAAAAATTCCTCTTGACAAAATCCAGATCCGGCGTTATGCTTTCTACAAGCTTCTGAAAGTAATATAGATAAGCGATGAACGAGAAAAAGGTTGCTTTTGATCTTGCAGAGAGCCGGTGGGAGATGAAAACCGGTAGACGAGGGCATACTGTTAGTCACTCGAGAGCTTTTCTGCCGAATATAGTAAGCAGGAACGTCCATTCACGTTACGAATATGGAACCGCAAGTATAATGTAGGGTGGTACCGCGAAACAATTCGCCCCTATCTCCGGCGCAGGCTGGAGGTAGGGGCTTTCTGTTTACAGGGAGATTCTATCTTTGCAGGCGGTTAAGAGACAAATCAGAGTGGTACCGCGGAAATCCGCCCCTGCTGGCAGCATATGCTGCCGGTGGGGGCTTTTTTGTTTCATCTTATCCCCTCAGAAGTCTGGTCAAGAATCATTTGTAGGAAGGCAGTCAAAGGAAAGAGGTTTTCATTATGCAGAAAAAATGGTTAAAAGGTATGGCAGCAATCATGGCAGCAGCAGCAATCTGCGGAGCTTTTGCAGGATGTGGCGGTGACAAGAAGGCCAATGGCAGTGCAGGTGGAGAACAGACCGTGAAATTTGGTTTCCTGGGAGCCTATACCGGACCGGCCGCTGCCTATGGGCAGGCCATGAAAGAAGGCACGGAACTGGCTGTAGAAGAAATCAACAAAGATCCGAACACAAAGATGAAAATCGATCTGAAAACCTATGATACCAAAGGCAACAAGGCAGAAGCCATTAATGCCATGAAGAAGTGCATTGAGCAGGATAAAGTACTGGCTATCGAAGGACCTACCCTTTCCGGCTCCATGTTTGCCGCAGGCCCCATTGCCCAGAAATCCAAAGTCGTTGCTTTCGGTACCGGCACCACGGCCCCTGGAATTACAGACCTGGGTGATTATATCTTCAGAAATGCTATCCCCGGCAAAATGGCTATCCCCATTACCGTAAAGAAAGCCCATGACAAACTGGGCTTCAAGAACGTAGCTATCATGTACTCCAACAATAACGACCAGATGGTAGGGGAACATGGCATTTACGAAGAACTGTTCAAGAAGATGGGCATTGATATCATTGATACCGAAACCTTTGCAGACAAGGATACCGATTTCTCCGCCCAGCTCACCAAGATTCAGGCTGCCAACCCTGATGTAATCTGCATTGCCGGCCTCTATCAGGAAGGCGCCCTCATCGTTAAGAAAGCCCGTGAAATGGGTATGAAACAGCCAATCATCGGCAACAACGGCTTCAACAGCCCGGCATATATCGAACAGGCCGGTGCCGCTGCCGAAGGAACCCTGGTAGCTACCCCGTGGAATGCAGAACGGAAGACAGAAAAAGCCCAGCATTTCCGCCAGGCCTTCAAAGACAAGTATGGTCATGAACCGGATCAGTTCTCTGCCCAGGCTTACGATGCCATTTACGTTATGCATGAAGCAGCAGAAAAATCGGGCAGCACTACGGATAGAAAGAAATTCCGTGATGCCCTGGCCCAGATTAAAGACTTCGAAGGCGCTACAGGCAAGTTCCAGTTTGATGAAAACCGGGATCCCAAGATGGATCTGGACGTTCTCCAGGTTAAAGACGGCAAGTGGGTTCCTTTCGCTTAATAGAAAAACATCTTTCCTTCAAAGAAAAGCAGGCATTTCGGTGCCTGCTTTTTATATGGGAGATATGGGGGCAGGAAAGGGTATGCTCCAAAGCAGGAGGGTTCTAAAGTTTGACGGGGCTATCGCCCCGAGGGTTCTTAGGTTTGACGCGCCTCCGGCGCGAGGGTTGTGGTGGCGCCTCTAAATTTATAGAAGGCGCCCTCTTATGATAAAACCTAACAACCGGGCTTCGCCCGAGGGAAAACAGGCCGACCTCGCTACGCTCGAGAAAGTTTTCCTCCTTTGGTAGCTGGCGCCACCACCTTCCCGCCCCGTTGGGAAGCGTGTCACTTGATTCTCAGTCGCCTACGGCTCTTTGCGAATCAGGTTCCCTTGCCACCACTTCGTGGTGGGACTATGGATGTTTAACCATGGGGCCATGTCTCTGCAGGAAAGCATAGAAACCTATTCTGCCCCCTGAACAGGGGTGGCAAGGGAACACGATTCGTAAGGAAGCGAAGCGACCTGAGAATCGTGTGACACGCTTTCCCGTGGAGAAGTCCGGCGAAGCCGGATAGGGGGAGGCGAGCGCAGCGAGCCAATCAGCAGAATGCCTATCATGTTATATGGCACTGAAAGTAAATCCCGTAACGCTGACTTTATACTCATCGCCCGAGAGGGCGATACCACAACCCTCGGCCTGAAAGGCCGTCAAACTTAAGAACCCTCCGGCCGCAGGCCGGTCCATCTTAAGAACCCTTTTCCTCAACCCTTCTACACAACCCTTCTACACAACCTGCGGCGCCAGCCGCGCCCCTCTTTTTCCCCTTGCCTTGCTGTGGTACAATGGTATGGTATAGTATTCAAAAATTTAAATATATTTTAGAAGCTTTTTCCATTCATAAGGAGATGGACATCATAGAATTCAAGTCATTTCGCATAGAAGATAAGCCGCTGATTGACGGCTTTTTCAAGATTCATCATTATGAGCAGATTGACTGCACTTTTAATACCCTTTTCCTGTGGCAGGAGGCCCACCAGACGAAGTGGGCGGTGCAGGATGATATTCTTTTCATCCGCGCCGGCAGTGGAAAGGATATGTTTTTCCTGCCGCCCTTTGCCCATAAGGAAGAAGATTTCGTTCACGGCCTGGACCTGATTCATGAAGAACTGGACAAGGCGGGCATGGAGTTCCGTCTGAAGTCTGCATCCCGCTGGGTGATGGAGCAGATTGAAAGACTCTGCCCCGGAAAATATGATTTCATTGAAGACCGGGACAATGAAGAATATGTGTACCGCACAGCCGATATGATTTCGCTTCCCGGCAAGAAACTGCGCATGAAGAAGAATCACCTGAATTCCTTCCTTCGCCAGTATTCCGATTATCAGTATGAATCCATTACAAAGGATAATATGGAAGATGCCAAAGAGGGCATTCATGAATGGTTCCTCCGTCACGGAGACATTGAGGAGGAAGAAGAAGCCATGAAGGTGTGCTTTGACAACTGGGATGCCCTGGGCGTGAAAGGCGCCATTATCCGCATTTACGGCAAGGTGGAGGCTTTCACCAACGGCGATCTGGTGAATGATAAAATGGCCCATATTATTTTTGAAAAGGCCAATCCCAATATCCGCGGTCTCTATCAGGCCATTAACCGGGATTTCCTGATTCATGAATTTGCGGACACGGAGTTTGTAAACAGAGAAGAAGATCTGGGCATTCCCGGCCTTCGGGAAGCAAAGATGGGGTATAATCCGGATCATCTGACAGAAAAATTTGATGTGGTGCTGAAGAAATAAGAAGGCTCCGGGGAGCCCTTTGTCATGGACCGCGCCCCCCTGTTCCCTGCCCCGTTTATGGGTTAAGGGGACCGCGAACAGGGTCAGCCAAATCAAAGGAAAGCGCTTTAATGGGCAGGCCAGGCGCCAGCTTTGGCTGACTTGCGCATCCGTATGCAGGATGTGCACCGGGGAAGGGGGCATTCAGCATAGAAAAGGTATTGTCTAAAGGGACATACCATACCCTTCCGCCTTCAGAGGCTCAGCGCCTTAAGAATCTTCGGGGCGAAGCCCCGTCAAATTTTAGAAACTTTGCGCCCCAAGGGCGCAGGGCCGTTTCCTGGCCCCAAGGAGGTACCCATGAAAATCAGAAAAGCTTCTGCTTCCGATACAGAAGACGTGAAGGCCCTCTGGGCCTACTGCTTTGAAAAACCGACGGATCCCTTCTTCCAGTGGTATTTCAAAGACCTGTATACACCGGAAACGGTGCTGCTGGGAGAGGAAAACGGGCAGGCTGCCTGTGACCTTCATCGCCGGCCTTATACCATGTCTGTGAGAGGCCGCCGGTTTGATACGGATTACATTGTCGGCGTAGCTACCCATCCCGCTGCCCGGGGGCGAGGGTATGCGTCATCCCTTCTTCGCAGCGCCTTCCATCTGGCTGCCCGGGAAGGGAAGCCCTTTGTGACCCTTATGCCTTCGGCTGCTTCCTATTACCTGCCCATGGGGTTTGGCTTTTTCGTGCACCAGTGGGAGAGGAAATCATCGCCGGAGCATCTGGCGCCGCTGGGAAAGAAACCGGTTTCCTGCCGGGTGCTGACGGATGGGGAAGGCTGGCAGGAACTGGCCCGGGTGTATGATGCCTATACCAGAGGCAGAAACGGCTTTACCCTTCGGGATGAAAAGTCCTGGAAATCCCATATCCATGGACAGCTTTTAGACGGATTCATCGCCCTGGTTTATGATGAAAAAGGGCCTGCCGGCTATATGTTCTACAGCCTGGCAGACCGGCGCCTGATTGTGACGGAAATGGCTTTTGCCAGTGAAAAAGGAAGGCAGGGACTCTATGCCTTTATGGCAGGCCACCGGGGATCCGTGGATGAATGCATCTGGTATGAACCACTGGACGACCGGTCTTTCCGGTACTGGGAAGACGGGGCGGAACATACCTATATCCGGAACCGCTCTTTCCCCTACATGCTTGCCCGCCTCACCGATCCGGTCACCGCTTTTGACGGACTGCCCTGCAATGACCATATCCATGGCACTCTGGCATTCCAGCTGGTGGATTCCTTCCTGCCGGAAAATAACGGGATTTATGTGCTTCGGGCGGAAGATGGGAAAATCAGTGCGCTGAAGGAAGATGTTTTTTACAGCTTGAAATGCCACATTGAAGATATTTCCGGCGTCCGTCTGGGAGAAGACATTCCGGAGCCCTCCTTCTGCATCGGTGCAGGCAGTCTGGCAGAGCTTTTCATGGGGGCCGCAGACCTTCCAGAACTGGACAGACTGGAAAAAATCAGCTGGCTTACGGCAGATGAAGAAGAGAAGGACCAGGTGCTTTCTCTGGCCGCAAGCCTGCTGCCGGCAGAAAAGAACTGGATCAATGAGTGGTTCTGAAGAGCGGAAATATTTTACCTACATGGTGCGCTGCGCTGACGGGTCCCTCTATACCGGGTATACGGTGGACAGTCTGGAAAAGCGCATCGAAACCCACAACAGCGGAAAAGGGAGCCGATACACCAGAAGCCGCCTGCCGGTGACCCTGGTGTGGTACCGCACTTTTTTCACGGAACATGAAGCCCGGTCCCTGGAGTGGCACATGAAGAAGAAAACAAAGAAGGAAAAGGAGGCCCTGGCGGCTTCCTTTGGAAAGGATAAGAAACAGTGAATTCTTCAGTACAAAAGACAAAATATCTGACGGAAGCGGCGGCAGCGGCAGCCATTGCGGCGCTGCTGGTACTGCTGAAACTGGTGGCGCCCTTCTTTGTTTTTATTACCATGCTCACGTCGGCCGTGCCCATTGCCGTAATCTGCAGCTTTCACGGCATGAAGTGGGGTCTGGGCACCAGCCTGGCGGAAATCTTTTTGGTCAATATTATCGGGGGACCGGAAATTGGCTTTACCACTGCCTTCTACGCCGCTGCCTTGGGCATGGCCATGGGATATGGATTCAGGCATAAACTGTCCTTTGCCAAAACCCTCCATCTCACAGCCCTGGCCTATGTAGTGGAAATGTCCTATAAGATTGCCGTGTCCATTTACATTCTGGGCATTGCAGACGCCCTGACCAGCGCCATTGACCGCTTTGTTTCCATGATTCAGTGGATCTGGAAGCCCCTGTCATTCCTCTTCCATCTGGACCCGGATCCTGGAAAGGCGGCATTTACCACCTCCGGCATGGTGATGCTGGGCCTGGTGTTTATTCTGAATGCCTACTGCTATGCCTATTTGAACCAGGAAATCGGCGTGGAAATCTTGAAGCGGCTGAAAGCAGGCAGGCGGGACTCCTGATATTCCCTGAAATCATAAAAGGCGTTTTTTATACAGAAAAAGAATACAGTGAAATAAGGATTGACAGAATCAGGGAAATCCTGTAATATCTATCTCAACTAAAAAAACAGCGATGATTGGGAAAAAGTCTGATGAAGGCCATGGCAGAGAGCCGGCGGATGGTGCAAGCCGGTATGGAGCATAAGGCGAACTCTCCCATGAGCACTGGAGCGAAGAAAGTAGTGAAGGCGGCAGTCCCCGTTACGGACAGAAAAGAAAGTACAATGCAGGGTGGTACCGCAGCTATGCCCCTGTCCCGAAACGGGACAGGGGCTTTTTGTATCATCATCCGTACTTTCTATGAAGAGATAAATCAGGGTGGTACCGCGGTTTCCCCGCCCCTGGTGGAATGATTCGTTCCATCAGGGGCTTTTTTGATGGAGCAGGAAAGAAGAACAGGAGGAAATCAAATGAAGAATTTCAAGAAGGCAATGAAAATGGCAGGCATCTGCTCCATAGCAGTGGTGATGATGGCAGGACTGGCAGGCTGCGGAGGGAAAGCAGGAAACAATGTATCCTCCGGCGCCAAAAATGCAGCGAAAATCGGCTTCACTGCCGCCCTCACCGGCGGCGCTGCAGCCTACGGGAAATCGGAAGAGGAAGGCGTAAGGCTGGCAGTGGAAGAGATCAACGGGAAAAGGGATTTCCCTATCGACCTCATGGTAGATGATACCAAAGCCGTGCCGGCAGAAGCCATGAACGCCACCAAGAAGCAGATCCAGGATAAGGCGTCCATCCTCATCGGCCCCATGACCTCCAATGAAGCCAAGGCAGCCGGTCCCATTATCCAGAATGCCAAAGTGCCGTCCCTGGAAATTTCCGTCACCGCTGAAAATATTACAGACATGGGAGACTGCATTTTCAGAAACTCCGTACCGGAATCAAAGAACATTCCCCAGACCGTGAAGAAAACCCATCAACTGCTGGGCTATCAGAAGGCGGCCATCCTGTATGCTCATGACAATGAACAGCATGTAACCGCCCAGAAATATTTCAAGAAGACCATGGAAGAAGAAGGAGTAGAAGTGGTAGACGTGGAAACCTTCGGCAGCAAGGACAGCGAATTCTCCGCCCAGCTCACTAATATCCAGACAAAGAACCCCGACGTCATCGTGGTATGCAGCTACTACCAGGAAGGTTCCCGCATTCTGAAGAAAATGAGGGAAATGGGCATGAACCAGCCGGTACTGGGAGACAACGGTTTCGTCTCCCCGGAACTGGGCCGCATGGCCGGCAGCGCCGCTGACAATGTATACGTATCTTCCATGTGGTCGGCAGAAAGAAAGGATGCCAGAGTACAGAACTTCGTGGACGCCTACACAAAGAAATACGGCCATGCACCGGACCAGTTCGCCGCCAGCGCCTACGACGGTGTGTACATGGCAGTGGATGCCATGAAACGGGCCGGAAGTACCACAGACCATAAGAAAATCCGGGACGCTCTGGCCCGGATGAAGGACTTCAAAGGCGTCTGCGGCACCTTCAGCTTCGACGACAAGAGAGATCCGGTGGTGGACCTGATCCTCATGAAAATGAAGGATGGAAAGTACAGCATGGTGGGCATGTGAGGAGCCTGTGGCGCGGTCGAGATCGGGACCGGGGCGGTGCTTTCCAGTATTCCCGAAGGTTGACACGCCTTATGGACAAGCCCTGACGGGCTTGAGGGTTCTAAAGTTTGACGGGGCTATCGCCCCGAGGGTTCTTAGGTTTGACGCGCCTCCGGCGCGAGGGTTATGGTGGGCGCCTTACATTTATAGAAGGCGCCCTCTTATGATAAAACCTAACAACCGGGCTTTCGCCCGAGGAAAAACCATACAACTGCCCTGCGGGCGTCGGAAATGCAATCCCCCTTTGGTGGCGAGCGCAGTGAGCCAATCACCAGCATGCATATCATGCCATATGACACAGAAAGGTGAATCCCGTAATGCTGACTTTATAAGCATTGCCAGAGGCAATCCACAACCCTCGGCCCGAAGGGCCGTCAAACTTACGAACCCTCCGGCCGTCAGGCCGGTCCATCTTAAGAACCCTTTCCCTCAACCCTTTTCCTCAACCTTTCTACACAACCTGCCGCCGACAGGCGGCCACAACCCTCGGGGCGCAGCCCCGTCAACCTATTAAAAAAAGAGCCGCCGAGCGGCTCTTTTTCAGGTATAATAGAGAAAAGAGAAGGGAAGGTATGAACCATGACATATAAACAACTGGGAGCCGCCATGCTGGCAGCACTTCTGATTTCCCTGTCCGGTGAGGTGGCAGAAGCCTCTCTGTGGCCGGGGCTGGCGTCAAAGGTATCTGAAAAATCCGGTGCCTTCCGTACCGACGATTTCCATCAGGGATCCATTACCCTCCGCAGCCCCTACCTGGTGACCCATTTGAACAATGCCGATTTTGCAGGTCGGGTGAATGCGGCCATTGCCCGGGAAAAGGACCGGTTCACCGAGGAGCTGGCAGCGGAGAATCAGGTAAAACCCACGGAAGGGTGGATGATCTGGCATGAAGGGCTCATAGGCAATTTCATCAGCAATAATGAGGGCATAACCAGCATCGTGCTGGTGGAGCAGAAGCTGTCGGCCGGTGACGAGCACGGGAAGACTTTTGCCAAGGGGCTCAATTTCAACGGCGCCGGCGATCTTTTCGACCTGACCCAGGTGCTGCCCCGCCTGACGGTGGCCGACGTGAATGCCTGCATTGAACTGACGGCGAAGAAGAAGGGCATTACCCTCCTTCCCAACCATGAGGTAACGGAGCTTCCCACCAATTTTTACGTAGGAAAGAACCGGGTGGTCTACGCCCTTTACCAGCAGGATGACCTGACGCCCTTCCGTGAAGGGGTCTTTTCCGTTCCCATCGGGAAGGTATAGAACTTTCAAAACTTGATTTCATGAAAAGGAGGAATCTCTATGAAATGGAAAACTGCCGCCCTGGCCCTCTCCTTTTTTCTGGCGCTTTCCGCAGGAAGTGCAGAAGCTGAATGGACCCTGGGGCCCGGCCTTGCGCCTCCGCTTCCCACCAACCCCGCCTTTTCCACGAAGGGCTGGCAGGAGGGCACCATGAATGTGAACATACCCGTTTCCAAAGATGAAAACCTGCTGAAGCGGGCCCGCATCAATGCGGCAGTGGAAGTGGAAACAGCCCGTTTCACCAGAACCATTGAAAAAAGAAATGAAATCTGGAAAACCTCGGGCTGGGTGACCTGGCAGTCTGCTATGGACAGAAAGGACAGCCCTGTTACCAGCTTCCTTTTGGTGGAATCCTCCTATCCCGACCGGGCGGCCCACCCCATGAGCCGCGCCGTGGCCATGAATTTCGACAGACTGGGGCACCGGGTCACCCTGAAGGATCTGCAGAAGACCATGGGAAATCTGACGGTGGAAGAGGTGAACCGACAGATTGATATCCAGTGTGGGGAAAGAAATATCCACCTCTTTGCCCGCCATGAGGTGAGAAAACTGCCGGATTTATTCTACATAGGAAAAGATAACCATGTGTATCTTGTGTTTGAGCCCTATGAAATTGGTCCCTACGCCAGCGGCTTCATTGCCATTGATATGGGAGAGGTGAAACTCTAGTGTTCTGGTGGGCTGGCGGGAACAGTGAGACCTCTGTCGTCTGTCGTCTATCAGCGGACAGCCGATTTTCCCAATAAAAAAGCGTTCCCGTTCGGGAGCGCTTTTTTGATGGGTCAGTCGATTTCAAATACCACAGTTACCTGTCCCTGCATTTTCGATTCACCGGGATCGATGGGGGTGGCGGCGTCGTTTTCTGCTCTGGCAGCAGCCAGCTTCACATTCATCATGCGGTAGGGAACTACGTTCACATGATCATCGCTGGCGGAAATGACATTGACCACATTTCTGCCCAGGGCAGCGGCGATGATTTTGGCCTTGCGGTACGCATCTTCCGTGGCTTTCCGCAGGGCTTCATCCTTGTACACCTCCGGATGGCTTACGGAGAAATCTACGGAATCAATGCGGTTGGCTCCCGCTTCCACAGCGGCGTCCATGACGCTTCCTGTTTTGGAAAGCTGGCTTACCACGATTTTCATGGTGTTGGTGCAGCGGTATTCCTTCGTCTTCGCATTGCCCTTGCTGTCATAGGTCTGCTGGGGATAGACATTATAATTCTGGGTCTCAATCTTTGATGCATCGGCGCCGGCAGCAATGACTGCATTTTTGACCGATGTCATGGCATTGGCATTTTCACGAACCGCTGCCTTCACGTTGGGAGAGGAAGTTTCTACGGAAACATTGACTGTGGCCATGTCGCTTTTGGCGGTGACTTCACTGGTCCCAGTGACGGTAATGCTTCTTCTGGCCGGTTCCTCCGCCTGGGCTGTCATGCAGGAAAAGGCGATGACGCCGGCTGTTAAAAAGGCAATCCACTTTTTATTCATATACAGTTCCTCCTATAAAATTGACTACAAGTCATATTATAAACAGGAAACGGTGCCCTGTCAACATCGGACTGGCAGAAGATAGAAGACAGATATCAGACGTCTGACATACAGTACTCCCGACAGCGAGAGGGTTCAAGCGCCTTCGGCGCCCGGGTTCAAGGCCTCGCCGGGGCTTCGCCCCTGGAGGCCTCCGGTTCCGCCCACAGAGCGGGCTGGTTCAAAGGAAGTTATGTAGTATCGCTGCTGCTGGCGAGGTATGGCGCCTGTCAGCGCCAATATAAATGCCGCCCATCGGCGGTTGCCCGGTTGTGTGGTTTTCATCCCACGAAGTGGAATCACAAACTCATCGCCCGACAGGGCGATACCACCACCTTCTGAACCCGCCCGTTGAAAGCGGGCAGAACCTTTTGAACCTTCTGAACCCGGGCCGCTCTGCGGCCCCATCCTATTTCACAATGCAGATATCCTTGAGAGCCCTCTTGGGAACACAGTAATTTTTGTTTTCGTCCAGGAAATATTTAATGCTTCCATTTTCCGGCACATCCACAATATGGCTTTCACAGGACGGATAGCCCAGGGCCATGAGGAGGCGAGGGTTCCAGTTTTCCGGCACCGAAAGGATATCCTTTACCCTGTTCCATTCCACAGCCCCTAAAATGGCGGAGCCGATACCGTAGGCGCAGGCGTTCAGGGCCATATTTCTTACCGCTATACCGGCGTCGATATCATCCCAGGGATTGCCTCTTCCTTCCTTACAAACCAGGATAAAGGCGGTAGGCTGTTCCCCTTCCTTCGGCGTGCCCAGCTCCTTTGGGAGCGCTGCGGCCCAGTGAATGGTGGGCTGCAGCTTCTTCACTAGGGCTGGATCCTTCACCAGTACATAGCGCAGGACCTGGCCGTTCATGGCGCTGGACACAATGCGAACGTTCTCCATGAGCTCCTGCAGAATGGCAGGAGCCACCGGTTTCTGGCTGAAACGACGGTAAGTACGGCATTGAATGGATAATTCCTTGAAATTCATGGTAAAACCTCCTTTGAAATGGTGTTCGAGAGTTCTGGCGTTCTGGTGGAGCCTATGGCGGCCATCGGCTATCGGCTATCGGCTGACCGCTGTCCGATGGCGGCGGGAAGCTGTATTCCCGAAGGTTGACACGCCCTTACGGGCGTGAGGGTTGAGTCAGCCGCCGGGCCTTTCGGCCCTGGGCTGCCAGGGTTCTGCCTGTGATCGACTTCGCCTTACAGGCGGGCCCCGGGCTCTCGCCCTCGGGAGTTAGATAGTATTGTGGAGGTCCTGCATAGGACCTCCAAGTCAGCCAAAGTAGGCCCGTAGCCTGCCCATTAAAGGGCTTACCTATTGGTTGGCTGACCGTGCCCGCTGGCGAGGTGGGCGCCTTTTAATTGATAGAAGGCGCCCTTTTATAAAAAACTTTACGACCGCCCTGGGGGCGTAGGAAAACAGGCCAGCCTCGCTCCGCTCGAGGAAATGCATTCCCCCTTTGATGGCTGGCGCCACCACCTTGCCCGGTGGGAAGCATGTCACTGGATTCGCGGGTCGCGGGGCTCCCCTATGAATCCAGTTCCTTTGCCACCCCCGCAAGCGGTGGCACTATAAAGCTTCGCTATGCTGTGAGCGACTTATGAAAGGAATGCTTCGCGGTGTTTTATTCTGCCCCGCTTGCGGGGGCAGTCCGGTGCAGCCGGATAGGGGGTGTATCTGCCGAAGGCAGATAATTCAGCAGAATGCTTATCATGCTATATGACTCATAAAGCCAATCCCGTAACGTTCTTGCGTCCCCTTTAGGGGAAGAGGGCCACGAAGTGGCGAAGGGATGTACAAGGGTAAGAATGATTATGATACTCGATGTGGACGTGACCGCCGAAAGGCGGCATTATAATACTCATCGCCCGAGAGGGCGATACCACAACCCTCGGCCTGAAAGGCCGTCAAACTTAAGAACCTTCCGGCCCAACAGGCCGGTCAATCTTAAGAACCTTTTTTCTGAACCCTTTGAACCCGGGGCCGCTTTGCGGCCCCTTATCGCCCTGCGGTTACTGTTCCCATTTCCAGGGGTTCTTCCGGATGGCGTAGTCCGCGAAGGGAATGTAAATGGACAGGATGCCGAAGGCAGCCAGGAAGAAGCAGTACCACATGTGGGGCACGATATCCATGGCGTTCATGGATATCCCGCTCTGGGAAGCCAGGGCGGCAGCGGTAAGGAGCTGGGCGCCGTAGGGGATGATACCCTGGAAGACGCAGGAAAAGATATCCAGAAGAGACGCTGATTTCCTGGGGTCCACATGGAAGCGGGCGGAAATTTTTCTGGCCACATCGCCGGAAACAATGATGGCTACCGTGTTATTGGCAGTGGCTGCGTCCACCAGGGACACCAGCAGGGCAATGCCCAGCTGGGCGGTGCGGGAAGAGTGGATATTCTTCTGGAGCTTTTCAATGAGCCAGGCGATACCGCCGTAGTATGAAATCATTTCCGAAATGCCGCCGCAGAAAAGAGCCAGGAAGAAGGCTTCATTCATGCTGGTAAAACCGGTCCAGATCTGGCGGGCAAAGGAAATGACGGACAGACTGCCGTCGGACAGGCCGATGATGCCGGCCAGGAAGATACCGCTCACCAGCACCAGGAATACGTTCACTCCCAGAAGGGCTAGAAGAAGCACTGCCACATAGGGAAGGACCTTCCAAAAGGTGAAATCGCCATGGCCGGCAGCTTCTACAGCAGGCACCGGGGCAAAGAGGAAGACCGCTATAGTCAGAAGGGCTGCCGGCAGGGCAATCAGGAAATTCATTTTGAATTTATCCTTCAAATTGCAGCCCTGGGTGCGGGTGGCGGCAATGGTGGTATCGGAAATCATGGACAGATTGTCACCGAACATGGCACCGCTCACGCAGGCCCCCAAAAGAAGGGGCGCCGGAAGGCCGCTCTTTTCCGCCATGCCTGCCGCAATAGGGATAATGGCTGCCACCGTGCCCATGGAGGTACCTGTGGCGGTGCCCATAAAAGCGGAAATAAGGAAAATGCCTACCGTCAGATACTGGGGCGGAATGAGACTCATACCCAGATTCACTGTAGCATCCCTTCCGCCCATGGCAGCAGCCACGGCGGAAAAAGCACCGGCCAGAATGTAAATCATGAGCATGGTCATGATATTGTCATTGCCGGCGCCTCTGGAGAAAATGCCGAATTTATACATCACTGGATCCCGGCTGAGACAGAAGGCCGAAAGGACGGCAATAAACATGGCCGTTACCGAAGGAAACTGGTAGAAAGCCATGGAAACGCCAGCGGCCTGGAAATACAGACCGGCGCCCAGATAGATGGCGATAAAGATGATAAAAGGGAGAAGGGCAAGGGGATTGCTCTGCCCGGGAGATTTGTATTTCATAAGTAACCTCGAAGATAGTGTTCTAGTGTGCTGGTGGTCATCCGCTATCGGCTGACCGATGGCCGCTGGCGAGGTACGGCGCTTCCGGCACCATTTTTTATACCGCCTTTGGCGTCAGGGAAACCATGGTTTTTTGTGCAGAATCGGCGGGAGGCTGTATTCCCGAAGGTTGACGCCCGCTTTCGCGGGCGAGGGTTGATGGCGCCGCCGGGCCTTTGGCCCTGGGCGCCAAGGGTTCTGTCCGGGATCGGCTGACGCCTCCCGGACGGTTTGAGGGCTCCGCCCTCGGGAGGTATGAAGTACCGTTCCACTGGGGAGGTACGGCGCCTTTGGCGCCATCATATATATGCCTATACCGCCTGCGGCAGGGAGACAATAAAGCTCCGTGACGCTATCTTTTGATAAGTGACTCTACTTTAAGCACAGGTTGTTCTGTCCCCCGGATGGGGGAAAGTCCGGCGCAGCCGGATAAGGGGGAGCCGCGTAGCGGCTAATCACCAGAATGCCTATCATGCCATATGACACAGAAAGGTGAATCCGTAACGCTGACTTCATACTCATCGCCTGAGAGGGCGATACCACAACCCTCGGCCCGAAGGGCCGTCAAACTTAAGAACCTTAAGAACCTTCGGGGCGAAGCCCCGTCAACCCTCACACCGAAGGTGTGTCCAAAGGCGAAGCGGCCTCTTACAAAAGTTCATAGAGTACCTTCAGGAAGAAAATGGTGAGCACCGTCATGATGACGGGTTTTACATTTTTGGCGCCTCCTTTGGCGAAGTACAGGGCGCCCAGGTAATTTCCCGCCATGCCGAAGAGACCGGCTATGGGGCCCAGGGGGAAGAGCACTTTGCCGTTCAGAAGGAACACGCAGAGGGCGGCAATGTTGGTGGTGGAATTGATGACCTTTGTCACGCCATTGGCTTCCTTCAAAGGCAGATGGGCCACGCCGGTGAGAAGGAGCAGGAGAAAGGTACCGGTGCCGGGGCCGTAGAATCCATCGTACACGCCGATGAGAAGGGCCATGAGGATGCTGAGAACCGCCGTCTTTTTATAGGTATACGGTTCTTTTTCCACGATCAGTGCCTTGCCCCGGGTGACGTAAATGGCTGTCAGCGGAAGGACTACCACCATGAAAAGAAGGAATATGTGGGAATCCATGAGAAGGGCCAGCCGGGCACCCAGGGATGAACCGGCAAAGGCAAAGCACACGCAGGTAAGCGCCAGCTTCCAGGGGATAAATCCGCTTCTGGCAAATTTAAAAGTGGCCAGCACAGTGCCCATGGTGGAACTCATTTTGTTGGTGGCAATGGCGTTGTGCACGGGAAGACCGGAAATCAGATAGGCCGGAAGGGAAATCAGTCCGCCGCCGCCGGCAATGGCATCTACAAATCCGGCCACCATGACCAGAGGGCAGATAATGAGGTATTGAAGCAATATATCCATGAAATACTCCTGCAAAAAGATTTATTCTTTCATCATAGCACGAAGAGGGGGCAGGGGTAAATAGGGGGATGAGGGAGAGCGGGAGGACAGGCCAGTTTCCTGCTTCCCGGGAGTCACCGGTGGCGTGGTCAGGATCGGGACCGGGGCGGTGCTTTCCAGTATTCCCGAAGGTTGACACGCCTTATGGACAAGCCCCTATGGGGCTTGAGGGTTCAGGCGCCTCTCGGCGCCCGGGTTCTATCGTTCGTGTGTTGCGCACCGAACGATGGGTTCGGCCCACAGAGCGGGCTGGTTCAGAGGGGAGTTTTATATGCTGCCTGCGGCGGCAGAAAAACCATACAACCGCCCTGCGGGCGTCGGAAATGCATTCCCCCTTTGGTGGCTGGCGCCACCACCTTGCCCGGTGGGAAGCATGTCACTGGATTCGCGGGTCGCGGGGCTCCCCTATGAATCCAGTTCCTTTGCCACCCCCGCAGTTCGGTGGGGCGGCAAAAGGAAAGCGCCTTAATGGGCAGGCTAGGCGCCTTACTTCGCCCCACTTGGAGGTCCTATGCAGGACCTCCACAAAGGCACTATAAAGCTCCGTTATGCTGTGAGTTGCTTATGAAAGGACTGCTTTTCAGAGCTTTATTCTGCCCCCTGAACAGGGGGAAGTCCGGCGAAGCCGGATAGGGGGGAGGCGAGCGCAGCGGCTAATCACCAGAATGCTTATCATGCCATATGACATAGAAAGCCAAGCCCGTAACGCTGACTTTATGTTCATCGCCCGTAAGGGCGATACCACAACCCTCGGCCCGAAGGGCCGTCAAACTTAAGAACCCTCCGGCCCTCAGGCCGGTCAATCCTAAGAACCCTCACGCCCGAAGGGCACTGCACTCTTTCGCACCCTGCAAATCCTGTATTATAATAAACATATCATATGATTCTACTGATTTCACGAAGGAGTTCCCCTTGTTTTTCAAAGACAATCCTTTCTACCTGCTGGGGGTACATACCACAGACAGCGGAGACCGCTTGGAAGAGGCGCTCCGGGACAAACTGCATGCCGCTTCGGAGAAAGCGGAAAGAGACCGCCTTTTGGATGCCGCCTATGTCCTGCAGAAAAGCGTGAAGCGAAGCGGCGCCGAATTTTTCTGGCTGCCCGAGCTCTCACGGGAGGAAGCATGGGGGCTGGTGGAAAAGGTTACTGATGCCAGGGCGCTTTCACCTTCCGATTTCCTGTCCCTGTCCCCTTTATCCCGGGTGGTGCTGGCCATGAATGGCCTGTTTTATGGATGTGACAGTTCCCGGCTTTTCCTGCAGGAAATCTGCGCCAATTACGATCACATCTACCCAGCAGAGGTGACGGCCCTTTTTAATGCAGCCCGCCGAAAGGCTCATCTGCCGGTGCTGCGCAATGGATCCCATGTGGAAATGTGGAAACGGGAGCTCCCCGGTGAGCTCCTGGAAGCGGCGCACCGGATGGTCAAGGGGAAGAAAATGTCGGACTGGGCCTGCCTTCTGGGGGATTTGGGAAAAGAAAAGGACACTTTCCCCTGGCGGCTCTTTGTGATGGATTATGAGGAAATGAGCCGGAAAGAGAGGGAGGAGCTGGAAAGAAATCTGGACTATGCCCTATGCCTGACGGACCGCCATTTTCCCCAGGGACTCCTACTGGCAGGGGATACTCTGAAAGCCATAAAGGACCTGGCGCTGCCCCTCTCTATCAGAAGCGGCTGCTGGCCTCTGGAGACTGCCTTCCAAAGGGTAAGGAGGGAAATGATTACCCTCTGGGACAAAGGGAGAAAAGATGACAGCCGGGCCCTGGGGGAAGCCCTCTTTCCCCTCTTCACGCCATGGCCGGAGTTCCAGGAAAGGGCGGAGAAGGACAGGAAGGACATGAAAGAAGGACGAAGACCGGAAGAGGCCCCTTCAAGCCGGGGGCTTTCCTGGCAGAGCGTGCCTGCTGCCCTTGGCCGCATTCCGGAGGTGAAGGAGGAGAAGGAAAAGAAATACCCCCTGTTCCTCCTTTTCCTCGGATTCTTTATCGTAATGACCCTGGTGTATGTTTTCGTTGAGGACTGATATGACTGCAGAACTGGAAAGACTGAAAAATCAAATCATAAAACTGGTGGAAGAAAAGGGATATCCTGGCGAACTGGGTGCTCTGGCAGCGGACAGTTTGGGCAGCGAAAAGGCCATGACCCGCATGATCGGCTGGCTTTCCCACAGTGAGCCCTGGAGTGCGGAAGATATTGCTGACGAAATGCTTGCTATCTGTGAGGACCGGGACAACTGGCGTAAAAAGAAGGAAGCCGAATTTTACCAGCAAAAATATAATCAGTATTTGTGGGACATGAAGAAATAGGGGCGGCGCAGCCGCCCCGGGTTCAAAGGGCTCAAAGGGTGGTGCTTTCCAGTATTCCCGAAGGTTGACACGCCCTTACGGGCGTGAGGGTTGAGCCAGCCGCCAGGCCTTTCGGCCCTGGGCTGCCAGGGTTCTGCCTGTGATCGGCTTCGCCTTACAGGCGGTTTGAGGGCTCTCGCCCTCGGGAGTTATATAGTATCGCTGCGCTGGCGAGGTACGGCGCTTTCAGCGCCATCATATATATGCCTATACCGCCTGCGGCAGGGGGGACAATAAAGCTCCGTGACACTATCTTTTGATAAGTGACTCTACTTTAAGCACAGGTTGGTCTGCCCCCTGGATAGAGGGAGGAGAGCGCAGCGAGCCAATCAGCAGAATGCTTATCATACCATATGACATAGAAAGCCAATCCCGTAACGCTCTTGTTTCCCCTTGAGGGGAAGTCCCGCGTAGCGGGAAAGGGTGTACGAGGTAAGCAGAGAGAATAGATACTCTATGCTGACGTGACCGCCGCAGGCGGCTTATAAAACTCATTGCCCGTAAGGGCAATCCACCACCCTCTGAGCCCTTTGAACCTTCTGAACCCTCACACCGAAGGTGTGTCCAATGGTAAGAAGCAAAAATGACACAGGCCGTCGATTGGCGGTCAGGATAGCGATGGGGTGTCAAATCGGCGCTCTGCCTTGTACACCCTTTGCCTCTTCGAGGCGTTCCCCTCAAGGGGAAACGAGAAGTATGGAGAGGAAAAACAGAGAGTCATATATTTCATGTACCATTCCGCAGTTTCCCCCTTTGGTGGTGAACGCAGTGAGCCAATCACCAGCATGCGTATCATGCCATATGACCCATAAAGCCAATCCCGTAACGCTGACTTCTTATGGACAAGCCCCTTTGGGGCTTGAGGGTTCTAAAGTTTGACGGGGCTATCGCCCCGAGGGTTCTTAGGTTTGACGCGCCTCTGGCGCGAGGGTTGTGGTGGCGCCTCTAAATTTATAAAAGGCGCCCTCTTATGATAAAACCTTTACAACCGGGCTTTCGCCCGAGGAAAAACAAGCAAACCGGGCTTCGCCCGAGAAAATGCGTTTCCTCCTTTGGTGACGAGCGCAGCAGGCCAATGACCAGAATGCTTATCATGCGATATGGCACTGAAAGTAAATTCCGTAACGCTGACTTTATGTTCATCGCCCGTAAGGGCGATACCACAACCTTCGGCCCGAAGGGCCGTCAAACTTACGAACCCTCCGGCCCATAGGGCCGGTCCATCTTAATAACCCTCCCTCATAACGCTGACTTCGTACTCATCGCCCAAAAGGGCGATACCACAACCCTCGGCCTGAAAGGCCGTCAAACTTAAGAACCTTCCGGCCCAACAGGCCGGTCAATCTTAAGAACCTTTTTTCTGAACCCTATGAACTCTCACGCCGAAGGCGCGGCCCCTTGCACCGTAATGATATAATGTTAAAGTATCCTTCGGACTTTCACTCCGATGCGATTTTTTCGGGATTTCCCGGAATGATGGTTTATGGGAAGCCCAGGGCTTCCCGAGAAAGGATTTCAAAATGACAGAAAAGAAAAAAGTCGTGGTGGCCATGTCCGGCGGCGTGGACAGCACCCTGACGGCCCGGCTCCTTCTGGACCAGGGCTATGATGTGTATGGCGCCACCATGTACCAGTTTGACGGGCAGGATGAGGAAATCGAAGGAGCCCGCAGCATGGCTGAGTTCATCGGCATCCCTTTCAAGGTGGTGGATGTGCGGGAGGCGTATCAGAAGTTCGTGCTTTCCTATTTCATTGATGCCTATGCCCGGGGCATGACACCGAACCCATGCATGATGTGCGATTTCAAGGTGAAGTTTGGCCTTTTTTATGACGAAGTGCGCAGGGCCTTTGATGCGCCTTATTTTGCTACCGGCCATTATGCCCGCATTCTTTACAATCCGGAGCGGCAGAAGTATGAAGTGCACAAGGGCATCGATCTGGGGAAAGACCAGTCCTACATGATGTACCATCTCACCCAGGACCAGCTGGCTCATATCATTTTCCCTCTGGGCCGTACGTTTAAGAAAGATACCCGCCGGATTTCCAAAGAAAAGGGACTTCCTACCTATAATAAGGCGGAGTCCCAGGATATCTGCTTCCTTACCAGTGAAAGTTCTTATGTGGAATTTTTGAAAAACCATGCGCCCGAGGCTTTCCGGCCCGGAAATATTGTGGACAAAAAAGGCCGCGTCCTGGGACAGCACCGGGGCATTCCCTATTACACCATAGGGCAGCGGAAGGGCCTGGGCATTGCGGCCCGGACGCCGCTCTATGTGACGGCCCTTCGCCCCGACAAGAACCAGGTGGTGGTAGGGGACAATGACGACCTCTTCCGCACCCGCCTTCTGGCTGACGAGCTTCATTTTACCGATGGCGAAGCGCCGGCGGAAGAATTCCGCTGCCAGGCGAAGATCCGCTATGGCATCAAGGTCCATGACTGCACGGTGACGCTGGAAAGGAACGGCCGGGCAGTGGTGAAGTTTGATGAGCCCCAGCGGGCCATTACCACAGGGCAGTCTGTGGTGTTCTATGATGATGACCGCTTAATCGGCGGCGGCACCATTATGAGGGCGCTGTAAAGATTTTCCAGTGCATGCAAAAACCACAGGTTTCCCCGGGGAAGCCTGTGGTTTTTTATGACCGGGCGGGCCTTCAAAAAAAAGAGCGGTGAAAGGAGACCCTTTCATCGCTCTTTATATTATCTCAGCCCAAATACCCGGGAAAGGAAACTGCTTTTTCTGCTTTTCCTGGCAGAAGCAGCCCATTCAGCGGATTTGGATTCTGCATGTTTCACTTTATAAGCCCTGAAGGCACGGTAGGAATTCATATCTACCAGCATGACGCACACTTTGGCATGTCTCAGACGGTGCTGGAGAAGTCGTTCATCGGAAGGCAGGGGAATGGAAATTTCCTTTTCTTCCATTTCCAGAAGAGAGGCAGCCATGGCATCTCTGGCCTTTTTCGCTGCTTCATCCATGGAACGGCCCTGGGCCTGGCAGCCCGGCAGATCCGGAAATACAGCGGTAAATATTTTCTTTTCAGCATCATGTTTAAATATGGCGGGATAGAAATATGTCATCATTTCCCCCCTTTCCTGCATCACAGACTTCTCAAAACTCGGTCATTTATATTCTATACCATTTTCCCCTCTCCTGCCAACAGAAATTTACAGGAGTTTGATGGAATTTTTACTCATGCATGGGCGGAGGGGAAAGATGACGGGAAACAGGGGAAATGCCGAGCACTTCCCGAGTGGTGTCGATCCATTTCTGGAGCGCCGGTCCGAAGAATGAAAAGCGCGGCAGCGCCAGACTGAGGGAAATGGTTTCATGGGTGGCAAAGGGGAGCACCTTCACCGGGCCTGTCCATCCCCGGCTCATCAGTTCATTGTTCAGGGAAAGCCCCAGGCCCGCTTCTTTTCCTGCAATGATATAATAAGGGAAAAAAGAAAGGGGAAGAATCCATGATTCCGAAAGAACTGGATGATACGGACAGAAAAATTATTAATGAGCTGAAGAAAAACAGCCGCATTTCCATGACGGAACTGGGGAAAAAGGTATTTATGACCGGCCAGGCTGCCAAAAACCGGCTGGAGCGTCTCCAGGATCTGGGCGTGGTGGAACGGTATACGGTGAATGTGAACTGCCCCGTGTTCGGCTACACCGTCCACGGCCTCTTCACCCTCCGACTGGAAAAGGACCGGGCCGCCGATTTCTACCGCTTCGTCCACACCACGGAATTTCACATTCTGCACTGCTACGAAACGGAAACAGGCATGGTCTTCATTGACGCCCATTTCCAGAGCGAAGAAAAAAGGGACGCCTTCCTTCAGGTCCTCTCGGCCTACGGTTCCTGCCGCCTGCACAGGGTGGTAAAGGAAATCCACGGCATTCATCCGGTGGATGAGTGAGATAGCGGGCGGTCCGCTGTCGGCTGACCGCTGTTAGTGGGGCGCTGGGCTGTATTCCCGAAGGTTGACACGCCTTATGGACAAGCCCCTATGGGGCTTGAAGGTTCTAAAGTTTGACGGGGCTATCGCCCCGAGGGTTCTTAGGTTTGACGCGCCTCCGGCGCGAGGGTTGTGGTGGCGCCTCTAAATTTATAAAAGGCGCCCTCTTATGATAAAACCTTTACAACCGGGCTTTCGCCCGAGAAAAAACAAGCAAACCGGGCTTCGCCCGAGAGAATGCGTTTCCTTCTTTGGTGACGAGCACAGCAAGCCAATGACCAGAATGCTTATCATGCCATATGGCACTGAAAGTAAATCCCGTAACGCTGACTTCTTAAGCATTGCCCTACGGGCAATCCACAACCCTCGGCCCGAAGGGCCGTCAAACTTAAGAACCCTCCGGCCCATTGGGCCGGTCAACCCTAAGAACCTTTTTCCACAACCCTTTTCCACAACCCGCCGCCGACAGGCGGCCACAACCCTCGGGGCGAAGCCCCGTCAACCTACCCCTCTGAACCCGGGCCGCGAAGCGGCCTTATTACGAAAGGAGCCATTATGCATATCATCATCGCCGCCGATTCCTTCAAAGGCACCCTTTCTTCTCTGGAAGCGGGGACTGTCATCAAAGAAGGGGCCCTGTCCGTTTTTCCCGGCTCCTCCATAGAAGTACTTCCCATGGCAGACGGCGGCGAAGGGACGGTGGAAGCGGTGCTTCACTGCACCGCAGGGGAAAAGGCAGTTTTCACAGTCACCGGTCCTTTGGGAGAACCGGTGCAGGCTTCCTACGGACGGCTTTCCAGAAACCGGGCTATTATGGAAATGGCAGAGGCTTCGGGGCTCATGCTGGTTCCAAAGGGAAAAAGGAATCCCCTCCTCACATCCACCATGGGTACCGGAGAGATGATAGCACGGGCCATGGAAGACGGCGCCCGCAAAATCTTCCTGGGTATCGGCGGCTCAGCCACCTGTGACGGCGGTATGGGCGCCATGGAAGCGCTGGGGTTCCGTTTTCTGGATAAGGAGGGAAAGGAACTGCCCGGAAGGGGTGCTTCCCTTTCCCTGGTGGACAGGATAGACCTTTCTTCCTGCCATCCTCTGTTAAGGGAAACGAACCTGGTGGTGCTGAGCGATGTGAAAAATCCCCTTTGTGGAGCCCGGGGCGCCGCCCTTGCCTTTGCTCCCCAGAAAGGGGCGGATGAAGTTATGGCAGAGGAACTGGAACGGGGCATGGTGCATTATCGGGAGCTTCTTAAGAAAACCTTTGGCCGAAATCCCGATGACATCCCCGGAAGCGGCGCTGCCGGAGGACTGGGGGCGGCGCTCTCCCTTTTTCTGGGAGCCTCCATGGTTTCCGGTGCAGAGGAACTCCTGGGGCTTTCCTGCTTTGATGAAAAAATACAGAAGGCGGACCTAGTGGTGACCGGGGAAGGACGGAGCGATGCCCAAAGCGGCGAGGGAAAAATCACCGGTTCCATTGTAAAACACTGCGCCCGCTGCTCGGTGCCCTGCGCTGTGCTTTCCGGCTCCCTGGGAAAGGGCTGGGAAATCCTGCGGCAGCAGGGCGCCCTGGCTGTCTATGGAGCGGCGTGGGGAGAAGAAATAGAAAAAGCCATGAAAGAACCGGCAGCTTATCTCAAAAGGGCAGCGGAAACCTTTTTCAGAACATGGCAGGAGAGCGGGACCTGGGCGGTGCTTTCCTGTATTCCCGAAGGTTGACACGCCCTTACGGGCGTGAGGGTTGAGCCAGCCGCCGGGCCTTTCGGCCCTGGGCTGCCAGGGTTCTGCCTGTGATCGGCTTCGCCTTACAGGCGGGCCCCGGGCTCTCGCCCTCGGGAGTTATATAGTATTGTGGAGGTCCTGCATAGGACCTCCAAGTCAGCCAAAGTAGGCCCTTAGCCTGCCCATTAAAGGGCTTACCTATTGGTTGGCTGACCGTGCCCGCTGGCGAGGTACGGCGCCTTCGGCGCCATTTTTTATACCGCCTTTGGCGGCGAAAACCATACAACCGTCCTGCGGGCGAGGAAATGCATTCCCCCTTTGGTGGCTAACGCCACCACCTTCCCCCCACTCCGTGGTGGGACTATGGATACTTAGCCATGGGGCCATGTCTCTACAGGAAAGCATAGAGCGATTTATTCTGTCCCCCGGATGGGGTGGCAAGGGAACACGATTCGTAAGGGAGCAAAGCGACCTGAGAATCGTGTGACACGCTTTCCCGTGGATGCACAGCGAACATGATTTGAAGGAGCGCCAGCGACGCACAAATCATAGTGAGTCGTTTCACCTTTAGGTGGAAGTCCGGCGTAGCCGGATAAGGGGGAGCCGCGTAGCGGCTAATCACCAGAATGCTTATCATGCTATATGACACTGGAAGTAAATCCCGTAACGCTGACTTTATAAGCATTGCCGCAGAGCAGCAATCCGCAACCCTCGGCCCGAGGGGCCGTCAAACTTAAGAACCCTCCGGCCGTCAGGCCGGTCCATCTTAAGAACCCTTTTCCTCAACCCTTCTACACAACCTGCCGCCGTCAGGCGGCCATAACCCTCGGGGCGAAGCCCCGTCAACCTTCCCCTCTGAACCCTTTGAACCTTCTGAATCTTCTGAACCCGGGCCGCGGAGCCGCCCCCTCAGAACCTTTCACTTTGCAATCAAGGCCCAAAGAGTGCTATAATACACCATATCTATATTTCTCAGTTGTCATCTGTTAACCAACTCTAAAAAACAGGAGGAAAGATGAAAAAAGCGATTATATTATCCAGCGGAGGCGTAGATTCCACCACCTGCGTTTCTCTGGCTGTTGACAGACTGGGAGCAGAAAACGTTGTGACTGCTTCTATTTTTTATGGGCAGAAGCATAAGAAGGAAATCCTGGCGGCCCGCAAGGTGGCACAGTATTATCATCTGAAGCATTATGAGTTTGATTTGTCCCAGATTTTCCAGTATTCCAACTGTTCCCTTCTGGCAAACTCCACCGAGGAAATCGTCCACGAGAGCTATGCCCGGCAGATTGCGGAAAACGGGGAGGGTAAGGTATCCACCTATGTGCCTTTCCGCAACGGCCTCATGCTTTCCACCGCCGCATCCCTGGCGGCATCTCTCTTTGAAGAGGACGATGTGGATATTTACATCGGCGCCCATGCCGATGATGCAGCCGGCGATGCCTATGCAGACTGCAGCGAGCCTTTCCTGCAGCATATGGGAGAAGCCATCCGCATCGGCACCTACGGCAAAGTGCACCTGGTATTTCCCTTTGCCAAAATGAACAAGGCCGGCGTGGTAGCCACAGGACTGAAACTGAAGACGCCCTACGAGCTGACCTGGAGCTGCTATGAAGGGGGAGATAAACCCTGCGGCACCTGCGGCACTTGTATCGACCGGGCCGCTGCCTTCGCCGCCAACGGAGTGAAGGACCCGGCATTGAATTAGCTGTCAATCGGACGGTTGACAGCATTCCCGAAAGCAAGAGGGTTCAGGCGCCTTTCGGCGCCCGGGTTCTATCGTTCGTGTGCTGCGCACCGAACGATGGGTTCGGCCCACAGAGCGGGCTGGTTCAGAGGGGAGTTTGAAATGCCGCCTGCGGCGGCAGGAAAACCATACAACCGCCCTGACGGGCGAGGAAATGCAATCCCCCCTTTGGTGGCTGGCGCCACCACCTTGCCCGGTGGGAAGCGTGTCACTTGATTCTCAGTCGCCTCCGGCTCCTTGCGAATCAAGTTCCCTTGCCACCCGGTGGGAAGCATGTCACTGGATTCGCGGGTCGCCTACAACTCCCCTATGAATCCAGTTCCTTTGCCACCCCCGCAAGCGGGGGCACTATAACCCGCGCTTACTGTAGAGCCATTTATGAAGAGAGTGTTTCGCGGTGTTTTATTCTGCCCCCTGAACAGGGGGAAGTCCGGCGCAGCCCGGATAGGGGGTGGCGAGCGCAGCGAGCCAATCAGCAGAATTGTTTTCATGCCCTATGACACAGAAAAGTAAATCTCGTAACGCTGACTTTATAAGCATTGCCGCAGAGCGGCAATCCGCCACCTTCAGCGCCGCAGGCGCTGTCGCCCCCCTGAGCGTCAGCGAACACAACCTGCCGCCGTCAGGCGGCCATAACCCTCGGGGCGAAGCCCCGTCAACCTTCCCCTCTGAACTCTTTGAACCTTCTGAACCTTTTGAACCCTATGAACCCTCACACCGAAGGTGTGTCCAGGGGCGCCACCACAACCCTCAGCCCCGCAGGGGCTGTCAAACTTAAGAACCCTCCGGCCCCAGGGCCGGTCAATCTTAAGAACCTTTTTGCACAACCCTTCTACATAACCTGCGGCGAAGCCGCGCCCCTTTTTTACCCTTTTAACTTATATTTCATAACCCTCTTATGAAAGGAATCCCTATGTTTACAGTAACGAAAAGAATGGAAGTGTCCGGTGCCCATTTTCTGCACCTGGACTATGAAAGCAAATGCACCAATCTCCACGGTCACAACTGGATCATTACAGTCACCGTGCAGAATGATACCCTGGACAAGAATGGCATGGTGGTGGATTTCGGCAAGATTAAGGAAATCGTAAACCAGTTTGACCATCACCTGATTAATGATGTGCTGGGAGATCTGAACCCCACTGCCGAGAACATGGCCAAGTGGATCTGCGACCATATTCCCTATTGTATCCGGGTGTCCGTGCAGGAAACGGAAGGGAATGTAGCCACCTATGAAAAGTAACTATGCCTATGATGACGGCCTTTTCCATATCACCGAGATTTTTGACAGCATTGACGGAGAGGGAAAGCGCACCGGATTCATGGCTGTATTTCTCCGCCTGGCAGGCTGCAATCTCCGCTGCAATTACTGCGATACCGCTTATTCCCTTACTCTGGAGGACACGGCAGAGGCTTTGACGGAAGAAGAAGTGATCCGCCGCATTCACGGCTATCCCTGGAAGCGCCTCACCATCACCGGCGGGGAGCCCATGCTCCATCCCCTGCACCACCTGTGCCGCACGCTGGGACGGGAAGGATACGATATCAATATAGAAACCAACGGCGCTGTGCCTTTGTGGCGGGAGCGTCCGGAAGGGGTTTTCTATACCATGGATTTCAAATGCAGCGGCAGCGGTATGAAATCTCATATGAACCCTGATAATTTCAAGCTCCTCAACGGCGGCGACGTACTGAAGTTCGTGGTGAGCTCAAAAGAAGATCTGGATGAAATGAAGGACGTGGTGGAGCATCATTTCACGGCGGCCCGTCATCCCCAGTTTTTTGTAAGCCCCGTATGGGGAAGAATCCAGCCGGATAAGCTGGTAGAGTATGTAAGAAATCATCAGCTGCAGGATGTACGGGTCCAGGTGCAGCTTCATAAAATCATCTGGGACCCGGACAGGAGAGGTGTTTGATATGGATTTAAAAAAACTGGAACAAGCCGCCCGGCTGATTATTGAAGCCGTAGGCGATGACCCGGACAGAGAAGGCCTCAGGGAAACGCCGAAGCGCTTTGCAGACATGATGGCAGAGCAGTTTGCCTATACCGCTGTTTCCAATGAAGACATTGCCAGAGAATTTGAAAAAACCTTTGCCACCCCGGAAAATGATATGGTGGTGGTGAAAGACATTCCCATCTTCTCTCACTGCGAACATCACATTGCCCTCATGTATAACATGAAGGCCGCCGTGGGCTACATTCCTCACGGAAGAGTTATCGGCCTTTCCAAAATCGCCCGCATTGCCGACGCCGTATCCAAGCGGTTCCAGATTCAGGAACGCATCGGCACCGATATCCGGGACGTCATGGAAATGGTTACCGACTCTCCCGATGTGATCGTCTACATCGAAGGAGAACACTCCTGCATGACTGCCCGGGGCATTAAGAAACCCGGCACCCGGACAAGAACCATTGCTTCCTCCGGCGCCTTCAAAACCGACAGCGCCCTGCGCGGAGAATTTATGAAACTGGCTCTGGGAAAAGAATGAAGGCTTAACGCCGCGCCCCTTTTCTTATAATCTGCGCCCGTAGGGCGCCCCCACAACCCTCTCAGCCGTAGGCTGCGTCAAACTTAAGAACCTTAAGAACCTTCGGGGCGAAGCCCCGTCAACCCTCATGTGCGCATTCTGCATAGAATGCGCAAGTCAGCCGAAGTTGGCCCTTAGCCTGCCCATAAAAGGGCCTTCCTATTGTCGGCTGACCGTTCGCAGGTGTGTCCAAGGGTAAGAAACAAAAATGACACAGGCCGCCGATTGGCGGTCAGGATAGCGATGGGGTGTCAAATCGGTGCTCTGCCCCGTACACCCTTTCCCGCTTCGCGGGACTTCGCCCCGGTGGGAAGCATGTCACTGGATTTTCAGATCGCTTCGCTCTCTTACAAATCCAGTTCCTTTGCCACCTCAAGGGAAAACGAGAAAATAGGTGGCACTGGATATTGTGTCACATATGACACAGACAGCCAATCCCGTAACGCTCCTTGCGTCCCCTTTAGGGGAAGAGGGCCACAAAGTGGCGAAGGGGTGGACGGTGGTAATCCTGATTATGATACTCGATGTGGACGTGACCGCCGAAGGCGGCATTATAAAACTCATCGCCCGTAAGGGCGATACCACAACCCTCGGCCCGAAGGGCCGTCAAACTTAAGAACCCTCCGGCCGTCAGGCCGGTCCATCTTAAGAACCCTTTTCCACAACCCTTCTACACAACCCGCCGCCGGCAGGCGGCCACAACCTTCGGGGCGAAGCCCCGTCAACCCTCACACCGAAGGTGTGTCCAAAGGCGAAGCCGCCATGTTCTTCCCCGTCTCTTTTCACCTTGTGGTATAATATAAGCGACTATATGCCTGCTTCTGTCTCTCTGGCGGAGAGCAGGGCGGTGAAGTGATTTATATATAGGAGCGTATTATATGAAGAATTCCGATATACGGCGCGAGAGACCGCCCAGGAAATCGTCCATTCTGAAGAGGATTTTCGTATTTCTTGTGGTTATCGTGATGATTGCCGGCGCTGGAGCGGCGGCGGGCTTTTTCGTGTCTGTTTCCAAGCATCTGCCCGATGTGACGGCCAATATCCAGCCCAATGCATCATCCCGCATTTACGATGATAAAGGACGGCTCATTACCACGGTGCATGCTGAGGAAAACCGCATTCCTGTGCCTATTACCGAGGTTCCCCAGAACCTGCAGAATGCCTTTGTGGCAGCGGAAGACGTGAGATTCTATGAACACCACGGCATCGATCCCCGGGGCATCCTCCGCGCCGTCTGGAACAACGTGCTCAGCCGCAACGCCACAGGACAGGGCGGCTCCACCATTACCCAGCAGCTGGCCAGAAATGCCTTCCTTACCCAGGAGCAGACACTGAAAAGAAAACTGTTGGAAGTGGTACTGGCACTCCAGATTGAAAACAAGTACACCAAGAAACAGATTCTGGAAATGTACATGAACCAGATTTACTTCGGCCAGGGCTGCTACGGCATCCAGACCGCATCCCGCGTCTATTTCGGAAAAGACGTGAAAGACCTGACACTGCCTCAGTGCGCTATGCTGGCCGGACTTCCCAACAGCCCGAACTACTACTCTCCCTTCCGGAGTCTGGAAGCGGCCAAGTACCGCCAGGGCATCGTACTGGACCAGATGGCCAAGTATGGCTATATTTCCGAAGCCGATGCCCAGGCTGCCAAGAAAGCAGACCTGCACCTGGCTAAGCCCCAGGCTGCCAAAGGCACAAACAGCACCGCTTCCTATTTCATCAGCTACGTGATTCAGACCATCAGCGACAAGTACGATTCTGATGCTATTTACAAAGAAGGACTCCAGGTGTACACCACACTGGACCTGGATATGCAGAAGGAAGCCGAAAAGGTGCTGAAAGCAGACCTTCCTGCCGGAAATAAGGATGCCAAGGGACTCACCCAGCCCCAGGGCGCCCTCATGACCATTGAAACCGGCACAGGCCACATCAAAGCCATGGTAGGCGGCCGGGGCGAAGACCACTTCAACCGCGCCACCCAGATGGTCCGTCAGCCGGGATCTGCATTCAAACCTTTCGTATACCTCACAGCCTTTGAAAATAAATTCAGCCCCTATGATACCGTAAGCAACGAAAAGAAGACCTACGGCGGCGGATGGACCCCGAAGAACTACGGCGGCACCTCCGGCGGATCAGTGACACTGGAAGAAGCCCTGGTTCACTCCATGAACATTCCTACCATTGACCTGGCCAACAAAGTGGGCATGAAGAAAATTCTTGACACTACAGAAGCCTGCGGTATTTCCACCCTGGTGAAGGACGGAAAGAGAAACGATGACAACCTGGCAGCCTCCATCGGCGGCCTCACCAATGGCGTTTCCGTATACGACATGGCCAAGGCCTACAGCGTCTTTGCCAACGGCGGCAAACTCATCGAACCCACGGCCATCATGAAAGTGGTAGATAGAAATGGCAATGTACTGGAAGACCATTCCGGAAAACCGGAAGGGAAACAGGTGGTCAGTGAAAATGCAGTTTACCGTTTGACCAGCATTCTGGAAGAAGTGGTCTCCCGGGGCACCGGCGGCAACGCCTACATCGGCCGCACCGCAGCCGGCAAGACCGGTACCACCGATGACGAACACGACGCATGGTTCGTAGGCTATACCCCTGAACTGGTGACAGCCGTATGGATTGGTGACGATACCTCCAGTAACGCAGGCTACACCGGCGGCACCGTTCCGGCAGCCATCTGGAGAGACTTCATGAAACAGGCCCTCTCTGCCTACAAGACCAAGAGCTTTGATATCCCTGAATCGGTGAGAGCCGAAAACGAAAGGGCAAGAGCAGCCCAGGCGGCCAAGGCGGCAGAAACCAAGAAGAAGGACGAGGACAAGAAGAAAGACGATAAGTCCGTGAAAGACAATAAAAACGCCGGAAACAAACTCCTTGACCGGATTACCGGGAAAGGCGGCGCCAAACCTTCTGAGGGCGACGGTACCAAGACCAACTGATAAAAAAGACTGTGAAGAAATGATCTGCATTTTTTCACAGTCTTTTTTCGTGGGGAAAACGGGACGGGAAGGTGGTGGCGGCTCCGCCTTTGGACACGCCTTCGGTGTGAGGGTTGACGGGGCTGCGCCCCGAGGGTTGTGGCCGCCTGTCGGCGGCGGGTTGTGCAGGGAAAGGTTCTTAAGATGGACCGGCCAGGGGCCGGAGGGTTCTTAAGTTTGACGGCCTTTCAGGCCGAGGGTTGTGGTATCGCCCTTATGGGCGATGAACATAAAGTCAGCGTTACGGGATTTACTTTCAGTGCCATATGGCATGATAAGCATTCTGCTGAATTATCTGCCTTTGGCAGATACACCCCCTATCCGGCTGCGCCGGACTTCCCCCGCAAGCGGGGGGCAGAATAAAGCTCTGAAAAGCAGTCCTTTCATAAGCAGCTCACAGCATAACGGAGCTTTATAGTCCCCTGTGGAGGTCCTGCATAGGACCTCCAAGTGGGGCGAAGTAAGGCGCCTAGCCTGCCCATTAAGGCGCTTTCCTTTTGCCGCCCCACCGAACTGCGGGGGTGGCAAGGGAACTGGATTCATAGGGGAGCTGTAGGCGACCCGCGAATCCAGTGACATGCTTCCCACCGGGAAAGGTGGTGGCGTCAGCCACCAAAGGGGGGATGCATTTCCTCGCCCGCAGGGCGGTTGTAAAGGCTTTATCATAAGAGGGCGCCTTCTATAAATTTAGAGGCGCCACCACAACCCTCGCGCCGGAGGCGCGTCAACCCTAAGAACCCTCGGGGCGATAGCCCCGTCAAACTTTAGAACCCTCAAGCCCCATAGGGCGCCGAAGGCGCCTGAACCCTCAAGCCCCAAAGCATCTCCATAGAATCCGCACGTAAAAGGCCTTCACCGGATGGCAGCCGGTGAAGGCCTTTGTATTTTTGGAGTTTGGGAATGGTGTAATCATGGACCCATAGAAAATGAGCCTATGAAGAGGTATGGGGAGAATCCCTGCAGAAAGGGGAAAGGAGGAAACTTTCCATTTCCTGCGGCTGTCATACCGTCAGCCGGGTACGGGAGAAAGACAGGGCGCATGCTGAATTTGTCACTTCTGTCGAAACACTGACCTGTGCGGGGTGAAGGAATGAATGCATTCCTGTGCAATGGCTAATCTCCATCTGCCCTTTTCTCCTGTCAGCCCTTACGAAAGGCTTGGCCGAAAAAGAGGAAAGAGGAAGATGCCTCTTCCTTACCTTCAGCAAAAATGATTCCGCTTTGAAACCCTGTAACAGTCAAACGATTTCAAAAGCGGCAGATTCGCGGACCCTTCCAGCCGCTGCCCCTCCAGCCTGCCTGTGGCAGAGTGGCTGAGGAATCCGGATCTCACAATCGAAATACTTCGGAGGATAGACCTCAAAAGGTTCTCATTTCTCCCCTTCCCCAAAGGATCGTACGTTTCATCTGCCGGGAAACCTGCCGGAAATCAAAGGGCCGGGCCAGCGGGAAAAAAGAAAAAGGAACCGGCGGTACAGCATGGAAACCATACTTATCACCTTAACCTGTCTCTATTATACATCATTTAGGATTTTATTAAAGGCGATTGTTATCTTTTAAAGGAGGAAATGGTAAAAAATGCCGCTGCTGCCGGCAAAAAGGGCTTATTGAATTTTTCTTTAAGCACTTCATGAGAAAGAGAGGGTCTCTCGCCGAAGGGGGCAGGGAGCCCGCCGCCATAGGCTGAAGCCTATGGGGAAAACCTTTCCCGAAAGGCCTGGAGATTCCTCTTGTCTCCAGGGCAGTATATGGCAAAGAGGATGGAGTCAAAATAAAAGCGATACCTTTCCTCCACCAGTACCCTGTAAAAATCAGAGGCCACCTGGTCCGGCGGATTGAGAAATACGCCGCAGCCCCAGGCGCCCAGGGTCAGAGTCCGGATACCCTTTGCCACTGCCAGGGCCAGGATGCGTCGTATGCGCTGTATCCGCCGGCGGCCGATTTCCTTTTTATCCATTTTTCCTGCCGGTCCCCGAAGGTCTATGGCCGGCGCCGTGATGACAGCGGTTTGGCGGGGCGGCCCGAAAAGAGTACCGTCGGCGCTTCGGAAGATTTCTACGAAAGGAGAAAAGACCATGCCGTAAGAGCCGTACATACTCTGGCGCCGCCGGTTCTCTTCATAATAGGGAAGTCCCTTTTTCCCTGAAAGGGATGCATAGAGGGTACTCTCCCGGCAGAGGGCTTCCTCCTGGGAAGAGGCGCCGTAAAGATATCCGCCGCCGGGGGTAAAGGCATTGGCAAAATTCAATACCCCCTCTGCCCCGTAGGCCAGGGTATCTCCTTCGACCACCGAAATTCTTCCTTCCCCCAGGGGAGCGGAAAGGGAAGAGACCATCTCTTCCAGCGCCTTCAGCCCGTAGATTTCCGCCTCCTCCAGTCTGGAAAGGGGAGAGGCAAAATGAAAGACCTCTCCCCCTGCTTCATAAAATCCCTGGTTTATGATTTTTTCATTTTCTCTGGCCATCGCCATATAGCGCATTCTTGTATCCATCTGTTCCTCCGTGAACACGCTCCCGGGGGCCTGTCTGTCGTCCCATGGCAGGCCGCAGCCTTTCCGCAGGGGCCCTATTCGATCCAGTCCTTATATTTCTCCAAGAGTTTCTGACAGGCAATGTCTGAAGCCTGGAAGGCTTCTTCAAAGGAGGCCCCTTTATAGGGATTGGCAATGCCGCCGTCATAACCGGCTGCCGCGGACAGGAGGGAAATCTTATTGTCCACATCGCCGCCCATGGTATTGAAAAGCCGGGGATCCTGGGGATTATCCATGAGGAAAATGTAGTTGAACTGGTCATAGGTACTCCATTCCAGGGGCAGGGCTTTCTTATTGGTGGCAGGGATGCCGTGGGCTGCCAGTACATCCTTCCCTTCCTGGCAGAGAGGGGAGCCTTCCTTTTCCAGGCAGGCGGAGGAAACGTAGATTTTCTCCGACAGGCCCGCTTTTTTCACCAAATGTTTCATAATGAATTCCGCCATCGGCGGCTCGCCGCTTCCGGTGTGAGACAGGAACAGAAGTTTAATCATGGAAAGGCTCCTTTCACTGATGAAATCCAAAGATATTCTGTCTTATTATATAACATTCCTGTAAAAGAAAGGTAAAGGAAGGGGGAATCAGGCCATCAGACAGTGAGACGCTGCAAAGGGGCTGGAAGGCAGGAAAGGCATATGAGAAGCGGGGTGCAGGGCCCTGAGATTTCCTCTTTCCATGAGAACTTTCCTCCTTTAAAGGGATTATATAGACAGAGAGAACTGAAAGGGCCCGGAAGGGGCGCCCGCCTCCCTGCCTGTTACGTGCACACACCTTATCAAGGGACAGGCCATGGAGGCAGGAAGAACTTCCTCATATGAATCAGAACTCTCTGACGCGTCGAAAACAATCTATAAAACTCCTGAAGATGACCTGCCAGACATCCTGGTGGCAAATGGCTATACCAGTTCTTCCTTGACGACACAGATATTCCGCTTAGGCGGCTGCTCCTGGCCGATTCATCGAAGCTGAACGCCTGAGCCCTACCGCGCATCAGCATGGGATGAATCAGGGGTTTTTTGCGTGGCACAAAGGAAGGCAGAAAATCATATACTTGACACCGGGGAGATTTCCGGACCTTCCATTTAGAAGGCGGCAAAGCAGCGACGCTGTGAGTTTTTGGCCTTCCGTTTTCCTGAAAAAAAGAAAGCAGTGAAAGAAGCATCGGTAAGGACCGGTGCTTTTTTCACTGCTTCGATTTCATCCATCAAGCCGGGAAAGGTCGGCTTTGGCTTCTTCATAGCCTGCTTCCACTGCTTTTTTGTACAGCTCTTCGGCTTTGGCTGTATCCTTCGGGCAGCCCAGCCCCTTTTCATAGAGCCGTCCCAGCCTTGTCATGGCAGGGGCGCCGATGATGTCTGTGCGCTCTGCGGCCCGCTGGTAGAGGGTAAAGGCTTTGTCATAGCTTTGGGGACGGCCTTCTCCTTTTTCATAGAGCTCGCCTAAGAGCCAGGTGGCGGTGATATCGCCTTTGTCTGCCGATTTTTTATACCAGTTGGCGGCTTTTTTGAAATCCCGGGGCACCCCTTTTCCATTGGCATAGAGAAGTCCGATCCAGCGGCCTGCCTTCATGTGGCCCAGTCTGTCTGCTTCCCGGAAAAAGGCCAGGGCCTTGGCGTCATTTCTGCAGGCGCCCTGATAGAAGCCGATGCCCATGTCCAGATAGGTTCCGGCAAGGGAGCGCTTTTCCTCCTGGCTGAGCCCTCTGGTTGAGGCAAAGGCAGGGGCGGACAATGATGACATCCGGTCCGAAGGCGCCAAACCCTCATGTCGGCAGGACATGTCCATAGGGAGCATGACTACCGGTTGTAATAGATTATGATAGATTTTTTGTCTCAGTGGAATTGTACTATTAGTGACAGGTGTATCATATTGTGAGATTGATATTTATAAATATATCGGGGGGGGTAAAGAAGCATGGATATAGAAATGGTGGATCTGCTGCGGAAGATGGTGGATGAAGCGCCCTTTGGCATGTACGTGCTGGATGGGGAGCGGAAAATCATATTCTGGAGTCAGGGAGCGGAACATATTACCGGCTACAGCAGGGAAGAAATGGTAGGAAAGCACTGTTTCAACGGCGGCCTGGATCATATCGACAGCACGGGCCTTCATTTATGCCATGATTTCTGCCCCATGATGGCTACCATTTTTGACGGCCAGTCCCGGGAGCAGCCGGTTTTCCTGAAGAATAAGGCAGGGAAGCGGGTGCCCGTTCTGGTGCATACAGAGCCTCTTTTCAGAGGGGATAAAGCTCTGGGGGCTATCGAATATTTCCGGGTCCTTCCGGAAAGTGAATATCCTATACCAAAGGAACGGTGATTGATTTTGTCAGGGATAGATGTAACAGGTACGCTGCTTTCGCAGCTGGATAGGAACCTGCCCGGCGGGATTCTCATTTACCGCGACGATGGGGAGCAGACAATTTTATATGCCAATCCCTGGCTGATTCGTGTTTTCGGCTGTTCTTCCTATGAGGATTTCATGAAGACCACCGGCGGCTCTTTCATGCATCTGGTGCATCCGGAGGACCGGAGCCGGGTGGATAAGGATATCCGGGATCAGATTTCCGGCAGTCCGGAAAAGCTGGATTTCGTCAATTACCGTATTGTCCGAAAGGATGGTTCTATCAGGCGGGTGGAGGAGTTCGGCCACCGGGTGTTTGTGCCCGGTGTGGGACCTGTGTTTTATGTGTTCTTCCTGGACAATGATACCAAGTACAAGATTTATGATATTGACGCCCTCACCGGTCTTCCCGGAAAGACCCGGTTCCTGCAGCATGCGTCCATGACCATGGCCATGGCGTCTCTGGATCCGAAGTCGCCGAAGCTGGCATTTATTTATATAAATATCCACAATTTCAGTTTCTACAATCTTCGGAACGGCAGCGAGAAGGGAAATCAGTTTCTCCTTAAAATGGCGGCGGTATTGCAGAAAAATTTCCCCAATAATCTCATTTCCCGCTTTGCCGATGACCATTTCGTCATTCTGGCGTCCCTGCCTTCCGTGGAGGCCCTGATTCCCTCCATTACCGAGCAGATTCATGCTCTCTATGATGCCAGCCGTCTGGATGTGAAGTTTGGCATTTACCAGGTAGATGATTTTCACGTGCCTGTGGAAAGTGCCTGTGGCATGGCCCAGATGGCCTGCGACAGCATCAAGGAGCTGCCGGATCAGTACGTCTGCTTCTATACGGTAGATATGAGCCGCCGGAAAGCCCTTCGGAGCTATGTGATCGACCACTTCAGGGAAGCACTGGAAAAGCGGTGGATAGAGGTTTATCTGCAGCCAGTCATCCGCACCGTGTCCGGTACCCTGGCCAGTGTGGAAGCCCTGTCCCGATGGAAGGATCCCGAGCGGGGCATGATTTCGCCCGGCATTTATGTGCCTCTTCTGGAAGAGAGCCGGCAGGTGAAGAAGCTGGATCTCTATGTGCTGGAGGAAATCTGCCGCTGCTACCGCGCCCAGACGGATGGAGGCAAAGCGGTCATTCCCACTTCCTTTAATCTGTCCCGGGTGGATTTTTTCCAGGGCTCTATTTTTGATGAGGTGGAGGACATACGGAAACGGTACCAGGTGCCCCGGAATATGCTCTATGTGGAAGTGACGGAAAGCGCCTTTGTCCGTGAAGGGGACGTGATCCGGAAGGAAATCGAGCGGTTCCGCAGCGCCGGCTATGAAGTGTGGATGGATGATTTCGGCAGCGGCTACTCTTCCCTGAATACCCTCAAAGATTACAACTTCGATGAAATCAAAATCGACATGGCCTTCCTTTCCAGCAGCAGTGAAAAGTCCCGGAATATTATCAAGGCTATTATCCGCATGGCCAAGGAAATCGGCATCCATACCCTGGTGGAAGGGGTGGAAACGGAGGACCAGGTGCGCTTTATCCGTTCCATCGGCTGCGAGCTCATCCAGGGCTACTATTACGGAAAGCCCATGACTCTGGATGAACTGAAGGAGACACAGAAGAAGAAGGGCTGGATAGTGGAGACACCGGACCTTCGCCAGTATTACGGGTCTCTGAAAGGCGTAGATTTCCTCACCGATAAGTCCATGGCCGTGGTGGAATATACGGGGACAACCCTTCATTACCTTTTCGCCAATCCGGAGTTTATGAAATCCCTCCGCTCTGCCGGCGTGGAAAGCCTTGAGAAATCGGAGGATTCCATCAATGATTCCGCCGGTCCCATTGGCAAGAACATCAGAAGTTTCATAGAAAGCCTGGCGCAGTCAGCCGCTGACAGAACCATGACCTATACGGAAAACGGGCAGTACATGAAACTGGAAGTGCGTCATCTGGCGCAGGAGGGAAACACCCATCTGGGACTGGCCTTCCTCACGAACATTACCATTAATGAAAAGGAAAACGAGGCAGTGTCCCTGGACTGGGTGATGCGGAATATTTTCTATCTCTACCAGGCTGTGGGCCTGGTAGATCCGGAGGGAAATGCTGTCATTCCGCTGGTGAACAATACGCCTTACCAGACACATTTCCACCGGCGCCATGCGGGATTGGCGGAAATGGCCAAACAGTATGCTTCCGTCATGGTGCATCCCGACGACCGGCAGCGGTTCCTGGAATTCTGTAACCTGTCGAATATCCGGCAGCGCATCCACGAAGACTCCTACGGCACCGTGGTAGGCTGCTTCCGCACCCTGGGCAATGACCGTCAGTATCACTGGAATGTTCATTCCATCCTTCCGGTGCAGCGGAAAGGGAAAACCTATCTCCTCTATACCGTGAGGAATTCTCCGCTGGATGAAAAGAGCTTCAGAAAACCGCTGCTGAAGATCCTGAACCGCCTGCCCTTTGAAAAATAAAAAAACGTAGAGAAATCCATAGTCCGCGCAGGAGACAGTACTCTCCTGCGCCATTTTGATGGTTAAAAGAGAGAAGCCCCATCTCATTCCTCTAGTGACAAAACGCCGCCCCACCTTCGTCATTTCGACCGGAGTGAAGCGGAGTGGAGAAATCTCCCATTCTTATGGTACATGAAGCATTGAGGCAGGAGATCTCTCGGCTCAGCGTTTCATGAGTGCCAGGGTCTTTACCATCCATATCGACATGCAGCTCCGCTCGAGATGACGTTGGCAGCGGGCACCCCTATCGTCATTTCGACCGAAGCGAAGCGAAGTGGAGAAATCTCCCCCTCTAATGGTACGGGTGGCATTACGGCGGGAGATCTCTCGACTCAGCGTTTCATGCGTGCCAGGGTCTTTACCATCCATATCGGCGCGCAGCCCCGCTCGAGATGACGTTGGCAGCGGGCACCCCTATCGTCATTTCGACCGTAGCGTAGCGAAGTGGAGAAATCTCACTCCACCAATGACAAAACGCCGTTCCGCCCTCCGTCATTTCGACCAATGAAGACATACAAAAAAGCTGTGAAGAAATGGTTTACATTTTTCACAGCTTTTTTGCGCGGGCTCCCGATGACTTCTTCGGGATTTTATTCCTTTTTATCCATCCATTCCCTGCAGAGTTCCAGCATAGGTTCCCGGAATTCTTTGCTGCTCATGAAGGACAGTTTACAGGCGTAGAGAAAGATCTTGAAATCGGTATTGGGCACAGCCATAATGGTGTGCACGTACCAGCGGTAGGTGCCGTCTTCGTCCAGGGTGCGGAAGATGCCGGCGGCAGTGCCATAGGGATCGTTCTCCAGAAGCTGGTAGAGGTGATGAAATTCCGTGAAGCGGCGGTAGCGGGGAAGGTCGTCCGGGTGAATCTGGGATTCCGCCGCTTTGCGCAGGGCTTCAAGGCCCTTTGTCTTTTTGGAAAGATACTGCCGGAAGGGGGTATTGGCGATGATGGGGGTGGCCGTATCGTCCTTCAGGTTCAGCACCGTAATGCTCTGGTACAGGTAGTACAGGCTGCGCAGCATATCATCCAGCCGGTGGGCTTCTTCTGCTTCCCGGCTGATGGAAATATGGGTCAGGTGGACCTGGAAGAGGTGACGGTCTTTGCCGGCCAGAGTGGAAAGGTGGTGCCCTGTGAGATGCATGTAGCGGTTCTTTTTCGGATAGGTGATGGTCTGGTCCTGTCCGGTGCGGAGGATATTCAGGAAGAAGGCGTGAATGTTCCTGCCCAGGGAAGAGGAGGGGCTGTTCAGCTCTTTCTCCGAATGGCGGGGCGTGCTGGTGCCGCCGGAAGCCAGGGCCTGGCGGAATTTATGGTTTGCAAAGAGGTAGGTCAGTTTCCCTTCATTCAGCTCTACCAGGGCCATGGACTCATCGGTGAGGAAATCGATGGAACCCAGGGGGTTGTAGTAATTTTTAAGGGCCCGGTCCTCCGGAATCCATCCTTTTTCCTGCATGCAGTTTTCCAGTTCCGCAAGAGGCATGGGTCTGCCGTAGTACCATCCCTGGATTTTCTCGCAGCCTATGGAGCGGATAAACTGGAGCTGCTCTTCCGTTTCCACCCCTTCCACCAGGGTGTGGATGCCGATGTCCTTGGCCATGCGTACCGTGGATTTGATAATGTCCTTTGCTTTTTCCGTAAAGCTGGAGAGGAAGGCCATGTCGATCTTGATTTCATCGAAATGGTAATCCTTCAGCACGTTCAGGGAAGAATAGCCGCTGCCGAAGTCGTCCATCCACATTTCATAGCCGGCGTCCCGGAATTTGTCGATCTGGGTGCTGATGCTGACGCCGTCCTTGATGAAGACGCTTTCCGTGATTTCCACATGAATCATATGGTGGGGCACCCGGTACTTCCTGACGATGGCGTCCACTTCTTCAAAAATAGAGCCGCTGTAGAAATCGACGCGGGACAGGTTGAAGGAAATAGGAATCACCGGCAGTCCCTGGCTCACTCTGGCGCGGTAAGTTTTGCAGATTTCTTCCAGCACATAGAGGTCCAGCTTCTGAATCTGGCGGCTTTCCTCCAGGGCAGGAATGAAATCGGCCGGCGAAAGGAGTCCGTATACCGGATCCACCCACCGGGACAGGGCTTCGGCGCTGGCAAGGGTGCCGGAAATGGAGCGGATCACCGGCTGCAGGTAGATTTTGATGTATTTCTTATCCAGGGCTTCCTGCAGATGGTCCATGACATAGCTCCTGATAAAAGCCTTTTCACCGATGGTTTCCGTATAGGTCTGGCAGTGGATATCATAACGGTTCCTGATGCTGTCGGCGGCGGCCTTGGCCAGGTCGCAGGCGGTCTCCGGCTTCGTGCAGGCATCATCGATATAGTAGAGGCCGAATTTCACTGCCAGATCCACGTCCTCCCGAAGACTCATGATTTCCCGAAAGGCCCGGTCAATGCGTTCATGCACCGAGGTTTCCTCTGTGAGAATGGCGAAATGATCGTCGGAAAAACGGGAAATGAGGGCCTGGGGGAAGGCGGTTTTCAGGATGAGCGCTGCTTTTTTCAGAAATTCATTGTCCCGGCGGCTGCTGTAAAGAAGATTGAACATCCGGAAATTGCGGATATTCATGTACAGCATCACCGGCCTGCCGGCAGAAGAAGGCGAAAAGGCCAGGCGCAGGGCTGCCTCCTTAAGGAACCGGGTCTGTCCCGGTAGTCCCGTAATGCCGTCAATGTCATGAAGCACATACTTGGCGTCGCTGTCCAGAAAGAATACGTAAAATACAGGTCCCACACCGGGTACATGGACTAGGTGGCCGAACTCCTCCACCGTCTTTTCCGTGCCCTCCTTTGTGAGGATGCGGTAGTTGACGTAATCAAATACATTGGTTCCGGAAGAAATCTGGCGCTCTATATCCTTCTCCACCTTCTCCGCATCCTGGGGATGGACCAGGCTTCTGAAAGATCCGCCGGTGACAGCCATGAAATCGTCCATATCATGGCAGCCGAACATATGAATCAGCCAGGAATTGGCATAGAGAATCTCTTCCTTTTCATCATCCCGGTACACAAGAACACCGCCGGGCATACCATCCATGACGTGCTCCAAAATGGTTGTATAAGTCAATGACTCCTGGGTCATAAAAGCTCCTTCATGAATAAAAATTCATCTGTTAAAATATCTGTAATAAAAGATTGTTATGGATTAAGGTACATTTATTTTTTATAACACTTTTTATAACACTCGAATAGGATAGGATTAAATTCACAAGCCTTATTATAAATGGTCCGGTATATAAAAGCTATAGAGGGAACTAAAAGACCTCTACAAAAATTTTACATCGCCTGTCCATGAAGGAAGGGGGACAGGAAATAGGAACTATAGATTTGCAGAATGATGAATTTATATACTTTTGATGAACATAGGGCTAGAAGTTTCGCTTCCCTTCTCTCCGAAAGGGGCAGCGGGACGGGGCTTTTTGGCTTTCTTTTTTCTTGACGGCCCTGATAGAAAAGCGTAAAATCAAATTTGTTTTATTTGATTGACTCTATAAGAAAGCAGAGAGGTAAGGCATGGGAATTCTGGATGTTTTAATGGATGTGGTGAAGCAGCCGGCGCTGATTGTGGGGCTGTTTTCTTTTATCGGCCTCATGGCCCTTCGGAAGCCTTTTCACAAAGTACTGACAGGAACCCTTCGGCCGGTTCTGGGTTATATCATGATGATGGCCGGGGCCAATATCATTGTGGCAAACCTGGAGCCTCTGGGGCAGATGATTCATGAAGGCTTCCATATCACCGGTGTAGTGCCCAGCAATGAAGCCATCGTAGCTTCCGCTTCCCGCCTCCTTGGCACGGAAACCATGTTTATCCTGGTGGCAGGGCTCATGATGAACCTGGTCATTGCTCGGCTTACGAAATTCAAATATGTGTTCCTCACGGTGCACCACAGCTTCTTCATGGCCTGCCTTCTGTCGGCGGTACTGGGTACCATCGGCCTTTCCGGCATGGAGCTGGTGCTGGCAGGAGGCTTCCTTCTGGGGGCCTGGAGCTCCATTTCACCGGCCATTGGCCAAAAATATACAAACCGCGTCACCCATGGAGACCACATCGCCCTGGGCCACTTCGGCAGTCTGGCTTACTACATTTCTGCCTGGGTAGGTTCTAAGGCCGGCAAGGCGGAGGATAATATCGAATCCATGGAAATCCCGGAAAAGTGGGCCTTCCTGAAGGATACCAACGTGTCCACCGCCCTCACCATGATTGTGTTCTTCCTGCTGGCTGCCTTTGCTGCCGGCCCGGACTATGTATCCACCATTTCCCACGGCATGTCCCCGGTCATCTTCGCCATCATGGCGGGCCTTGAATTTGCCGTAGGCGTGGCAGTGGTGAGCAGCGGCATCAACATGATGCTGGGCGACCTCATCCCTGCTTTCAAAGGGGTATCGGAAAAAGTCATCCCCAATGCGGTGCCGGCAGTGGACTGCGTGGCTTTCTTCAACTATGCTCCTACGGCGGTGGTGCTGGGCTTTGTGTCCTCCTTCATCGGCGGCGTACTGGGCATGCTCATCCTGGGCTTTGCCGGCGGCGTTCTCATCGTTCCCGGTCTGGTAGCCCATTTCTTCTGCGGCGCTGCAGCCGGCATCTTCGGAAATGCCACCGGCGGCCGCCGGGGCGCCGCACTGGGGGCCTTCACCAACGGCCTCCTCATCACCTTTGCCGCCGCCCTTCTCATTCCTGTGTTTGAAGGACTGGGCTTCAAAAACACTACCTTCGGCGATTTCGACTTCAACGTGGTAGGCATGGCCCTGTCCATGGCCTACCGTTTCCTGGGCACCTTCGGCATTTACGCCCTCATGGCCCTGGTGCTGGTGGTCCTGGTGGCACCGAATTTCATGAAGACAAAGAACCGGGTTATTAACCAGGAGGAAGATAAGTAAGGGAAGGCAGTGTCATTTGAGGCAGGTGGTTGTATTCCCGAAGGTTGACACGCCCTTACGGGCGTGAGGGTTGATGGCGCCGCCGGGCCTTTGGCCCTGGGCGCCAAGGGTTCTGTCCGGGACCGGCTGACGCCTCCCGGACGGGTTGAGGGCTCCCGCCCTCGGGAGGTATGAAGTACTGTGGAGGTCCTGCATAGGACCTCCAAGTCAGCCAAAGTAGGCCCTTAGCCTGCCCATTAAAGGGCTTACCTATTGGTTGGCTGACCGTGCCCACTGGGGAGGTACGGCGCCTTCGGCGCCATTTTTTATGCCGCCTTTGGCGGCGAAAACCAGACAACCGGGCTTTCGCCCGTTGGAAAACCATACAACCGCCCTACGGGCGAGGAAATGCATTCCCCCTTTGGTGGCTGGCGCCACCACCTTGCCCGGTGGGAAGCATGTCACTGGATTCGCGGGTCGCCTACAGCTCCCCTATGAATCCAGTTCCTTTGCCACCCCCTCTGCGAGGTGGCACAATAACCCGTGCTTACTGTAGAGCCGCTTACGAAGCGAGGCTTCGAGGTGTTTTATTCTGCCCCCTGAATAGGGGGAAGTCCGGCGAAGCCGGATAGGGGGAGGCGAGCGCAGCGAGCCAATCCGCAGAATGCTTATCATACCATGTGACACAGAAAGCCAATCCCGTAACGCTGACTTTATACTCATCGCCCGTAAGGGCGATACCACAACCCTCGGCCTGAAAGGCCGTCAAACTTAAGAACCCTCCGGCCCTCAGGCCGGTCAATCCTAAGAACCTTCACGCCCGAAGGGCAATCCGCCACCCTTTGAATCCTCTGAACCTTCTGAACCTTCTGAACCCTCGCGCCAAAGGCGCGTCTTTTTTAAAATCCCCTTGACTTATGGCTTTATGATAAGTAAAATATAAAAATACTGACAAGCGTGGATGAAGACGTTTCGCATGGATTGATTCCAAAGAGAGCTTCCGTCTGGTGAAAGGGAGCGTTCAGCCTGCGGGAGGATCACTTCGGAGCTTCAGGGAAGAAAAGCCCTGACGGGACATCGTTAACTGTACCAAGTGGCCGGAAGGTCATGAGGGTGGTACCACGGGAAATGAATTCTCGCCCCTTGCGGGCGGGAATTTTTTATTTTGGAAATTTCTGATTTCCATAGGAGGAATTGAAATGGATTACAGCAAGACTTTACATCTGCCGCAGACGGATTTCCCCATGCGCGGCAATCTGCCGAAGAAGGAACCGGGCTTTGTGGATTTCTGGCAGGAACATGACCTCTATCATGCCAGACAGGAAAAGAGAAGAAAGGACGGCGCACCGACCTTTGTTCTTCATGATGGACCTCCTTATGCCAATGGCAAGATTCATATCGGCCATGCACTGAACAAGACACTGAAGGATATCATTGTCCGCTACAAACATATGGCCGGCTATGAAGCTAATTATATCCCCGGCTGGGATACCCACGGACTTCCTATCGAATATGCGGTACTGAAGGATTCCGGCGAAGACCGGGCCAACATGACTCCTCTGGAACTTCGCAGAAAATGCCTGGCCTATGCCAAGAAATGGATTGCCATCCAGAAGGCCGATTTCATCCGTATGGGCGTGGTGGGCGATTTTGCCAATCCCTATGTCACCTTTGATCCCCATCTGGAAGCCAAGGAACTGGAAGTTTTTGGCGAAATGGCCAACAAGGGCTACATTTACAAAGGCAAGAAGGCTGTATACTGGTGCCCCCACTGCGAAACCGCTCTGGCAGAAGCAGAAATCGAATATAAAGACAGAAAGTCTCCTTCCATTTATGTCAAATTCCCGGCAGTGGACCTGAAGGGCCTTGCTCCTGAAGGGGTGCCGAAGGACAAGCTCTTTGCCGTCATCTGGACCACCACTCCCTGGACCATTCCTGCCAATGAAGCCATCTGCGTGAACCCGAAGTTCACCTATGTATGGGTACATAACAAGGCAGCCGATGAATACTACCTCATGAACAAGGAACTGGCACCGAAGGCACTGGAAGAATGCAAGGTAGAAGATTATGAATTTGTGGGCCGTGAAATGACCGGCGCTGAATGGGAACTGGCCACCTTCCATCATCCCCTGCTGGACCGTCTGGCTTATGTGCTGGAAGGCAACCATGTCACTCTGGATGCCGGCACCGGCTGCGTTCATACCGCTCCGGGACATGGCGTGGACGACTTTGAAGTGTGCCAGGACTACAGAAATAAGGGCAAGCTGGATCTGCCCATCATCTGCCCGGTGGATGAAAAGGGCCATATGACCGCGGAAGCCGGTCTGGGCCTGGAAGGCAAGACCATCTGGGAAGCAGAAGGCCCTGTCATTTCCGCTCTCGCTCATGCAGGCATGCTGCTGGGCAAGAAATCCATTCACCATCAGTATGCACACTGCTGGCGCTGCAAGAACCCCATTATCTACAGAGCTACGGAACAGTGGTTTGCATCCATCAATGATTTCAGGGACAAAGCACTGAAAGCCGTAGATGATACCCGTTTCATTCCTTCCTGGGGCCATGACCGTCTGTACAACATGATTCGCGACCGTCAGGACTGGTGCATTTCCCGTCAGCGTTCCTGGGGCGTGCCGATTCCTGCCTTCTACTGCGATGACTGCGGCAAATGGGTGATCACACCGGAAACCATGAAGAAAGTGGAAGAAATCGTGGAAAAAGAAGGCACCGATGCATGGTGGGCCCACAGCGCAGAAGAACTGCTGCCGGAAGGTTTCAAATGCCCCCACTGCGGTGGCACCCATTTCCACAAGGAAAAGGACATTATGGACGTATGGTTTGACTCCGGCTCCACCTGGAACGGTGTCCTCCGCTATCCCCACAAGGAATGGGAAGGCGTGAAATATCCCTGCGACCTTTATCTGGAAGGCTCCGACCAGCACCGCGGCTGGTTCCATTCCTCCCTCCTCTGCTCCGTTGCCGTCAACGGCTATGCCCCCTACAAGGCAGTCCTCACCCATGGCTTCACCATGGACGGAGAAGGCCGCAAGATGAGTAAATCCGTAGGCAACGTAGTGGCTCCCCAGGATGTGATCAACAAGTATGGCGCCGACGTGATGCGCCTCTGGATTTCCTCCGTGGACTATCAGGGCGATGTACGTCTCTCCGACAAGATCATCAAAGCCATGAGCGACGTATACCGGAAAATCAGAAATACCTTCCGCTACCTCCTGGGCAACCTCTATGACTTCGATCCGAAGAAAGACAGCGTAGCCTATGAAGATATGGAAGAACTGGACCGCTGGGCACTGCTCCGCCTGGAACAGGTGAAGGAAACGGTTCTCAAAGCCTATGACGACTACCAGTTCCATGTGATGTACCATGCAGTCCACAACTTCTGCACCGTCGACCTGTCCTCCATTTACCTGGATATTCTGAAGGACCGCCTCTACACCGAAAAGGCGGACGGCAAACTGAGAAGAAGCGCCCAGACCGCCATGTATGAAATCCTTACCACCCTGGTACGCCTGGTGGCACCGGTTCTCTGCTTCACCTCCGAAGAAGTATGGCAGGCTCTCCCGAATAGGGAAGAAAGAGAATGGTCCGTCCATATGGCAGACATGCCGAAAGCCAATGAGAAATATCTGGATGAAGCACTGGACGAAAAGTGGAAGAAACGGCTGGCTGTCAGAAGCGTAGTCACCAAGGCTCTGGAAGAAGCCAGACAGGCCAAGACCATCGGCCATCCGCTGGACGCTGAAGTCACCGTCTACGCCGACGGCGATGAATTCCAGGTGCTGAAGGACATGGAAAAAGAACTGGCCGACTTCTGCCTCGTATCCCAGGCAAAGATTGAAGAAGGCACCGAAAAAGCACCGGAAGGCGCATCTTCCAATGAAGAAGGCACCGTGAAGTGCTCCGTAGCCGTATGCACCCTGGAAAAATGCGAACGCTGCTGGAAACGGACCCCCGATGTGGGAAGCGATGCCGCTCATCCCCATGTCTGCGCCCGCTGCGCCCATGTACTCCAGGAAATGGGAGAATAATAGAATCCGCTTGACCTGAAAAAGGCAGCAAAAAAGACTGTGAAACATGTAAATCATTTTTCACAGTCTTTTTTCTATCCTGCGGGGACACAACCCTTCTACACAACCCGCGGCGCCAGCCGCCCCCCCTTTTTAAAAATTGCGGCGTCAGCCGCCACCACAACCCTCGGGCCAAAGGCCCGTCAAACTTAAGAACCCTCCGGCCTTAGGGCCGGTCAATCTTAAGAACCTTCCCTTTTGAGCCCTGTGAACCCTCATACCAAAGGTGTGTCCAATGGTGCCCGCCAGCATCGTCATCTCGAGCGGGGGGATGTGCCGGTATGGGGGGTAGATGCAAACCGCTCCGATGATACTCTGAGCCTGAAGATCTCCTGCCGTAATGCCGCCCGTACCATCAGAGGGGGGGAGATTTCTCCACTCCACTCCGCTCCGCTTCGGTCGAAATGACGGAGGGCGCGGGCTGGCTTTTTTGTAATCTGCGCCCGAAGGGCGCCACCACCCTCAGCGGCGAAGCTGCTGTCGCCCCCCTGAGCGAAGCGATGCACAACCCGTCGCCGACAGGCGACCATAACCCTCGGCCCGAAGGGCCGTCAACCTTAACCCTCTGAACCTTTTGAACCTTCACACCGAAGGTGTGTCCAAGGGTAAGAAACAAAAATGACACAGGCCGCCGATTGGCGGTCAGGATAGCGATGGGGTGTCAAATCGGCGCTCTGCCTTGTACACCCTTTGCCTCTTCGAGGCATTCCCCTCAAGGGGAAACGAGAAAATAGGTGGCACTGGATATTGTGTCACATATGACACAGACAGCCAATCCCGTAACGTTCTTGCGTCCCCTTTAGGGGAAGAGGGCCACGAAGTGGCGAAGGGTGTGCAAGCGAACTGGATTCATAGGGGAGCCCCGCAACCCGCGAATCCAGTGAGACGCCATCCAGCGAAGTCGGTATGTACGAGGGTAAGAATGATTATGATACTCGATGTGGACGTGACCGCCGAAGGCGGCATTACAAAACTCATCGCCCAAGAGGGCGATACCACAACCCTCGGGGCCAAAGGCCCCGTCAAACTTAAGAACCCTCCGGCCGCCAGGCCGGTCAATCTTAAGAACCTTTCCCTCTGCCCCCTGAGCGAAGCGATGCACAGCGAACATGATTTGAAGGAGCACTAGCGACGCACAAATCATAGTGAGTCGTTTCCCCTGTGGGGACATAACCCGCCGCCGACAGGCGGCCACAACCCTCGGGCCGGAGGCCCGTCAACCCTCACACCGAAGGTGTGTCCACATGCTGTCCAGAAGAATGTACACATTTTCCGTATCGTATTCCACCTGCTCGGACCATCGGGTGACAGAGCGGATGAGGTTTCCTGTTCTGGCATATTCCAGAAGGATGAAAGTCACGCTTTCGCTGCTGTAGCAGGCGGCATCTTCTATGTCGTAGGCCTCGCATTCATCCAGCTGGCGGTAGAAAATGTACCGGTACAGATTGGTAAGGAAATGGGGCGGCAGGCTTTCTGCGAGGCGTTCTGCTTTCCGGCTGAGTTCTTCTTCATGGTCTTCCATGAAGGACAGGGATTCTGTCCACTCCCGGTCAATGGGATTTGTTTTCTCCAAAAGCTGCAGCACCTGGTGCACCTGGTCTTTCTGGAAAGAAGGATGGAAATGAAGAAGGAAGCGGGGCAGGGAGAGGGAGAGTCGGCTCAGCAGGTCTTCAAAGGAAAGAAGTCCTTTTTCTCCCTTCACCGCAAAAACCATTTCTCCCTCTTCCGCCAGAAGCTGTTCCACCGTTTCTTCGCAGGCCAGCCCTGTGCCGGCAAGGGTCACGTCTTCCTCCCTTTGGCTGTCATAGGTAAACTTGTAGAACCGGGGATGGTCCCGGCAGATCTGGCAGAGACTGGAAGGTCCCATTTCCAGAATGAGCCGGCAGAGCCCTTTTTCATTCAGAAAATGGCAGTATCCCTGATCGTTCAGCCGGAAGCAGGCGCTGCCTTCGTCGCCGGTGGTCATCCATGCACGGAGTTCATCGCCCAAAGGACCGGGGGTATGTCTGTATTTGCGGGCAGTGTCTTCATCAATATCGATTTCCCATTTCTGGCAGCAGGTGTGGCGGCATTTGTCTGCCTTACAGGCAAAGGAGGGAAAGAAGGTAGGGAAAATGGTAATCATGGCAGGGCTCCTTGGGAATTCAATGGGTTTCCTGTCCGGCGCGGCACCAGTGCGGTTCACAGCGGCAGGAAACTGTTTGCGGAAAGTTTCCCACTCAGCGCGGCACCAGTGCGGTTCATGGCGGCGGGAAACTGTTTGCGGAAGTTTCCTACTCGCCGTGGCAGCAGTGCGGTTCACAGCGGCAGGAAACTGATTTCGACAAAAATCCCCGCCCATGGCAGGGCGGGGAAGGGGGATGGTTATTTGACTTCCTGGATAATGGGAAGAATCATGGGGCGCCGTTTGGTGCGGTCGTAGAAATATTTGCCCAGGGTATCGCGGATCTGGGTCTTGATGGCATTCCATTCGGTCACATTGCCGGCTTCGCAACGGTCCAGTACGGACTCGGTGCGGTCCCGGGCTTCCGTGAGCAGGGCTTCGCTGTCCCGTACATAGACGAAACCGCGGGAAACGATATCCGGGCCTGCCAGGACTTGGTTGCTTCCTTTTTCCAGTGCAATGACTACGATGACTACGCCGTCCTGGGCCAGCTGCTGGCGGTCGCGGATGACGATATTTCCTACATCCCCTACGCCCAGGCCGTCAACGAATACAGGGCCTGCCTGTACTTTGCCGTTGATCTTGGCGCTGCGGTTGGTGAATTCGAAAACAGAGCCGTTTTCGCCGATGAGGATGTTCTGCTTCTTGACACCCAGGCTTTCAGCTAGTTCCGCATGGCTGCAGAGCATGCGGTATTCGCCGTGCACAGGGATGAAGAATTTCGGGTGTACCAGGGAAAGCATGGTTTTCAGATCTTCCTGGGAGCCGTGGCCCGATACGTGGACCCTGGTGGTGGCACTGGTCACCACATGGGCACCCAGTTTCATCAGGCTGTCGATGGTGCGTCCCACGCTTGTTTCATTGCCGGGAATCGGGGAAGCGGAGATAATGACCGTATCGCCGGCATGGATGGTGACCTGCCGGTGGCTGCCGTCAGCCATGCGGGACAGCCCTGCCATAGGTTCGCCCTGGCTGCCGGTGGTGAGAATGCAGAGACGGTCATCCCGGTACCGGTTGATTTCTTCCGGCTCGATGAAGGTGCCTTCCGGCGCCGTGAGATAGCCCATTTCCAGGGCGATATTCACTACATTCACCATGGAGCGGCCGAAGACGCAGACTTTGCGCTTGTAATGGACGGCGGCATCCACAGCCATCTGGATACGGGATACATTGGATGCGAAGGTGGCCAGAATGATACGGCCCCTTGCTTCGCCGTAGGCTTCCATGAGAGAACGGGTGACCACGGCTTCCGACGGTGTGTAGCCGGGGTTCTGGGCATTGGTGGAGTCGGCGCAGAGCACCAGCACGCCCCGATGGCCCAGCTCGGCCAGCTTGTACATATCGGTCTGTTCGCCGTCTACCGGGGAGTGATCGAACTTGAAGTCGCCGGTGTGGACGATGGTACCGATGGGGGTGCGCAGGTAAATGCCGCAGGAATCAGGAATGGAATGGCAGACATGGAAGAATCCGAATTTAAATGAACCGGCTTTGAATTCATCTCCTGATTTGACTACGTGTAAATCATAATTGGAAATATGGGCTTCCTTCAGCTTGCCTTCAATGAGGCCGCAGGTGAGGCGGGTCGCATAGACCGGCGCCGATACATCCCTTAAAAGATAAGACAGAGAGCCGATGTGATCTTCGTGACCATGGGTAATCAGAATGGCTTTGATCTTATCCTTGTTTTCGATTAAATAACTGAAATCGGGAATGACAATATCAATTCCCAGCATATCTTCTTCCGGAAAGGCCATGCCTGCATCAATTACGATAATTTCGTCGCCGTAACGGAAGACAGTCATGTTCTTTCCGATTTCCCCCAGACCTCCCAGGGGAATAATCTGTAATCTAGCTTTTGCCAAGATTCAAATCCTCCTATTCAATTGTTTGGTGCCTATGTTTTTGAAATAAGCAGAAAAATAATGGTAAATATTATGTATGTAAAAAATAAAAAAAGCCGTTCCATAGTCGCTTCTCATATTATAGCACAAGGGGGAAGAGGGAGTGGGAAATATTTTATGGAGAGGCGAAGCCCTGTGGCAAAGATCATCGGGCCTTTGGGTCCAAGGATTCAATGGCCTGATAACAGAACGCTCTTATCAGAAACAGGGGGGGGCATCCAATGCTTACAAGGCATAGGAGAACATTGCCTATAACTATTGGATATTCGAATCTTTCTATATTAGAATATGGGCAGAAAGGATGAGAGGGACGAAAGGGTCCCCTCTGGATGGTATAGGAAGAAAGAGGCAAAGGAGGAATCTGCTATGAAGAGGATGGGAATTTGTTTGATTGCCGGACTGCTGGCAGCTCTTCCACTGGTTATGAATGCAGAGAAAGTTCCTTTTTACTATGGACATTCCCGGGAGCTAGATGCATCGGTGTATCACCAGGAAGAAAATTCCGGAATCCAGGAAGGGGATATGTATTTTCTTTCCTGGGATGAAAATGTCGATGCCGTCGGTTATGAGCTGGAGATTGCAGAAGAAGAGGGGGCCTGGGATGGGGAGCAGCCTTCTGGAAAGGTGGTGTACCATGTGCCGAAGGTGTATGTGCCGGGCGTTATGATTTCTTCTTCGGCGCTTCCCTTGAAGGCAGAGATAAAGGATCATCTGTACTGGAGGGTGAGACCCTTTGATTTGGACGGGAAGCCGGCAGGGCCTTTTTCAGCGCCTCGCCGGCTGGAAGGTTCCCTGGTCCCCATCCATCGCTATGCGCCGCTTCCCCGCCCCTATGATGAGGGGGAGAAGGGAGGAGCCCTTCTGTATCCCGTATATTCCTACATCGGCATTCCCGGAGCGGACTCCTACGAAGTGGAAGTGACCAGCCGGTATCCGGAAAATGAAGATGGATATGCCCCTTCCCGGTATCGTGTCTATGCAGGGGTCACTACGCTTACTGATCTCTATGACCCGGCACCCAGGAAGGGAACGTATTACTGGAGGGTACGGGGACTGGACCGGGAAGGCCATCCGGTAGGTATCTGGAGCCTTCCCCAGAAGAGGACACTGGATGTACATGGCTGGACAGTGGGAGTCTTCGGCGACAGTATCAGCCATGGCGGAGGCCACCTGTCCTTCAGCCCGGCGGACAGGGCCTACAGCTATGAATCCTATCTGTCTTTTCCAGTGGTGAATCTGTCCCAAAGCGGCGACACCAGTGCCATGATGGTGGAACGGTTTGAAAAGGATGTAGTCCCCTTTCATCTGCGCACAGTGCTTATCATGGGAGGAACCAACAGCCTTCGCGCCGGTGTTCCGGCGGAAGAGGTGATTCATGACCTGGAAACGCTGGAAATGATGAGCTATGCCCACGGCATAACTCCTGTATTTCTCACGCTGCCTCCCATCAATCCCGCCTCCATTGCCAGAGCCTTTCAGGAACCTACGGCTGAGGGCTGGCAGGCCTCTTTCCGCAGGGTGAATGATTTTATCAGAACCAGAAAGCATATAGATACGGCAGCCCCCTTTGAGGGAATGGAGGTCATGCCTCCGTCTCTGGCATTAGACGGCCTGCATGGGGACTGGAGGGCCAAGCAGGACATGGCGGCCGTGATTAATGAAGCATGGAGAAACGGCAGACCGGCTCTGGGTACATCATAAAAGGAGAGGGATAGAAAATGGAATTTCGTGTATTGAAATATTTCCTGATGACAGCCCGGCTGGGAAGTATGACCAAAGCCGCCCAAAGTCTCCACATCACCCAGCCCACCCTGTCAAGGCAGATCGCAGAACTGGAAGAAGAGACGGGCGTTCACCTTTTCGAAAGGGGAAACCGCCGGCTCGTTCTGACAGAGGAGGGTCATCTTCTTCGGAGAAGGGCGGAGGAAATGATGGAACTCATGGAAAAGACGGAAGAAGAACTTTCTTCCAGCGAAAAAAAGCTGAGAGGCTGCATCATGGTGGGCGGCGGAGAGCTGATGGTGACGGAGCGTTTTGCCTCTCTCATTTTCGCATTTCAAAAACAGCATCCCTTTGTCCGGTTCAACTATTTCACCGGGACTACCGATGAAATTGATGAACGGATGAATCATGGCCTGATTGATGCGGCCATTCTGGTCTGCCCTTTTGATACAGATGCCTTTGATTATATACCTGTGGGGCCGGATGCCCGGTGGGGAGTCTACCTGCGGACAGATGATGTGCTCGCATCCAAAGACCATATCAAGCCTTCTGATCTTCACGGGCGGGCACTGATTCTTCCCAGCAGAAAAAAGCTGAAAAAGGAAATCATCAGCTGGCTGGGGGAGCAGTTCCAGAGTATGACCGTCCCGGTGACAGAGAATCTGGGCGGCAATGCGGGACTCTTCGTGGAAGCATCAGGCTTCTGTGCCCTGTCTTCCGAAGGTGCGGTGCCTATGTACGACGAGAAGAAACTGAAGTTTATTCCTTTATATCCGGAGCGCCGCATCCAGACTGCCATTGCCTGGAAGAGGAATGTACCTCGCACGCCGGCGGTGAAGGCGTTTCTCCGTTTCTGTAAGGAAGCGCTGACGGACAGATCATCATGATGGTAGGGGGCCTGTCATTACAGAGATGGGCACCGATGGCGGCCTGCTGCCTTTGGGCTTCCTTGTTTCATAAAGCCTTATGACAAGACATCTGAAAGGAGAGGAAGATGACATGAAAACGAAAATCATACTGCTCCTTGTTCTGCTGCTCATTGGACTGGGAGACTGGAGCGAACATCATTTTACCTGCGCTGCTGAGGAAGCACAGCTGCTTCCCATTTCCTATACCGATGAGGAAATCGGAAGAAAAGAGAAGAAGAAACCGGCCGATACAGCGAGGGCGGAGGAAAAGGACAAAACAGACTTCCAGAGATAAGTGAAGAAGGCAGCGGCGGAGAAAGAATCGGGATTTTACAGGATTCCCTGAGCGGGCATGGAAAGAAAAGGGCAGAAGAAATCCAATCCGTGGCAGCTATGCTGCGAAAGAAGGGACATGGGGAAAAGAGGGGCCTGCGCTACGCCTGTCGAATCGTCAAAGGACGCCTTTCCGGCGTCTTTTTTAGTGGGAACGGGACATATGGAGAATCCCTTTCTAAGGCCCTGCCGCTTTTCCCTCCCCTTTGCCTCAGGAGAAGAGGAGGCTCCCCAAGCCCGGGGCTTGGGGGTTCTGCATGAACTTATCTAAATGTGGTAAAATATAATATCTATATCATCATATTTATGAAGGAGTTTTATATGAACGATCGGATTTCCGGAGATAATCACGCCATTGTGCTGGCCGGTATGTGTACGGCACTGGTGGTGGTGCTTTCCCTTCTGGGGTTTTACATGCCCCTTCTTTCTACGGTAGTTTTTCTTCTGATTCCCCTTCCTATTGCCTATCTGGGCATGAAGGAAGGCGTGAAATGGTCCATTGTGGTAACCACCGGCGTGCTGGTGCTGGACTCCACCTTTTTCGGTGTGGTGTCTGCCGCTTTTGTGTGCGCCATCTTCGGCCTTCTGGGAGTCACCATGGGTATATGCTACCGGTTTAAAGTGTCGGCAGCCAAGACGCTGATTGCGGGCGCCGTGGTGGTTCTTCTGGCTCTGGTGGCAGAAGGTATTGCCACCCTCTATCTTCTGGGGCTTCCCAGCCTGATTTTCGGCAGCGAAGGCCTTTCCCAGATCAGGGACAGCATGCTGGAAACGCTGCCTTCCTTCTACAGCGGCGAGGCTCTGGACCAGGCGAAGGAAAAGGTGGAGTTCCTCATGGATGCCATGGAAAAATCGGTGCCCTATACGCTGGTGGCTGTTTCTTTTTTCTACTCCTGGGCTTCCATGGCTCTGGGGTCTCATGTGTTTAAGAAAATGGGCATTACCGATATTCCCCATCTTCCTCCTTTTGAACGGTGGGAATTTCCAAAGGCCACCCTGGGCCTTTACCTTCTGGTGCTGGCAGCCCAGTATTTCTTCAAGGATCAGGAGCAGGTGTCCTATGTGGCCTACAATCTGGGCACCCTCTGCGTTTCCATTTTCTGGCTCCAGGGGCTGTCGGTACTCTGGTGGATGCCTCACCGCTATCCCTTCATGAAACCGCTCCGGCTGTTCATTATGATCCTTTCTGCTTTCATTGGTGTCATCCAGATGTTTGCGGTGTTCCTGGGCATTGCGGACATGGCTGCCAGTTACAGAAAGAAGCGGAATTACCAGTAGAGACATGGGCGGCGTCTGTATGGGCCACTCTGTGGCCCGGGTTCAAAAGGTTCAGAAGGTTCAAAGGGTTCAGAGGGTGGCGGTGGCGGCTGACGCCTTTGGACACACCTTCGGTGTGAGGGTTCTTAAGATGGACCGGCCTGCGGCCGGAGGGTTCGCAAGTTTGACGGCCCTTCGGGCCGAGGGTGGTGGATTGCCGCTCTGCGGCAATGCTTATAAAGTCAGCGTTACGGGATTGGCTTTCTGTATCGTATGGCTTGGTAAACAGTCTGCTGAATGATCTGCCTGCGGCAGATATACCCTCTATCCAGCTGCGCCAGTGGCGCCCTTTTTTGTAATCTGCGGCGGAGCCGCTACCACTACCCTTTGAACCCTCTGAACCCTCTGAACCTTTTGAACCTTCACACCGAAGGTGTGTCCAATGAACCCTCCCATCGAAGGTGCGTCCATACACATACATTTGCATTCATCTCTTATTTCGAGTAGGATTAGAGTAGGCCGGCAAAAGCCGGCGCCATAGAACCGGTTTTCAGAAATCGAGGTTACAAGAAGAAAATGCTGAATGATATCTGGGTGTATAAAAAGACATCCCGTATTATGCTGGTGCTGCTGCTGATTGCAGTGGTTATGCTCTCTACCCAGAACTGGCAGCTGGGACTTCTTCTTTTCATCATCATTGCAGGCTGCATCGTGTATATCAAGCGCTGCGATTTCTATCAGGAGAAAAAACTGTCCCGGTATCTGGACGATTTGTCCGCCGGCGTATCGGCAGGCACGGTGTATGCCGTGAAGAACCTGCCTGTGGGCATTGCCATGATGGATGAAAAAAAAGAGCTTGTGTGGGCCAATAATGTATTTAAGAACTGGATAGGGAAGGATGCCCAGGAAGGGGTGCGCTTCCAGAACCTGGTGACTGGACAGAAGATTTCCAAAATATGGGGCAAAACCGGCTGGTTTGACTGCCATGCAGGGGGAACGTTCTTCCGGGTATTTCACAAGTTTATCGACGTGGATATCGGCGGCGGCACCCAGTCGCCTTTCATGGTTTTCTATTTCATGGACCGCACCGATGTGGAAGTGGCGGTAAAGGAATGTACCGAAGCCCGGCCGGTATTCGGCATTATCCGCATTGATAACGTGTCGGAAGTGACGGCGGATATGACGGATATGGAAAAGTCGGCCCTTCTCTCCGATGTGACGGAAAGGGTGCTTTCCTATTTCTCCAGTCGTGACGGATTTATCAAACAGTACTCCACCACCGACTTTGTGACCTGTATTTCCCAGAAGGCTCTGGCAGACATGATGGAGGAAAATTTTGATATCCTCGACAGGGTCCGGGAAATCCATACGGTGAACCGCATCCCTGTCACCCTGTCCATCGGCGTGGTGCAGAGCGAAGACAGCTTTGCAAGGCAGTTCGAGGAAGCCCAGGTATCGCTGGATCTGGCTCTGGGCCGGGGCGGGGACCAGGCCATTGTCCGCATCGGCAAGGATGTCAGGGCCTTTGGTGGCAAGTCGCCTACGGCTGTCAGCTCCACCCGTGTCAGGGTGAGGGTGGTGGCCCAGGCGCTGAAGGAAATCATCGACGGCGCCGATATGGTGCTCATCATGGGCCATGCCCACGAAGACTTCGACGCCCTGGGCGCCGCCGTGGGCGTTTCCCATCTGGCCCGGTCTTCCCATAAGGAAACCCATATCGTCCTTTCGAAAGAAAGGGATACCTGCCGCAAAATGGTGGAAGCCATCGAGGGAAGCGGCGTGGCGGAAGGGCTCCTTATCGACGAAAGTCAGGCCAAAGGCATGGTGACAGACAAAACAGTGGTCATCGTGGTGGATACCCATGTGCCGGAATTGGCTGCAGCGCCGGAAGTGCTGAAAAAGGCCAAGAAAAAGGTGGTCATCGATCACCACCGGAGAGCCAGCTCCATGATTACAGGCACCCTTCTCACCTATATGGAACCTTCTGCTTCGTCAGCTTCTGAACTGGTGAGCGAACTGGTGCAGTACTACGGCGGCGAAGAGGAAATGAATGAACTGGAAGCGTCCTGCCTTTATGCAGGCATTGTGGTGGATACCAAGAACTTCGCCGTACAGACCAGCGTCCGTACCTTCGACGCAGCCAGCTTCCTGCGCCGCTGCGGCGCTGACACGAAGCTGGTACACCGCCTCTTTGAAGAAGATATCAGCAGCATTAAGTGCAAGGCAGAAATCCTGGCAGGCATGCAGCTCGTAGACGGCACCATTGCCATTGCCTCCTGCCCGGATCATGTGGAAGAAGCCCAGATTCTGGCAGGCCAGGTGGCAGACTACCTGGTTACCATCAAGGAAATCCGGGCCAGCTTCCTGTTTTACCATACCGATAAGGGACTCTGTCTTTCCGCCCGCTCCGACGGCTCTGTCAATGTACAGGTTGTCATGGAAGCCCTGGGCGGCGGCGGTCACCTGACCGTTGCCGGCGCCCAACTGGGGAAAGAGGGAAATAAAGAAAGTGCGGAGAAAGTGATTATTGCACAGGTCCGCAAACAAATAAAGGAGGAAAAAGAATGAAAGTCGTACTCTTACAGGATGTCAAAAAAATGGGTAAAAAAGGAGACGTAGTAGAAGTCTCCGACGGCTACGGCCGCAACGTGCTCATCCGTAAAGGCCTGGGCGTAGAAGGGACCAAAGCCAACCTCAATACCGCTGCCCAGCGTCAGGAATCCAAGGTATTCAAGGACCAGGTAGCCGCCGATGAGGCAGTCATCATGGCAGCCCAGCTGAAAAAAGTGAAAGTGGTCATCAAGGTCCAGTGCGGTGAGGACGGAAGAATTTTCGGCTCCGTCACCGGCAAGGACATCAGCGAAGCTCTGGAAAAGCAGTATAAGTTCAAGCTGGAAAAGAAAAATATCCGCCTGAAGAACCCCATCAAGACCCTGGGCGAATATGATGTGGAAGTATGGGTACACCAGCAGGTGACCAGCACCGTCCACGTATCAGTTGTAGCAGAATAAGAAAAACTCCACCCTGGCGGTGGAGTTTTTTGCGTCACTGGCGGCGCTTTATGGACAAGCCCCCTATGGGGCTTGAGGGTTCTAAAGTTTGACGGGGCTATCGCCCCGAGGGTTCTTAAGTTTGACAGCGGCTCTGCCGCTGAGGGTTGTTGTGGGCGCCTCTAAATTTATAGAAGGCGCCGGTTTGTATAAAACCTTTACAACCGCCCTGCGGGCGAGGAAATGCATCCCCCCTTTTTTGGTGGTTGGCGCCACCTATACAGGAGCACAGTAGAATCGACTATGAGAAGACTGCCTTTCATATCTTTATAGTCCCACCGCTCAGCGGGGGGAAGGTGGTGCCGTAAGGCACCAAAGGGGGGAAGCCACCGAAGGTGGCTCATTATCGTAGTGCTTATCATGTCATATGACACAGAAAGGTAAATCCGTAACGCTGACTTCATACTCATCGCCCGAAAGGGCGATACCGCCACTCTTTGAACCCTTTGAACCTTCTGAACCCTCTGAACCCTCTGAACCCTCACACCGAAGATGTGTCCAAAGGCGCTAGCCGCGCCCCTTTTTTATAATCTGCGGCGAAGCCGCCACCACAACCCTCGGCCCGAAGGGCCGTCAAACCTAAGAACCCTCCGGCCCATAGGGCCGGTCCATCTTAAGAACCTTCACGCTCGAAGGGCAATCCGCAACCCTACGAACCCTCTGAACCTTTTGAAACCGGCAGCCCATCACTTTGCCCCATTTCCATGGAGATGGTATAATATAGGCGTAATTGTGCGAAAAAACCGTACATGTAAATTTTCCCATCACCTGGGATGGGAATTCCGATTCAGGAAGGAAGAATGAATAATGGCAACAGCAATGGTAATTGGTGCCCAGTGGGGCGATGAAGGCAAAGGCAAGATTGTAGATTATCTGGCCGCAAAGGCAGACGTGGTGGTTCGTTCCCAGGGCGGGAACAACGCAGGCCACACAGTAGTCACCGGCGGCAAGGCATATCCGCTCCGCCTCATGCCAAGCGGTATCATGTATCCCGGCACCATCTGCATTATCGGCACCGGCGTGGTGGTGGATCCCAAGAGCCTTCTGGAAGAAATGAAACGGCTGGAAGACCAGGGAATCGATGCCCGCCATCTCCAGATTTCTACCCGTGCCCAGGTGGTTTTCCCCTACCATATCCGTCTCGATGAAGCGGAAGAAGCAAGGAAGGGAAGCCGCAAGATCGGCACCACCAAGAACGGCATCGGACCCTGCTATGCAGATAAGATCAACCGCATCGGCATCCGCATGTGCGACCTTATGGACAAGGAAACCTTTGCAGAAAAGCTGAAATACAATGTGGCCCAGAAGAATATGCTGCTGGAAAAGCTCTACGGCATGGAAGGCTTTGATTATGAAACCATGCTGGACGATTACCTGGGCTATGCGGAAAAGCTCCGTCCCTATGTAAAGGATACGAACTACACCGTGCAGACCCTGGTGAAGGAAGGCAAGAACGTACTCTTTGAAGGCGCCCAGGCTTCCATGCTGGACTGCGACAACGGCACCTATCCCTTCGTTACCTCTTCCCATCCTACCGCCGGCGGTGCCTGCATCGGCGCCGGCATCGGACCTCATATGATGCAGAACATTTTCGGCGTAGTCAAAGCCTACAGCACCCGCGTAGGCCAGGGCCCGTTCCCCACGGAACTTCTGGATGAGACCGGAGACTACATCAGAAATACGGCTCACGAATTCGGCACCGTTACCGGCCGTCCCCGCCGTGTAGGCTGGCTGGACACCCGCGCTGTCCGTTACGCTGCTGCCCTGAACTCCTTCGACTACCTGGCCATTACCAGACTGGACATTCTGGACGATATGGAAGAAATCAAAGTCTGCACAGGCTATGAATACGAAGGCAAAGAAGTGGAAGAATATCCGGCTGACCTGAACTTCCTGGAAAAGATTACTCCTGTATACAAGACCTTCAAGGGCTGGAAACAGAAGATTTCCGACATCCGCAGCTACGACGAACTCCCGGCTCTCTGCAAGGAATACCTGGAAGGTATTTCCAAACTCATCGGCGTGCCCATCGGCATCGTGTCCGTAGGCCCCAGCCGTGAACAGACCATCGTGATTAAGGATGTATTCTGATATCCACTAAAAAAACGCTCCGAAAGGGGCGTTTTTTAGTGTCAAAATGGAGGGCGGGCTGTATTCCCGAAAGTAAGAGGGTTCAGGCGCCTTCGGTGCGGTGCTTTCCAGTATTCCCGAAGGTTGACACGCCCTTACGGGCGTGAGGGTTGAGCCAGCCGCCGGGCCTTTGGCCCTGGGCTGCCAGGGTTCTGTCCGGGACCGGCTGACGCCTCCCGGACGGGTTGAGGGCTCCGCCCTCGGGAGGTATGAAGTACCGTTCCACTGGGGAGGTACGGCGCCTTCGGCGCCATCATATATATGCCTATACCGCCTGCAACAGGGGGAACAATAAAGCTCCGTGACGCTATCTTTTGATAAGTGACTCTACTTTAAGCACAGGTTATTCTGCCCCCTGAACAGGGGGAGGCCCGGCGCAGCCCGGATAGGGGGTGGCGAGCGCAGCGAGCCAGTCAGCAGAATTCCTATCATAACGTATGATATAGAAAAGCAAATCCCGTAACGCTGACTTTATAAGCATTGCCCGAAGGGCAATCCACTCTCCTCAGCGGCGAAGCCGCTGTCGCTCCCTGAGCGAAAGCGATGCACAGCGAACACATTTTGAAGGAGCGGAGTGACGCACAAAATGTAGTGAGTCGTTTCCCCTGTGGGGACACAACCCTTCTACACAACCCGCGGCGAAGCCGCCTCTCTTTTCTTTAAAATCTGCGCCCGAAGGGCGATACCACCACCCTTTGAACCCTTTGAACCCTCTGAACCCGGGCCACCCAGTGGCCCCCATGGGCGATACCACAACCCTTGGGCCCACAGGGCCCATCAAACTTAAGAACCTTTTTCCACAACCTTTCTACACAACCCACGGCGGAGCCGTGCCCCTTCGCGCCCAACAGGCGCGGCCCTCTCACGCCTTGGCCAGTACCAGGAAAATAAGCCCTGCCAGGAAGAAGAGGATATACGCCGGCAGGCGGTAGTCGGTGTAGAAGGTATCCTCCTCCCGCTCCACTTCCTGGTAGGGGCGGGCATGGAGATTTTCATAATGGCTTTCCGGAATGAGACCTTTATAAAGTTCTGACAGGTACTGGGCATAGGCCAGGGTTTCCTTGGAGAAGAACCAGAATACCGGCGTGTACAGCGGCGCCTTGTCCCGGGTACAGAGATAGGAAAGGCTTTCGGTGATGAGGCTCTTTAAAATTTCATCGGGATTGTCCAGCTTCCTTTCCGCCTTGGCCGCCATATGGTCAAAGAGCTCGTGGCAGGCTTTGATTTTTTCTTCGGAATAAAGGAAGGGAAGATTGTCCGGCAGGAGGGATATGTCGCCTACGCCCCTTCCGGGGTCCGCTTCTTTTTTCAGAAATTCCGGGAAATTTTTCTCCACCCTGTCGAAACCGGCGTATATGCTCAAAAGGGGCGGGTAGTCCCGGGCAAAGTCCTTCAGCACGAAACGGGCGATATAGAGGCGAAGCACTGCGTAATCGGCAAGGAAGCGGCACCAGCCTGCCCGGTCCCGTTCCAGCATGATGATCCTTTTCTTTTTCAGGAACAGACGGAAAATCATATGGAGCCCGTAGCTTCCCTGGGGCTTGGCCATGTAGGAAAAGAAGGCCCGCTGGCATATGGTGATGCCCATATTTTCCAGGTATTCCGTCATATCCATCAAAGAGACCTCCCTTTCTATCAGAGAAGCATGGATCCTTCAGAATCCATGCTTCTTTATTTTCCTATGTTTTCATTGTACTCCAGGCGTTTCGTTTTGGATAGTGGATTTACAGGAGCATCACCAGACAGCTCAGGGCCAGGCCGGTGAGCAGGGCAAAAAGAGGGGAATCTTCCCCCGCTTCTTCTGCAAAAGCAGGAAGGGAAGGAGTGAATTTTCTGGCCCCCTGGCAGATGCGGCAGGGCGTAAGGGAGGAAAGTTTCACGGACAGGTGGGAAAGGAAAGCCTTCGTTTCAGCAGAAAGGTAGGAAATCAGTTTCCCATCGGCCCGGCATCCGGAAAGGGAAGCCAGGGAAGCCACCATTTTTTCCATAGAACCGCTGCAGGCTCTTTCCAGCTCATGAAATTCATGAAACCGCTGCTTCACCTTTCCTTCATCCGGCAGGGACCCTATGCCCAGAATCAGGGAAGACCCTTCCAGATTCTTCAAAAGAGACAACGTGCGAAGAGTAAGGGGAAGGTGGGACAGCCCTTCCCGAAGGCCGCTGGCCATTTCATCCATGCAGCCGAAGCCGCTGGGGAAACGGCGGATAGCCTTTTCAGCCAGGTAGAGGCGAAAGAGAATGTAGTCCCAAACCAGGCCATGGTTCCCGGGGGCGGCAGACAGCAGACTGCCGGCAGGGGAAGTATAGGAAAGAAGCGCCGCTTCAATGACCCGGTATCCTTCGTATTCCATGTACTCTTTGTTATTCATAGCAAACCTCCCATACTGCCCAAAAACTGTATGCCATGTTCTGATTTTATTATAAGGAAAACGCATAGAATAAATCTAATAAAAATATCTATGATAGCCTAAAGATTATATTTTGCATTTTACCAGCTAAATTCCGCATTTCACCGGAGGATAAGAGGAGAAATTTTTCCTGTCTGTAGTATAGCTTCCGAGAAGATATAATAAAAATAGGAGAATTTCATGATACATATGTAATATCTATATGAGTGAACTGGTGAGCGGGTGCGCTGGGCCCCGCTGTGGGTTCAGGTGCCTTTCGGCGCCCGGGTTCTATCGTTCGTGTGCTGCGCACCGAACGATGGGTTCAGCCCACAGAGCGGGCTGGTTCAGAGGGGAGTTTTATATACCGCTGCCTGGGGCAGCGAAAACCATACAACCGCCTTACGGACAAGCCCTGACAGGCTTGAGGGTTCTAAAGTTTGACGGGGCTATCGCCTCGAGGGTTCTTAGGTTTGACGCGCCTACGGCGCGAGGGTTGTGGTGGCGCCTCTAAATTTATAGAAGGCGCCCTCTTATGATAAAACCTAACAACCGGGCTTCGCCCGAGGGAAAACGGGCCGACCTCGCTACACTCGAGGAAGTTTTCCCCCTTTGGTAGCTGGCGCCAACATCTTTCCAGCGGGGCGGGAGGGGGACCGCGAAGCGGTGGAAGGGGCCGCCTGAAAGGCGGCACTATAAAACTGCGGCGAAGCCGCCACCACAACCCTCGGCCTGAAGGGCCGTCAAACTTAAGAACCCTCCGGCCCTCAGGCCGGTCAATCCTAAGAACCTTCACGCCCGAAGGGCAATCCGCCACCTTCAGCGCCGCAGGCGCTGTCGCCCCCTGAGCGAAAGCGATGCACAGCGAACACATTTTGCACTATGCGAACTGGATTTGTAAGGGAGCATCAGCGACCTGAAAATCCAGTGAGTCAGTGACAGCAGTGGGTGAAGGAGCGGAGCGACGCACAAAATGTAGTGAGTCGTTTCCCCTGTGGGGACATAACCCTTCTACACAACCTGCGGCGCCAGCCGCGCCCCTTTTTTATAATCTGCGCCCGAAGGGCGCCACCACAACCCTCGGGGCCGAAGGCTCCGTCAAACTTAAGAACCTTAAGAACCTTCGGGCCGGAGGCCCGTCAACCTTCACGCCCGAAAGGGCGTGTCCAAAGGCGAAGCCGCCTTGAAAAGTATTGCCTTTATTCTCTCTATCGTGTAGCATAAATAGTGTGATATAATATAAATCTTTGCAGGGAGGGAGACCATGGAAAATTGGAAGAATCGGATTTCCATAGCCATCACCATGGATGAAGAGGGACTCACCCTTCATTCCGACGGAACAAGGAAGGAAACAAAGGCGCTGCTTACGGCAGCTCTCTGCTCTCTGCAGGGGATTCCCGAAGACCATGTGCAGGACGTGGATGCTTTTCTTTCCGTGCTGGCCAGGTCCTACAGGGAAGATGGAAGATAAATCGGTTTCCGGGGGAAATGATGGAAGAAAAACAGAATGCCTTAATCCAGGTCATTGAAAAGGACAAGGGAAGAATTGAAATTATTATAGACAAGGAGCAGTACAGGCCGCTGATGACATCCCTGTCCCAGGCCATGTGCGGTGCCTTTGACATAGCTGGCGAACATGACCGCCTGGTTTACCGTGCCATCCGGGAACTGACCCTGCGGGGCATCCGGGAAAGGGACGGCAGGTCCCATGGCGTGACCAGTGGCAGTAACAGGAGATAATCTATGGAAGAATGGACCATCAGGGCCGGGGAAGCCGGGAAGAGGCTGGACGCCTTTCTTATGGAAAGAAAGGGCTGGAGCCGGTCTTTTTTTATGAAAGCCCTGCGCACGAAAAAAATCAAAGTGAACGGGAAAAAGGAAGAGCCTTCCTACCGGCTTCAGGAGGGAGACAGGCTCCGCTCCTTTGTACTGGAGGAGAAAAGGCCGCTGCCGCCGCCGGAGATCCTCTACGAAGATGACCATATTCTGGCGGTCAATAAGCCGGCAGGCCTTCTTTCCCTGGATGTGACAGGAAAAACAAAGGACACCATGCTGGACCGGGTGAACTGTCTTCTGGCGGAACGGGGAGAAACGGCGGCCTTCCCGGTGCACCGCATTGATTTCAATACCAGCGGCATCCTTCTTCTGGCAAAAAGCCTAGAGGACAGGGACTTGCTGGACCGGCTGATCCGGGAAAGGAAAATCAGGAAATCCTACCTCTGCGTGGCAGAAGGGCGGATGACGCCACCCAAAGGGCGCCTGGAGGACCAGCTTTTCAAGGATGCCAGAAAGAACCGGGTCTACGTGGTGGACCATCCGGTGAAGGGCTCCAAAACGGCGGTGACGGAATATGAAGTGAAATCCTTCCGCCAGGGCCTTTCCCTGGTGGAATGTCATCTCCTTACCGGACGCACCCACCAGATACGCTGCCAGATGGCCCACGCCGGCCATCCCCTTCTGGGCGATGACAAGTACGGCTCCAAGGAATGGAACCGGGACAAAAAAGAAAGGCGCCAGCTTCTCTGCTCCTATAAGACCACCTTTGATTTCGCGGAAGAAGGAGGGGCCCTTTCCTACCTCTCCGGAAAGACCATCCGCCTTTCCCGCGTGCCTTTTGTGGAGAAGTACTTTAAGGGAGTGGAGATATAAGGCTGTTCTTACTGTATTCTCGAAAGCAAAAGGGTTCAGGCGCCTTTCGGCGCCCAGGTTCAAGCCGTCATCGGGCTGCCGCCCTTGACGGCTCCGGTTCCGCCCACAGAGCGGGCTGGTTCAGAGGGGAGTTTGAATGCCGCTGGCGGCAGCCGTAGAGCGGCTATAAAACTCACCGCCTGCGAGCCGCCACCATACCCCTTTGAACCCGGGCCACGCAGTGGCCCAAAGGTCCGGTCCCGCTGGCGCCATGGCCCTGGCCGATGTATAATACCTGTTATACATATCAAATGATAAGGAGAGACGTATGGAAAATCGAGACAGTTTTAAATCCCGGCTGGGCTTCCTTCTGGTCAGTGCCGGCTGTGCCATCGGCATAGGGAATGTGTGGAAATTCCCCTATATTACCGGAGAATACGGCGGTGCCGTATTTGTCCTTTTTTACCTCTGCTTCCTTCTTCTCATGGGCATCCCCGTGATGACCATGGAACTGGCAGTAGGCCGGGGCGGCAGGAAGAGCGCCGTCGGTGCCTACAGGAGTCTGGAAAAGCCGGGGAGCTTCTGGCACCTGCATGGCTGGTTCTGCGTTCTTGGATGCTACCTCCTCATGATGTACTACACCACCGTATCCGGCTGGATGGTGGCCTATTTCTGGAAATTTCTCACCGGCACCTTCAGCAGCGTGTCCCAGGATGAGATCCCACAGGTCTTTACCGCCATGCTGGGAAGTCCCTGGGAAATGGGCATCTTCATGGCCCTCACCGTATTCCTGGGGTTTCTGGTGTGCGGACTGGGCCTTCACAACGGGGTGGAACGGATTACGAAGGTCATGATGTCCTGCCTCCTTATCCTCATTGTGGTGCTGGCCCTTCACAGCCTGTTCCTGAAAGGCGGAGAGCCGGGCCTGGCCTTCTACCTTCTTCCTGACTGGGACAGGGCCGTGGAAGCGGGCCTTGGCAACGTGGCAGCAGCGGCTATGAACCAGGCCTTCTTCACCCTGTCTCTGGGCATTGGCGCCCTGGAAATCTTCGGCAGCTACATGACCGACGACTTCACCTTAACCGGCGAAGCAGTGCGCATTACAGCCCTGGACACCTTCGTGGCCCTCCTTTCAGGCCTCATCATTTTCCCGGCCTGCTTTGCCTATAATGTGCATCCCGACCAGGGCCCCTCCCTGATTTTCATTACCCTGCCGAAAATCTTTACCGACATGACCGCAGGCAGGCTCTGGGGTACCCTCTTCTTCGTATTCATGACCTTTGCCAGCTTCTCCACGGTGACGGCGGTATTTGAAAACCTCATTGCCTGCGCCATGGATAATTTCGGCTGGACAAGAAAGAAATCAGTGCTGGTGAATCTTGTCATAGTCTTCCTTTTCTCCATCCCCTGCGTCCTGGGATACAATGTACTCTCCGGCATGCACTTCATCGGAGGAAGGGACGTGCTGGACAGCGAAGACTTCCTGGTCAGCAATCTCCTCCTCCCCGGCGGTGCCCTGGTGTACCTCCTCTTCTGCGTTACCCGCTTCGGCTGGGGCTTTGACAATTACATCAAAGAAGTCAATAAAGGCAGCGGCATGAAAATGCCCCGCTGGATGAAACCCTATTTCCAGTTCATCCTCCCCGTCCTCATCCTGGTCATTCTGATCCGCGGACTTATGTGACATACAAAAAGCGTCCTCCCGGGGGCGCTTTTTTCGCGTCATAGCGGTGCTGTGGTGTATTCTCGAAAGTAAGAGGGTTCAGGCGCCTTCGGCGCCTGGGTTCAAATGGTTCAGAGGGTTCAAAGGGTGGTGGTAGCGGCTCTGCCGCAAATAAAAAAAGGGGCGCGGCTCCGCCGCGGGTTGTGTAGAAGGGTTGCACCCCACAGGGGAAACGACTCACTATGATTTGTGCGTCGCTGGCGCTCCTTCAAATCATGTTCGCTGTGCATCGCTTCCGCTCAGGGGGGCGACAGCCCTACCGGGCTGAGGGTTGTGGATTGCCCGTAGGGCAATGCTTATAAAGTCAGCGTTACGGGATTTACTTTCAGTGTCATATGGCATGATAAGCATTCTGGTAATTAGACGCTACGCGGCTCCCCCTTATCCGGCTGCGCCGGACTTTCTCCACGGGAAAGCGTGTCACACGATTCTCAGGTCGCTTTGCTCCCTTACGAATCGTGTTCCCTTGCCACCCCATCCGGGGGACAGAACAACCTGTGCTTAAAGTAGAGTCACTTATCAACAGATAGCGTCACGGAGCTTTATTGCCCCCTACCGCAGGCGGTATAGGCATATATATGATGGCGCCGAAGGCGCCGTACCTCGCCAGCGCAGCGATACTATATAACTCCCGAGGGCGGAGCCCTCAAACCGCCTGTAAGGCGAAGCCGATCACAGGCAGAACCCTGGCAGCCCAGGGCCGAAAGGCCCGGCGGCTGGCTCAACCCTCACGCCCGTAAGGGCGTGTCAACCTTCGGGAATACTGGAAAGCACCGCCCCCGGTCCCGACCGCGCCACAGGCGCCCACTTTCACCCTCTGAACCCGGGCCACCCAGTGGCCCCATAAGGATATCATTGTTTTTCTAAAAAGGCTGTCTTTGTATCATAAAGTACCTTGACTTTTGTTGTATAAAGGTATACTATAAATTTGCTGATGCGAAATAGTGTACAAGAAATTCAAGCTTATTTATTTCTTATCTTCATACCTTAAGGAGGGCTATGATGGACGCAAGAGAAAATGCTTATGTTTTATGGTTTGATGAACTGCACAGAAAGGATGTAGCACTGGTAGGCGGGAAGTCTTCTTCCCTTGGTGAACTGACCACCTCCACTGGTGTTCCCGTTCCCTACGGATACGCTACCACAGCTCATGCATACCGCTATTTCATGGAAACCACGGGACAGAACAAGAAGATCCATGAACTGCTGCAGGATCTGAAAGACGTGGAAGATTCTGTGGAACTTCATGAAGTCTGCACCAAGATCCGTGAAAGCATCGTTTCCGCTGAAATGCCGGAAGACCTGGCTAAAGCCATCGGCGACGCTTACGAAGAACTGGCTAAAAAAGTGGACCAGGAAAACCCCTATGTGGCTGTCCGCTCTTCTGCCACTGCCGAAGACCTGCCGGATGCTTCCTTTGCAGGCCAGCAGGATACCTACCTCAATGTCACCGGCCGTGACATGGTAATCCGCAAGGTGAAGGAATGCTACGCATCTACCTTTACCGACCGTGCTGTATACTATCGCGCAAAGAAACATTTCGACCATGAAAATGTAGCCCTTTCCGCTGCTGTCCAGATGATGGCCGATTCCAAGGTAGCCGGCGTCATGTTCACCGTGAATATTGCCAACGGCGACGATTCCTGCGTCATGATCGAAGGCTCCTGGGGCCTTGGGGAATACGTGGTCCAGGGCACTGTGACACCGGATAATTTCATCGTCAACAAAGCAGACCTTACCATCAAATCCCGCATTGTGAATGAAAAGTCCATCGAACTGGTGCGTAAGCCCGGCGGCGATGTAGAAGAAAGAAAGGTGCCCGAAGAGCTGGCTAAATCCCAGGCTCTCACCGATGACCAGGTAGTGAAACTGGCAAGCTATGCCAAAGCCATTGAAAAACACTATGGCTGCTACATGGATATGGAATGGGCTGTAGACCACCAGGACCGCATCTGGATCCTCCAGGCCCGTCCGGAAACTGTATGGTCCAAGAAGAATAAAGAAAAGAAAGCTGGAAATGGAGAAGTGAAAATGACAACTGATCACAAGGTACTGGTTAAAGGTCTTCCTGCAAGCCCGGGAATGGCAGCAGGCAAATGCCACGTAATTACAGATCCGAAAGATATTGATGAATTCCAGGAAGGCGAAGTCCTTGTTACCACCATGACCTCCCCGGACTGGGTACCGGCCATGAAGAAGGCTGTTGCCATTGTAACCGATGCCGGCGGCATGACCTGCCATGCTTCCATCGTTTCCCGTGAACTGGGCATCCCCTGCGTTGTAGGCACCAAGAGCCGCAGCGTGGAAGCCACCAAGGTACTGAAATCCGGTCAGGACATCACCATTGATGCCCAGAACGGCGTAGTCTATGAAGGCATTGTAGAAGACCTGGTAAAGAAGGACGAACCGAAACAGGCAGCCGGCGCAGCAGGCACCACCGTTGTGGCAGCTGAATACTTCGCACCCACCGGCACCGGCGTCATGATGAACCTGGGCGATCCGGACCTGGCTGATAAATACGCAAGCCTCCCCTGCGATGGCATCGGCCTTATGCGTGAAGAATTCATCTGGACCACCTTCATCCATGAACATCCGCTCTACCTCATCGAACAGGGCAAACCGGAAAAAGTCATCGACATGCTGGCCGAAGGCATTTCCAAAGTATGCCGTGCCCTGGCTCCGCGGCCCGTGGTACTCCGCTTCTCCGACTTCAAGTCCGGCGAATACAGAAACCTCAAAGGCGGCGACAAATACGAACCGGTAGAACCGGCTGACCTCCTGGGTTGGAGAGGCGCATCCCGCTACTACGATCCCAAGTACACCGCTGCTTTCCGTCTTGAACTGAAAGCTGTCAAGAAAGTCCGTGAAGAATACGGCCTGAAAAACCTGAACTGCATGATCCCCTTCTGCCGCACCGTAGCAGAAGCAGCCAAAGTCACTGCCATCATGAAAGAAGAAGGACTGGAAAGAGGTCCGGACTTCAAACTCTTCCTCATGGCTGAAATCCCGTCCAACATCATTCTGGCTGACCAGTTCAACCAGTATATCGACGGCTACTCCATCGGCTCCAACGACCTGACCATGCTCATTCTGGGCTGCGACAGAAACAACGACACCGTGTCCGCCCTCTTTGATGAAAGAAATCTGGCCATCAAGAGAGCTGTCCGCCACCTCATCGCCACCGCCCACAAAGACGGCAAGACCGTTTCCATCTGCGGCCAGGCACCTTCCGTATATCCTGATTTCACCGAATTCCTGGTAAAGAGCGGCATCGACTACGTGTCCGTCAACCCGGATATGGTGAAGGCCACCAAGAGAAATGTGGCCCGCATTGAACAGAGACTCATGCTGGACGCTGCTACCGGAAGAGGTCTGAAAGAAGTAGAAGACTACAACTGGTAATCAGGCCAGATTCCGCAGCCTGACGAATATGACGAATATTCTGTAAGCCGGGGCTGCTCTGCAGCCCCGGTTTCTTACTACAGCGAAAAGAAAGGAGTCAACATGCAGCTCACCAGCCGCCAGAAAGAAATTACCCGCATTGTGCGGGAAAACGGCCCCATCACCGGTGAAATGATTGCAGAACGGCTTCACGTGACCAGAAGCGCCCTTCGCGGCGACCTGGCAGTCCTTCTCTCGGGAGAAGTGATTGCTGCCAGACGCCGTCTGGGCTACTACTACCTTGGCGGCGGAGAGGACCCTGCAGCCGCAGAAATCCGCTCCTGCACCGCCGAAGCCTGTATGTCCCGCCCCGTCCTGGTGAATGCCGATTCCAATGCCTACGATGCCGCTGTCCTTCTTTTCACCGAAGACATAGGCACCCTCTTCGTAGGAAAAGAAGACGATGTACTGGGCGTGGTATCCCGGAAGGACCTTTTGAAATCGGCCATGGGCCGGGAAGACCTGGCCAAAGTGCCCATTTCCATGGTCATGACATCCCGCTCCAAAATGATTTACGCAGAGCCCGACGAAGACATGGTTTCCATTGCACAGAAACTCATCGATTATGAAATCGACTGCCTGCCCGTAGGCACCTTCAGAGATGTGGAGGGAGAAAGGAAATTCCAGCTGAAAGGCCGGATTTCCAAAACCAATATTACCCGCCTTTTCCTGGAACTGGGAAAAGGCAGAAGATAAGGAGGCTAAGCCCTTGAATAAAATACCGGAAGTCTATGTGGTTTCTGATTCCCTGGGCGATACGGCAGAAAGCGTGGCCAAAGCCACCATCAGCCAGTTTGATGAAGACATAGACATTGTGCGGGTCCCCTTCATCCGCCATGCGGAACAGATACAGAAAGTCATAGAAGAAGCAGCCCAGCATCATGCCGTGGTCTGCCACACCCTGGTGAGTCCGGAACTCCGCCAGACCTTTGAAAAAATGGCAGAAGCCAAAAACGTACGGTATGTGGATATCCTGGGACCCATGATGGACATGGTGGGATCCATTTCCAGCACCAAGCCCAGAATGAAACCGGGCATTATCCATAAACTGGATGAAGAATACTTCCGCAAAGTGGAAGCCATCGAATTTGCGGTAAAATACGACGACGGCAAAAACCCAGCCGGCTTCTCCAAGGCCGATGTGGTTTTGATCGGCGTGTCCCGTACCTCCAAGACACCGCTGTCCATGTACATGGCCCACAAGAAATACAAAGTAGCCAACCTTCCCCTGGTACCGGAAGTGCCGCTGCCAGAAGAAATCTTCCACATTCCGCCTTACCGTATTATCGGCCTCATCATCGACCCCTACAAACTCAATACCATCCGGAGCGAACGAATGAAAGCCCTGGGCTTCTCCGGCACTGCCAACTACACCGACATTGCCCGCATAGAAGATGAACTCTCCTACGCCAAGGAAGTCATGCGCCAGCTCCACTGCATGGTCATCGACGTATCCAACAAGGCCATCGAAGAAACGGCCAGCCGCATTATGGCCATCGTCCAGAGAAACAAAGAACTCTACGGCGATAAATACTGACAGGGAAAAGACTGCAGAGACAGAAAACTCTGCAGCCTTTTTGCGCCCGTGCTTTGCTGAAAAGGGGGCAGCGGCTAATCACCAGAATGCTTATCATGCCATATGACGTAGAAAGCCAAATCCGTAACGCTGACTTCTTAGGGACACGCCCTTTTGGGGCGTGAGGGTTCAGGCGCCTTTCGGCGCGGTGCTTTCCAGTATTCCCGAAGGTTGACACGCCCTTACGGGCGTGAGGGTTGAGCCAGCCGCCGGGCCTTTGGCCCTGGGCTGCCAGGGTTCTGCCTGTGATCGGCTTCGCCTTACAGGCGGGTTGAGGGCTCTCGCCCTCGGGAGTTATATAGTATCGCTGCGCTGGCGAAGTACGGCGCCTTCGGCGCCATCATATATATGCCTATACCGCCTGCAGCAGGGGGAACAATAAAGCTCCGTGACGCTATCTTTTGATAATTGACTCTACTTTAAGCACAGGTTGTTCTGCCCCCTGAATAGGGGTGGCAAGGGAACACGATTCGTAAGGAAGCGAAGCGACCTGAGAATCGTGTGACACGCTTTCCCGTGGAGAAGTCCGGCGAAGCCGGATAGGGGGAGGCGAGCGCAGCGAGCCAATCCGCAGAATTGTTTTTCATGCCATATGACACAGAAAGCCAATCCCGTAACGCTCTCGTTTCCCCTTGAGGGGAAGTCCCGCGTAGCGGGAAAGGGTGTACGAGGTAAGCGGAGAGAATAGATACTCTATGCTGACGTGACCGCCGCAGGCGGCTTATAAAACTCATTGCCCGTTAGGGCAATCCACTCCCCTCAGCGCCGTAGGCGCTGTTGCCCCCTGAGCGAAGCGATGCAACCCTTCTACACAACCCGCGGCGAAGCCGCGCCCCTTTTTTAAAATCTGCGCCCGAAGGGCGCCACCACCACCCTCTGAACCTTTTGAACCCTTTGAACCCTCGCGCCGAAGGCGCGTCCACAAAACCTACTGGCAAAAGCGGCCCAGATATGATATCATGATAAAGTAATTGATGCGGGTGTAGTTCATCGGTAGAACGCCAGCTTCCCAAGCTGGACAGGAGGGTTCGACTCCCTTCATCCGCTCCAGAAGATCAGAGAACTGTGAAGAAAGAAGATCCTTTCCTCACAGTCTTTTTTTGTTCTAAAGGATGCCATCCTGACCGGGACAGACGTGTATGCAGAAAAGATTGTTATCCTATTTACAATAATTATCTCAAGTAATATAATATCGTAAACAGCCAATTGATTGGCTGCAGGAAAGGAGTAGATAGAAATGAAAAAAATTACCATGGCTCTCGCAGCTGCAGGAATCGCATTGTCCTGCATTTCCATGGGCGTACAGGCCGCTGACGGCACTGCCGCCGGAGATCCGGGAAGAGACTGGCGCATTGCCCTTTATAACGCTGAAAAGAAAGGCCAGCCTGATCAGAACCAGGACATCCACCTCTCGGCCCAGCAGAAGGCAGATGTGGAATCCAATAAGGATGCTGTGCAGAAAGCCGATGTAAATGACGTGCACCAGCAGGGCAGAGATTGGAGAATTGCCCTGAAGAACGCTGGTAAATGATTTTTCCGTGATTTTAAAACCCTGACTGAGAAAATGCCGGACTTAGGTCCGGCATTTTTTCGCAGTTTATGCGGCTTGTTTCCCTTTTTTTAAAAGTGTATAATGGAACCGTAATAGGAAGGTATTCTGGTTTTTAATGAAAGGCCGGTATGATGATGTGTAGAATCAGGTGGATTGTGAAATCACTGAGCTTACCCGTTATGATGGCCGGCCTTTTGCTGACCTTTGGCCTGGACTGCTTTCTTTATATCAATCACCAGCAGAAGGATGGGGAAGTCTATACGCCCTATGCCATCCATCGACTGGAGGGCATAGACGGCATGGTGAAATGGTGGGATGTGGTAACCAAGATTATGGCTTCCAAGCTGGAGGCCGATCCGGCAGGCTACCTGGTCCATCCCCAGGAACCAGCCATGGTGATGGCCATGAATCCCATGATCCGAAGCATCCAGATTCTGCCGGAAAAGGGAGAACCGGTGGTGTTTACGGCGGAAGATACGAGAAAGATGGATTTTCCCCGCTTCCTGGAAGGCCCGCTGAAGAAGGCTGCGGACACGGCGCGCACGGAACACCGGCTGGTGCTGGTGGACTCTCTGGACCTGGGACTTCCCTATAAAATGATGGCCTTTCTGCGCCCTGTGTACCGTCATGACGAGAATGGCAACGAATCCTTCTGGGGCTATATTATACTGGCCGTAGAGCAGCGCCGGGTCATGAGCACTGCCAATATTTCCAATCTGGGCGCCCAGAAGCTGGACTTCAGCCTCTATCACCGCTATGGCTGGGAAGATACTCCGCATCTGGTGAAGGAGCGGGGCATGACGGAACAGGGGAATCCCCATGCGGAAAGAATCATTGCCGGAGATCTGTGGTCCATTGTGCTGCGGCCCCAGGGAGGCAGCATTAACTGGCTGCTTCTCTTCTTCGCCACCATATCAGGTTTTTCCCTGACCACCCTCATTGCCTTCCTTCTCAGGAAAAATGGGGCGCTGAAAAAGGCCAATGGTGACCTGAAGCGGAGTGGCGGCAGGGATCCTTTGACCGGCGTGTTTAACCGCAAAGGCGGCGACGAGGCGGTGGCGGACTATATGAAGGCCCATGCCGGCCAGAAAGCGATGGTGCTGGCGCTGGATATCGATAACTTCAAGCTGGTGAACGATGTGTACGGACACAGCGTAGGCGACGAAGCCCTGAAAACGCTGGTCCGGGATATGAGGGAAACCTTCGGCGAAGAATCCATCATCACCCGAAATGGCGGCGATGAATTCATTCTTTTCCGCCCCTACGAGGACTTCAGCTCCGTTACCAGAGCCATGGATGATTTTACCCAGACTCCCCATACCTTCATGGCCGGGAAGAGGGAAGTGAAATTTTATGCCTCCCTGGGCTGCGCCGCCTATCCAGAACAGGGCGATTCCTACGGTAATCTCTGTATTCGCGCCGACTATGCCCTTTACGGCGCCAAGCTCAATGGCAAGGCCGGCTGGCGCCAGTTTGACAGCTCCATTACGGTTACTGACAAACGGTCCCAGTTCAGCTTCAACCTTACCGATGTGGCCGACCATCTCCCCGGCGGCATTCTGGTGATGAAGGCCACGAAAAAAGGAGAAATCCTCTTTGCCAACAAGGTGATGGTGGACCTTCTGGAATGTGACGACTACGAAGACTTCACGAAATACACCGGCGGCACCTTCTTCTCTGTGGTCCATCCAGATGACAGAGATCCCATGAAAAAAGAATTCCACCGCCAGCTCGCCAGGACGGATAATCCGGGACATATTGACTTCCTTTCCTTCCGCATGGTGACGAAAAAAGGCCATATCATCGAAGTGGATGATGCGGCCAGAAAGTTCAGGAATCCTTTCTATGGAGACCTCTACTATGTATACCTTTACGCCAGACAGGACCGGCTGAAAATCACGGGGAAAAAATAGGGGGCTCCTAAGCGGTTGATGGGGCTGTGAAGAAATACATGAATGACACAGATACGACTCCGCCCGTCATTTCGACGGCGGGAGCGGAGATACTTTACTCCTCCAATGATAAAAATGATGACTCGCACCTCGTCATTTCGACCGAAGCGGAGCGGAGAGGAGAAATCTCACGCCCCCATGGTACAGGGTGCATGGCGGCAGGAGTTCTCTCGGCTCAGAGTCTCGAGAGCCCGGATCTTTCCCCCATACCGGCAGGTTCCTCCGCTCGGGATGACCAATGGACCTGCATCTTGCCATCAGAAAATCGTTATGGACAAAGGGCTGTGAAGAAATGATTTGCATGTCTTCACGGTCTTTTTTTGGTGGGAGAAATTCCATGGGGCTGCGAAATGATGGCACACCACGGAAGTTTCCTGCCCATCCCGTCACATCCATGCCTTTGGGGCATAAATTTCTTTAAAAACAAGGTATTGGATAGGAAGAAGGCCTTTTCCTATAATAAGGAGAAAGGGTAAAAGTACTACTCTGGAATAAAAGGGTTGTGAATTGAAACAGGAGGTTTACTATGTGGAAAAAAGCAGTCATGGGAGTGGCAGTGGCAGCAGCGGCCCTGACAATGAGCGCCTGCGGCGGCGCCTCTCAGGGGAGCGGCAGCTCATCAGGAACGGCCGTGCCCCAGGGAAAGTCCATTGTGGTGTACTATTCCGCCAGCGGCCATACGAAGCAGGCGGCGGAAACCATTGCCAAAGAGACAGGCAGTGATCTCTTTGCCATTACGCCGAAGGTGCCTTATACGGAAGCGGATCTGGACTACAATAACAGCAGCAGCCGGGTGTCCATGGAGCATAAGGACAGCTCCATCCGTCCGGAATATACGGGCGATGCAGCCAACTGGGATGATTACCGGGTAGTATATCTGGGATATCCCATTTGGTGGGGTGAGGCGCCGGCCATTGTGTATACTTTCACGGAACATCACAGCTTTGAAGGCAAAACAGTGATTCCCTTTGCCACCTCCTACAGCAGTCCTCTGGGAGACAGTGGGGAAAACCTTGCCCGGGCCGCCAAAACGGGTACCTGGCTTCCCGGCGAATGTTTCACCGGCGGCGGGAAAACCGATGATGTGCTCAGGTGGATTCATTCGTTGAAGAAATAAATAAGAAAGGACACATCGCATGAACAAGGAAGAAATCAGAAAAGCACTGGAAGGAAAAGGCGCCGTCATGGAAATAGGAAGCCCCAACGACGGGTATGCCCGCTTTTTCACCGGCAGAAGCTGGCTGGCCAGCCTGTCTGAAGACAAAGATATTCCCGTGTACAACGTGACCTTTGAAAACGGCGCCCACACCCACTGGCACATCCATCACGGTACCAGCCAGGTGCTGATTGTGGTATCGGGGAAGGGGTACCTGCAGTATGAAGGGCAGGCGCCCCGGGAACTTCATCCCGGCGACGTGGTGACCATCCCGCCGGAAGTTAAACACTGGCACGGCGCCGCTCCGGGCTGTCATTTCCAGCACATTTCCCTTTCCAGGGATGGAGAAGGGGTATCCAATGAATGGCTTGAGCCGGTGGACGAAAAAGGATTTGAGAAATTATGAAATGGAATAGGAAAAAGGTACTTTCTGCTTTCATTGCTGCCATCATGGTCATGGCCGGCATGGAGGTTTCTGCAGAAGCGACGAAAGGAGAACCTATGACAAAGAAAATCGTACAGACCGCAGGCAGGGACGTGCTGGGACAGACGGCTCCCGACTTTGCCCGCTACAATGATGACATTCTCTTCGGAGAAGTATGGAACAAGCAGGATGCACTGTCTGTGAAGCAGCGCTGCCTGATTACGGTCATATCCCTGGTGAGCCAGGGCATCACCGATTCTTCCCTCAAGTACCACATCCAGAATGCCAAAAACAATGGCGTCACCCTGAAAGAAATGGCGGACACCCTGACCCAGGTGGCCTTCTACGCCGGCTGGCCCAAAGCCTGGGCCGCTTTTCGACTGGTGAAGGAAGTCTATGAAGTGCCATAAACCATGATTCCCGGGCGCCGGGACAGGCGTCAAATCATGATTTGCAAAAAGGAGACAGTTTCTTACTCCTTCATGGTTCCGTGATTGTGATGATATAATAAAGGCGTCGGCGAAGAGCCGGCGCCTTATGTATATGATGGCAAAGGGGGAAGGACAATGAAGAAAATGGATATGCTCCATGGCTCCATCGCAGACAAAACCTGGTCCTTTGCGCTGCTGCTGGCTATGACAGGCATCTGCCAGCAGCTTTTTAATGCAGCGGATATCCTCATTATGGGCCGCTTTGTAGGAAAAAGCGCCATGGCCGCTGTGGGGAGCAATGGGCCTGTGGTGGGTATCATCGTGACTCTCTTCATCGGCATCTCCCTTGGCGCCAATGTGGTGATTTCCCAGCTTACCGGCCGAAAGGACCGGCAGGGCGTGACTAGGGCCGTACATACCGCCATCCTTTCTTCCCTCATGGGCGGCCTTATCATGATGGCAGTGGGGGAAATGGCCGCATCGCCCCTGATGGCCCTTCTTTCCGTACCGGAAGAAGTGCGGCCCCTGTCCCTCCGCTACCTGCGCATTATATTCCTGGCCCTGCCGGGTATACTGATGTACAACTTCACCTCCGCCATTTTCAGGAGCCAGGGAGACACCAGGACTCCCTTCCTGTGCCTTTTCATTTCCGGCATGGTGAAGGTGGCATCCAGCCTGTTCTTCGTCCTGGGCATGGGCATGGATGCAGACGGCGCAGCGGCGTCCACTGTGTGCTCCACCCTTCTGAGCAGTTTCATGCTCCTTGCCCTTCTGTCCCATACCTCCCTTTCTGTCCACCTGTCCCTGAAGGAAGCGGCTTTCGACTGGTCCATGCTGAAGAAAATCCTCTCCGTAGGCATGCCTGCCGGCGTCCAGGGCGCCGTTTTCAGCCTTTCCAACATTGTCATCCAGTCTGCCATCAACAGCCTGGGCACAGAAGTGATGGCCGCCTCGGCAGCAGCCTTCAATCTGGAAATCATTGCCTACTACGTCATCAATGCCTTCGGACAGGCCTGCACCACCTTCACCGGCCAGAACTACGGCGCCGGGCTCCTCTCCCGCTGCCGGAAAATCTTTCGCATCACCTTCCTCCAGGGCCTCTGCGCCATGGCGGCGGTGTGCGGCCTCATTCTTTTCCTGGGCAGGCCCCTCCTTTCCATTTTCAGCACCGACAGGGGCGTCATTGACTTGGGCTATATCCGGCTGGCCTATATTCTGGGTGCCGAAGTGCTGGACCTTATCATCGAAATGGTATCCGGCTTCCTCCGGGGCTTTGGGAAATCCCTGGGGCCTGCCATCATGGTGACCATCATCATCTGCGGCTCCCGCATTCTCTATGTGGCCACCTTCTTCCAGTGGAGCCCCAGCTTCCATACCCTCATGGCTGTCTACCCTGTAAGCTGGCTGCTCACGGACCTGGGCATGGGAGCTGTCCTCTTCTACTACAGGAAACTCTACATGGCAGAAGATAGGAAAATAGAAATATAGAGACCCTCCCTGCCTTCATAGGGTATAATACATAAAAAGGAGGATACTGCTATGGAAATGGAACATCGACCTATGCGAAGGAAAGACAGACTGGTGACAGAAGAAGGAGAGATACGACGCATTCTGGATGCCTGCGGCATTGTGCACCTGGGACTTTATGACGAAGGACGGATTTACGTGGTGCCGGTGAATTATTCCTATACCTATGAGGGAGGGAAACTGTCCCTCTTCTTCCACGGCGCCACGGCCGGACTGAAAAGGGAACTCATAGAAAAGGACGGCCGCGCCGGTTTTGAAATGGATACGGGAGAAAAGGTCATTCCCCATGACACAAATCCCGCCCTCTATACCAATGCCTACATGAGCATCATCGGCAGCGGCCATATTTCCATCATCCAAGGGAAGGAAGAAAAGAAAGAAATCCTCACATCCTTCATGAAGCAGATTTCAGGAAAAGACTGGACCATCACCGACGGTATGCTGAAGGGCTGTGAAGTGTACCGGCTGGAGGCCGACGAATTCCAGGCCAAGCGGAACTGCCCTGGGAAAAGACAGTGATGGGAGAATAGAGCAAAGAAAAAGAGCGCCCTTCAAAGGGCGCTCTTTTTTATGGCGCCTTCCCTTCTTTTTGCACTCTCGATTACCATTTATTTTTTTTCAAGATTTCCCGGACCTTAAGTGGTATAATAAAAATGTGTGAGTATGTGTAAAAGCGATTCACCTATATAGATTTCTTAACATTTCCCGTGATTCATCACCAAGGAGGCAGATGGAGTGGAAACGAAACGTGATTTTATTTGGAAAATGGGCGGCCAGCAGGGGCAGGGCGTAGAGTCCTGCGGCGAAATCCTGGGCCGTGTGCTGGCACAGGAAGGATATTCCCTTTTCAGCCAGCGCCTTTTTGCATCCCGTATTAAAGGCGGTCATACAACCATTGCTCTTCGCATTGCCACAAAGGAAGTGGCTACCATTGGCGAGCATGTAGACTGTCTGGTAGCCCTGGACCAGGAGACTATTGATCTCCACGGCAAAGAAGTGCCGGAAGGGGGCGTCATCATTGCCGACGATGCTTTCCATCCGAAATTTGAAGCTCACAGCGGCCGCATCATGCTGGCTCTTCCTATTACGGAACTGGCCAAAAAGTACGGCAGCCTGCAGATGAAGAATATTGCAGCCCTGGGCATGAGCGCCGGTGTGCTGGGATTCCCGGAAAACCCCTTCTACGGTTTCATTGCAGACCGCTTTGCCAAGAAGGGCGAAGACATCATTACGAAGAACAAGGAAATCTTCAAGGAAGGCTATGATACCGCCATTGCTGCCATGCACGGCGTAGAACTGGGCAAGCTAGCTACTCCGCCGAAAAAAGACCAGCTCTACCTTCTGGGCAACGAAGCTGCTGCGCTGGGCGCTATTTCTGCCGGATCCCGCTTCATGGCGTCCTACCCCATTACCCCCGCTTCTGAAATCATGGAATACATGATTAAAGTGGTTCATAAAATCCATGGCACCGTGGTACAGACAGAAGACGAACTGTCTTCCTGCATGATGGCCATGGGTGCCGGTTATGCCGGTGTCCGTGCCTTCACAGCCACCTCCGGCCCCGGGCTCTCCCTCATGGCGGAATCCATTTCCATGGCAGCCATGGCAGAAATCCCGGTAGTCATCATCGACGTCATGCGTGCCGGCCCATCCACCGGCATGGCCACCAAGGTAGAACAGAGCGACATCCGCTATGCCATTGCCTCGGGCCACGGCGATGCTGAAAAAATCGTGCTGGCTGCTTCCTCCATTGAAGACTGCTACTACATTACCCAGGAAGCCTTCAACCTGGCTGAAGAATTCCAGACCCCTGTCATCGTACTCTCGGACCTGCAGTTCGGCATGTGCAAACAGTCCGTACCGGCCTTTGACCTGAACCGCGTAGGGATCAACCGCGGCAAACTTCTCACCGAAGGGCTGCCGGAACTGGATACAAAGAAGAAAGCCTACTTCCACCGCTTTGAAGACAGCGAAGACGGCATTTCCCCAAGAACCATTCCTGGCGTGAAGAACGGCATGTTCCTTTCCACCGGCCTGGAACACAACGTATTCGGCAAGCCTGCTGAAGGCCAGGCCGACCGCGTCATGGAAATGGAAAAACGGCACCGGAAATTTGCAGCCGTTCCCCAGGCAGTGAAACCCTTCTATGTGACCCATGAAGACACAGACACCGACCTTCTCCTCATCGGCATTACCTCCACCAATGGAGCCCTGGAAGAAGCAGTAGAAGAACTGGAAGCAGAAGGAAAGAAAGTGAACCACCTCCAGCTCCGTCTTCTTTCTCCATTCCCCACCGAAGCCCTCCGTCCCTATGTGGAAGGCGCAAAGAAAGTTCTCATCGTAGAAGAAGACCTGACAGCCCAGCTCCGTGAACTCTTTGCCATTCACTTCGACTGTCATGACAAACTGCTGTCCCTTCTCCAGTACGACGGCACACCCTTTACCACTTCTACCATTGTGAACAAAGCCAAGGAGGTTTTCTGATTATGGCTTCACCGAGAGACTATAAAAATACCATCGTACCAAACTGGTGCCCCGGCTGCGGCGACTACGGCATCCAGAATGCCATTTCCGCCGTGTGCGCTAAAAAAGGCTGGGCCAATGAAGAAATCACCCTGATTTCCGGCATCGGCTGCTCCTCCCGTATCGGCGGCTACCAGTACTGCTACGGCGCCCACACCACCCACGGCAGGGCCCTTCCCTTCGCCCAGGGCATCAAATGCGCCAACAAAGACACCCACCTCATCGTATGCTCCGGCGACGGCGACTCCTACGCCATCGGCCTCGGCCATGCCATGCATGCCATGAAGAGAAATATGGACATTACCTACCTGGTCTTCGACAACCAGGTCTACGGACTCACCAAAGGCCAGACTTCACCGGCTTCCTCCAAAGGCTTCGTCACCAAAACCACGCCGGACGGAAACCCCCTGACCCCGCTGGCCGTACCGGCCATGGCCATTGCCGCCGGCGCCACCTTCGTGGCCCAGGCCTATGCCATTGACGGCAGAAACCTGGTGGACATCATCGAAAAAGCAGTGGACCACAAAGGATTCTCCTATGTGAACATCTTCACCCCCTGCGTCACCTTCAACCATATGAACACCGTCCAGTGGTACAACGAACACCTGAAAAAGATTTCCGATGTCCGTGAAACCTACGACCCCTCCAGCAAAGCCGAAGCCTTCCACCTTCTGGCGGAAACAGACAGCCTTGTCACCGGCGTCATTTATGAAGAAAAAGAAGGCGTCCCCTTCGGAGACATCGTTCCCTCCAAAGACGTACGGCTCATCGACCACGTAGAAAAGCCTTCCGAAGCACTCTTCGAAGACCTCTGCAAAGAATTCAGATAATCTCCATTGCCTGGCCCCGGGCCAAGCCTTTCTGGAGACATTTCAACGGCGGCTGGGCCGCCAAAAAGGAGCAGGACTATTATGGCATCTGATCGAATGATGGAATATTACTACTCCATGGGGCAGGACTGCCTTCATATGGGGGATATGGATGAGGCAGTCACATACTTCAGGAAAGCAGCCAATATGGGTGCCAGGGAAGCAGCCTATGAAATCTTCGTCCTGGGCCGCCAATGGGAAAAAGGCGACGGCCTGGACAAAGACGAAAGCAAAGCAGAAAACTGCTACAAAATCAGCGTGGACTACGGCATCGAAGAAGCAGGCCTGGCGCTGGGCAAACTCTACCTCCGCGGCATTAACGGCAACAAACCGAATCCCCGGAAGGCCAGGAGAATGCTGGAGCACTGCTCCGACGAAGGCAGCGCCGAAGCCGCCTCCCTTCTGGGCAAAATCTACGACGAAGGCATTATGGGTAAAGTCAACCAGGACAAAGCCTTCCGCTACTACCTTCTGGCAGCAGAAAGAGGCGATACCAGCGCCATGCTCATGACCGGCATGTTCTATGCCCAGGGCAGCAGCACCCAGAAAGACCTGGCCGCTGCCGAAATGTGGATACGGAAAGGCCGGGACGAAGGAAATCCTGACGGAGACATGACCCTCCGGGGCTTTCTTTCCGTAGCCTGCGGCGAATACATTACCGGCGCCGCCGGCAGCGTGGACCCCGCCAAAGCCTGGCACATGGCAGAAGAGGCAGAAGCCCTGGGCGATAAAGAAGCCTTCCTCCGCCTGGGCCTTGCCTTCACGCACAGCGGCACCAAAGACCATGCCGCGAAAGCCTTCGAATGCTACAAACGGGCTGCCAGAAACAGCATCCCTGCTGCCTGGGCCGCCCTGGGCCTCTGCTACGAAGCAGGCATCGGCGTAGAGGAGGACATTGAGGAAGCGGTGAAACTCTATCAGAAAGCCGCAGAAAAAGGCGACCCCTTCGCCATGGCCCACTACGGCTATGCCCTGGCCAACGGGGAAGGCATAGAAAAAGACGAAAAAGCCGCTATGAGCTGGCTCATCAAAGCCGCCATGAAAGGCGACATGGGTGCCATCCATATTCTCAAAGAAGACTACAACTACGAACTCCGATAAACAGGAACAAAAAAGACCGGCCAGAGCCGGTCTTTTTTGTATGTCTTTATTCAGGTCAATAACAGTAAGCAGCTCCCCTCATGGCCATCCCGAGCGGAGGGACGCGCCGGCATGGGGGCAGACAGGAACCGCTCCGATGATGCTCTGAGTCCGGAGATCTCCTGCCACTATGCGGCCCGCCGTCACCGTCATCTCGAGCGGGGCTGCGTGCCGGTATAGGGGCAGACGAGAATCGCTCCGATGATACTCTGAGCCGAGAGATCTCCTGCCTCAATGCTTCATGTACCATTGGGAAGTGAGATTTCTCCACTCTGTGGAGACTCTGCATAGAGTCTCCAAGTCAGCCGAAGTTGGCCTCTAGCCTGCACAATAAGAGGCTTTCCTATTGGCGGCTGACCGGCTTTCGTCGAAATGACGGAGGTGGGGGCAGCGTTTTTATAATCTGCGCCCCCTAAAGGGGAAACGACTCACTACATTTTGCGCGTCGCTAGCGCTCCTTCAAAATGTGTTCGCTGTGCACCGAAGGGCGCCACTACAACCCTTTGAACCCTCTGAACCTTATGAACCCTCTGAACCCTCACACCGAAGGTGTGTCCACTGGTGCCCGCTGCCATGGTCATCTGCATCGGGCCCGCCAAAGGGGCCCCATTACTTCCTGTCGAAGAACTTCACCATATCCTGGGGGATATCTTTCTTCCGCAGTATGGCCGGCAGGTCGCCCTGGTCCAGATACGTTCCTTTTTCAGAAAGAAGGGTATCCATGTAGGAGGCCGCCGCCAGCTTGTCCTCCTTATCCTTCACATCGGCCTTCAGCTGTTCCACGTGGCTCCGAAGGAGCGCCTCCCGCTGCGGGCGGGTGGCCGGACCCTGGAGGTAGAGGGAGAGGAAATGGCTGATTTCCTGAATGGACATATCCACATTCCGGAAGAACTGGATGAGCCGGAGCAGGGCGATGTCCCGGTCTGTGAAGATACGGACGCCGCCTACGCTCCTTCTTACAAACTGCAGCAGTCCCTTCTTGTCATAAAAGCGGAGCGTGGTGGCCGGAATGCCGGTGATGTCCACCACGTCCTTCATAGTATATAAACGCTCTGCCATAAGATTACCTCGATCATCATTTTCTTACAAAAAAACTGTGGCAGAGATACCGCATGACGCAGTCCCCTCCTCCAACAGTGACCTAAGTATAGCCCATAGAGCTTAGAACTTGTCAATAGTACATCGGGGGGGGTAGACGTATATATTATTTATGAAATTTTCGTATAAAAGTGTAGCACTTTAGCTGCGGACTCAGCAGAATGAGATAAAATTTTTTTATATTGACCGAGAGCCATTTTTTATATCCAGCAGGAAATACGGAAAAACAGGGGAAAAACGGATACCTAGAGTGAGGTACATAAAGGCATACCTCAGAGCGGAGTCCGGTTATTGCGGCATTTTTTCAGAAATGGTACCGTAGATACAGCCACGGAAGAGCGGCCCCTCTTCCATGGTGGAAGGATAGTAAGAGAAAAAAGCAGGCAGAGGAAACACGGTCACTCGCGCAGACGCTTTTCATCTGAACTCCTGAACAACAAAAGGGCTCGGTTTTCTCTATTGTTTATTTCAAAGGAGCGAAGAACTATGAAAAAGATTCTCGCAATCGCAGCTGCTGCTGCACTGACTGCTGGCGTTTCCGCTTTCGCAGCAAATCCATTCTCCGATGTTTCCACTGATGACTGGGCTTACCAGGCTGTATCCGACCTCTCCGACCAGGGCGTTGTAGAAGGCTATCCGGATGGCACCTTCAAAGGTGAAAGAAACATTACCCGTTATGAACTGGCTCAGATCATTGCCCGCCTCATGGCAAAAGAAGACCAGCTGAACGCTGAACAGCGTGCAACCCTTGACAAACTGGCTGGCGAATACGCTGACGAACTGGCAAACCTGGGCGTTCGCGTTTCCAACCTGGAAAAGAAAGTGGGCAACATTTACTGGTCCGGCGATGCTCGTATGCGTTACCAGGATAAAGCTCGTGATTCTGACAACTGGGATGGCCGTTTCAGAATCCATGCAAAGGGCCAGGTTAATGACAGCACCTATGCTTTTGCAACACTGGACAGCACCATGAAGTTCAAAGGCAATGACACCAACCAGACCAAAGCAACTCGTCTGTTTGTAAATCATAACTTTGGTAAGGACGTAGCAGTTACTCTTGGTCGTCAGGGTGTGCTGTTCGGCAATCAGGGCGGCTGGCTCTATGGTGACTACAGCGGTTATGATGGAGCACAGGCTGCTTACAACAATGGAAAATTCAATGCAACCGTAGGCTTCGGTCAGTTCAATTCCACTGTTGACGCTGTTGAAGACTTCAATAACTCTGATGCACTGTTTGCAAAAGCTGGCTATAACTTCGGCTTCGCAAAACTGGGCGCTGACTATATTAAGTTCGAAAACAACAATAATAAGCTGAAAGATGAACTCTATGGAGTAAATCTGACTATTCCGGTTCAGCAGTTCAATGTTTTCGGTGAATACTGGAAGAACACAACCACCGCTTCTGATTATGACACTGCTTGGAATGCAGGCCTCTCCTATGGCAAAGCTAACTGGAAGAAACCGGGCACCTGGGATCTCTCCGTTGCATACAACGATGTAGATAAAGGTCTGTACTTCGGTGGTACTGGCCTTCAGACCGACGTTCTTGGCTATCTGACTGATAAGAATTACCAGGCACAGAATGTAACATTCTGGAATGCTATTGCTAACGTAACCCTCCAGAAGAACGTACAGCTCCATGCTGAATACGCATTCGATGTAGATACCGAAAAGGCAACTGACGACAAGACTAATGACGCTTGGACCGTTTCCCTGAACTACAAATTCTAATTTCTGAAAAGAAAAGAGAATATAGTTTCATAAACAAAGAAGAAGCTCTCGAAAGAGAGCTTCTTTTTTTATGCCTTTATTTAGGTTCCATGACAGTAAGGAACCGCCCCATGGTCATCTCGAGCGGGGCTGCGTGTCGGTATGGGGCAGATGGAAAACGCTCCGATGATACTCTGAGCCGAGAGATTTCCTGCCTCCATGCTTCATGTACCATGGGAGAAAGGAGATTTCTCCACTCCGCTCCGCTTCGGTCGAAATGACGAGAGGGGCGCTCGCCAACATCGTCATCTCGAGCGGAGATGCATGTCGGTATGGGGCAGATGGAAAACGCTCCCATGATACTCTGAGCCGAGAGATCTCCCGCTGTAATGCTGCTCGTACCATCAAAAGGGGGAGATTTCTCCACTCCGCAACGCTTCGATCGAAATGACGGGAGGGGCGCTCGCCAACATCGTCATCTCGAGCGGGGCCGCGTGCCGGTATGGGAGACAGACGGGAACCGCTCCGATGATACTCTGAGCCGAGAGATCTCCTGCCGTAATGCCGCCCGTACCATCAGAGGAAGGAGATTTCTCCACTCCGCTTCGCTTCGGTCGAAATGACGGGAGGGGCGCTCGCCAGCATCGTCATCTCGAGCGGAGGTACGTGCCGGTATGGGAGACAGACGGGGATCAATCCGATGATACTCTGAGTCGAGAGATCTCCCCCCGTAATGCTGCCCGTACCATCAGAGAAAGGAGATTTCTCCACTCCGCAACGCTTTCGTCGAAATGACGGAGGGCGTTAGCCGCGCCCCCTCTGAACCCTTTGAACCTTATGAAAGAAAGGCGAAGCACGTAACGCTGACTTTATACTCATCGCCCAAGAGGGCGATACCACAACCCTCGCGCCAGAGGCGCGTCAAACTTAAGCCCCTTAAGAACCTTCGGGCCCTTCAGGCCCGTCAACCTTCCTTTCTGTACCCTGCCACGCAGTGGCTCCGAAATCCTGCTAATCCGTTTCTGATTCTTCGGACAGCAGAAAATCCAGAAGGTTCCTGTGTATGATACCCTGCTGTGAGAGATCCATGGTGTCCATGGTAATGAGGTACTTGGGATAGTTGTCATCCACTTTCAGGAGCGGTGCGATTTCTCTGGACAGTACCTTTTCATCCAGGGCGCTGAGGGATACCTGGATATATTTCTTCTGCAGGGTTTTGGTGATGATGAAATCGATTTCCAATGCGTCGATCCGGCCTGTGGATACTTCCCAGCCTCTTCGTTTCAGTTCAAGAAAAACAATGTTTTCTATGATGTGGCCCAGGTTGCCGGTGCGGTATCCGATAAGCCGGTTCCGAAGGCCCATGTCGGCCACATAGTATTTTCCATTGGTGGTGAGTCTCTGTTTTCCGCGGATGTCATAGCGTTCACATTGATAGAGCACGAAAGCATTCACCATTTGCTGGAGGTAGCTGTCAATGGTATCGGGAGAAACGGAGGAACCCTGGGACTTCAGGGTTCGGGCGATGGAGTTGGCGGAAAGGGGATTTCCTATGTTTTCCATGACGAATTTGGCGACTTTCAGGAAAACCCCTTCGTTTCGTATTTTACCCCGGAGGATGATGTCTCTGGCAAAAATGGAATCAAAGAGGCCGCTGTTAATGCTTTCGATGATTTCTTCATTGTTGGAAAGGGCGGCAGCAGGAAAGGAACCGATGCGGAGGTACTCGTTGAACGCCCGGTCCCTCTGCTGCGGTGGATAGCCTTTAAATGACATGAATTCGGAAAAGCTTAAGGGATACACTTTGATTTCTATATATCGGCCGGTGATATAGGTCACATATTCGCCGGAAAAAAGGCGGGAGTTGGAGCCGGTGACGTAAATGTCCAAAGGCAGGGAGGCCCGAAGCTCATTCACCGTTTTTGCCCAGGCAGGCAGTTCCTGTACTTCATCCATGAGGAGATAGTAAGGCCCCTGGCCCGTGACCCGTTCTTTGACATACCGCTGGAGAGTGCCGCTGTCCTCCAGAGGAAGACTGTCGATCTTCTCATAGCTGATTTCGATGATGTGGTCAGCAGGCACATGACTGGCCAGCAGATGGTCTTTAAACATGCGGAGCAGAGTAGATTTTCCGGAGCGCCGTATGCCGGTGATGATTTTGATGAAATCGCAGCCCTGCGCTTGAATCATCCTCTGCAGGTAAAATGGACGTGGAATCATAGGAACCTCCTTTATAGTACTTTTTCTCCCAGTATACAGGGAATTTTCCAGAAAATCAAAAAAAATTCCGATTAGTAATCGGAATTTTTGGAAAATATAGGATTTTTCAGGATATGGAAGTGGAAATTAGGGGGGAGGAATGAACCATTGCGTCCCCATCTAAGGGAAGAGGGACGACTATGTGCCTTCAACTTGTCTTCCCCTACTTGCAGGTGGCAAGTGAACTTGGCTCGTAGGGGAGCGGTAGCACCTGAAACCAAGTGAGATGCTTTCCATCGTGGCGGATGGGGGGATCACGATAGTGGTGGAAGGGGTTGGTACATGGAGAGATGAGACATAAATGCTGCAAGCTCTCTCAGCGCTTTCCCCCTTTGGTGCCTGACGGCACCACCTTCCCCCGCTAAAGCGGGGGGGACAATAAATGTAGAGAACCCTCTGAACCCGGAGGGCGCGGAGCGTCCCCTTATGTATCCAGTTTCCTTTCTCCCCGTTTCACGGCGAACCGTTTCAGGTTCTGCCCTGTTTCTTTCATGAGGGCTTCCACAGAGGGAAGGCCTGTTTCTTCCAGTGCTTTCCGGACGATGTATTCGCAGGCCCTGGCATCGTCCAAGGCCTGGTGGTGGTTGAAGGAAAAGCCCAGGTTTTCTGCCACCGTGTTCAGCTTGTGGTTTTCCATGTCCTTCCACAGCTTCCGGGACAGTACCACTGTGTCGCCGTAGCGGAAGTGGATGTCCGGCAGGTGGTAGAAGTCCAGGGCCGAAGCCAGGACCCCCATATCGAAGCGGGCGTTGTGGGCAAAGACGATGGTGCCTTCCAGCCGTTTGGCGATTTCATCCCAGAAGAAGGGGAATGGTTCTTCTTCTGCCACGTCTTCGGGATGGATGCCGTTCACTTTCATGCAGCCTGCGTCAAATTTCAAGGTCATGGGACGGATGAGGTGGTACCATTCGTCTATGACTTCTTTTCCGTTGCTCACTACGATGCCCAAAGAGCAGGCATTGGCAGGGCCCCAGTAAGCGGTTTCAAAGTCCAGGGCTGCGTATTTGAGCGGTTTGTTTTCAGATGGAAGCGGTGAATTCATGGGTACCTGCTTCCAGCCAGCCTACTTCCACAGAGCGGTCGAAGGCTGATTTCATGCGGCGGGCCAGTTCGTTCCTGGCTGCGGCCACTTTATTGCGGTTCGGCGCGAATCCGGTGATGAGGATGAGGATATTTTCCGTGTTTTCTCCTACCTGTGCGGCAGTGCCGTCCTCGCAGTACCAGTGGTGAAGGGCTGTCTGGCCGCCAAGGGAAACCACCCATTCTCCTTCCTGCTGGTGCACCAGGAGAGGGGTCTTCCGGTCGCCCATGTCGAAGGCGTGGATGTCTACATGGAACTTCAGCATGCCGCCCCGCACCATGTCCATCACCGGATTCATGCGGGGAAGGACGTCGGAGCCTGCCAGCTCGTCCAGGCTGGCCGCTTTGGGCTGGGACAGAATTTCGTAGTGGTCATCGGCTTTGGCTTCCTCTGCTTCTTCCAGACCCAGTTCTTTTTTGTATTCCCGGAAAAGGGTGTCCAGGGCGGTGCTGCGGCCGGTGATGCCCAGATGGGTGAGGGCGTCCTGGTAGCGCTGCAGCTCTTTTTCTGCCATGGATGGGTTCATTTTGAGGAGCAGGTTGGCTTCCGTGCAGCAGCGGCGCCGGAAGGCTTCCGCTTCCAGGTTCACGCCCCGGTTGTCCAGGGCCCGGACGGCCAGGATGCCTACGCACAGGCCGGGAATGGTATCAAATAAATGGTCATCGTAAATTACTTTCATGCTGTAAAACCTCCGTTTCATACAAATTTATTATATCATATGATAGTGAGCTGGTGAGCTGGTGAGCTGGTGAGCTAGTGGGCTGGTGGGTTACCGTCTGTCTTCTATCTTCTTTCCGCCGACCGGTATTTACCAGCCTTTGAGACATTATCGGCAGGCACCGAGATTCTTCGCTGCGCTCAGAATGACGATGCCCGGCGGACAGCGGATAGCGCCCATATATATGTATAATAATAAATGGGCAGTAGAGGGGGAGGAATGCCGCTGATTTGCTGTTCTTTTTGTCATTAAAACATGGTAATTTGAAAATTTAATCAAAGTCTAACGCAAAAAGGTACACACCAGGACGCGTGTTTATGCTAAAATAAGGCGCACCTAATTGCGTTTTCACCAGTATTTATCGTATTTAGGAGACTTATCGATAAAAATATTAAATTTTTATGAAACACTTGCATTCAACCATGGAAAATAGTATGATTTAAAGGCTGAACGTTTTCGGGCTTTCGTACGAGGGCGAAAGCGGGAAGCGAGTCAGTCAAAACTATGAAGTGGAAGGTGGCCTGCACTGCAGGGGAATTTCCACGGAGCAGTTCATTCAGGAAATGAACGTAGGAGGTTTATGTAATGTCGAAACAGGAAAAAATCAGAATTCGGCTGAAAGGCTATGATCACAAAGCTGTTGATCAGAGCGCAGCGAAGATCGCGGAAACTGCCAAGAGAACCGGTTCCCGTGTCTCCGGTCCCATTCCGCTCCCCACAGAACGGAACGTGTATACCATTCTCCGTTCTCCGCATGTCAACAAAGACAGCCGTGAACAGTTTGAAATGCGTATCCACAAGAGACTTATTGACATCCTCGATCCATCCAAGAAGACCGCGGATGCGCTGATGAGACTGGAACTGCCAGCCGGCGTCAGCATTGATATTAAACTGTAAGGAGGTGCAAAGATGTCTAAGGCTATTTTGGGAACAAAATTAGGAATGTCCCAGGTGTTCGCTGAAAACGGCGACCTGGTTCCGGTAAGTGTTATTGAAGTTCTGCCAAACGTTGTAGCAGCTGTTAAAACCGTTGAAAGCGATGGATACAATGCTGTTCAGCTCGGTTATGGCGCTGTCAAAGAAAAACATTTGACAAAACCTGTAAAAGGTCAGTTTGAAAAGGCTGGTATTGAACCGGTTAAATATCTGCGTGAATACAGACTCGCTGAAAAGCCGTCTTACACAGTAGGCCAAACTCTGGCTGCTGATATCTTCGCAGAAGGCGAAATTGTAGACGTAATCGGCACCAGCCGCGGCAAAGGTTTCGCCGGCACCATTAAACGTTGGAATCACCAGCGCGGCCCTGAAAGCCACGGTTCCAAGAACCATCGTCAGACAGCATCCCTCGGTGCTCGTATGTCCGGCGGCGGCGGAAAGGTATTCAAAGGCAAGAAGATGCCGGGACAGCTGGGCGGCGAAAGAGTCACTGTTCAGCATCTTCAGGTAGTAAGAGTTGATACTGCCCGTAATCTTATGCTTGTCAAAGGCGGGATCCCCGGCGCTAAGGGAAGCCTCGTCATGGTACAGGAAACTGTAAAGCCTGTAAAATAATATTGTCTGGAACAACAGAAAATTGTTCTGATTAAGGGAGGAACATCTCAATGCCGAAAGTAAAGCTGTATAATGTAGCCGGCCAGGAAACCGGTGAAATAGAGCTGAATGACAGCGTCTTTGGCGTAGACTACAACGAAGCTGTTATTCACCAGGCAGTGGTTCGCCAGATGGCTAATGAACGCCTCGGCACCCACGCCACAAAGACCAGAGGCCTTGTCCGCGGCGGCGGCAAGAAGCCCTGGAAACAGAAAGGCACAGGCCGTGCCAGAGTCGGATCCATCCGCTCCCCACTGTGGGTTGGCGGCGGCACCGTATTCGGACCGACCCCCAGAAGCCATGCAAAGGCTATGCCGAAAAAGGCTCGCCAGCTGGCTGTTAAATCTGCTCTTTCCGAAAAGCTCCGCGCTAACGAACTGGTAGTTATCGACACCATCCATTTCGATGCACCGAAGACCAAGGAAGTTGTAAAAATGCTTTCCGCATTCAACGCAGCAGGCAAGGCCCTCATCGTTGACGGCGGCGACGCAGCAGAAAACACCGTTCTTTCCGCAAGAAACATTCCCGGCGTAAAAGCTTATGTTCCCAGCGGAATCAACATCTATGATATTGTAAATTACGACAAGCTCTTCCTCACTCAGGAAGCTGTCAAGAAGATTGAGGAGGTACTCGCATAATGGAAGCACGTGACATCCTCATTAAACCGATTATCACCGAAAAAACCACGGCTCTCATGGAAGAAAGAAAGTACACCTTCCGCGTGCCCCTTGCTGCAACCAAGGTTGAAATCCGCCAGGCTGTGGAACAGATTTTCAAAGTCAAAGTTCAGGCTGTGAACACCATGCGTTATGAAGGCAAGATGAAACGTCTGGGCCGCACCCAGGGTCGTCGCAGTGATTGGAAGAAAGCAGTTGTTACCCTTAAACCGGGCGAAACAATTGAGCTCTTCGAAGCGTAAGGAGGAGTAAATCAATGGCTTATAAATCTTTTAAACCGTACACTCCCGGACGCCGTCAGATGACCGTTTCCACTTTTGATGAAATCACAACAGACAAACCGGAAAAATCCCTTTTGGCTCCTGTTCATAATCATGGCGGTCGCAATGGCTCCGGCAAAATGACAGTTCGCCATCAGGGCGGCGGTCATAAACGTCAGTACAGAATCATCGATTTCAAGAGAAACAAGGATAACATTCCGGCTAAAGTAGCTACTATCGAATACGATCCTAACCGTACCTGCCGCATCGCTCTGCTCCAGTATGCAGACGGTGAAAAACGTTACATCCTGGCTCCTAAGGGACTCAAGGTTGGCGACGTTGTTACCAGCGGTCCGGAATCCGATATTAAAGTAGGCAACTGCCTGCCTTTCACCAATATTCCTCTTGGTACCATCGTTCACAACGTAGAACTGAAAATCGGCAAAGGCGGCCAGATGGTTCGTTCTGCCGGTGCAAGCGCTCAGCTCATGGCTAAAGAAGGAGATTATGCACTGCTCCGTCTGCCTTCCGGCGAACTGCGCAAGGTACATATCCGCTGCCGCGCTACTATCGGTGTGGTTGGCAATGATGACCATGAAAACATCACCCTGGGCAAAGCAGGAAGAAACCGCTGGCTCGGCGTTCGTCCGACTACCCGCGGCGTTGTAATGAACCCGAATGACCATCCGCATGGCGGCGGCGAAGGTAAAGCTCCTGTCGGACGTAAGCGTCCTGTTACCCCGTGGGGCAAGCCTGCTTACGGCGTGAAGACCCGCGACAACAGAAAAGCGTCTACCAAACTGATTGTTAAGAGACGCAAGTAAGATAAGGAGGAGTAAAAGTGTCCAGATCCGTAAAAAAAGGCCCGTTCGTCGCTTTCTCTCTGGTAAAGAAGATTGACGCACTGAACGCAGCTAACGATAAGAAAATTGTTAAAACCTGGTCCCGTGCTTCTACCATCCTTCCGAGCTTCGTAGGTCACACCATTGCGATTCACGACGGAAGAAAGCATGTACCGGTTTACATCACTGAAGATATGGTTGGCCATAAGCTTGGCGAATTCGCTCCGACCCGTACTTTCAAGGGCCACAACAAGAGTGATAAGGCCGCTGCAGGTAAATAACAGGGAGGAATAAAATGGAAGTTCAGGCAATTTCAAGAAATGTCCGCATTTCTCCCCGCAAGGTCCGCATCGTAGCTAACCTTGTCCGCGGCAAGAAAGCGGGAGAAGCAATCTCCATTCTGCGCAATACCCACAAGGCAGCTTCCATCGTGGTTGAAAAAACCCTCCGGAGCGCCATGGCAAATGCAGAAAACAATAACAATATGAACATTGACAATCTCTACATCTCCACAATTTATGTAGATGCAGGCCCGATCATGAAGCGTGTACATCCACGTTCCCGTGGACAGGCTTTCGGGATTATGAAACGTACCAGCACACTGACGGTAAAAGTTTCTGAAAAAGAGTAATCGAAGGAGGGAAACGTTTTGGGTCAGAAAGTTAATCCGCATGGAATGCGTGTAGGCGTGATCGATGACTGGGATTCCAAATGGTTTGCAGAAAAAGATTATGCTGCACTGCTTGTGGAAGATGCCAAAATCCGCCAGTTTTTAAAGAAGCACCTGTTTGTTGCAGGCATTTCCAAGATTGGCATTAAACGTGTAGGCAACAGAGTAAAGCTTGCCATTTATACTGCTAAACCGGGCATGGTTATCGGCCGCGGCGGCACAGGCATTGAGGATATCAAGAAAGCCCTGGCCGGTGTTACTGATAAGGAAGTGGATATTGATATCCTTGAAATCAAATCCACCGACATGAGCGCCATCCTGGTTGCTGAAAACATTGCTTCCCAGCTGGAAAGACGTATCGGCTTCCGCCGTGCTGTTAAACAGGCTGTCGGCAGAACCATGCGCGCAGGCGCTAAAGGTATTAAGGTAACCGTTTCCGGTCGTCTCGGCGGCGCTGAAATCGCCCGCAGTGAAAGCTACCGTGAAGGTTCCATTCCCCTTCAGACTCTCCGTGCCAACATTGACTACGGTGTAACCGCTGCTCACACCACCTATGGTGCTATCGGCGTTAAAGTCTGGATTTATAAAGGCGAACTCGCTCCTGGCCAGTTTGTGGATGAAAATGAAAACACCCGCACAGGCAAGGACAGAGGAAACCGTCACGAAGGCAACAGAAGAGGCGGCCGCCGCGGTGATCGCAGAGAACGCAGGCCGAGAAACTCTGAAAGGAGTGATTCCTGATGTTAATTCCAAAGCGTACAAAATATCGTAAACAGTTCCGCGGCCGTATGAAAGGCAAGGAACATCGTGGAAACACCGTAACTTACGGTGAATATGGCCTGGTTGCCCTGGAACCTTCCTGGATCACCAGCCGTCAGATCGAAGCAGCCCGTATTGCTATGACCCGTTATACAAAGCGCGGCGGCAAGGTCTGGATCAAGATTTTCCCGGACAAACCGGTTTCCGCAAAACCGATCGGCACCCGTCAGGGCTCCGGTAAAGGTGCTGTAGAATACTGGGTAGCTGTAGTGAGACCCGGCCGTGTTATGTTCGAAATGGGCGGCATCCCCGTGGAAGCTGCAAAGGAAGCTATGCGCCTTGCAGGTCACAAGCTGCCGATTAAGACAAAGTTTGTAGTTAAAGGACAAGAAGTGGCAGGTGAATAAAATGAAGGTCAATGAAATTCGTAACCTGAGCACTGCCGAATTGAATGAAAAGGTTGCCGGCTTAAAGGAAGAACTGTTTAACCTCCGTTTTCAGCTCGCTACAGGACAGCTTGAAAATCCGATGCGTATCCGTGAAGTAAAGAAAACCATCGCAAGAATCAAAACTGTTCAGCGTGAAGAAGAATTGAAGGCTGCCAAGAAGGCATGACGGTTAATCCAAAGGAGGATCTCAACGTGGCAGAAGAAAGAAAGTTGCGCAAGGTGCGCCAGGGAATTGTTGTCAGCGATAAGATGGACAAAACCGTCGTTGTTGCTGTAGAACGTAAAGTTCCCCACAAGCTGTACAAAAAATCTATTAATACCACAACCAAGTTCAAAGCGCATGACGAAAACAACGAATGCCGTGTCGGTGATACGGTACGCATCGTCGAAACTCGCCCGCTGTCTCGCGACAAGCGTTGGAGAGTTGAGAAAATCGTTGCCCGTCAGAACTGATATAGAAAGATAATTATAGGAGGATAGGCACGATGATTCAGCAGGAAAGCAGACTCAACGTTGCGGATAATACCGGTGCTAAGAACGTCCTGGTTATTAAAGTTCTGGGTGGTTCCTTCCGTAAGAGCGGCAATATCGGTGATATTGTGGTTTGCACGGTCAAAGATGCAACCCCCGGCGGCGTTGTTAAGAAGGGCCAGGTAGTCAAGGCTGTTGTAGTCCGCAGCGTAAACGGCGTAAGCCGCAGCGACGGATCCCATATCCGCTTTGATGAAAACGCAGTTGTTATTATTAAAGACGACAAGAGCCCGGTAGGAACACGTATTTTTGGACCGGTAGCAAGAGAACTCCGTGAAAGAGATTTCATGAAGATTATTTCCCTGGCTCCGGAAGTGCTCTAATAGGGAGGCAAATGATGAGTCAGAAACTGCATGTAAAGACCGGAGACACAGTTGTCGTTATTTCCGGTAAGGATAAAGGCAAGCAGGGCAAAATCAAAGCTGCTATGCCGAAAGAAGGCCGTGTAGTCGTTGAAGGCGTCAACATGGTTAAGAAACACACAAAACCGAGCCAGGCTAACCCCAAGGGCGGCATCATCGAGAAGGAAGCTCCGATTTATGCCTCCAAGGTTATGATCCTGGATCCGGAATCCAAGAAACCGACCCGCGTAAAGAAAGTCCAGCAGAAGGACGGCTCTTATGTAAGGGCAGCCGTTAAGAGCGGCGCTATTATTGACAAGGCTTAAGCGGGAAGGAGGATAACAAGTGTCCAGATTAAACGATTTGTACAAAGCGCAGATTAAGAACAGCATGCGCGAAAAGTTCGGCTACAAGAATGACATGGAAATCCCGAAGCTGGAAAAGATTGTCATCAACATCGGTGTAGGCGAAGCTACTGAAAACTCTAAAGCAGTTGATGCAGCAGCATCCGATCTTGCAGCTATCACCGGCCAGCAGCCGATGATCTGCAAAGCTCATAAATCCCTGGCTGCATGGCACATCCGTGAAGGAATGCCCCTGGGCTGCAAAGTTACCCTTCGTGGTGACAGAATGTATGAATTCCTCGATCGTCTGATCAACATCGCTCTGCCCCGTGTACGCGATTTCCGCGGCATCAGCGACCAGAGCTTCGACGGCCGTGGCAACTATGCATTCGGCGTAAAGGAACAGCTGATTTTCCCGGAAGTTGATTATGAAAAAATCGACAGAATCCGTGGCATGGATATCATTGTTGTAACTACGGCTAAGACTGATGAAGAAGCCCGTGAGCTCCTCCGCCAGTTCGGTATGCCGTTCAAGAAATAATCGGAGGACAATATGGCAAAGAAGTCTATGTTGGAACGCGAGAAGAAGAGAGAACTCGCCGTTCAGAAATATGCAGCTAAACGCCAGGCTCTGAAGGAAGCAGGCGACTGGGAAGCTCTTTCCAAGCTGCCCCGTAACGCTTCCCCTACACGTCTGCACAACCGCTGCAAACTGACAGGCCGTCCCCACGGCTATATGCGTAAATTCGGTATCTGCCGTAACCAGTTCCGTGATCTGGCTTACAATGGCGATATTCCGGGTATTAGAAAAGCCAGCTGGTAATTCGGGAGGAGGATTAAATAATGGTAACAACCGATCCAATTGCGGATATGCTTACCCGTATTCGTAATGCGAACGATGCATATCATGATAAGGTAGATATGCCTGCTTCTAAAATTAAGGCAGCTGTGCTTGCGATTTTAAAAGATGAAGGCTTTATCAAAAACGTAGAACAGATCGAAGTCGAAGGCCATCAGGTTCTCCGTGTTTCCCTGAAATACGGCGCTAACCGTGAAAAGGTCATCAAAGGTCTGAAGAGAATTTCCAAACCGGGCCTGAGAGTTTATGCAGGCAAAGAAGAACTGCCGAAGGTTCTCGGCGGTCTCGGTATTGCAGTTATTTCCACATCCAAGGGCATCATGACTGACAAGGCAGCTCGCAGAGAAGGCCTTGGCGGTGAAGTTCTTGCGTTTGTCTGGTAATCCGTTGGAGGTATAGAATGTCAAGAATTGGCAAGAAACCTATTGCGGTCCCGGCTGGTGTGGAAGTCAAGATTGACGGCCATACAGTGACAGTTAAGGGTCCGAAAGGCACACTGTCCCGTACACTGAATGAAGAAATGGACATTAAACTGGAAAACAATGAAGTTCTGGTTTCCCGTCCGAATGATGATATCAAAAACCGTTCCCTGCACGGACTGACCCGTACCCTGATCAACAACATGGTTGTTGGTGTAACACAGGGCTTTGAAAAGAAACTGGAAATCCAGGGCGTTGGCTATAATGCTCAGATGCAGGGCAAAAACCTGAAGCTGGCTCTTGGTTTCTCCCATCCGGTCATCATTACTCCGCCGGAAGGCATTACAATTACAACCCCTTCTTCCGTTGTGATTCTCGTATCCGGCGCTGACAAGGAAAAGGTTGGACAGGTTGCAGCTGAAATCCGCGCCTGGAGAGAACCGGAACCTTATAAAGGCAAGGGTATCCGTTATTCCGGTGAATACGTACGCCGTAAGGCTGGTAAGACCGGCGCAACAAAGTAAGACAGGAGGTAGAAAAATATGCGTAAAAATGCAAGCAGAAATGCGGTTATCCGCCGTCATCTGCGTCTTCGTAAGAAAATCTCCGGTACTGCCGCCTGCCCGCGTCTCAATGTGTTCAGATCCCTGGCTAACATTTACGCCCAGGTCATCGATGATGAAGCTGGCGTAACCCTGGTATCGGCTAATACCTTAGATAAAGAAATCAAGGCTCAGTTCCCCTACGGCGGCAATGCAGAAGCTGCCAAGGCTGTAGGTGCTCTCGTTGCCAAGAGAGCTCTGGAAAAGGGCATTGAAACCGTAGTATTCGATCGCGGCGGCTATATCTATCACGGCAGAGTACAGGCTCTGGCTGAAGGTGCCCGCGAAGCCGGCTTGAAATTTTAAGGTAAAGGAGAAAGCACATGCCAAGATTTGAAAAACAGGAATCCGACTTACAGGAAAACGTCGTTTTCATCAACCGCGTTGCTAAAGTCGTAAAAGGCGGCCGTCGTTTTTCCTTTGCTGCAGTCGTAGTAGTCGGTGATGGCAAGGGCAAGATTGGCGCAGGCCTGGGCAAGGCAGCTGAAGTTCCTGAAGCTATCCGCAAAGGCGTTGAAGACGCTAAGAAAAACATGATTACCGTGGCTCTGAAGAACGGAACCATTCCCCATCCTATGCTGGGCATCTATGGTGCCGGCAAGGTTATTATGAAACCTGCTGCCGAAGGTACCGGTATCAAAGCCGGCGGCCCGGTTCGTGCCGTACTGGCTCTGGCAGGCATCCGTAATATTCTGACCAAGTCCCTTGGCTCTTCTAACCCCATCAACATGGTTAGAGCTACCATGGACGGTCTCTCCAAGCTTGAAAATGCAGAAACTGTTGCAGCACTCCGCGGAAAGAGCCTGGACGAAATTTACAACTAAGGGGGCCCCTCATGAAAGTTATTATTACACTGAAAAAAAGCGTGATTGGCTCCAGACCGGAACATATCGCTACTATCAAGGCTCTTGGCCTTCATAAGACCAATTCCTCTGTAGAAAAAGAACTTACCCCCCAGATTAAAGGCATGATTCATCATGTCCAGCATCTGGTTGAATGCAAAGAAGCAGAATAATAAGAAGGAGGTGCACTGATGAAACTGCATGAACTGAAACCGGCTGAAGGCTCCAGAAGAGTACGTCGTCGCGTAGGCAGAGGCCTGGGCAGCGGCATGGGCAAACAGGCTACCCGCGGTGCGAAAGGTCAGAACGCCAGAACCGGCGGCGGCGTCCGTCCGGGATTTGAAGGCGGCCAGATGCCTCTGTACCGTCGTCTTCCGAAGCGCGGTTTTAAAAATGTATTAGCTAAGGAATATGCTGAAGTCAATGTTGAACAGCTGAATCGTTTCGATGCCAACGCTGTTGTTGATCCGGCAGCTCTCGTTGAAGCAGGTATTCTGAAGAACGTTCTCGATGGTGTACGTGTACTGGGAAACGGTGAACTGTCCAAGGCTCTGACCGTAAGAGCACAGGGATTCACCAAGTCCGCTCAGCAGAAAATCGAAGCAGCAGGTGGAAAAGTAGAGGTGATCTGATATGGGATCTACTTTAGCAAACTTTTTTGCAAATAAAGAACTCAAAGATCGCATTCTTTTCACCTTCCTGATGTTTGTCATCTTCCGTCTCGGGGTCCATATCCCCGTGCCGGGGGTTGATTCATCGGTGATTGAGAGTCTTTTCACTTCAGGCAATCTCTTCGGATTCCTGGATCTCTTCGCCGGCGGGGCACTCAGCAAATTCTCCATATTTGCCATGAGTATCACTCCCTACATCAACTCATCCATCATTATGCAGCTCCTGACCGCTGTCATCCCCACCCTGGAAGAATGGAGAAAAGACGGTGCCGAAGGATACAAGAGAATTCAGAAAGTCACAAGATATTTCACAATTTTCCTGGCAGCTGTGCAGGCATTCGGTATGACCTATGCCCTGCGTATCAACAATGCCCTTGTTGATAACAGCTGGCTGTATTTCTTTTTCGTTATCGTTGTTCTCACAGCAGGCACCTGCCTCCTTATGTGGATCGGCGATAAGATTACGGAACATGGTATCGGCAACGGTATTTCCCTTATCATCTTCTGCGGTATCGTAGCCCGCTTCCCGCAGGCTATTTCCACCGTGGTGGACTACCTGAAAGTCGGCACCATTTCCCCCTTCCAGCTTCTCCTGTTCCTGGTCATTGCCCTGGCTATGATTCTCATGGTCATCGAAGTGAACGAAGGACAGAGAAGGATTCCTATCCAGTATGCCAAGCGTGTGATTGGACGCAGAATGTATGGCGGTCACTCCACCTACCTGCCTCTCAAGGTAAACCAGGCCGGCGTTATCCCCATCATCTTCGCTTCCTCCATTCTCATGCTCCCCATTACCCTGGCACAGTTCATCCATGTGAGCTGGGTACAGTCCATCGGTAATTTCTTCGGATGGGGCACCTGGCCAAACACCATCTGCTACGGTTTCCTCATTTTTATCTTCACCTATTTCTATACAGCCATTTCCGTGAACATCAAGGATCTGGCAGATAATATGAAGAAATATGGCGGCTTCATTCCAGGCATCCGCCCGGGGCAGCCCACCATGATGTATGTAGATAAGGTATTGTCCAGAATCACTCTGACCGGCGCCGTTTTCCTGGCATTCATTGCAATCCTTCCGAACTTCATCGGAAATATCACCGGCATCCAGGGCGTGTACTTCGGTGGTACATCGCTCCTCATTATCGTCGGTGTGGCACTGGACACCATGAGACAGGCACAGTCTTATATGGTTACAAGAAACTATCAGGGCTTTATTAAATAAGGCTTTTGTAAGATAAGGAGCAGGATATGTATATCTTATTAATGGGACCTCCCGGCGCCGGCAAAGGCACCCAGGCAGAAAAGCTCATTCGTGATTACGGCATCCCCCAGATTGCAACCGGCGACATGTTCCGTGCGGCTGTGAAATCGGGAACTGCTCTCGGCAAGGAAGCTAAAAGCTATATGGACAAGGGAGCCCTTGTTCCGGATAGTGTAACTGTGGGCATCGTAAAGGAAAGACTGGCCCAGGACGACTGCAAAAAGGGATGGATCCTCGACGGATTCCCCCGCACCACCGCCCAGGCCTCTGCCCTGGATGCCATTCTTCATGAACTGGGAATCCAGCTTACTGCTGTCATCGGCATCAAAGCCAACCGCGATGACATCATCAAGAGAGTAAGCGGAAGACTGGTCTGCAAGAAATGTGGAGCTTCCTTCCATAAAGAATTCCGTCCGCCGAAGACACCGGGCATCTGCGATAACTGCGGCGGTGAACTGTACCAGCGGGCTGATGATAACGAAAAGACCATCTCCCAGCGTCTGGATGTTTACGAAACATCCACAAAACCGCTCATTGACTACTACAAGGTCAGCGGCCGGTACTATGAAATCGACGGAGACCAGTCCATGGACAAGGTATATGCTGATATCCAGGATGCACTGAAGAAGGCGTCCAAATGATTATCATCCATACACCGGAAGAAATAGAGAAGATTGCCGCAGCCAGCCGTCTGACTGCGGAAACGCTCTCTATGCTGGAAAAAGCAGTCAAATCGGGCATGAGCACTCTTGATCTTGACCATCTGGCTGAAAAATTTATCAGAGACAGAGGCGGTACACCTGCCGAGAAGGGATACGAAGGCTATCCCGGATCCATCTGCGCATCGGTCAATGATACTGTAGTCCATGGAATTCCTTCAGCAAGAAAAATTTTAAAAAAAGGTGATATCATTTCTATCGATCTTGTGGTAGAATTAAATGGTTACATGGGTGACTCCTGTATCACCGTTCCGGTAGGCCACACAAACAAGAAGAATATGCAGCTGATTCAGGCTACGGAAGGCGCACTTTTTGCCGGCATCAAGCAGGCAGTGGTGGGCAACACCGTAGGCGACATCGGTCATGCTGTCGAAAGCTATGTGAAACCATATGGCTACGGCGTTCTTCGCGAATATGTAGGCCATGGTATCGGGACAGACATGCACGAAGATCCGGAAATTCCGAATTACGGAACGCCAGGTCATGGGCCGCGTCTGGAAGAAGGCATGGTTATCTGCATTGAACCGATGATTACCATGGGAAGTGCTGATATCATTACCCTTCGCGATGGCTGGGGTGTGGTGACAGCTGACGGAAAACCGTCTGCTCACATTGAACATACCGTTGCCATTACCAAAGATGGTCCTAAAATTCTGACGCTGCGCGACTGATATCGTTACCAGCGGACAGTATATGTAAGCCAAAGGAGGCTCTCATGAGCAAGGCAGACGTTATTGAAGTTGAAGGTAAAGTAGTAGAAAAGCTTCCAAACGCCATGTTCCGTGTCAAACTGGAAAACGGCGGCCATATTGTGCTGGCTACTATTTCCGGCAAAATGAGGATGAATTTCATCCGTATACTGCCCGGGGATAAGGTAACAGTAGAATTGACGCCCTACGATTTAGAGCACGGCAGGATTACCTATCGTTACAAGTAAGTAAGGAGGAACCAAGATGAAGGTCAGACCGTCCGTTAAAAAGATGTGCGACAAGTGCAAGATCATCAAACGCAAAGGCCGTGTAATGGTCATTTGTGAAAATCCGAAACATAAGCAGAGACAAGGTTAATTAAAAGGAGGTTAAAGAGTAGATGGCACGTATAGCTGGTGTAGACTTACCAAGAGATAAGCGCGTTGAGATCGGCTTAACTTATATTTATGGAATTGGCCCCACTCTTTCCAAAGAAATCTTAAGCAAAGCAGGAATCAATCCTGATATCCGAGTGAGAGATCTGACAGAAGATGACGTTGCAAAGATCCGCAACGCTCTCGCTGACTACAAAGTCGAAGGTGATCTCCGTAGAGAAGAATCCCTCAACATTAAGCGTCTGGTAGAAATCGGCTCCTACAGAGGCAGACGTCATCGCGAAGGCCTGCCGGTACGTGGTCAGAGAACAAAGACCAACGCTCGTACCCGCAAAGGACCGAAGAAGACCATTGCAGGTAAGAAGACTGCAACCAAGAAGTAATGTTGAAGGAGGGATATAATGGCTACGGTAAAAAGTAAAGCAAAAAGAAAAGAAAGAAAACATGTAGAATCCGGTGCAGCTCATATTCGTTCTACTTTCAACAACACGATTGTAACGATTACTGACTCTAACGGCAACACCATTGCATGGGCATCTGCCGGCGGACTCGGATTCAAAGGCTCCCGTAAGAGCACACCATTCGCAGCACAGATGGCAGCTGAACAGGCTGCTAAAGTTGCTATTGACCAGGGCATGCGTTCCGCTGACGTATTCGTCAAAGGACCAGGCGCAGGCCGTGAAGCAGCTATCCGTGCACTGCAGGCAGCAGGCATCGAAGTCAGCAGCATTAAGGACGTCACCCCGATTCCTCATAACGGCTGCCGTCCTCCGAAACGCAGAAGAGTATAATTAAGGTATATCCTTTCTGTTTCATTTTGGCGCCGTCAGGCGCAGAAGGAGGACTTTCGGATGATCGAAAATACTAGCTTCACAATTAAGACTGTGGAACTCAGCGATGACAAGAGTCACGGCAAGTTCGAATGCGAACCGCTCGAAAGAGGCTATGGCATCACCCTGGGAAACAGTTTACGACGCGTGTTGCTTTCATCTTTAGACGGTGTGGCTATTACGTCTATCAAAATCGACGGCGTGCTTCATGAATTTTCAACTATTAACGGCGTCAGAGAAGATGTAACAGATATGATTCTGAACCTGAAGAAGATTCGTTTCATCGCCCACGACGAAGCGACCTTCCCCATCACTGTCAGAATCGATATCACTAAAGAGGGTATTTTCCATGCCGGTGATATGGTTTTACCGGCAGAAATAGATGTTCTCAACAAAGATCTGGCCATCTGCACATTGGATTCCGATGCCCATCTGGGTATGGAAATGACCATTAACCGCGGACATGGCTATGTACCTTTTACAAAGAACAAATCGGATGATGACGTTATCGGCGTTATCCCCATCGACTCCATTTATTCTCCTGTTGTTAAGTGCAACTACGAAGTCAGCGATACCCGCGTAGGCAATGAAATGGACTACGACAAGCTGACTCTGGAAGTGGATACCGACGGCTCTGTCAATGCGGACGATGCAGTGGCTACAGCTGCCAATATCCTGATCAGCTGCTTTGAAAACTTCTGCAAAATCGGTATCAGCCAGCCAGGCAGCGAACCGACAGAAGGGGAAGAAGTAGAAGAAAGTCCCGCTCCTGCCCAGGATAAAGCCAATGAAGACGCTGTACGCGCTCTTCCCATTGACGAACTGGAACTTTCTGTCCGCGCATTTAACTGCCTGAAGAGAGCTGAAATCAATACTATCGGCGAACTGACAGACAAGACAGAAGATGAATTGACCCGTGTACGCAACCTTGGTAAAAAATCGGTAGATGAAATCAAAGAAAAACTGGCTAACTTCCGGGATTACGGACTTCATCTCAAAGATTCCAAGGATTGATATAGTTATAGGAGGAAAGAAATGGCACGTAGTAGATTGAGAAGAGTCAGCGGTGCCCGCAAGGCCCTGCTGCGCAGTCTCGTAACCGCTCTTTTCCAGCATGGCCAGATTAAGACCACTGAGTCCAAGGCCAAGGAACTCCGCCATGTAGCTGACAAGATGATCTCCCTCGCTAAGAGAGGCGATCTCCATGCCCGCCGTCAGGCTGAAGGTTTCATCATGGACAAGGCTGTTACAAAGAAACTGTTTGACGAAATTGCAAAGAAATACACAGACCGCAACGGCGGCTATACCCGCATTGTGAAACTGGACGGCCGTCTTGGCGATAATGCTCCTGAAGTAATCATCGCCCTGGTAGACTGATTTCCTGTCTGAAAGAAAAGAACCGGTGACTTTTCGCCGGTTCTTTTTTATTTTTATGGTTGCAGAGGGCGGCTTCTTATCTTTCATCTCCCTGCCGGTCATGTTAAAATAAAGGGGATTATTGACAGGGCTCAGGAAGTGAGAGTTACAAATCAGGAGTCCCCTATAAAGGAGCGTAAAGCAATGAATATGGATTTTGATATCCCCGACATTAGCGAAAATGCAGGAAAAGCCGCTGGCGGCGGAAAACACAGAAAACCCAGAAGGGCTGGAAAAATCCGTCTTGGTGACAGCCTCCGCAGCATTTCCAGAGAATATACGGCCACCAGGGAAAGGATGGACGAGGATAAGCACATTGAATTTTATTCCCTCTCGGAAGGTCAGGAACATTTTCCTTTCTACGGTATGGAGGTATCCATCATCGGTGTGTGCATCCGGAATAAGAAAACCGCAGCCATTTACATGGAGCTTCCTTTGGACAAAAGGGAGGATCTGATAAAAAAACTTTCTGCATCGGAAGGAGAGGGGGAAGACACCCCGGCCATGACCATCTTCTCCGATACGGTGACCTCCATTTTCGTAACCAAACCGGAAAAGGGGGAAAAGGTGGTAACCATTGCTCTTATGGACAGTGAAGAAGCGAAGGTTCTTTCCGACAATGAAGCCATTGAAGAAAAACAGGCGGAAGAGGCTAAAGGGCTGGGGCACAAAATCTTCAAAACCTACTTCAATCCGGTGGGCCGCATCAGCCGCCGTTCCTATATTCCTAAAATGCTGGGCGCCGGCATACCGGCTGCCATTCTCTTCTCGTTCACCTGCCTTCGGCCGGAGCTCTTTGAGGGAGACCTGAATCTTTACATCTTCACCTTCCTGGTGGTGGGCACTCTGTGCTTCATTTCCCTTATCAGCCTGGCCATGCGCCGCCTGTCGGATATTGGCCTTTCTCATCTCTACTACTGGGTATTCTTCCTTCTCCTTTTTGCCATTAACCAGCTGGGTGGTCAGTTCCTTGGCAGTCAGCTCATGGCTACCAGGGTGGTGGCAGTGATATTCATGGCTGCCGTGGTTCTTCTGGCCTTTTTCCCCGGAGAAAACAAGAAAAACAAGTACGGCCCTGTGCCGAAAGAGTGATGATTTTGTTATTGGCAGAAGCGCTGATTTTCCCTTCCCGGGAATCAGCGTTTCCTTTTTTCAGTCAATAAGGAGGATGGATGACTTTTCCTGTTCCTTTAAGGCAGATGCTTCCTCTTCTGGGAATCACTGTATCTGCCTTTGTATTTAATACTTCTGAATTTATGCCCATTGCCCTGCTTATGGATATTTCCCAGTCCTTTGACCAGACGGAAGCAGAAACGGGCATTATGATTACAGTCTATGCCTGGATGGTAGCCATCCTGTCTCTGCCCCTTATGCTGGCAGCAGGAAAGATGAAGGAGAAGACCCTTCTTCTGCTTACGCTCCTTCTCTTTGCTCTGGGACAGCTGGCCAGCGGCATGGCTCCTTCCTTTCCTCTGCTTATGGGCGCCCGGATTCTGGTGGCCAGTGCCCATGCCATTTTCTGGTCCATTGCAGCGCCTCTGGCAGCGAGACTGGTGGACAAAGGAAAATCGCCCTTTGCCCTGTCCATGGTGGCAGCCGGTACGGCGGTGGCCATGGTTTTCGGCCTTCCCTTAGGACGGGTCATTGGACTGGCTCTGGGATGGCGTATGACCTTCCTGCTCATTGCCCTGGTTACCGCCGGAGCCATGGTGTATCTGTTCTTTGTATTTCCCCAGCTTTCTCCGGGAGAACCTTTCACCCCGGGAGATCTGCCCGGGCTTTTCCGTAACAGGCCGGTGGCTGTTATTTTCGGAATGACGATCTTTTATGCTTCTGCCTACTTCACGGTGTACAGCTATATTGAGCCTTTCCTTCACGCTGTGGCCCATCTGGCTCCTGCGGCCATTACGGTGGTGCTTATCTTCCTGGGAAGTACGGGATTTTTGGGAAGCTTTGCCTTTTCTAAAATGTTTGGCACCTATCCCAAACTGATTATTATGACCGGCGCCTGCGGCCTTTTGGTTCCCTTCTTCCTTCTCCGTGAGGGAGCCCCGTTTCTGCCGGTGCTTCTCTTCTGCCTCCTGGCCATGGGCGTGGTGAATACACTCTACGGCATAGCCATGCAGTCGGAAATCATCCGTCATTTGTCTATCGGCGCTGCTCCGGTGGCCATGTCTATTTTCTCCGGCATCTTTAATATGGGCATCGGCAGCGGAACCTATATAGGGAGCCTTTTGACGGCCCGGGGATACCTGCCTTACATTGGCCTTGCCGGCGGCCTGCTGGCTCTTGTCTGCGGCCTCCTCTGCATCTTTTGCTACCTGCCTTTTATGGGTAGAAAGAGCAGGGAGCTCCGTAACAGGGGCTGATCCTTTCCTGACGGGAAAGAGATAGGCTTTTCCTCCCTTCGGGAAAGAAGAAAGCAGGCAGGTCCATGCTTTTTCAGAAAACAGAAAAGGGGCTGTGAGGAAATGATTTCCATTTCTTCACAGCCCCTTTTTATTCGTTGATCCCAAAAATCAAAAAGCACTGTGAATGGGAATCCACAGTGCTTTGTATTTGGTGGAGGCGGTGCCCGGAGTTGAACACGGGGATAAGGGCCTTGCAGGGCCCACGCCTTAGCGCTTGGCTACACCGCCATAAATCTGACTTTTCTAGTATATCGCAGGTTTTCGAAAAAGTAAAGCCGATTATGAGGTAATGTAAGTGTCAAGTTTTCCTCGGTAATTCATTTGACTGTCGATAATTACTATCTCCGTGGCTTCGGTTTAATCAGTATTTCTGTATAGCTCTGGCCAGTCTCCCCATTGGTGAAGAAGAAGCTCCATAAACGCCTATACGCCCCTCCAGGCATCCCGGCCTATAGTTTCTCATTTTACGCTTCTGCGCCTCACTCCGGACATTCTGGGCGATTTTACGCTCTGCCTGCACCGTAGCCTTGTGCATGGCTCTATCCATCTTTTTGTAGCTTTTCCCATTAGCATGGTACAGGAGAGCTGCTGTAAGTGTTTTATTCTTCCGGGCGGTCAATACCCAAACCATACACTCCATTCCCTCGCTGGACCAGCTCCGTCCCTGCCGCTTCATGCGATAGCTATAGAACCGGTGATTTGTTTCTGCAGTACCCAGATGAATCTCTGTATGGATGCCGCGCTGACTCAGACTAGGGATATAGGGAGCATTTCTTTTCAGATAGCTCTGCAGCTTGTCTACCTCCTCCAAATCCGCCTCTGTTCGGGCGCAGCTCCGGGCAGTATCCATCCATACGGGAATCTGTTTCATAATATCGTCGCTCTGGTGAAGTTCTCGGATAATACGGTCTATCAGTTTTCTGTTGCAGAAGCTGAGCCGAGTCCGGATCTTTTCATGCACATGATAGCAGTCGAGGAAGTGCTGGTGATCCAGGCAGCCTTCTACTATTCGATCAAAGTCCTGAAATTGGTACCCGGAACCTCCATCCCCATTCGACAGCACTGTGGTCTTAGACAGGTCATAGTGCCCATGCAGATAGCTTGCTACCATTGCAAAAAGTTCTTTTCTGCTGGTAGCTGCAAAGCAGCGAAGTCCTACCAGTTCTGTCCTGTTGCCATTTTTCCTGACTCCCTCATATACCTGGAGGCGGTGCACTTCCGAAACGCCGCCTTTCTCCTTGTTCTTGAGTACAATTCCATCTCCTTCAATCGCTATAATTTCCGGCTGTGTCGGCTTTTCAACCTTTTCCTCTTCTGCCAATGCTTTTTCGTAAGCCTTTGCCTTCTTACCGGCATAATTCTTGAGTGAGATAACGGACTGATGGGAGATGGTAATCCCTGCCAGGCTTTGCAGGAGTTCGCTGGCACTGCGAGATGTGGTAATTGCGACAGCCTCGACAATCCGCTCAATCATTCCCAGGCTGTAGTGTTTTCTGGACTCAAAGCCCATTTTGCAGTCCAGGGGATAGAAGCTCTTCCCTTCTTTCTGCAGAAGTCTTCGGGTATAGGTCAGCTCTCCATAGCGGCAGCAAATCGTCCTAGAGTCCCGGCGCGCCACACGCCACCCCTGTACCTTGTAAATCTGATACAGCTCAGTGTCAATACGCGCCAGGGCCATAGCTATAAGCTGACAGTTCATTTCAGTGAGCCAATGAGTTAGCTTCCTTTCAGACTCAATAGAATCATCAGATTCCTTGATGATAGAAATGACTGCTCCTATTGCATTTTCACTCCAAATTTCTCCAGTTTTTGTTATAATATCCATGAGGAAAGCCCTTTCTTTGTTTTATTTGTGCACGGAAATTATAACATTTCCACTCAAAGGGAGGCTTTCCTTTTTTATTGTTTCTGGAAAAATTCCCCTACCGAGTAAAATTTTACACTAAGTGAGGTAATTGCCATTTATAAAGGATTACATGAGTAAAACGCATGGATGCCTATCGCACCCAGAGGGTATACTGGCCGGGAATGCTGATGCGATCCGCTTTTTCTGCTTCATTGTAGGTGACCAGGAAGGGGGAGGTGCTGTGATTTCTGGTAATGAGCAGAACATTGGGGTCATGCAGCAGCTTTTCTTCGGAAATGAAGGGCATCACGTTCTTGGCATTCCAGGACAGGCCTCCCGGTTTCATGGAAGCAATTTTCTCTTCCGGTTCTGCGCGGTAAATGGTTTTACCGCTGTAGAAGACAGCGGAGGTGCGGTAGTCATCCAGAAACGCAATGGTCTTATGGGTAGTGTCCATATGGGCCAGGGCTTCGCCGATTTCCTTACCCGAATGATTCAGCATGATGGAGGGGGCCACTGTGACGGCCAGTACCGTGTATACCAGACCGCAGGCCAGGCCTGCCTTTTCAATGCGGAAATCCTGTTTTTTGTAAAGAAGGGCTGTTAAGATGGAAAGGGAAAACAGGGCCGGGAAGGTGTAGGTGGTGTACTTGGTGGCCACCAGCTGGAAGAAGAGGAACACCACGAAACCATAAATAAGGAGAAGCTGGGTGGCATCATGGGCACTTCGAAGATCCAGTTTCTTTTCTTTCCACCGTTTGTACAGGGAGAAGGGAATGAAGAAGCTCCAGGGAGCAAAACCGGCAAAGTAAACGATAAGGTAGAAGTACCATTTATTGTGAGAGGGATGCTCGGAAACCGTGGCCCGCAGCACATTGTGGACACCGATAAAATTCAGGAGAAAATCATTTCCATGAAGATAGCACATGGTGCCGTACCAGGCACCGGCAATGAGGGTGAAGAGAAGGAGGCCGGACAGAAGGTGCACATGCATCATTTCCTTCAAATCCTTTTTATAAAGAAGGAAGAGGAAGCAGGCAAGGCCCGGGAGAAGGATGCCTATGGGTCCCTTGGTGAGGACTGCCAGGGCAGCCGATACATAGCAGAGGAAATAGTATGTTCTGTTTTCCGCATAGCCCAGATAGAAAAAGGCGATGGCGGCGCTCATGAAAAGAAAGAGGGTGGAGTCCGTAATCACTGCCTTGGACAGTATCCAGCATTCCACTGAGGAAGCCAGGATGATGGCGGCAAGCCAGCCTGTCTTTTCCCCGTAGGTGCGGCGGGCAAACCAATAGGTAAAGAGCACCGAGGCGGAACCAAGGAGGGCGGCGGGAAGACGGGCAGCCATTTCGTTGAACCCGAAGAGGGTAAAGGACAGGGCCAGCTCCCAGTAATAGAAAATGGGCTTGTCGTACCAGAAACGGCCGTAAATCTGGGGAGAAATCCAGTTGCCGGAGAGCACCATTTCCTTGGCGGTGAGGGCGTAGTTGGATTCTGCCGTATCCGTCACGGCTAAAAGCTGGTTCCCTGCCAGGTAAAGAACAAGGGTAAAAAGCAAAAGGGATACATAAGGATGGTTTCGAATCGTTTTCATCATGATCCTCCCGAGTGATGAGATGACGTATGGTTTCTTCACCCCGTACTCTACAGGACTGATGTTAATGATTCTGTATGTAACATTAAATAAAAAATAAATTGGAGAAATACCGGTTGCATGGCGCAGGGGCGGTTTGTATGATAAGGGAAACGGAGAGGGCCGGGAAAAGGAGAGCCCTTCTCTCTTCCGGGCAGGGAGCCCCTGGCGCAGCCCCTGACACTTTATCCTTAAATGCAGCAGGTGATATGATGACCATTCGCAAAAGTCTGATTGTAAGCCATATCGTAGTATGTATCCTTCCCTTCCTTATGACCTTTTTCGTGCTGGCCTCGGCCTTTGGAGGGCTCTATCTCTATGCCGCCAGCGGGAACCATGTGATTGCGGAGAGCGGATTCCAGTTTAATGTGATGACCCAGATTCTTAGAACTGCTGTGTTTCACAGCCTTCGCCACCATGAGTCCCTGTCCCGGTATGCCTGGGTCATGGAAATCACCGATCCTGTGGCCACTTATGTGGCAGTAGAGAGGGAAGGGACCCTTCTATACAGCTATGGCAATGGGAAAAAAGGCCGGGAGGATCTGGATATGCTGCGAAAGGAAGGAGCCCTGGACAGGCTGGATGGCAGGGATGGAAACGGCATTTACAGTGTGACAGATGAGCCGGGTTACCGGTTTGCAGAAAAGGAAATCATAGGGGACAGGCCATGTTATCTCTACATCATGGCCCATCATCCCGAGGCCCGGACTGACGGCGCCATTGAAAAGGCAGTACGGGCAGTGATCCGTTTCATCCTGGCTGTTCTCTTTGCCTTCATTCTGGGCACCAGCTATTTTCTTTCCCGTTTCATTATCGGCCGCATTCTTATGCCTTTAAAGGAACTGGAACGGGGCGCAGAGGAAGTGCGGAAGGGAAATCTGGCGGTGCAGCTGGATTACGACAGAAATGATGAATTCACCCCTGCCATTGAAACCTTTAATGTCATGACCTGGAGGCTGAAGCAGTCGCTGGAGGAAAAAGAGGGGAACGAGGAAAGACGGAAAGAGCTCATTGCTTCCATTTCCCATGATATCCGTACGCCCCTTACGTCCATCAAGGCCTATGTGGAAGGGCTTCTGGATCATGTGGCTTCCACGCCGGCCATGCAGGAGCGGTATCTCCAGGTTATCCGCAGAAAGGCGGATGTACTGGAAAGGCTGGTGGAGCAGCTGCTGCTTCTGACGAAAATGGATATCGGGGAGAAGGCCCTTCCTACAGAATCGCTGGATTTATCCCGGGTGGTCAGCCAGTTCGTGGAGGAAAACCGGCTGAACTGGGGCAGGAATGGCGCCGATTTCCATATAGAAGCCAAAGAGGCGGTGAAGGTGGAAGGGAATCTTCTCCTTCTGGAACGGGTGGTGGAAAATCTGGTTTCCAACAGCATCCGCTACAAGACAGAGGAGAGGGTGCATATAGATATAGAGGTAAAGAAAAAGGGCGGCCTGGCCCTCCTCACCCTGTCCGATGACGGCCCCGGCGTGCCGGAAGAAGCGCTGGGACGGCTCAAGGAGGCTTTCTTCCGTACCGATAAGGCCAGAAGCCGCACTGACAAAGGAAGCGGTCTGGGCCTTTCCATTGTGGCAAGGGCGGTGCATCTGATGAAGGGCAGGGTTTCATTCAGCAGCAGAGAGCCTCACGGATTGAAGGTAGATATTGTATTACCATTGGAGGATATACATGAAAAAACGGATACTGATTGTGGAAGATGATGACGATATTGCCTCCATCGAAAGAGATTATCTGGAGGTGGGAGGCTATGAGGTGAAGGTGGAGGAAAACGGCACTGCCGGTTTGACGGAAGCCCTCACCGGAGAGTATGATCTGATTCTCCTGGATATCATGCTGCCCGGCATGGATGGTTTTCAGATTGTAAGGAAACTTCGGGATAAGATCGATATTCCCATTATGATGGTCACGGCCAGAAGAAGCGACATTGATAAAATCAGGGGACTGGGCTTTGGCGCCGATGATTATATTGAAAAGCCCTTTTCTCCCGGCGTACTGGTGGCCAGGGTGAAGTCCCAGCTGGCTCAGTATGAAAGGCTGAAGGGCACCGAGGAAAGAAGGAAGAAAATCAGCATTGGCGGCATTACACTGGAGCCCGATACCCATCGCATTTTTGTGAGGGGAATAGAAAAGGTGCTGCCCAATAAGGAGTTCCAGCTTCTGGAGTTCCTCATGGTTCATGCAGATGTGGTATTCAGCAGGGAGTCCCTGTACACCAGGATCTGGGGCATGGATTCTTTGGGGAATACGTCCACTGTGCCGGTACATATCAATCGTCTCAGGGAAGCGGTGGAGGAGGATCCTTCCAACCCGAAGCATATTCTGACCATCTGGGGCGTGGGGTATAAGTTTAAACCCTGAGGCGCCATGGCCTTTGGAAAACTAAAAAACAAGGGATGTTTGTAATAATTACATAAATCAACAGTTGGATATTGTGACCGGGAAATTCTATACTACCCATAGAGGAAAGATAAAGAGTTCCTCATGAGTATAGAAAGAAGGTCTTTCATATGAAAAAGAATCTGAGCAGAGAAATCATGGGTGCTGTGAATGAAATGGGTAAGGAAAGAGCTATTGTTCTCTGGTTTGCCCGCCGGAGGATGTATCGGGCTGATGAAATCTGCCACATCTGCGGTATTGATTTAGCTTTCCACCTGTGGTAATCATCTGAGCGGCAGGGAAAGACAGGGAAGTTCTTCTTCCCTGTTTTTCTGCTGTTTTCATTGAATAAATCCTGTTTCCTGCGGTATACTGTATGAAGTCAAAATGGACTGCAGATGGAGGGCCCATGAATTTTCAGAGCATTTCTTATTTCATTGTGCTGGCCAGGGAGAAAAATTTCACCAGGGCGGCAGAGAAACTTCATATGACCCAGCAGGCTCTATCAGCCAGTATGGCTTCCTTGGAAAAGGAATGGGGCATGCCCTTTTTCCTTCGCCATGTACCTTTGGAGCTGACCAATGGCGGGCGGGTTTTCTATGAATACGCCCTCCGCCTGGCGGATGAGGAAGAAGAGCTGCGTCGTGCTCTTTCCGATGTGGCTGATGATAGGAGAGGCACTCTTCGTATCGGTACAGGATTTATGAGGGAGCGGGAAATCATGCCTGCCCTTTGTGCGGAATTCCGAAAGCTCTATCCAAAGGTGTCCTTTACGCTGGTGGAAAGCAGCAACACCGATCTGGAAAAGATGGTGCGGGAAGGAGACCTGGACCTGGCGGTGGCCCGTTTCGGCAAAACGATGGAAGGCATTGTGACAAGACCTTTCTATGAGGAACACATTGCTTTTCTGGTATCGAAGGAGCTGCTTTTCAGCCGTGGTTTTTCGGAGGATGATATAGAAAGTCTGGCCCATTCCCATCTGGAATCCATGGAATCACTGAGGTCCGTTCCCTTCGTCGTGACCAGCCGGGACAATGTAGCCGGAGAGGCAGCTGCCGGTTATCTGGACAGGGCTTCCTTCAAACCGGAGATTGCTGCTTCTTCTGATAACATGGGGACCCTCATTGATTTAAGCATGAGGTCCGTGGGCGCTCTTTTCTGCCCGGCCAATATGATTCACTGGACCACAGAGGCAGCCTCCCGGGACATGGTGCGCATCGATCTTTGGGAAACGAAGTATACCATTTCGTTTGGATGGAAGCGGAAGAGTCCCGCCTGGTCCATCCGGGAGGCCTTCATGGAGTATGCAATCCATTCCATTCGGTCATAACCGGCTCTTTTCCTGAACCGATTTTTACATAAAAATAAAACCAGGGATGCTTTGGCATCCATAAGGGGGTACCATGATTCTTTTTTCCATTCTGTGGAATGATATTCTTCCACTTTTCGTTTTCATCGGAGCCGGATGGTTTCTGGACAGCAAATTCAAAATCGATATTTCCACCTACAGCAAGCTCACCATACTGGTGGTGCTTCCCTGCTTCATTTTCTACAGTCTTTACGGCTATCGGGGAAGCGGCATGGAAATGGCGGCGGTGGCAGCGGCGGTGCTGCTCCTTCTTGTACAGTTCCTCCTTTCCGGCGGCCTGGGGCGCCTTCTTCACCTCCAGAAGGGAAAGTTCGATGAATTCCGGGCGGTATCCACCTTTTCCAATTCCGGCCATATCGGCGCTGCACTGATTATGCTGATTTACAGCCATCCTCCCTTTGCAGAAGGAAACAGCCATCCCTATCTGGCAGAAGCTTTGGGAACCATGGCGGTGCTTATGATTGTCATGAATATGGCGGTGAATGTGTTTGGTGCTGCCCTGATTCGAAGCCGGGGCGCTTCGGTTTCCGAATTCTTCCGCTACCTTCTGAAAATGCCTGCCCTCTATGCCGCTCTTCTGGCGGTACTTGTGCGGGCGGCGGATATTCCTCTGGAGCATACCTTCCTGTGGCCGGTGCTGCAGCATTTCAACGGGGCTTTCATTGTCCTTATCACCGTGACCATCGGCATAGAGCTTCATAGAAGCCGCCTGCAGAAGCCGGGCGCTGCACAGCTGGCTTCGGGGCTGATGAAGCTCATAGCGGCCCCTTTCCTGGCCTGGTGCATTCTTCTCCTCTTTTCCTCTATCATGGACATGAGTCCAGTGATGAAGCAGGTGTTTTTCCTCTATGCGGCCATTCCTTCATCCATGGCCCTGATTATTTACAGTGTGGAATACGACAACCATCCTGATTTTGTGACCCAGTCCGTTCTGTTCAATACGGTGGTAGGAGCTTTTACGGTGACCGCTGCCATTTATCTGTCCAGGGTTCTTTTTCCCCTGGGGCTTTGAGGAGGGATATTGATGGCTTTTTTACAGATTATTTCTGATAATATCCTGCCTCTTCTGATTTTCGTGGCTATCGGATATTGTATGGACCGGCGCTTTAGGCTGGACGTATCTTCCCTGACGAAACTGACCTTCTATGTGGTCCTTCCCTGCTTTATTTTCTACAGCATTTACGTGGCAAAGATCGATATGTCCATGTTCCACGTATTTCTGCTGTCCTTTGCACTCATGTTCATCCTGGGATTCATAGGCATGGCCATCGGGAAAATCCGGGGATATTCCATTTCCAAAACCGAGGCCTTCAAAAACGGTACCATGTTTTCCAATAACGGAAATATAGGGATTGCCCTGATTGCCCTGGTATTTTCCAATGCGCCCTATGTGGTGGACGGGAAAACGCCCTACCTGACCCTAGCCAGTGCGGCGGCTACCATGATGCTGGTACAGATGAATATGTGTCTCAATACCCTGGGCCTCTACCAGGCCGGGAAGGGGAAACTGACACCCCGGGATGCCTTGTCTGTGGTCTTCCATATGCCTGTGCTCTATACCCTGGCGGCGGTGTTTACTATCAAGTATTCCGGCTTTGATATGACCACCACCTTCCTCTGGCCTATTTTCCAGAACTGTGCCTCTGCCCTGGTGGCCATCGTCATGATTGCCCTGGGCATGCAGATTCACAGAAGTAAGATTTCCTTCGGCGATATGGATGCCTGGCTGGGCTGCTTTGTCCGGCTGGTAGTGGCACCGGTGCTGGCGTTCCTGCTGATTAAGGTCTGGGGCATTATGGGTGTATCCTTTGCACCGGCAGTGAGCCAGACCATACTCATTATGGCTTCTGTTCCGGCGGCAGTGAATTCCGTGCTTTATGCTGTGGAATTCCATAACTGCGAAGACTTTGCCACAGAGCTGGTGATGATGAGTACCTTCCTTTCCTGCATTACCATGACCGGTACCATTTACCTGGCCCGTATCCTCTTTCCGGTGTTTTAAGGAAGGAGCCATGGCAGGGTTGTCTCCCTTGATTCAGGTTTCTTATATTCCTCATAGGGGATGGAAAATCAGCGGGACCTGCAGGATCTCTCATGACCTGAGGCCCATGATTTGAGGAGACCATAAAAAGGGGCGGTGAAGAAATGATTCCCATTTCTTCACCGCCCCTTTTCCTTTTCATCATGGCAATCCGGCGTCAGTACTTTCCTTCCAGGAGCTTTTGAATCCTTTCAGCCAGATGCAGGCGCCAGACAAGGAAGGGTCCGCCGATAACACCGAAAAGGGCCTGCAGGATTTCGTAGGGCAGCTTGATCCAGGCATAGGCAGGCGTGCTGTATACATAGGCCCGGCCCAGGGAGTAGCCCGCCACCATGATCAGGGCACCGGTGAGTACGGCAGTCCACAGGGACAGGAAAGGCCTGCTCCTGAAGCAGTGGCGGTATATATAGGAAATGGCCATGGCCTGGAGACCATGGGATGCAAGGGATACGAACATGGGCAGGGGATAAAAGAAGAAATCTCCCAGAAAGGCACCGACACCGCCTACCAGGAAAGCACCGGCGGGGTCCAGGATCAGGGCCGCCGTCACGATGATGATATCGTTCAAGTAGAGGTGGCCGCCGGGGACAGGCAGGCCAAAGGAAGAAAGACCGATGTTCATGGCCATCATAAGGCCGCAGATGGTGAGCCACCTTGTGTTATGGCGGATTCCGGCTGCCGGCAGGGACGGTGAAACAGTTTCATGAGTCATAGTGATATCTCCTTTGCGTTTTGTTATGGTATGAATTATAATATGAAACTGAACTTATTAAAATTACCAGAATGTGACAAAAAAATATAATCAGAAGAGCCCTCTATACTCTTTGCGCCGGAGGGCGCAGTGAATCCAAAGGAGATATCCATGACCGGCTACATGAAACTTTATACCCAGCTTCGCGAAAAAATTACCCGCCGGATTTACCATGAAGGGGATCGGCTTCCTTCCAAACGGCAGCTGGCCGATGAATCGGGGTACAGCGTCATTACAGTGGAGCATGCCTATGAGCTTCTGGCCGAGGAGGGGTATGTGGAGCCCCGGGAGCGGAGCGGATACTATGTGATTTACAAGGAAGGCGATTCCTATCCCGTAGGAGAAGGGAAAAAGGTCCAGCGGCGCCTGTCGGAACGGGTGGTGGTGGAAAGACGGGATGAAGGGGAACGGGATCTGTTTCCCTTTTCTGCCTTTGCCAGGACCATGAGAAATGTACTTTCCAATTACGGAGAAAAGATTCTGGATCCGTCGCCCAATAAAGGCTGCGTGGAGCTCAGGGAAGCGCTGGCATCCTACCTGGCCCGGAGCCGCCACATGGAGGTATCGCCAGAGGCCATCCTCATTGGTTCCGGGGCGGAATACCTCTATGGCCTCAATGTGCAGGTGCTTGGAAGAAACCGTGTCTATGCCCTGGAAAATCCGTCCTACGAAAAAATCAGGAAGGTCTATGAGGCCAGCCAGGTGCCGCTGGAGATGCTCACCATGGGGAAAGAAGGCATAGAGACTGAAGAACTCCAGCGCAGCCGGGCGTCGGTGCTTCATGTGACTCCCTTCAACAGCTATCCCTCCGGTATTACGGCCAGCGCATCCAAGCGGGCCGAGTATATCCGCTGGGCCCGGGCAAGGAAGGGCTATATCATTGAAGATGATTTTGATTCGGAGTTCACCCTTTTGTCCAAGCCCGAGGATACTCTGTTTTCCCTTTCGCCAGGGGGAGAGGTGATTTACATGAACAGCTTTTCCAAAACCATTGCCCCCTCCATCCGGGTAGGGTATCTGGTAATTCCAGAAGCCCTTCTTCCCCTCTATGAGGAAAAGGTGGGGTTCTATTCCTGCACGGTGCCGGTGTTCGATCAGCTGGTGCTGGCTGAATTCATTATGAGCGGCCGGTTCGAACGGCATATCAATCGGGTGAGAAGAAGGAGGAGAAAGATGGAGGCCTTAAGGAAGCGCTGATTCATTCTCCCGCTTTGCTGAGAAAGAAATCAAAAAAATTCCCTCTTCCAGAAGAACTGATGAATCAGTACTTCCGGAAGAGGGAATTTTCTTTATTCGGACAGCGCCTTTTCCAGGGCCTTTGAAAGCTGGTCGGCGCAGGAGGTGCCTTTTCCGGCACATTCGTTGCCTCGGAGAATGTCAGCTGCCTCTTGGGCGCTTCTTCCTTCCAGCAGCTTTCCAATGGCCGAAAGGTTTCCCGGGCAGCCGCCCTGGAATTTCAGATGATGGATTCTTTTTTCCTCATCCAGGTCAAAGGTGATTTTCCTTGCACATACCCTCTGAGGAGTAAATTCATAGCTTTTCATTTTATTCATCCTTTCTGCATTTCTTTTCCCGGCATGTCCTGGTCCAGAAACTCTTTCATGTGATTCCGGTACAGGTGGAAGATGCCGTATACATACTGCTGCTTCTTGACAAGATTATCATTGGCATACCAGTCTTTGATCAGCTTTCCGCCTACCAGTATGCTGCCGAAGGGCACCAGCAGGGCGACGCAGAGCATGCCTATGAGCTGAAGGGCGTCCAGCCGCCGGGGGCTTTTGATGACATCCCCCAGACTGCAGAGGGCCTTCAGCTCTGTCAGAAATTGGCTGTACACTTCATGGTCCTTCAGTGCCTTTTCGTTGACGGTGAGGAAGGCATGCCGGCCGGTCCAGCCATAGGTAATGCCGTATTTCGTAAATCGGACTGCCATGGTTTCGGGAAGCCATCGGCCCTGTTCCGGCAGGCCGATAAAGAGCACGGGATATTTTGCAATGATGGTGTTTTTATGGAGATGCCACTGGTCTTCATTCATGGTGATGACACGGAGGTGGGGCTCCAGGGCGGGATCCTGGTCTTTCATCTCATCTTCCCGGATCAGGTGGAGAATTTCATTGGACAGGCCGGCATCGGGCCGGGAAGAAACGATGCACAGAGTTTTTTTCGTAGGAAGCCCCTCCTTTCCAGAAGTGCGGATCCATGCAGAAGGTTGATTTCATAATATTTTTTATGGCCTCTGACGGCAGAAAAGTCCCCTTTACTGCATACCATTTCCGAAATAAAATCAGCGAGCACTTTAATCGGTGCTTTGCTCAGGGCGGTTTCTTTTTCTATCATATCACGGAAAGAAGGTGGTGAGAATATATTTTTCATCCTTTCAGCACACGCCGGGGAAGGAGTCCACAAATTCGATGCGGATATCCGGGAAGCTGTCTACGAACTGGATGGTAAAGTCTTCCCCGTAGTCCACAAACTGCCATTCTCCGATGTCATCAGGGAAGGAATCCACCGCTTTTACCTTCAAATCCGGGAAGGAAGAAACCACCTGTACTTTCAGGTCAGGGAAGGAGTCCACCACCCGTACCCGTCCGGCAAGGCGTATGTTTTTGAAATATCCGTCCCGGTTGATGGGACCGGCAGCGTCCACAGCACTTCCTGCCAGAAGGAGCAGGAGAAAGGCGAGAATACAGCATATTTTTTTCATAAGGAGCCTCCTTTTTTGAAAATAAAAGGTGATTGATTTTTATATATTATATAACATGAGCATGACATACTCTGTCCTTAAAAACCTGATTTTTTAAATTTTTATTTGCAATAGGAAAAGGAATGTGGTAGAGTATTCGTATCTTCACAAAAGCGTTGACAGGAAGCATTAAAAATCCCTACTTGCTTGCAGAGAGTCATTGGATGGTGAAAAATGACAGAAGCGGATTTTGAACTCGTCCCTGAGCTGCAGTGCTGAACAGGTAGGCACTGACGGAATCTGACCGTTATCAGCATGAGTGCATGCCTTTGGCGTGAATAAGAGTGGTACCGCGAGTCTTCGTCTCTTTGAGACGGAGACTTTTTTTATTTGGTAGTATAGGAGGCTTTTCAATGGGTATGACAATGACACAGAAAATCCTGGCAAAGCATGCAGGACTTGATTCTGTGAAAGCGGGAGATTTGATTTACTGCAGTCTAGATTTGGTGATGGCCAATGATATTACGGCGCCGCCATCCATTGCAGCTTTCAAAAAGGTAGGTCGCCCTGTATTTGACAGGGAAAAAATCGTACTGGTGCCGGACCATTTCCAGCCGGCCAAGGATATCAAGTCCGCAGGCCTTGCCAAGATTGTCCGGGATTTTGCCAGGGAAAACGGGATTGTCCATTATTTTGAACAGGGCCGGGTGGGCATTGAACATGCCCTCCTTCCGGAAAAAGGACTGGTAGGCCCGGGCATGGTTACCATAGGCGCCGATTCCCACACCTGCACCTATGGGGCTCTGGGCGGTTTCTCCACCGGTGTAGGTTCCACGGACCTGGGAGTGGCTATGGCCACCGGCGAAGCCTGGTTCAAAGTGCCTGATGCCATCAAGGTTGTGCTCACTGGTACAAAGCCTTCTGACATTACCGGCAAAGATGTGATTCTTACATTAATCGGCATGATCGGCGTGGACGGAGCTCTCTACAAATCCCTGGAATTTACGGGTCCCGGAGTTTCTTCCCTCTCCATGGCCGACCGCTTCACCATTGCCAATATGGCCATTGAAGCCGGCGGCAAGAATGGTATTTTCCCGGTGGATGAAAAGACAAAGACCTATATTGAAGGCCGGTTTACAAAGCCCTATGATGTGGTGGAAGCAGACGATGATGCCCATTATGAGAGGGAAGTGGTCATCGATCTGTCATCCATGAAGCCTGTGGTTTCCTTCCCCCATCTGCCGGAAAACACAAAGGTGGTAGGCACCTTTGGAGACATCCCCATTGATCAGGTGGTTATCGGTTCCTGCACTAACGGACGGCTGGAAGATCTGGCCATTGCAGCCCGTATCTTCGAAGGACACAAAGTGCATCCACGGGTACGCTGCATCGTGATTCCCGCCACCCCGGCCATTTACCTTGCCGCTATGCATGCAGGCTACATTGACACCTTTATCAACGCAGGCTGCGCGGTGTCCACACCGACCTGCGGCCCCTGCCTTGGCGGATACATGGGCATCCTGGCCAGCGGGGAGAGATGCGTTTCCACAACGAACCGCAACTTCATAGGCCGTATGGGACCTACAGATTCTGAAATTTACCTGGCCGGCCCGCAGGTGGCTGCTGCCAGTGCTGTGATGGGACGGATTGCTGCTCCCAGGGAGGTGGAATAATGGCTGTTTTAGAAGGAAAAGTTTGGCGCTATGGAGATAATATCGATACCGATGTGATTATTCCGGCCCGGTACCTCAATACCTTTGATCCAAAGGAACTGGCCAAACACTGCATGGTGGATATTGATAAAGACTTTGCCCAAAAAGTCAGACCCGGGGACATTATGGTAGGCGGAAAGAATTTCGGCTGCGGCTCTTCCAGAGAGCATGCACCGGTGGCTATTAAAGCCTGCGGCGTACCGTTGATTATTGCCGCCTCCTTTGCCCGGATTTTTTACAGAAACGGGATTAATGTGGGACTGCCTCTCATGGAAATCGGTGATAATGTGGAACGGATTCATGCAGGAGACAAACTGTCTGTGGATCTTTCCTCCGGTAAGATCAGGGATCTTACTACAGGAGAGACCTTCCAGGCACCGCCCCTTCCTGGTTTTATCCAGGACATTGCCAAAGCAGGCGGATTGATTCAGTACGTAAAGGAGTATCGGTAATATGGGAAAGCATATCGTAGTCATTCCAGGAGACGGCATTGGCAGGGAAGTCACCGATGCTGCTGTGGAAATCTTAAAAAAGACAGATGAAATCTACCATCTGGGTTTCACCTATGAATGGAAAGATGCCGGCGGTACAGCCTATGACAAGTACGGCGTGCCGCTGCCGGAGGAAACAGTGAATGCCTGCCGGAAGGGAGACGGCATCCTTTTCGGTGCCGTAGGCGGAGACCAGTGGGACCACCTGGAACCATCACTGCGGCCGGAAAAGGCCATCCTGGGCCTTCGGAAATCCCTGGGCCTCTATGTGAACCTTCGTCCTGTGAAAATCCAGGATTCCATGATTGAATACTCTCCGCTGAAGCCCGAAATTGCCAGAGGTACCGACATTATGATTGTCCGGGAACTGGTGGGCGGCATTTATTTCGGAAAACGGTGCGAATCGGAAATTAATGACGGCGTGGAACGGGCCTGGGACGTAGAAAGCTACTCCGTTCCTGAAGTGGAAAGAATTACCCGCTTTGCCATGGAAGCAGCCAGAAAGCGCCGCGGCCATGTGACAAGCGTGGACAAATCCAACGTGCTGGCCTCCTCCCGCCTGTGGAGAAGGACGGCTGTCCGGGTGCATGACGAAGAATATCCCGACATCCATCTGGACCACATGTATGTGGATAACTGCGCCCAGCAGTTTGCCATCCATCCCTCTTTCTTTGACGTGGTGGTGACAAGCAACATGTTTGGCGACATCCTTTCCGACGAAGCAGCTGTCCTTTCCGGCTCCATCGGCATGCTGCCCTCCGCTTCCATCGGGAAGGAAACAAGCCTCTACGAACCGATTCACGGTTCCGCCCCCGATATTGCAGGAAAAGGGATTGCCAATCCCATTGCCACCATTCTTTCTGCCGCTATGATGCTCCGCTACTCCTTCAACGAAGACCGGGCAGCTGATGCCATTGAAAAAGCGGTGAATCATACCCTGGAAGACGGATACCGTACCGGCGATATTTACAGAGAAGGCATGAAAAAGGTGGACGGTGAAGGCATGACAGAAGCCATCCTTCAGCATCTTCACTGATTCATACATTTTTTTAATGAAATAAAAAAAGGCCCTTGCCATTTCATGGTAAAAGGCCTTTTTATTTTGGATAAACCCATTTTCTGAGAAAGGGAAACAGCTGAAGACCGGTCCCTTTTATGATAAAATAAACAGAGGTTAATGATTGATAATCTGTTATGTAAAGGGGCAGCAGCAGGAGGAAAAAATGGACGCAATTCAATGTCTGATTTCACGCAGAAGCATCAGGGAATACACCGACGAACCGATTTCAGCCCAGGAAATTGAAAATGTGGTGGAAATCGCCCAGATGGCATCGTGCTGGGAGAATACCCAGCCCATCCGGTATGTGGCAGTACTGGATAAAGAGCTGAAAAATAAGATTGCCGATGATTGCACGAAGAAATTTCCATGGAATACAGAAAACATTCATGCCGCGCCGGCACTGGTGGTGCTCTGCGCCATCAAAGGCCTTTCCGGCTTCGAGCCCGACGGCACGCCATCGACCACGAAAGGAACTCACTGGCAGTCCTTTGATGCCGGTGTAGCAGCTGCTCATTTCTGCCTGGCCGCCAATGCGCTGGAACTGGGAACACTGATTATGGGCCGCTATGATGAAGAAAAAATCAGGGAAATTCTTTCCCTCCCCGAAGAGTATGACGTATCTGCCATCATTGGCGTCGGTCATCCGGCAGTCATTCCGGCGGCCAATGAAAGAAAGCCTCTGAAAGAAGTACTGACCTTCCGATAAAAGAGCCATGATAAAAAGCTGCGGAATCACAGGAAGATTCCGCAGCTTTTTATCATGGTTACTTTCTCGTCTTTTCTCCTTTTGAAAATATATTGAATCTGTTATAATTATTTAGTACAGGTATTACAAGAAATGGATCTTTTAAAGATAGATATAGACATAGGGAAGTACTGATTTATCCATAGAACCTGCTTTTATAAGAATCAAAGCAGGCCATGTGTTCAGCGGTACTTCCCAGAGGACAAGAGAGGCAGGGAATAGTTATGACAGAGAAAGAAACAGATCGGGATGATAAGAAAACGGAACGAGTCCTTTTCCTGTGGGATCGGCTGAGCCGGGGAGGTTCGGTGAGCAGGCAGGAAATGGTGGAAACCTTTGGTGTCAATCTGCGGACCGCCAGCCGATATCTGGCAGAAATCCGGAAATATCTGGCGGAAAGGGAAGAGCAGGACCATGTGCACCGGGAACTCTACTATGACCGGGCCCGGAAAGTCTACCGCATCCGGGAACTGGAAGAAGAAATGATCCGTCCCAGCGAACTGTATGCCATCGGGAAAATCCTTCTTGCCAGCCGGGCCTTCCATAAAAAGGAACTGGAATCCCTGCTTCGCCGCCTCCTGCAGTCAGCAGTACTGGACACCGACAAAAAAGAAGTGGAACGATATATACGAGGCGAACTCTTCGACTATCTGGACCCGGCCCATGAAAAGCCGGATGTGGAGAACCTGTGGATCGCGGCAGGAGCGGTGAAGAAACATCATGTCCTTTCCTTCGACTACCGGCGGCAGGGGGAAAAAGAAGCAAGTCCCCATGAAATCTGTCCGGAAGGAGTCCTTTTCTCGGAGTACTATTTCTACGTGGTAGGCATACCGAAGGCAGAAGAAAAACTTACCGGCGCCGATACGAGAGTCTATCGGCTGGACCGTATGAGCAGCCTTATGGATACTGGCGAATCCTTTACCGTCAATTATGGCAGGCGCTTCAGAGAAGGCATTTTCAAAAACAGCATCCAGTATATGTATGGCGGAAGACCCGAACATATCCGTTTCCTCTATAGAGGCCCCAGCCTGGAAGCCGTGCTGGACAGGCTGCCTACAGCCAAAGCAAAAGCCCAGAAAGACGGCAGTTTCCTTATCACCGACGTCATCCGCGGCGACGGTATCCTCATGTGGCTCCTGAGCCAGGGAAAGCGGGTGAAAATGCTTTCGCCCACCTCCCTTCGGGAAAAGTGGCTGAAAGAAGCAGAAGCCATCTGTCTGGAAAATGAAGAAAAGGAATAGGAAGCTATGATTATCAATACGGGGCAGCGCACCGACATCCCTGCCTTTTACACTCCCTGGTTCCTGAACCGGTTGAAAGATGGATTCGTCATGGTAAGAAATCCTTTCCACCATTCCCAGGTCACCTGCTATGCACTGCATCCGGAAGTGGTGGATCTTATTTGTTTCTGCACAAAAAATCCGGGGCCCCTTCTGCCCTATGGAGATATACTTTCGCCTTTCCAGCAGCTCTGGCATGTTACCATTACCCCTTACGGGAAAGATATAGAGCCACAGGTGCCGGATAAAAGGAAGGTGATTGACTCTTTTCGCGCCCTGTCAGACCGCCTTGGACCGTCCCATCTGTGCTGGCGCTATGACCCGGTCCTTCTTTGGGGAAATTACGACATCAATTATCACATCCGCGCTTTTTCCTCCCTGGCAGAAGCACTGGAAGGATATACCTATACCTGCATTTTCAGCTTCATTGACCTCTACGGGAAAACTCTCAGAAATTTTCCCATGGCCCGCCGGGTGAGCCATGAAGATCAGCTCTTCCTGGTAGAAAAATTTGTGGACATATCAGGAAAACACGGCATGAAACTGGTTTCCTGCCTGGAAAATCCATCCTTCGCAGCCCTGGGAGTGGATACCACAGGGTGCCTCACAAAGGAAAAAGTGGAAGACCTCCTGGGCGTGTCCCTGAAAATTCCTTCCTATGAAAACAGGCATGTCAGAAAAGGATGCGCCTGCCTTCTGGGCCATGACATAGGCGCCTACAGCAGCTGCACCCATTTCTGCCGCTACTGCTATGCCAATGAAACCAGGGCAGCCGTAATGGAAAACAGGAAGCAGCATAACCCCTTTTCCCCCTTTCTTTTGGGCGAAGCGGAAAGGGGAGATGAAATCAAAAATGCCCGGCAGGAAAGCTGGATAGACAGAGAAACAAGCCTTTTTTAAAAAAATCAGAAATATTCTTGACAGAAGATAGCAGAATTGCTATAATTTATTACGCTGAATCTTGAGACAGCCGATAGAAAAATAAAAAGCTGTTGACAGAGAAAAGCAAATGTGATATTATCATGAAGCTGTCACACAGCATCACGAAAAAATAGTTTGAAAAACTTTCAAAAAAGAGTTTGACAAAACGAAAACTTCGTGATATGATAATCAAGTCGCTTGAAGAGCGATGATTCTTTGAAAACTGAACAGTACAGCGAACGAATCAAGCCGATGTGCGAGGTAGCAATACCGAGCAATTTTAATGAGTAAGGCAAGAAATAAAGAGCCAAACGAACAATCTATCATGGAGAGTTTGATCCTGGCTCAGGACGAACGCTGGCGGCGTGCTTAACACATGCAAGTCGAACGAGAGGACAAGAGAAGCTTGCTTCTTTTAGAATCGAGTGGCAAACGGGTGAGTAACACGTAAACAACCTGCCTTCAGGATGGGGACAACAGACGGAAACGACTGCTAATACCGAATACGCTTGGGAGACCGCATGATCTTCCAAGGAAAGGGTGGCCTCTACCTGTAAGCTATCGCCTGAAGAGGGGTTTGCGTCTGATTAGGCAGTTGGTGAGGTAACGGCCCACCAAACCTACGATCAGTAGCCGGTCTGAGAGGATGAACGGCCACACTGGAACTGAGACACGGTCCAGACTCCTACGGGAGGCAGCAGTGGGGAATCTTCCGCAATGGGCGAAAGCCTGACGGAGCAACGCCGCGTGAGTGATGACGGCCTTCGGGTTGTAAAGCTCTGTGATCGGGGACGAACGGTCCGTAAGCTAATACCTTATGGAAGTGACGGTACCCGAATAGCAAGCCACGGCTAACTACGTGCCAGCAGCCGCGGTAATACGTAGGTGGCAAGCGTTGTCCGGAATTATTGGGCGTAAAGCGCGCGCAGGCGGCTTTCTAAGTCCATCTTAAAAGTGCGGGGCTTAACCCCGTGATGGGATGGAAACTGGGAAGCTGGAGTA
>NZ_OV788641.1:5000-427500 GCF_928721695.1 Dialister succinatiphilus | reverse complement strand
TCATAAACAACCAGGATGTTGGCTCAGAAGCAGCCACCATTTAAAGAGTGCGTAATAGCTCACTGGTCGAGAGACGCTGCGCCGAAAATGTCCGGGGCTCAAGCACGGAACCGAAGCTATGGCATGACAGCAATGTCATGGGTAGGGGAGCGTTCTTATAAGGAAGAAGCATTACCGTAAGGAGATGTGGACATATAAGAAGTGAGAATGCCGGTATGAGTATCGAAAAGAAAGGTGAGAATCCTTTCCACCGAAAGCCCGAGGGTTCCTGAGCAACGATCGTCGACTCAGGGTAAGTCGGGACCTAAGCCGAGGCGGAGACGCATAGGCGATGGACAACAGGTTGAAATTCCTGTACCGGATGGAGTCAATTGAGCGAAGGAGCGACGCAGGAGGGCACATGATCGCGCGGCTGGAAGAGCGCGTCCAAGTGCGTATGCGTAGAGGGAGGCAAATCCCCCTTTACAGAAGCAGAGACATGATGGGGAGTTAAAGGAGACTTTGACGAACTCATGGATCCCACACTGCCAAGAAAAACTTCTAGCGAGACGAAATCCGCCCGTACCGTAAACCGACACAGGTAGGCGGGGAGAGAATCCTAAGGTGCGCGGGAAAACCCTCGTTAAGGAACTCGGCAAATTGCATCCGTAACTTCGGGAGAAGGATGACCCTGAGTAGGCGAAAGGGAGAAACCCCCGGAACAGAAAAGGGTGGCAGAAAAGAGGCCCAAGCAACTGTTTACCAAAAACACAGGTGCCTGCGAAAGCGAAAGCTGAAGTATAGGTGCTGACGCCTGCCCGGTGCTGGAAGGTTAAGGAGAGAGGTCAGCGAAAGCGAAGCTTTGAACTGAAGCCCCAGTGAACGGCGGCCGTAACTATAACGGTCCTAAGGTAGCGAAATTCCTTGTCGGGTAAGTTCCGACCCGCATGAAAGGCGTAATGATTTGGGCACTGTCTCAACGAGGGGCCCGGTGAAATTGAAATACCTGTGAAGATGCAGGTTACCCGCGACTGGACAGGAAGACCCCATGGAGCTTCACTGCAGCTTGAGATTGAATCCCGGTGACATATGCACAGGATAGGTGGGAGGCTAAGAAGTAATGCCTTTGGGTGTTACAGAGCCGATGTTGGGATACCACCCTTATGTTGCTGAGATTCTAACACGGAGACTAACAACCTCGTGGACCATCTCAGGCAGGCGGTTTGACTGGGGCGGTCGCCTCCTAAAATGTAACGGAGGCGCCCAAAGGTTCCCTCAGGCCGGACAGAAACCGGCCGAAGAGTGCAAAGGCAGAAGGGAGCTTGACTGCGAGACAGACAAGTCGAGCAGAGACGAAAGTCGGGCTTAGTGATCCGGTGGTACTGAGTGGAAAGGCCATCGCTCAACGGATAAAAGCTACCCTGGGGATAACAGGCTAATCTCTCCCAAGAGTTCATATCGACGGGGAGGTTTGGCACCTCGATGTCGGCTCATCACATCCTGGAGCTGGAGTAGGTTCCAAGGGTTGGGCTGTTCGCCCATTAAAGTGGTACGCGAGCTGGGTTCAAAACGTCGTGAGACAGTTTGGTTCATATCCATCGCGGGCGCAAGAAGTTTGAGGGAGGCTGCTCCTAGTACGAGAGGACCGGAGTGGACGGATCAACGGTGTACCAGTTGTCACGCCAGTGGCACGGCTGGAAAGCCGCATCCGGAAAGGATAAACGCTGAAAGCATCTAAGCGTGAAGCCCGTCCCGAGATGAGACTTCTCATCAGCAATGAGTAAGACCCCTTAAAGACGATGAGGTTGATAGGCTGTGAGTGGAAGTGGCGCAAGTCATGGAGCGACGCAGTACTAATAGGTCGAGGTCTTAGCTTAGATTTCACGAAAAGCACGACCAGAGGCGAGAGCCTTCGGAACTTCTTCTATGCAGTTTTGAGAGAACAGACTCTCAAAGATTCAGTGGCGATAGCTGTGAGGATACACCCGTACCCATGCCGAACACGGTAGTTAAGCTCACAAACGCCGAAAGTACTTGGCTGGAAGCGGCCCGGGAGGATAGGAAGCTGCTGATTAACCGAAAAAGCACTAGTCTGATGACTGGTGCTTTTTTGCTGTGTGCGACATTTGAGATGATGGGCTTTTGTGAGGAATCGGCGGGAAGCTGTATTCCCGAAGGTTGACGCCCTGCGGGCGAGGGTTGATGGCGCCGCCGGGCCTGACGGCCCTGGGCGCCAAAGGTTCTGTCCGGGATCGGCTGACGCCTCCCGGACGGGTTGAGGGCTCCGCTCTCGGGAGGTATATAGTACCGCTGCGCTGGCGAGGTACGGCGCCCTATGGGGCGCCAGTATAAATGCCGCCTTTGGCGGCGAAAACCTTTACAACCGCCCTGCGGGCGAGGAAATGCATTTCCCCTTTGGTGGCTGGCGCCACCACCTTGCCCGGTGGGAAGCGTGTCACTTGATTCTCAGTCGCCTACGGCTCCTTGCGAATCAAGTTCCCTTGCCACCCGGTGGGAAGCATGTCACTGGATTCGCGGGTCGCCTACAGCTCCCCTATGAATCCAGTTCCTTTGCCACCTCCGCAGTTCGGTGGGGCGGCAAAAGGAAAGCGCTTTAATGGGCAGGCTAGGCGCCTTACTTCGCCCCACTTGGAGGTCCTATGCAGGACCTCCACAGTGGCACTATAACCCGTGTTTACTGTAGAGCCATTTATGAAGAGAGTGTTTCGCGGTGTTTTATTCTGCCCCCGCTTGCGGGGGAAGTCCGGCGCAGCCGGATAGGGGGTGTATCTGCCGAAGGCAGATAATTCAGCAGAATGCTTATTTTGCCATATGATACAGAAAGGTAAATCCGTAACGCTGACTTCATATTCATCGCCCGAGAGGGCGATACCGCAACCCTCGGGGCCAAAGGCCCCGTCAAACTTAAGAACCCTCCGGCCCTCAGGCCGGTCAATCCTAAGAACCTTTTCTTTCATAACCCTTCTACACAACCATCGGGGCGAAGCCCCGTCAACCTACCCCTCTGAACCCTTTGAACCCTCACACCGAAGGTGTGTCCATAGACAGCTCTTTCCCTTTTTACATCCTTCTCTTCACAGGGTATAATGGAGTCAATCTTTATTTCTATGATTACACAGGAACAGGAGGCGGGGATGGAGGTTCGCTATCAGGTGGCTTCTGACCATGAGGGACAGGAGCTTCGACGGTTTATCAAGGGGAAGCGGGAGTTTTCTTCTGCCCTTTGGAAGCGGGTGAAGTGGAATGGGAAGGTACTGATTAATGGAGAAGCTGTTCATAATGCCCGCACTGTTCTTCATGAGGGCGATGAGGTCATCCTTTCCTGGAGTGAGGAGAATGAGGTGGTTCCTTCGGATATTCCGCTTTCCATTGTCTATGAGGATGAAGATGTACTGGTGGTAAACAAGGGACCCGGCATGATTATCCATCCTACGTCCCGAAATACCCATGATACGCTGGTGAACGCAGTGGCCGGTTATTTTGAGAGAAATCACAGGAATGCCGGGATTCATCCGGTGTACAGGCTGGACCGGAATACCACGGGGCTGGTGGTGGTGGCGAAGTCTGCCATGGGGCAGTATGAGCTGTCAAAGAGTCATGACTGCATTTTTCGGCAGTATGTGGCTCTTGTTTCGGGCCGGGTGGAGCCCACGGAAGGGGTTATCGAAAAACCTATCGGCCGTAAGCCCGGAAGTATCGTGGAATGGATGGTACGGCCTGATGGAAAATGGGCGGCTACGGAATATCGGGTGCTTGCGTCTTCTGATGAGGCCAGTCTTCTTCTGATTCATTTGAGGTCGGGACGTACGCACCAGATACGGGTTCATTTTTCATCATTGGGCCATCCTCTTCTGGGAGATGATTTATACGGCGGCTCCCTGGATCTGATGAAGCGGCAGGCCCTTCATGCCTGGTCTGTCGCTTTCCGCCAGCCCCGAAAGGGGATGCCTCTTCGGCTCTATGCCCCCATGCCATCGGATATGACTGAGGTGATTTTGAAGCTGTGGGGTTCTCTTGATGTTTTGAAGGAGGTATGAAATTGCCTGTACAGAATAAGGGATATATTTCATTTCTTACATTTTCCATTTTTCAGGGGCTTCCGTTAAAGGCGGCGGTGTCCTGCAGAAAGGGCGGCGTGAGCAGGCCTCCTTTTACCAGTTTGAACATGGGGCTTCATGTGGGGGACCGGGTAGAGGATGTGCTGGAGAACCGGAAGCGGTACTGCCGGGCCCTGGGGCTGGATGAAGGGCTGCTTATCAACTGCCGGCAGGTACATGGTACTCATATCGAGGAGGTTTCAGAAGAGGACCGGGGCCGTGGCGCTTTTTCCCTGGATACGGCTATTCCCGATACGGACGGTCTCATTACTTCTTCTCCTGATGTGCCGCTTACCATGAATTATGCAGACTGCACGCCTCTTTTCTTCTATGATCCTGTAAGAAAGGTCTGCGCCCTTTCCCATGGCGGCTGGCGGGGGACTGCCGGAGACATAGCAGGGAAAACGGTATCACTGATGGTGGAGAGATTTCATTCCAGAAGGGAAGATATATTAGGTGCCATTGGTCCGGCCATTGGCCTGATGGATTTTGAAGTGGGAAAAGAGGTTATAGATGCCATGCGGCCTCTTTTCAGCAGGGAGGAATGGCCTTCTCTTTTCCGGGAGAAGGGAAATGGAAAATATCTTTTCGGTCTGGCCGAGGCCAATCACTGCCTCATGAGGAAGGCGGGCCTTTTGGAGGAGCATATCGAGGACTGCCATATTTCCACCTGGACTCATAATGATTTCTTTTATTCTTATCGGAAGGAAAAGGGAAAGACCGGGCGCCACATGGCGGTGCTGATGATGGAACCATGAGGGGAGCAAGGATTGCTGTCATTACCGGTGCTTCTTCCGGGCTGGGCCGGGCATTTGCCCTTGAAGCAGGCCGTCTTGGGGATCTGGATGAAATATGGCTGATTGCCAGGAGAAGGGAGAATCTGGAAAGGCTGGCCGGAGAGCTTCCTGTGAAGGGGAGGGCCCTTTCTCTTGATCTTCTGGCAGAAGATTCCTTTGCATCATTGAAAAAACTCCTGGAAGAGGAGAGGCCGGCCATTGCTCTTCTGGTAAATAATGCAGGGCGGGGGTCAGCCATTTCTTTTGAGGAGGAATCTTTGAAGGATATGGAGGACATGGTCAGACTGAACGCAGAGGTGCCCATGAAGCTGACCAGACTCTGTCTTCCTTATATGAAGAGGGCTTCTGGTATTATCAATGTGTGCTCTGCAGCTTCTTTTGTGCCTCTGCCGGGACTTTCGGTGTACAGCGCTTCGAAGAGTTTTCTTCTTTCTTTTAGCCGCTCCCTCTGCAGAGAACTGAAAGGCCGGGGGATTGCGGTTACCGCGCTCTGCCCTTACTGGATCGGCGATACGGAGTTTATGGAGAAGGCGGGAGTGTCTGTTCATCCTCTTGGCTTGCTGACAGCAGAAGAGGTGGCGCGGCAGGGGCTTTCGGATAACCGGCGGGGCAGGGAAATGTCTCTTCCAGGTATCATGAGCCGGCTTGCGCGGCTGGGAGCTGCTGTATTTCCGCTGCCGGTGCTTCTCTTTTTTAAAAACCTTTTTGGCGCATGAAAAAACTTCGGATTCCTTCAGGGGTCCGAAGTTTTTTATTTCTAGCGGAAGGTATTTTTTCCAAGCCGGGGATGGACGGCAGGCTTTAAGCTCCTTTTTTCAATGATGTCCAAGGCTTCTTCCATGGTCACATCGCTCAGGCGGCCTTCTATTTCATAGATCAGCATGGGAGAGGCGGCGTCCAGCTCGCTTCCCGGAAGATAGATGTATTCCTGATTACGGCTGTCGCCGTATATGAATCCCGCCAGCAGGCGGCTTTCTGCCAGTTTATGCATGACTTTCCTCCAGGTCACAGATGAAATGGGGCTTGAAATCCAGGTAGTCTGCCGAAGTGAGGTGAAGCTTGATGCCGCAGAGCTCTTCCGGCAGGTTGGTGAAATTGGCAGCTCCATGGATGTGGCCGTAAATGCAGTCGGTTACATGATGGGCTTTCATGATCTCTATCATGTGGGATGGATTTCTTGCCTCATCAAAGGGGGGATAATGGAGCACTGCCATAATGCGGGAGGCTCCTGTTTTTTCCGCCAGGTCCAGGGACCGCTCCAGACGGCCTTCCTCTCTGGCAATGATGGGCTTGTCTGTTTCTGTCAGTTTGGGGGAAGTTTCCGATATCCAGCCCCTGGTGCCGGCCAGGGCTACCTGACCGGTTCTGATGGCGGAGTTATGGAGAAATTCCAGCATGCCATCGGTCATGCGGGTCATTTTAGTCACTGTGTCCCACCAGTAGTCGTGGTTTCCGCGGACTACAATCTTTCGGCCCGGCAGGCGGCCCAGCATCTTTAAATCGGAAATGGCATCATCCATATTCATGGCCCAGGACAGGTCTCCTGCCATAATGACTGTATCTTCTTCATGAATGGTTTCCAGCCAGGCGGTTATAATTTTTTTCCTGTGGTTTTTCCAGTGGGCGCCGAAGATATCCATGGGCTTGGAAGGCGGATCGCCGGACAGGTGAAAATCGCTGAATGCGTATAATTTCATCAATTCTGTTAGTCTCCGAAGTATTTGGGGGATGCCAGGGTTTCCATCATCCGCTTTTTGCTGTCCCTGTCCATGACATGGGTGATGCGGTAGCCCATGTACAGGGGGCTGGCGGTGTAGCGGGGGAATATTTTGGCATGGATATGTTTCATGTAATGATAAAAGAATATATTGTAGCTGGTGCAGGGCAGGGGAAAATCGTGAAGCACAAAGCGGGCCAGGGTCTGAATGGTGTCGGCAAACTGGTCCGGTGAAGCGTCTTTCTTCAGTGTCACGTTCAGTTCCCCCATGCAGCTCAGGGGGTAATCGGAAATGGTGGCATAGCAGTCTTCATCTTCATGGACCAGGGAGCCAAGGAAATTTTCTCCCAGAATGTTATCCCGGTAGTCATAGTCTTCCAGCCCGATAATCTGGGAATGAGGATGCCGCTGGGAGCCGCCGGATCCGGGACCGTAGTTGCGGAAGTAAAGGACCGACTTGAACCGTTTGTCCGATTCCAGCTTCAGCCAGTGGGAAAGGCCAAAGGAAACGACTTCATGGAGCTTTTCCGGTTCATAGGTGGAAAGCTCCCCGTTGTGGTCTGACGTTTCCACAATCACCGTAGGCCAGGTGTGCTCAAAGACAGGAAATTTGTTCATGAGCCAGATGATATCGCCTTTCTTCTCCATAATGCCGGTCAGTTTTTCCGGATGGCAGAAGGGGCAGATTTTCTGAGTGCCGGAATGGGGTTTCCGGCTTCCGATTGCCAGATTAAAAGTGATAGGTGTATTCATGTTTTTATCCTCAGCTTTCTTTTTTATTATAGCACAGGCCAGGGAGAGGATACGCCGGGACGGCTGTAAAAATATAGTAAAAAAGACCAGAACAGGGAAGGTTTATTTTCTGCTTGACAAAGGCAGGCGAATCAGCTAATATATTGTCATAGCATTTCTTTAACGAAATAAAGTAATAAAGAGAGGTAAGGATTATGAAGCTGAAAAAATTGGTTATTGCAGGGGTTCTGGCACTGGGTGCCGCTGGTCTTCTGGCAGGCTGCGGCGGGGATAACAAGGCAGGAAGCGCTGCCAAATCGGCAGCTGCCGGTGCAAAGCCCACCAAGATTGTAGCCGGTATGGATGATACCTTTGCTCCCATGGGATTCAGGGATGACAGCGGTAAAATCGTAGGCTTTGATATTGATATGGCAGAAGCGATTTCCAAGGAAATCGGAGTGCCCATCGAATTCAAACCCATTGACTGGGCTTCCAAGGAAACGGAACTGAACTCCGGCCGTATCGACTGCATCTGGAATGGTTTCACCATGACACCGGAACGGCAGAAAAAGCTGGCTTTCACCAAACCTTACATGGACAATATTCAGGAATTTGTGGTGCTGAAAGATTCTCCGGTCCAGAGCATGGCTGACCTCAAGGGCAAGAAGATTACCATTCAGGAAGCTTCCACTGCTGAAACGGCACTGAACCGGGATCCACAGCTGAAGGCGGCATTTGCTGAAGTCAAGGCTTATCCGGATCTGACCGCCTGCTTCATGGACCTGGAAAGCGGCCGCTGCGATGCCGTGCTTTCCGATACCGTACTGAATGAATACTACATGACAAAGAAGCCTGATACCTTCCGGGAACTGCCGGATCAGGTATCCAAGGATACCTTCGCCATCGGCATCAAGAAGGATAACCAGGCGCTGGTGGATCTCCTGAACCAGGGTATTGATAAGGTCATTGCCAGCGGCGAAGCTGCCAAGATTTCCGAGAAATGGTTCGGCAAGGATGTAGTACTGAAATAAGATTTCCTTTTCCTGCCCGTCAGGTGGGAACAAAGTATCACCGGAGCGGGTCCTCCCTCCGGTGATTTCTTTTTCTGTAAAATTCTATTTCTCTGCCTTGTTAAATGAATGAAGGCAGTGTATGATATTCATACATGCATCAAAGGGGCCTTCTGCCTCCTGATTTTTGTAAGGAGTTACTGATGGATTATATCATTCACATTCTGCCCAACATGTTTTCCGGTCTGGGCGTTTCAGCCAAAATCTTCGTACTCACCTTCGTGCTGGCTCTGCCTATCGGCATTCTTCTTGCCATGGTCCGTATTTCTCACGTGGCTCTTTTCAGAAAACTGGCAGCCATATACATTTACGTCATGCGGGGAACGCCCCTCATGCTGCAGATCATGTTCATTTACTACGGGCTGCCTCTCATGCTTCATGTACAGGTCAGCGATTTCCCTGCAGCCATTCTTGCCTTTGTGGCCAACTATGCCGCCTATTTTGCAGAAATTTTCAGAGGCGGCATCCAGTCTATCAGCAAGGGGCAGTATGAAGGAGCCAAGGTGCTGGGATTCAGCTATCGGCAGACCATGTGGCACATTATCCTTCCCCAGGTGATTAAACGGGTCATCCCTCCCTTGGGCAATGAAACCATTACCCTTCTGAAGGATACCTCCCTGGTATACATCCTGGCCATGAACGACCTCATGCGCGTGACCCGCGCTTTTGTACAGCGGGATTTCGACACCACTCCCTTCCTGGTGGCAGCGGTATTCTACCTTGTATGCACCGCCGTGCTGACAAGAATCCTGGCTTATGTGGAAAAACGGTATGCAGTGTATGAGGAATGATGAGGTAGCGAAATGAGCTTTATTGAAATGAAAAATATCCGGAAGGATTTCGGAAAGCAGACCATCCTTCACAACGTGAACATGTCGATGGAAAAGGGGGAGGTTCTTTCCATTATCGGTCCCTCCGGCGCCGGTAAGAGTACCCTGCTCCGCTGCCTGATTCATCTGGAAACCATCCAGGGAGGATCCATCATGGTGGATGGAGATTACCTGGCCCGGGAAAAGGAAGGGGCCATGGTATATGCCGATGAAAATCAGCAGAAGAAGATATTGAGCAAAATGGGCATGGTCTTCCAGTCCTTCAACCTCTTTCCCCATATGACGGTGCTTGATAATATCATGGCAGCGCCGATCTATGTGAAAGGCATGAAGAAAGAGGAAATCCAGCCGGTGGCCGAAGAGCTTCTTCGCAAGGTAGGTCTTTTGAATAAGAAGGACATGTATCCCGGCAGCCTTTCCGGCGGCCAGAAACAGCGTGTGGCTATTGCCAGGGCGCTGGCTATGAATCCGGATATCATGCTCTTTGATGAACCTACCTCCGCGCTGGATCCGGAGCTTACCGGAGAAGTTTTGAAGACTATTCAGCAGCTGGCCGATGAAAATATGACCATGGCCATTGTGACCCACGAAATGGCCTTTGCCAAATCCGTTTCGGACCGTGTCCTTTTCATGGTAGACGGAAAGGTGGAGGAAGAAGGGACCAGTGAGGATGTCTTCGACCATCCGAAGAACGAACGCACCAGGGCTTTCCTGAAATCCATCCTCCGGGCCTAGGAAGAACTGGAAAAGGCTATGAAGAATGCAGCATTCTTCATAGCCTTTTTGCATGCTGGAGCAGATATTTTTAAAGACCCAGCACTACGCCGGCAGCGGCAGAGATGACAATGTAAATGATGGGGTGAAGCCGGAATTTCACAAGGCCTGCATAGATAAGAAGAGCCAGGATCAGGGAAGGCCAGCGGAAGAGGGCAGACAGGGTGCCGCTTGCCTCAAAGAGGGGAAGGTTCAGGAGGGAAATCTTTGCCACTCCCAGACCGGCAGCGGCAATGAGGGCAGTGGAAGCAGGGCGGAGCCCGTAGAAAATGCGGCCCATGATTTCCGATTCCCTGAATTTTTTCAGGATGGAATACACAATGGAAATGACAATGATGGCGGGGGCTGTTAAGGACAGGGTGGTATAGATGCCCCCGGGAATTCCCAGGGCCTCGAAACCGGCGTAGGTGGCCATATTGACACCCAGGGGACCGGGGGTGGATTCGGAAATGGCAATCATATTGGCAATATCTTCAGCAGTGAACCAGCCGGTGCGTTGAGATATATCATAAAGGAAGGGAAGCGTAGCAAGGCCGCCGCCTACGGCAAAGAGACCGGCTTTGAAAAATTCCCAGAACATCTGGAGCCATATCATCGGGAAGCACCTTCCTTCTTATCTTTCTTCACCGAGGGCATGAGGAAGAAGCCGCCTGCGCCGGCAGCAATCACGGAAAATACAGGCGATACAGGGGCAAAGAGAGAAAGGCAGAGGATGACAAGGAAAATAAAAAGGGTCCTTTTATCCTTCACCGATTTCTTCCCCAGCTTCAGCACCGCATCCAGAATGAGAACGCACACGCAGGCACGGATGCCTGTAAAGGCATGGACCACATAGGGATTTTCTTCAAACCGGGTGAGGAACATGGCAATGGTGGTGATAATGATCATGGATGGCGTAATGACGCCGAGGGTGGCAAAAATGCCGCCCCAGAAGCCTTTCAGCTTTAAGCCGATGAAGGTGGCCACGTTCACCGCAATCATGCCCGGCGTCACCTGCCCCAGGGCATAGTAGTCCATGAGCTCCTCGTCAGAAGCCCAGTGATGATTGTCCACCACCTCCCGCTGCAGTATGGGGAGCATGGCATAACCGCCGCCGAAAGTGACGGCTCCCATTTTTGCAAAAATCAGAAACAGCTGTACTAATAATTTCATGGCGCTCTTCCTTTCCTGACCAGAGTGTAAGATCCATCAGCGGATACATTGTCATCAGATGTAAAATCCGTATTGCCTGCTGCATGGAATACTTGTATCATAGCAGGTGTAAAGGCATATGAAAAATATTGATTTCCTTAAAAACCATATGGAGAAGATATAGATGGATTTAAGACAGCTGAGATATTTTAAAACCATTATAGAAGAGGGCACCATTACGGGAGCCGCCAGAAAACTTCATATTTCCCAGCCGCCTCTGTCCAGCCAGATGCACCTTCTGGAAAAAGAGCTGGGCACCCTTCTTTTTGAACGGGGCGCCCGGCAGGTGGTGCCTACGGAAGCGGGAAGCCGACTCTACCGCTATGCCGTGGAAATGCTGGATCTGGAAACGGCGGCCCGGGAGGAAATCGGCACCCTGAAGACAGGGCACCAGGGGGTCCTCCGCCTGGGTCTGGTATCCTCCGGCGGCCATGAAAAACTGTACCGTCTGCTTAGAGAATACAGGAAGCGCTACCCCCATATCCAGTTCAAGGTATATGAGGGAAACAGCTATGAGCTCCTTGAGCAGCTCCGGAAGGGAAAAATCGATGTGTCCCTCCTGCGTTCCCCTTTTTCCCTCTATGGACTGGACCTGATTCCCCTGGAACGGACTGCCATGGGAATCGGTCTTTCCGGCAGTGCCTTCCCTTCCTGGCAGGGAGGGGCCCTTCATTTAAAGGACCTGGGAGATGTGCCACTCATCCTCTACCGGCGGTGGGAAAAAATCATACTGGAGGAATGCAGGAAGGAAAAATACAGCCCCGATATTTACTGCGTGTCCGATGACGCCAGAACCTGCAGGGAATGGGCAGAAGCGGGGCTGGGAGCAGCGGTGGCGCCCATGACGGTGCTTCGAAAGAGCAGGGAGCTCATTCTGGGCACCCTGCAGGAGGAGGCCCTTTCATCGGACCTGTACCTGGCCCGTCGGAAGGGGGAAACCGGTGCCCAGAGTGCCCTCCTGTTCTTCCGGATGGCAGAAACCTATGCCGCCATGATTCCCCGGGAAAGCAGGGATTGATGGAAGGAATCTGATTTCATGCCTCTAGGCGTACTATTTGGGAAAGGATTTCTCACAGGGCAGAAAATCCATGGAATCAGCAGATTTTCAGAATCTTTATCGAAAAATTTGTTTTTTTTAGGGGTTTATGCTAAAATATAACTTGCGATTTATCGTGCATTGAAAGACCAAAAAAGGTATCATTTGTCGGTAAGCCGACTTAAGGAGGAATATTTTTTATGAACGTAAAAGTAGAGGCACTGGATCAGCACAAGGTTTCTGTAGGCATCGAACTGCCGGCTGAAGTTGTACAGAAAGGATTCAAAAAAGCGGTATCCCGCATTGCCAACCAGGTAAGAATCCCTGGATTCCGTAAAGGCAAGGCAAACCGCAAAATCCTGGAAATGCATTTCGGCAAAGAAGCCATTGAAGCAGAAGCCAAGGACATTGTCATCAACGAAGCAGTAGACGCAGCACTCCGTCAGGAAAAACTGATTCCCGTCACCACCCCTGATGTAAAAGAAGACAAATTCTCCGAAGCAGAAGGTGCCGCTTTCACTGCTACTTTCGTAAAACGTCCGGAAGTGGAACTGGGCGAATACAAAGGCCTGGAAGCTGAAAAAGCATCTCCCGAAATCACTGATGACCAGGTGATGGCACAGCTCAAAGGCGCTGCTGAACAGAACGCTAGACTGGAAAAGGCAGAAGAAGGCACAGAACTGAAGAAAGGCGACTTTGCTATTATCGATTTCAAAGGCACCGTTGACGGAAAACCCTTTGAAGGCGGCGAAGGCAAGACCTATCCTCTGGAAATCGGTTCCCAGAGCTTTATCCCCGGCTTTGAAGAACAGCTGGAAGGACATAAGGCCGGCGACGATGTAACGGTTAAGGTCGTTTTCCCGGAAGACTACTTCGTAGATGCCCTGAAAGGCAAGGAAGCAGAATTTAAGGTTCATATCAGTGACGTAAAACGCAAACAGCTTCCTGAACTGAACGATGAATTCGCAAAATCCATCAGCCAGTTTGAAACCATGGATGAACTGAAGGCTGCTGTGAAACAGCAGATGCAGCTGCAGGCTTTCCAGCAGGCAGAAGAAGCTTACCACGAAGCTCTCGTTAAACAGGCTGTAGCCAATGCCAAGGTAGACATTCCCCAGGAAATGGTGGAACAGCATATCGATGAAATCGTGAACGAAATCAAAATGAATGTGGAATCCAGAAACTCCACTCTTGACGAATACCTGAAGAGCATCGGCCAGACCATGGAACAGCTCCGCAAGAACTATGAAAAGACCGCTGCTGAACAGGTACGTCAGGGACTGGTTCTGGAAACCATTGCTGAAAAGGAAGACCTCACCGTTACCAACGAAGACCTGTCCATGGAAATCTACAGCATGGCTCACCAGTTCAATGCTGACCCCAACGATGTCATGAAGATCATCAAAGACGAAGGCCGCGTAGGCATGCTGGTAAACTCCGTACTCCGCAAGAAAGCAGCTGCTTTCATCTACGGCGCAGCCAAGAAGGCTGAAGCTGACAAGAAGGAAGAAGCCAAAGCAGAAGAAAAGGCAGCAGAAGCTCCCGAAGCTCCGAAAGCGGAAGAAAAGAAAGACGACTTTGAATCCATGACAGTGAAAGACCTGAAGGCTTATGCCGCTGAAAAAGGCATTGCTCTGGAATCCAAAGCTAAAAAAGCTGAAATCATTGAAACCATCCGTAAGGCAGAATCCAAATAATCGGCCTTCACGGCTTCCAATCCATGGGAATGTAATATCAGGAAACTGATGGTTTAGAAAAAGAGACGCGGGGATAACCGGCGTCTCTTTCGACCATATGGAAAAAACAAAATTTCAGGCAGAAATGCCTGTATCCGAGAAAGAAAGGTGTTATCACTATGGCATATGTACCGATTGTAGTTGAACAGACAGCACAGGGAGAAAGGTCCTATGATATTTACTCCCGCCTTCTGAAAGACCGTATCATTTTCCTGGACGGCCAGATTGAAGACCACATGGCCAATGTCATCATTGCCCAGCTTCTCTTCCTGGAAGCAGAAGATCCGTCCAAGGATATCCACCTTTATATCAACAGCCCCGGCGGCGTAGTTACCGCAGGACTGGCTATTTATGACACCATGCAGTATATCCGGCCTGATGTATCGACTATCTGCATCGGATCCTGCGCCAGCATGGCAGCAGTCCTTCTGACTGCCGGCGCCGCAGGAAAGCGGTATGCCCTGCCCCATTCCAACATTATGATCCACCAGCCTCTGGGCGGCGTGCAGGGACAGGCTACGGAAATCGAAATCCATGCCCGTGAAATCCTCCGTCTCCGGGAAGAACTGAACGGCATCCTTTCCAAGCACAGCGGACAGCCCCTGGAAACCATTGCCAGAGATACGGAACGGGACAATTTCATGACCGCTGAAATGGCGAAGAACTATGGCCTCATTGACCAGATTCTTACCCGCAATGATTTGCATAAACTGACTGCCAAATAAAGGAGGCTTCCATTGAACAGGAAAAATGAAGGAACTCCGGTCTGCAGCTTCTGCGGCCGCTCCGGGGACGAAGTGGAAAAACTGATTGCCGGCCCTGGAGTCTATATCTGCAACGAATGCATCGAAGTATGCTCCAATATCCTTCGGGAAGAGCTGAAGGCAGACAAGAAAAAGGCAGCGCCCCATTTCAAACTGCCGACGCCGGAAGAAATCAAAAAATACATGGACCAGTACGTCATCGAGCAGGACGATGCCAAGATGGCACTGGCCGTGGCTGTGTACAACCACTATAAGCGCATTGAACATGAAGGGGAAGAGGATGATGTGGAACTGCAGAAATCCAATATCATCATGCTGGGGCCCACGGGCAGCGGCAAAACCCTTCTGGCCCAGACCCTGGCCCGGTTCCTGGACGTGCCCTTTGCTATTTCCGACGCCACTACTCTTACGGAAGCAGGCTATGTAGGGGAAGATGTGGAGAATATCCTCCTCCGCCTCATCCAGGCGGCTGACTACGATATCGACAAGGCAGAACGGGGCATTGTCTATATCGATGAAATCGATAAGATCGCCAGAAAATCGGAAAACCCCTCCATCACCAGGGATGTGTCCGGCGAAGGGGTGCAGCAGGCGCTCCTGAAAATTCTGGAAGGCACGGTAGCCAGCGTACCGCCCCAGGGCGGAAGGAAGCATCCGAACCAGGAAATGATCCAGATCGACACCACCAACATCCTCTTCATCTGCGGCGGTGCCTTTGCAGGCATCGACAAGGTCATTGACCGCCGGCTTACCAAGAGCGTCATGGGATTCGGGGCAGACATCGAAAAGAAGGATGACCGGGACATGGCGGAACTTCTGCAGCAGGTACAGCCGGAAGACCTTTTGAAATTCGGTCTCATCCCTGAATTTATTGGTCGTCTCCCTGTCATCGTTCCTCTCCATCCGCTGAATGAAGAGGCCCTTGTGAAAATCCTTACCGAACCGAAGAATGCCCTGGTCCGTCAGTACCAGAAACTGCTGGCCATGGATCATGTGGACTTGGAATTTGACGACGGCGCCATTCATGCCATTGCCCGTCAGGCCATTGAAAGGAATACGGGAGCCCGCGGACTCCGCGCTATCATTGAAAAGATCATGCAGCATGTCATGTACGAAATCCCCAGCATGAAAGACGTGGTGAAGTGCACAGTGACGGAAGATGTGGTCAAGAACCATTCCGAACCGATCCTCACAAGAAAAGACAGCTGATTTTATTCTTCAGATTATGGAAAGGGGAAATTTCCCATTTCCTGCAAGCCGGAGCTCTCAAGCTCCGGCTTTTGTGACCTTCCCGGCCGATGGGGTCCCTTCTATTTACAAAAGAGAAATCAAGGATTGATAATTCCTTAATAAAATAAGGAATTCATGCTCTTCCATGTGTTACAATAAACTGGGGAAACTGTGCAGACATCATAGTTTCCCCAGTATGGAGGAATTATATATGAGTGAAACAAAAACAGAAAACAATGGACTCACCCTGCCGCTGGTACCGTTGAGGGACATTGTGGTTTACCCGAAAATGACGGTAAACCTTGATATAGGCAGGAAAGATTCGGCCGATGCCGTGCGCCTTGCCAGCAGGGGCGACCGCTACATTGTAACGGCCCTGGAAAGGCAGGGAGACCCATCTGGAGATGACGTATATCTCACAGGCACAGTGGTGAAAATCAGCCAAATGCTCCAGCTCCCCGGCGGGCTGGTGCGAGTGCTGGCAGAAGGGGTATCCCGGGTGAAAATCCTTTCCTATGAGAAGGACAGCCGCTGCCTCATGGCCCAGGTGGATGACCTGGAAGAAATCATGCCCGATGATGAACTGAAGGCAGAAGCATACAGAAGGACCATTTTAAAATCCTTCTTCGAATGGCTCAGAAACACAAAACAGGGTCTTCCCGATGAACAGATGGATCAGCTCAAGCAGATTACGGACCCCGGCGAAACGGCGGACTTCCTTTCTGCCCAGCTTCTCCTTACGCCCCGGCAGCGCCAGGACGTACTGGAAGAAACGAATGTGATGGACAGGCTCCGCCTGGTTCACCACCTGCTGGACCAGGAAATCCAGATCGGCCGGCTGGAAGCGGAAATCAACGGTGACGTGCGGGCCAAAATGGACAAGGAACAGCAGGACTATTACCTGCGTCAGAAAATCAAGTCCATCCATGACCGTCTGGGTGATACGGTAAGCCAGGAACAGGAAGCCGAAGACTACCGGAAAAAGTTGAAAGAATCGGGCATCCCTCAGGAATTCAAGGCCAAAATCGGAAAAGTCATCGACCATCTGGCAGCCATGCCGCCTATGATGGCGGAAACGGCAGTGGCCAGAAACTATCTGGACTGGATTTTCAGCCTGCCCTGGAATAAAGAAAGCCAGGATAAACTGGATTTGAAGGAAGCCAAGAAACTGCTGGACCATGACCATTACGGCCTCACCAAAATCAAGGAACGAATCCTGGAATACCTGGCAGTCCGTGTGCTGGCACCGGATGCCAAGGCCCCCATTATCTGCTTTGTAGGACCTCCAGGTGTAGGCAAGACCTCCCTGGCCCAGTCCATTGCCAATGCCATGGGACGGAAGTTTGCCCGCATTTCCCTGGGCGGCATTCACGATGAAGCGGAAATCCGCGGCCACCGCCGCACCTATATCGGGGCCATGCCTGGACGGTTCATTGAAGCCATTGCCCAGGCCAAAACGAAGAATCCCCTCATTCTGCTGGATGAAATCGACAAGGTAGGCGCCGATTTCCGGGGCGACCCGGCATCGGCCCTGCTGGAAGCCCTGGATCCGGAACAGAACAAGGCTTTCCACGACAATTATATCGATATTCCCTTTGATTTATCGAAGGTATTCTTCCTGGCCACTGCCAATACGGTATCCACCATCCCGCCGGCCCTTCTTGACCGCATGGAGCTCATCGAGCTCACGGGCTACACGGAAGAGGAAAAGGTGAAGATTGCCAAACAGTACCTCATTCCCCGCCAGATGAAGAGAAACGGTCTCAAAGCAAAAGATATCCGCTTCACGGATCTCCTCATCCGCCGAGTCATCGAAGGCTATACCAGAGAGGCGGGCGTCCGGGAATTGGAAAGGACCATTGGATCCCTCTGCCGCAAGGTAGGCAAGAAGATGGTGCTGCAGGATGACAGCCTTCCGGCTCTTAATGCGAAAACCCTGGAAAAATACCTTGGCCCTGTGAAATTCATGCCCATGGCGGAAGAACATCCCGATGCCGTAGGACGGGTCAACGGTCTGGCCTGGACCATGGCAGGCGGCGAAGTACTGGATACGGAAGCGGTCACCATCAAAGGCAAGGGCAATCTGATTCTGACAGGACAGCTGGGCGATGTAATGAAGGAATCCGCCGAAACGGCCTATACCTACATCCGCAGCCGGGCCAAACAGCTGGGCCTGAAGGATGATTTCTACGAAACCCTGGATACCCATATCCATCTGCCCGAAGGAGCGGTGCCCAAAGACGGCCCTTCCGCCGGTGTTACCATGGCTACCGCCATGGCCTCTGCCTACACCGGACGGAAAGTGAGAGGCGACACGGCCATGACCGGTGAAATCACACTGACCGGCGAAGTCCTTCCCATCGGCGGCGTCAAAGAAAAGGTGCTGGCAGCCAACCAGTTTGGCATCAAGCAGATTCTTCTCCCTGAAAAGAACAGGCGGGATCTGGAAGAACTGCCTGCATCGGTGAGAGATAAGCTCCATTTCGTATATGTGAAGAATGTGGATGATGTGCTGAATCACGCCCTGGTGAAATAAGCCATTATCAGGGGAAGTGCTGTTCATCAGGCAGCAGCCCCTTTCAGTGAATCCGGACAACCGGCAGCAAGGAGGCAAGCCTGTGTCAGAAATTAAAAAAATGGATGAATTTCATATATTTTCTTCCGCCTATGTCCGGGCGGCAGTGAACCGCAGCCAGTATGTGAACGACGGAAAGAAGGAAATCGCCTTCATCGGACGGTCCAATGTGGGAAAATCATCCCTCATCAATTCTCTCTGCGGCAGGAAGAAACTGGCCTTTGTCAGCCGGGAGCCGGGGAAGACCAGAACCATCAATTACTATGCTATCCAGTCCAGAAGGATGGAAAATGAAGAGGAAGTGCGGCAGGACTGGTACCTGGTGGACCTGCCGGGGTACGGCTTTGCCAAAACAAGCCAGCAGAACAAGGACAGCTGGTCTGCCTTCATTGCAGATTACCTGGAACATTCCCCCAGTCTCCAGATGATTGGACTTTTAATCGATCTCCGCCATCCCGGCCTTCCCATCGACATGAAGGCCTATGAATGGCTCCGTTCCATTGCCCCGTCCCTCCAGATCATCGGGACCAAAGGGGATAAGCTGAAGCGGAATGAACTGGTGAAGAATAAAAAACTTCTGGAAAAATATTTCCCGGGAGACTTCCCGCCCATTGCCTACTCTGCTCTCACCGGAGAGGGCCGGGAGGAACTGCTGAAGGTGATTGAAGGAAAGATATGTGACTGATATGAAAAAAACAGTTTTCCTCACTGCCCTGCTGGCGGCAGCGTCTATCACAGGTTTTGCCTATAATCAGTACGCTCCGAATTCTTTTGATCCCGTAAGCCCTAAGTCCTGGGACTACAGGACCGTGGAAACCCTGTGCCGGGAAGGGAAAGCCCCTTCCTATACCACCGATTTCTTCAGCCGGGGCAGCATGACCCGCTATGAACTGGCCAGCGTGATTAAGGATATGCTGGAGCACCATAACGAAAAGGACAAAGATCATGAAAGTCTGATGAAACTGAAGAAGGAATACGCTCGGGAGCTGGAAGCCCTGGGATACAAAGAAGAAAAAAAGATTCCCGAAGGAAAACCGATGCTGGAAATGAGCGGAGACGGAAGAATCCGCTATAACAGTGACGGAGACGCTGACGGAAGAGTCCGGGTCAATACCCGGTGGCGCATCGGTGATGATACTACCGTCAATGCCGGCGGCACAAAGAATGTAAAATAAAAAAACGCGATACCATGGTAATCCATGGCATCGCGTTTTTTGGTGCGGGCTGGTGGGGACTGGGGAATAGGAACCGGGGAGTGGAGAGCGGGGGTCTGGCCTGCCCGTAAAGGCGCTTTCCCTTTGCTGCCTGACCGAATCTTCGGATCGGCAGGGGCGTCAAACCCAAGAATCCTTTTCCACAACCGGCCCAGGTCAGCAGGCCATAACCCGAAGGAAGCCCCTCTGCCCTTTCTTAATACACCATCACATACCACAGGATGAGCACTGCCAGAAGGAGCAGGTTGTATAGAGAAAAGAGGGCCAGGTACTCCTTTTTGGAGACGGCAGGAATATGGGTATAGGCTTTGAAGGAAATGAGGCTGGCCATGGAAGCAATGAGGGTGCCCAGGCCGCCCACATCCACACCCAGGAGAAGGGGCGCCCAGTTTTCCGTATAGGGAGAAAGCATGACCGTGGCCGGCACATTGCTGATAAATTGGGAGAGGAGAAGGGATATCCAGAACTCATGGCCCCCTATGGTCTGCCGGGCCCAGGTGCTGAGGATGTCCAGGCGTCCCAGATTTCCGACAGCCATGAAGAGAAGGGAAAAGAGGAGAAGCAGCTTGTAATCCACCTCCCAAAAGGCCTTCCGGTCCAGGAAAATCATGGCCGGCACCACCACCGCCATGACGAGGGCCAGAGGAATCAGATGAAGGACATGAAGAACACAGAGGAGGAGAAGGAAAAGGAGAAAGAGGGACTTCTTCCTTGGCAGTTCCATTTCCCTGGAAGGCAGGGAAGAAATGACGGTTTCCGGGAAAAGCCGTCCTGCCAGATACAGAAAAAAGCCGCTGATGAAGACCACCGGCGCTGTGGTCGATAGAAAATCAGACAGGGGCAGATGGAAGTATTCATAAATGAAAAGATTCTGCGGATTTCCTATGGGTGTCAGCATGCTGCCCATGTTGGCAGCTATGGTTTCCAGCGTAATCAGCGGAATCAGAAGTGACCGCTCATGGATTTCGATAAAAGTGGAAATGGAAAAGGGAACAAAGATAATAAGGGATATATCATTGGTTATGACCATGGACGAAAAAAAGCAGGCACCGGTAAAGAAACGGGCCAGCTGCCGCACCGTGACTTTTCCGTCAAAAAAATGAAGGCAGAGAGCCTTGGGAATGCCCCATTTTCCGATTTCCGCCGTAATGGTCATGAGACAGAACAGGATGCCCAGCAGATTCCAGTTTATGCTTTCCCAAAGAAGGGCAGGGGAGAAAGGCACAAAAAGCCCGGTGGCCAGAGCCAAAAGGGCGGCCAGCAGCAAATCGGTGTATTTTTTTATCATGAAAAGCCTCCGCAGGAATAAGATGTCTTTTTATTATAATGGAAATGGGACTGGCGGGGAATGGAGAATGGAGAATGGGGGATTGGGGCGTGAAGGTTCTAAAGTTTGACGGGGCTATCGCCCCGAGGGTTCTTAAGTTTGACAGCGGCTATGCCGCTGAGGGTTGTGGAGGGCGCCATATGGACAAGCCCCTATAGGGCTTGAGGGTTGACGGTCCGCTGGGCCGAAGGTTCTTAAGGGGCTAAAGTTTGACGCGCCTCTGGCGTGCACAGCAAACATGATTTGAAGGAGCAAAGCGACGCACAAATCATAGTGAGTCGTTTCCCCTTTAGGTGGAAGCCCGGCGCAGCCGGATAAGGGGGGAGCCGCGCAGCGGCTAATCACCAGAATGCATATCATGCCATATGACACTGAAAGTAAATCCGTAACGCTGACTTTATGCTCATCGCCCGTAAGGGCGATACCACAACCCTCGGCCTGAAAGGCCGTCAAACTTAAGAACCCTCGGGCCCGAAAGGGCCAGTCAATCTTAAGAACCGTTCCCTTCACAACCCTTCTACACAACCCGCCGCCGGCAGGCGGCCACAACCCTCGGGGCGCAGCCCCGTCAACCCTCACACCGAAGGTGTGTCCAATGCCGGGGTGCCCTTTCTTTTTCTGTATCCATGGATTATAATAAAGTCGTCAAATTCATAAGAAAAATGGGCAAGGGAGCCTGTGGCACTATTTTGCCGCGGGCTTTTTCATTGATTTGCTTTATTTTTCCATGTTCAGGAAGAAGGCTTTTCTTCTTTCTTATTTCAAGGAGGATTTTTTATGTTCAGTGTGGCAGCACCTCATGCAAAAGGAAAATGTGCAGAAGATAATATTTTCGCAGCCAATAACAGAGCCATTGCGCTGGCGGAAAAAATCGGCAACGATCAGGTGGTGAACGGCACCGTTGGTTCCATTCTGGATGAAGATGGAAACCTGGTAGTGCTGGATGTGGTGAAAGAAGCACTGACAAAGCTGAGTCCGAAGGAAATCTGTGCCTATGCACCTATCCAGGGGTACCGGAAGTTCCTGGATGACTGTATCGATCAGTGCTTTGGCGAATCCAGACCGGAGGGATATATTGATGCCTGCTCTACGCCTGGCGGTACCGGGGTGCTCCATCATGTAGTTCACAATTATTCGGAACCTGGCGATGAAGTACTCATTACGGACTGGCACTGGGGGGCTTACGACAGCCTGATTGATGACAATAACCGCAGGGTGAGAAGTTTTTCCTTCCTTACGGAAGAGGGACACTTCAATGCGCCTGCTTTTAAGGAAGCAGTGGAAGATATTCTGAAGAACCAGGATAACATCGTCATCATTCTGAACGGTATTGCCAACAATCCTACGGGCTACTGCATGTCTGTGGCTGAATGGCAGAAAGCGGTGGATATACTGAAAGACGCTGTGGCAGACGGCAGAAAGAATGCCATCCTGGTTCCCGATGTGGCTTATCTGGACTACAGCGGGGAAAAACAGGAATGCCGGAAATTCTTCAAGGTCTTTGGCGGGCTGCCGAAGAATATTCTGGTGGTCTGCGCCTACACCCTTTCCAAAGGATTTACCATGTACGGCCAGCGCATGGGTGCCATGATTGGTATTTCTTCCGATAAGGATGTAATTAAGGAATTCGTAGACATTAACCAGTACAGCAGCCGTGCTACCTGGTCTAACTGCAACAGTGCAGCCCAGAATGCCATGATTCATATCTGTGAAGATCCGGATAAAATCAAGCAGCTCGATGAAGAAAGAGCCCGCTATTTCAAACTGATTCAGGAAAGGGCTTCCATCTTCATGAAGGAAGCCAGAGAAGAGGGCGTTAAATTTGTACCTTATATTTCCGGTTTCTTTATCACCATCCCTGTGACCAACTCCCAGGCTGTATGTGATGATTTGGAAAAGCAGCATGTCTTCCTGGTACCTTTAAAGAAAGGTATCCGTCTGGCTGTGTGCTCTGTGTCCCGTGAAAAGATGAAGGGGCTGGCCCATAAGCTGGCTCTGGCCATCAAGGCAGCAGGGGCCAGACAGTAATTTTCGGGCGTTTCTCAGCATCATTCGGGGCCGGTCATGGTATGGGGATCATGACCGGCCTGTCTGGTATTTACGAAAGGAGAGAGGAATATGGAGAACTTATTTGCCGCCCTCAATGCGGTGCTGAGCTTTGTCACTCCGGTTTCCGACTTTTTCTGGGATTTTCCAAAAATGTTCAGTTTCTGGAAAGATATTCCCCTGCTGGGATCCTTCTCCCTGGCAATTATCGTACTGGTTGGTTCCGGCATTTACTTTACCATCCGCCTGGGCTTTATCCAGGTGAGGCTGTTTTCCGTGGGCGTTCATACGCTGGCTTCCCGAAGGAGCATTAAGGCGGGCATATCTCCGCTGGCTGCTTTCCTCCTCAGTACGGCCATGCGTGTGGGACCGGGCAATATGATCGGTGTTACCGGCGCCATTGCTGCCGGCGGTCCGGGGGCTCTGTTCTGGATGTGGGTTTCCGCCTTCTTCGGCATGGCTACCGCCTTTACGGAAGGAACGCTGGCCCAGATTTTCAAGGAAAAAAGAGGAGATACCTTCGTAGGAGGTCTTCCCTTTTATGCCAGAAAGCTCTGCGGCAACAAGGTGTGGGTGGGCACCATCCTTTCACTGGTGTATATCGTATATGCCCTCATGTGCCTGCCTGCCCAGGGGTTCAACGTGGTTACCTCGGCCGGCGCCATCGCAGGACTTGCACAGCATATTCAGATACCGGTGCAGTCTACTTTCTATTATGTGGTTTCTGTGCTGGTGATTCTCCTCATGGCTTTTATGGCTTTCGGCGGTATCCGCCGTGTGTCCCGCTGGGCAGACGTGCTGGTACCGGTGATGGCTGTCATTTATGCAGTCACCGCGCTGCTGTTGATTCTTTTCAATGTGGACAGTGTGCCCTATTTCTTTAAGGCCGTGTTTGAAGGGGCCTTCAAGCCGGAAGCCGTTTTCGGCGGATTTCTGGGGACCGCTCTTCTCCAGGGCGTCAAGAGAGGGCTTATGTCCAATGAAGCCGGCCAGGGCACCATCACCATGGCCGCTGCTTCCGCCGAAGCCCGTCATCCCTGTGAACAGGGCATTATTTCCGCTCTGGGCGTTTTCCTGGATACCCATGTAATCTGTACCATGACCGGTTTCATCATCGTCATGGCCCATGAATGGGCACTGGATCCTGCGGCCTGGAAAGCCGCAGGCACCTATGGGAAATTCCTCTTTTCGGTGAACGGCCTGGCGCCGGAAATGCTGCAGGTGATGGTGCAGATCATGGTTTCCATCTGCTTCTGCCTCTTTGCCTATACCTGCGTAATCGGCTTCGTTTCCTTCTCTGAAATTTCTGCCAATCGTATTTCCTCGTCCAAAGGTTTCATCAATTTCATCCGCTGTCTCTGTGTTTTTGTGGCAGCCTTCGGCATAGCCTGCAACATTGCAGGCTACGACCTGTCAAACCTCTGGGCTTTCTCCGATTTGGGAAATATCATCATGGTATACTGCAACGTACCTATGCTTTACCTGGGGCTGAAATATGTAATCAGAGCGGCCCGCCATTATTCCGATGGCCATAGGGACTCCTTCGAATCGGAAAAGGTGCTGGGTATCAGGACAGCCTATTGGAATGGGGAAGAAAAATAAGGCATGAAAAAAGACTGTGAAGAAATGATTTCCATTTTTTCACAGTCTTTTTTTTATGTTCTGGCAGGTTTCCGCTTTCTCTGCCTGAAAAACTTCTGTACATAATAGGCCCCTGCCGCATAGAGGGACATAATCAGAAGATGGCCGAATGTGAAAGTCCAGAGGGTCACGGGGATGCTTCGGGCATTGGGAATGCGGAGAAGAAGAAGCCTGCTTCCCAGGCTGTAGTAAAAGGAAAAGTAAATGCCACCGGCGGTGAGAAGAATGACAAGCACTTTGTAGAGAAGAGACAGATGGGGGATTTTAGAAAAGCCCATTCCTCTTTCCAGCCGGGGAAGGATGCTGCTCCAGTGAAGTCCCAGATGGAATCCCAGGGCAATGACCATGACATAGCCGGCTACATGATGAATCTGGTGAGCCAAGAGAGGTGCTTTCTGCATTCCTGTAGGGAGGGTATGGGATATCATGAACCCGCTTGCCATGACGGCGGCAAAGGAACCGAGGAGCAGCAGGTCTGCAAGAAAGGTCAGTTTCCTGTCCATGTTCCACCGGCCCCGGGGAAGGGAAGCATACCACTGCCTGTTGAACCAGGTGTGAAGAAGGAAAAGAAGAAAGAAAACAAGGGCCAGCGTTTCATGGCCGAAATTTCGGACCAGCCGGTAATCCAGAAGGACAAGGAAGGAAATCAGCATCCCCAGGTCCACAGTCATTCGTTTATTCATCATAACCTCCATCAAAGGACAATCTTCGGTTTCGCATATTTTCTATCTATCTTATTGTATCATGAAAAGAAAAACGAAAGCAAAAGGCACGGGGCCTGGCCTTTTTTATTTTCTCTGCCCCGTGAATCCCGCCGCCCTGTATATTCTCTCGTTGATACCGGCGGCGGGGTCCTATATAATAAAAGAAATAAAGCTCTAAAATCACCGATTTCATATACCGGAGGAATCAATGGGGAAAGTTTCTGCAAATGGTCTCTGTTCGAAGCAGCATATCCTGCATCTGCTGTATGCTACACTTTTTCTGCTGCCCTTAAATCCCTTTCTTTTTTATATCACCCTTCTTCCTGCCATAGGGGCATGGCTCTATAACTGGAAGAGGCAGAAAGAGGTGGGGCTTTCTCTTCCGCCTTTATGGCAGATGGGGGCTGTTTTCCTCCTTTGCTCCTTCCTTTCTGCCTTTGTATCTAAGAACACCGCCTTTTCTCTGATGAACTGGGCACTGCAGCCCCTCATGTATGGTCTGCTGTATCTTCTGATTTATACCACCGTTTCCACGGAGAAAGAAAAGGAAAAGGCCTTGTATGCTTTCCTGGCAGGGGCCGTGGTCACCGTGGCCTACGGCTTCTTCCAGTATGCCAATGCAGCGGGAATGGCGGCGGATATGGAAGCCCAGAGCTGGGTGGACCCGGAACGTTTTCCCCTCCTTCGGCGGCGCATGTACTCTACCCTTGAAAACCCCAATCTTTTTGGCGCCTATCTGCTGATGATGATCAGTATCCTCACCGCTTTTACCTTGAGAGAGAAGGCAGTGAAAAGGAAAACTGTCTTTGCAGGGATTCTTCTTGCCCTCCTTCTCTGCCTGGCTCTCACCTATTCCCGGGGAGCCTGGGTGAGCCTGGCAGCCATTGTGCTGGGGCTTACTCTTTTTTATGACAAAAGGTTCGGATTCCTCTTCCTTCTGGTGCCGGTGGTGCTGGCCTTCTATCACGGCCAGGTAGTGGAACGGTTCCTTTCCCTTTTCTCCGGCGAAGATACGTCGGTGGACCTCCGCTTCGCCCTGTGGGAAAGTACGGTGGCCATGATTGAGGAACATCCGCTTCTGGGCGTAGGCTGGGGGACCTATTTTCTTGCCTATCCTGATTATAATTTTTTCATTCAGGAAGAAGGAGTGCTCATCTTCCATGCCCATAATATGTACCTGAATATGCCGGCGGAAGTAGGCATTCCCGGCGGACTGGCATTCCTTGGCGCCTTCTTTGCCCAGGGCATCCTGTGCTGGAAAAATTACCGCCATGGAAAGGACAGCTTCACCAAGTCCATGGGCCTCGGCGGCGTGCTCATGGTCATGGCCCTCTCTGTCATCAGCATGGGGGACCATGTCCTCTTCAGCCGGTCCGTATCCTTCTGCTTCTGGTCTCTGGCCGCCCTCTGCGTTTCCTGCGGAAAAAAAGAAAATGGCAGGAAGGCAGAGGCTTAGCGGGCGGCATCCGGCGGCGGGTTCGTTCTTTTCCTGATTCATATATGATTTTGACGAAACCCATAAGTTTCAATACACAGGTCGTCTGAGTATATAAATAGACATATCTCCATTAAATTCACGTCAATTAATAGAAACATCTGTAAACATGGAGTTATAGGTCACGCAATTCATAATTTGTCTAATAGGAATTATCTATAACGGGTACAAGGGAATTTGTAAGGCAAATAGTACATTTTTGGGGTTTTCATGAGGAAAAGTGTGTTATAATAATACTGGTGATTGAATGAACCAAAATGCAGTCAGCAAAATCTTACGATTGGAGGGTTTGGTCTTGTGATTATAGTATTACACTTTACGGGCATACATAATCTTAAGATAAACTCATACCACAAGGATTAGGCGGCTGTTTTTTTACGGGTAAAAAGTTCTGCGGCAATGCTGAAGCGAGTAATCAGGTTTTGCGGCTGCGGACTTTTATATAATTTATTTTTCATATTTGGGAGGATGATAGTAATGATCGACACCAATGATAGTGAATTCCTTAGCAGAATTGAAGACAAAGGTCTTCTCTCCAAGGTATGCGATGCCAAGACTGCAGCAAAAATGTTCAATCCTGGCGATATCATCGGTATTTCCGGATTTACCCCCTGCGGCTATCCGAAGATTACAATGCATGAACTCGCAGAACGCATGAAAGAAACTCCATTCCAGGTTGATATCTGGACCGGCGCTTCCACCGGTTCCCAGATCGATACCGAACTGGTTGCTGTAAACGGCATCAGAAACCGTATGCCTTATCAGACCAATGCCAACCTGAGAAAAGCTATCAATGCAGGCAAGGTAAACTACTACGATCTGCACCTGTCCCATGTTGCACAGCAGGTACGTGCCGGCTTCTTCACCAACGTAAAGGGTGAACACGTAACAGGCCCGGATTTTGCAGTAGTTGAAGTCTGCAAGATCGGACCGAACGGCGAGCTCTATCCGACAACCGCTATCGGCAACTCTCCGGTATATGTTGACACTGCAAAGAAAGTCATTGTAGAAGTCAACACCACCCAGCCGCTGGACCTGGTAGGCATGGCTGATATTTACATGCGTAAGAATCCGCCATTCTGTGAACCAATTCCGATTCTCCATGCCGGCGACCGCGTAGGCACCCCGTACATCCCCTGCGATCCCTCCAAGATCGTTGCCATCGTTCCATGCGATATGCCAGATGTAACCCGTACACTGGCTCCGCTGGATGATGATGCAGAAGCTATGGGCAACAACCTGGTAGACTTCCTGAAGAACGAAGTGAAACATGGAAGACTTCCGGAAAACCTGCTGCCGCTGCAGTCCGGCGTAGGCAACGTAGCAAATGCAGTTATCCACGGCCTCGTTGAATCCGACTTCAGAAACCTTTCCGTATACACCGAAGTTATTCAGGATGGCATGTTCGACCTGATTGATAAAGACAAGATCGACATGATTTCCGGTACTTCCCTGTCCCCATCCCCGGATGGACTGAAACGCTTCTATGCAAACATTCAGAAGTACAACAAGAAGATCGTTCTTCGTCCGCAGGAAATTTCCAACAACGGTGAAGTTGTTCGTCGTATCGGCGTTATCGGCATGAACACTGCTCTGGAAATGGATATTTACGGTCATGTAAACTCCACCCATATCACAGGCACCAAGCTGATGAATGGTATCGGCGGTTCCGGCGACTTTGCCCGCAACGCATTCCTGTCCTGCTTCTTCTGCCACAGCACCACAAAAGGCGGCAAGATTTCTGCAGTTGTTCCGATGTGCTCCCATGTTGACCACACCGAACATGATACCCATGTGTTCATTTCCGAACAGGGCGTTGCAGATGTCCGCGGCCTGACCCCGAAGGAAAGAGCAAAGGTTATCATCAACAACGTTGCTCATCCGTCCTACAGAGATCAGCTCATGGATTACTACGAAAGAGCATGTGCTGCCTGCGGCAACAGCCAGACCCCGCATCTGCTTAAAGAAGCTTTCAAATTCCATGAAAGCCTGGCAGAAACCGGAGATATGCATTTCAAGAAATAATTTGATTTGCTTTTAATACTTTACAAATAATCCAAATAATGTATAATTACCTATGGTGATAGCTGTCAAAGACAGTGTCATACACATGGGTCTCGCAAGAGTCCGAAAGCTGCTGCAAGAAGATTCAAACGATCGCTGCGGCAGCGAAAGGCTTTGCGGAACCCTGACGGAAGACTTCCCTCACAGGAGAACAAGAAGAGCATAAAGCCGCGGTTCCCCGGAAAAGGGGACTAACTTCCAGATAGTTACATACTTACTTTTTTAGGAGGAAGATGAACTCATGTCTAACGAATCCCTGAAAGCTAAACTTGATGCCTACAATGCAGAATATGCAAAACAGGTTGCAAAACATCCGGAAAGAGTTGGTCTGAAACATAAGAACCTGTACACACCACTCGATCTCGACGGTTTCGACTATGAAAAAGACCTCGGTTTCCCGGGCGAATATCCATATACCCGTGGCGTACAGCCCACCATGTACCGTGGCCGTCTCTGGACCATGCGTATGTATGCTGGTTTCTCCACCGCTGAAGAATCCAACAAACGTTATAAATACCTGATTGCTAACGGCGGCACCGGCCTGTCTGTTGCATTCGACCTTCCGACCCAGATCGGCTATGACTCCGATGACAAAATGTCCGCTGGCGAAGTTGGTAAAGTAGGCGTAGCTATCGACTCCCTCTACGATATGGAAAGACTGTTCGACGGCATTGATCTTGGCAAAGTTTCCACTTCCATGACCATCAACGCACCGGCTTCCATCCTGCTGGCTATGTACATTGCAGTAGCTGAAAAACAGGGCGTTCCTGCATCTGCTCTTCGCGGCACCATTCAGAACGATATCCTGAAGGAATACGCAGCACGCGGTACCTACATTTTCCCGGTTAAACCGTCCATGCGTCTGATTACCGATATCTTCGAATACTGCTCCGCTAACGTACCGAAGTGGAACACCATTTCCATTTCCGGCTATCATATCCGTGAAGCTGGTTCCACCGCTGCTCAGGAAGTTGCATTCACCATTGCTGATGGTATTGCATACATCGAAGCAGCTCTGAAAGCAGGCATGAAGATTGATGAATTCGCTCCACGTCTGTCCTTCTTCTGGAACGCTCACAACAACGTACTCGAAGAAGTTGCTAAATTCCGTGCTTCCCGTCGTATCTGGGCTAGAATCCTGAAAGAAAGATTCCATGCTGAAAACCCGAAGTCCATGAAACTTCGTTTCCACACCCAGACCGCAGGCTCCATGCTGACAGCTCAGCAGCCGAACAACAACATCGTTCGTGTTGCTCTGCAGACCGCAGCAGCAGTTATGGGCGGCACCCAGTCCCTGCACACCAACTCCCGCGATGAAGCACTGGCTCTTCCGACCACTGAATCCGTAACCATCGCTCTTCGTACCCAGCAGATCGTAGCTTACGAATCCGGCCTGGCTGACGTAGTTGACCCGCTCGGCGGCTCCTACTATGTTGAAGCAATGACCAACGCTATCGAAGAAGAAGTTATGCAGTACATCAAGAAGATTGATGAAATGGGCGGCGCTGTAGAAGCTATTGATAAAGGCTACATCCAGAAAGAAATTCAGGATTCCGCTTATGCTTGGCAGATGGCTGTTGAATCCGGCGAAAAGACAATCGTTGGCGTCAACAAGTTCACCATGGAAGAACCGCCGGTTACCGGCCTGCTGAAGATTGATGCTTCCGTTGGCGAAAGAAAGAAAGCTCAGCTCGCTAAAGATAAGGAAAACCGTGACCAGGCTAAAGTTGCTGAAGAACTGGCTAAACTTGAAAAAGCAGCTCAGACTCCGGCTGAAGGTCCAGATCATGTTAACCTTATGCCAGTCATCCTCGACTGCGTACGTGCTTACTGCACCGAAGGCGAAATCTGCGGCGTTCTCCGTAAAGTATTCGGCGAATACAAACCGCACAACACCCTTTAATCTTAGGGCAGCCTGAAGCAAGAGAATCTTACATTACTGAACATATTTCTGGAGGTAATTTACAATGGCAGACAAACGTATCAGAGTACTCGTAGCTAAACCGGGTCTTGATGGACACGATCGTGGTGCAAAAGTTATTGCCCGTGCACTTCGTGACGCAGGCATGGAAGTTATTTACACCGGTCTTCGTCAGACCGTTGAACAGATTGTTGAAGCAGCAGATGCAGAAGACGTTGATGTAGTAGCTCTGTCCCTGCTCTCCGGCGCTCACAACACCCTTTTCCCGGAAGTTGTAGAAGCACTGAAGGCTAAAGGAATGGGCGACGTTCTGGTTATCGGCGGCGGCGTAATCCCCGAAGACGATATCCCAGGCCTCGAAAAAGCTGGCGTAAAAGCTATCTTCACACCTGGCACCCCAACAAAGAAAGTTATTGACTTCATTAAAGAAAACGTTAAGAAATAATCAGCCTGTAGCTGTTATTGACTGACGTTTGGTAATTTAGCTGCTAGGGACTGGGCTAATACCCAGCCCCTTGCAACTATATTATTTCTCTTTACTCTTCGAAAAGGCGGTGTATCCATGGAATTCTCAATGAAAGATTTTTGGAATGGAAACAGACGTGCCTTAGCGAGAGCAATTACCATCGTTGAAGACGAACGGGATGGATTTGAAGATATCATGAAAGATATCTATCATCATACCGGTCGTGCACAGGTCATCGGTATCACTGGTGCACCTGGTGCGGGTAAGAGCACACTGTCAGATGCCCTGATCAAGAAATACCGTGCTCAGGGTAAGACCGTAGGTATCGTTGCAGTCGATCCTACCAGTCCGTTCTCCGGCGGCGCCATCCTTGGCGACCGTATCCGTATGAACGACCTGACCTTGGATAAGGGTGTTTATATCCGTAGTATGGGCACGCGAGGCAGTCTCGGCGGACTTTCCCGCAAGACAGCTGATGCGGTAAAACTGATGGATGCTTTCGGTCTCGATGTTATTTTCATCGAAACAGTAGGCGTAGGACAGTCAGAAGTCGATATCGTCAAAAATGCGGATACAACACTTGTTGTGCTCGTACCTGGACTTGGTGACGATATTCAGGCTATTAAAGCAGGTATCCTCGAAATTGGTGATGTATTCGTCATCAATAAATGTGACCGTGATGGCGCAGATCGTCTGAATGTAGAAATCGAAATGATGCTCGATCTGGGCGAAGCCCAGAACTGGCGTCCTCCGATTGAAAGGACGATTGCGAACAAAGACCAGGGTGTAGATGATGTAGTAGCAGCCCTGGGCGATCATCGTAAGTATCTGGAAGAATCCGGCGTTCTTGATGAAAGAAGACGCGACCGGGCTCGTTCCGAAATGCTTGAGATGATTCACGACCGCATTTCCCGTCATATTGAAGAAACCATCTCCAAGACGGGTGAATTTAGTGACTACGTGGAACAAGTCTTTGAACGGAAAACTGATCCGTACACAGTCGTTGATTCCATTGTGGGCAAAATATTCAAATAATTTTAAAGGAGGAGTTATTATGGCATTCAAAGTTTTAACTGTCGATCATGTTGGCGTAGCTGTTAAAGATCTCGCAAAGATTAAACAGCAGATGAAAGACATTTTCGGACTTGAACCTTCTCTGCCGGATGAAACCGTTGAAGAACAGCATGTAACAACAAGCTTCTTCAAACCATCCGCTCAGACCGAAGCTTGCGAACTCGAATTCCTGGGTTCCACCACTCCGGACGGCCCGATTGCTCGTTTCATTGAAAAAGCAAACAATGGCAAGAACGGTTTCCAGCATGTTGCTCTTCGTGTAGATGACATCGAAGCTGCTCTGGCTGATCTGCAGGCTAAAGAAGTTCCGCTCATCGACAAGAAGTTCCGCGTTGGTGCAGGCGGCTGTCATATTGCATTCTTGCATCCAAAGGCAACTGGCCTTCTGCTTGAACTGACAGAACGCCCCGGCGGCCCATCCTTCAAGAAATAATTTGAACGATGGCATATGACTTGCCCATTTGGGGCAAGTCATCCCCCCTGTGGGGGACCCTAAAATTTTTGGAGGTGTAAGAATGGCAACTGTTGAAGAAAGAATTGAACTTCTCCATAAAAACCTCGCTCATGTAGAGGCTATGGGTGGCGAAAAACGTATTGAAAAACAGCATGCAAAAGGCAAACTGACTGCTCGTGAAAGACTGGCTCTTCTGTTTGATGAAGGTACTTTCGTAGAAGTCAATGCCCTTGTAAAATCCCGCTGCCACAACTTCGGCCAGGAAAAGAAAGATCTCCCTGGTGAAGGCGTAGTAACAGGTTACGGCACTGTTGATGGAAGACTTGTATTTGCATTCGCTCAGGACTTCACTGTAGAAGGCGGCTCCCTTGGTGAAATGCATGCAGCTAAAATCGTTCACGTAAATGAACTGGCTCTGAAAGTCGGTGCACCTTGCGTAGGCCTGAACGATTCCGGCGGAGCTCGTATTCAGGAAGCTGTCGATGCCCTCTCCGGCTACGGCAAGATTTTCTGGTGCAACACCATTGCATCCGGCGTTATTCCTCAGATTTCCGCCATCATGGGACCATCTGCAGGCGGCGCTGTATACTCCCCGGCTCTGACCGACTTCATTTACATGGTTAAGAAAACATCCCAGATGTTCCTGACCGGCCCGGCTGTAGTTAAATCTGTAACCGGCGAAGTTATTACAGCAGAAGCTCTCGGCGGCGCAATGACCCACAACCGTACTTCCGGTGTAGCTCAGTTCGCAGCTGAAAACGACGAAGACTGCATTAAACAGATTCGTTACCTGCTCTCCTTCCTGCCTTCCAACAACATGGAAGATGCTCCTATCGTTGAAACCGGTGATGATCCCACAAGAACCGATCCGGCCCTCGATACCCTTATGCCTGAAAGCTCCAATGCTCCATATAACATGTACGATGTTATCAAGTCCATTGTAGATAACGGCGAATATTACGATGTAGCTAAGGAATTCGCAAAGAACATCATCACCTGCTTCGCTCGTATGGACGGACAGACTGTTGGTATCATTGCTAACCAGCCATCCTTCATGGCAGGCTGCCTTGACTACAACGCATCCGATAAAGCAGCTCGCTTCATTCGTTTCTGCGACTGCTTCAACATTCCTGTACTTAACCTCGTCGACGTACCAGGCTTCCTGCCCGGCAAACAGCAGGAATATGCCGGCGTAATTCGTCACGGCGCTAAGATGCTGTTCGCATACTGCGAAGCTACCGTTCCGAAGATCACCATGATTCTCCGTAAAGCATACGGCGGCTCCTACATTGCTATGTGCTCCCGTGAACAGGGCGCTGACCAGGTATTCGCTTGGCCGACCGCTGAAATCGCTGTTATGGGACCTGCAGGCGCAGCTAACATTATCTTCAAGAAAGATCCAGATAAAGAACAGCGTACCAAGGAATATGTCGAAGAATTCGCTACTCCTTACAAAGCTGCAGAACGCGGCTATGTAGATGCAGTTATCGATCCGAGAAACACTCGTCCGACAATCATCAATGCACTGAAGATGCTTGCTTCCAAGCACGAAGTACATCCGGCAAAGAAACACGGAAACATTCCGCTCTAATATTTGCCGCTTAAATACTCTAATTGAAAGGATGGGTACAGATGGATAACAGTACAGTTATGTATATCGCGGTATTTGCTGCCGTTGTTGCAGTAATTGCCCTGATCATGATCTGGCAGGTACGTTCATCTCTCAATCAGTCCGCAGCACCGGCACCGGCCGCAGCTCCCAAGAGAGCAGCTGCAGCTCCTAAAGCAGCTCCCAAAGCTGCTGACAATGGTGCAGTCGTAGCAGCAATTGCTGCTGCTATCGTTGCTATGGGTGGCGGCGAAATCGTCTCCATCCGCCCGGCAGCTAGAACCGGCTGGACAACCGCAGCCCGCATTGCAGGCGTTTCCGGCAATCAGCAGTTCTAATTGAAAGTTGAAAGTACAATCATTTAGGAGGAAAGACAATGAGAAAATTTACTGTAACAGTTAACGGCCAGGATTACGATGTAGTAGTTAAAGATGGCGGCGCTGCAGCAGCAGCTCCGGCTCCGGCAGCAGCTCCGAAAGCAGCTCCGGCTCCAGCAGCAGCTCCGGCTCCGGCAGCAGCTCCGGCTCCGGCTCCCGCTCCGGCTCCGGCTCCCGCTCCGGCAGCAGCTCCTGCAGGTGCAGGCGAATCCGTTGAAGCTCCGATGCCTGGTAAAGTTATCCGCATCAACAAACATGTTGGTGATGCAGTAGCTTCCGGCGATGAAGTCCTCGTTCTCGAAGCTATGAAGATGGGCAACCCGATCATGGCTCCATGCGATGGCAAAGTAACCTCCATGCAGGTTTCCGAAGGCCAGAGCGTACAGGGCGGCGATCCGCTGTTCACCGTTGGCTAATCCCAGCTTGAACTATGCATAAGAAAAAGCAGTGCTTCGGCACTGCTTTTTTTATTGCCTTCATGGTATGAGAGCGAGAAAAATCTCTTTACATGATTGCAGTCTTTTCCCCTGTGCCAAAGTTCATTTCTCATTCCCCTTCTGTTCTGTAATGCCCTTTATGATCATGGTCTTCTTCTATGAAAAGAAATGATAACTCCCTTTTTGTCTCCCTTATTTCTTCTATTCGTGGAAATATGGAAAAGTGAGGTGCCCCTTGGTTCTCAGGGCGCTTAAGAGCCTGTAATTTCTATTGATCTAGAACGTTAAGAAAGACAACTCTCTGCTTTCTTAATCACTTTCATCCTCCATCTGGGCCATGAGGAGGCCAAGCATAGTGAGGCCTGCCCGTTCCAGGGGATAATCCTTTGGGAAAACAGCGGCTATGCCATAGCGAAAGAGTGTTTCTTTCTCTTTTTCTTCTCCCTGCTGTAAAGCAATCAGGATGTCATCCCTGCCTTGCAGGGTGAGGGCTCTTTCCAGCTCCACTGTCAGACGGACTCTATGGGGACTGTCGGTACTGAAGTAAATGAAATGGACATCGTTTTCTATGGCATGGCGCGCGGTGTCTTCCGGGGTTTCCATAGAGCCTACATCCACGTCCCAGCCTCCATCGGCGAAGGTGGTGGCAGCCAGCTTCCTTTCTTCTTTGGAATGGTCTTCTTCCATGTCTGCCATGTAGAGACGAGGCCTTCTGCCTTCCATGTCTGCCAATTTTTTTGTCAGTTCTACCGACTTCTGACGTTCCATTTCCTGATTCATTATGATTCTCCTTATTTGTGAAATAATGAATGACCAATGAATTATTCATTCTTTATCCATTATACTTTCTTTTATGCCTTTATTTCAAATAGTATTTGCAAATAAAATTATAAATTAACAATAAAATTAGACAAAAATTACAGTAAAATAATTGACACTTAGAAATTAATGAATTATACTGTGGATGTAGTCTTTTGGACAATTTCACATTTCTGACAGATGCGAAAGCATAAAAGAGAATCCGGTATAAGCCGGAGCGGTCCCGCCACTGTAAGGAGGAGTTCCTGCTCAAAAATGTCACTGGGGAAACCTGGGAAGGCGAGCAGGAATGAGGAGTCCAAGCCAGGAGAACTATCTGTCAAAGAATCACCGTTAGGGAAGCTCGATTTTCAAAATAAATCCTGCTTCCAGAAACCTGCGAATGATGGGGAGGGGATTGGGACATATTGTCCCTTTGACCGGCTGCCATCCATAGGTGCCGGCTTTTTTCATGCCAACATACCTTTAAGGAGGTGAAACTCGGGGTCATGGTGGAATTGTCCGGAGAAGTTCTGATACTATCGGAATCTCTGCTTCTCTCATGTTGTTAAAGGAGGATATATTCATGGATGAACAGAAATCCCAGGAACCGGTAAAACAGCTGACAGATAAAGAGCTTGAAGCGATCCTTAAAAAATCTGAAGGAAAAACGGATTTCCCGGCAGTTAAATTTGATGAATTCACACCGCCCACATGGGAAGAATGGGTGGATGCCTGCAATGCACTTCTCAAAGGCAAGCCTTTTGATAAACTCATGTATACGAAAACTTATGAAGGCATTACGTTCGATCCCATTTACACGCTCCGCACCGGTCCTGTAGCTATGGATAAGGACCTGCCTCTTGATGATTATCCAGGGATGGGTGATTATCTCCGGGGGTCCACGGTGAATGGCTATAAGGAAGCGCCCTGGGGCATTGCCCAGGCCTGCGACGAGACGCTGCCTTCCGAAAATAATGAGCTTTTGAAGCATGAAATCGATAAGGGGTCCACGGTGTATAATGTCCGTCTTGACAGTGCATCCATGGATGGTGTGGATGTGAAGGATGCGGAAAAACCGGGGGACACCGGCGTATCTATTACGACGCTGGAAGACATGGCTCATCTTCTGGATGGCCTTGATCTTAAGACCTATCCTTTCATGATGTACTGCGGACCTTCCGCTGTCCGCATGATTGCACTGGCAGCTGCTGCATTGAAAGCAAAGGGAAAAGATACCAGTGAACTTCATGGTGTAATCGGTGCCAATCCTTTGGCTCAGCTGGCAAAGAATGGTACTCTGATCAAGCCGCTCTCTGCCTGCTATGACGACATGGCAGAATCTATCCGCTGGGCCAGGAAGAATGCACCCCATCTTCGTACCATCATGGCGAGAAGCGAAGTGTTCTCCAGAGGCGGTGCCAATGCAGTGCAGGAAGTGGCTTATACCTTCGCCATGGCGGTGGAATATATCCGGGAAATGGAAAAAAGAGGAGTTTCCATTCATGATATAGCCCAGTCCATCAATTTCGGATTCAATGTGGGTAACGTATTCTTTATTGAAATCGCCAAACTTCGGGCTGCCCGGGAAGTATGGGCCAATATCATGAAGGCCTTCGGCGCAAAAGAAGCAGACAGGAGCTGCCGTATCCATTCCCGTCCCGCTTATTTCTACCGCACCATTTTTGATGCCGGCGTCAATATGCTTAGAAATACGACAGCCATGTTCTCCGCCGTGGTGGGCGGCGTAGATACCTACGAAAACGAGCCCTATGATGAAACGGTGAGAAAGGGGGATGAATTCTCCCGCCGTATAGCAAGAAATGCCCATATTATCCTGCAGGAAGAATTCGGCATGCTTCGTCCTATCGACCCTGCCGGCGGTTCCTGGGCCTTGGAACATCTGACGAAGGAAATGGCTGAAAAAATCTGGAAGGAATTCCAGAAAATCGAGTCCATGGGCGGCTTTACGAAAGCCCTGGAAGCCGAATATCCGCAGGAACAGATCCTTGATATCCTGAAGCAGCGTTTCAAGGCACTGGATTTCCGCAAAGACCGGGCTGTAGGAAACAACATGTATCCGAACATGGCGGAAGAACTCATCGAACCAAGACCGGAAGATACACCGACTCTCAAGAAACAGCTGGTGAAAGGAGTAGAAGATTACAGGAAGGACATGGACAAGGAGTATCTGGGTAAAAAACTGGAAGAACTGGAAGCATCTCCGGCTGCCGGAAAGCTGGATAAGGCTATCGAAGCCTTTTCTGCCGGTGCCACCCAGAACGAGGTCTATAAGGCCATGACTCCGGATGGGGAAGCAGAAAAAGTTCGTCCTATCACGGAACACCGCTGGACAGAAAGGTTTGAGCGTCTCCGCTTTGATACGGAAAATTATAAGAAAGAAACAGGAAAGAATGTGGAAGTCTTCCTGGCCAATATGGGACGTATCCCGCAGCACAAGGCAAGGGCCGATTTTTCCACTTCGTTCCTGCAGGTAGGTGAATTCAATGTGCATTTGAACAACGGCTTCCAGGATGACGAAGGAAAACCGGGCTCCCGCTGGGATAAATGCGTGGAAGCGCTGAAAGCTGGCTGTGACGATAAGGGTACGCCCTATGACTGCGCGGTCATCTGCTCCAAGGATGATACCTATCCTGAAGATGTACCGGCTCTGGCTCCCCGGCTGAAGGAAGTGCTTGGTAAAGGAAAACTGTTCCTGGCAGGAGCTGCACCAAAAGATCTGGAGCAGACATACCGTGATGCCGGTATTGACGATTTCATCAGTGTGAAGGCAAACTGCTATGAGATCATCCGCAGTCTTCAGAGGGAAAAAGGCATGAAGATTACGGAAGAGGAGGTAAAATAATATGGCAATGAATCCCGATTTCACAAAACTGGACCTGGAAAATCATCCTTCCTGTGATTACGATGTCTGGAAAACAGGGCTGGAAGAAACGACGGGCAAATCCTACAATGATTTGTACGACACCACCCTGGAGCGTATCCCCGTAGGCCCGCTGTATACCAAAGATATTTATAAGGAATGCAATCATCTGGATTTCATGAGCGGCATTCCTCCGTTTCTGAGAGGCCCCTACTCCACCATGTATGTATTCCGTCCATGGACAGTACGTCAGTATGCCGGCTTCTCCACAGCCGAAGAATCCAACGCCTTTTATAAGAGAAACCTGGCTGCCGGACAGAAGGGGCTGTCCATTGCATTCGACCTTCCTACGCACCGGGGCTACGATGCGGATAACCCCCGCGTAGTAGGCGATGTGGGCAAGGCAGGCGTATCGGTATGCTCCATGCTGGATATGAATATCCTCTTTGACGGTATCCCTCTGGACCAGATGTCCGTATCCATGACTATGAATGGCGCCGTGCTTCCCATCCTGGCTTTCTTCATCTGCGCCGGCATTGAGCAGGGGGTAGATAGGAAAATCCTCCAGGGCACCATCCAGAACGATATCCTGAAGGAATTCATGGTCCGCAACACCTACATCTATCCGCCGGCCATGTCCATGCGTATCATCGGCGATATCTTCGAATACACCACCAAGTACATGCCGAAGTTCAATTCCATTTCCATTTCCGGCTACCACATCCAGGAATGCGGCGCTACCTGCGACCTGGAACTGGGTTATACCCTGGCTGATGGCATGGAATACATCCGCTGCGGTGAAAAAGCAGGACTGCCGGTGGATGCTTTCGCCAAGCGTCTGTCCTTCTTCTGGGATCAGGGCAAGAACTACTTCATGGAAGTAGCCAAGATGAGGGCTGCCAGAGTGCTGTGGGCTAAGATTCTGAAAGGCTTTGGCGCCAAAAATCCGAAGTCCATGGCTCTTCGTACCCATTCGCAGACCTCCGGCTGGTCCCTTACCGAACAGGATCCTTTCAACAATATCACCAGAACCTGTATGGAAGCCATGTCCGCAGCCCTGGGCCACACCCAGTCCCTGCACACTAATGCCCTGGACGAAGCCATCGCGCTGCCTACAGACTTCTCCGCCCGTCTGGCAAGAAATACCCAGCTCTATATCCAGGATGAAACGAAGGTCTGCAAGATTATCGATCCCTGGGGCGGTTCCTACTATCTGGAATACCTGACCAATGAAATGATTAAACGGTCCTGGGCCCATATCCAGGAAGTGGAATCCCTGGGTGGCATGGCCAAGGCTATTGCCACAGGCCTTCCGAAGATGCGTATCGAGGAATGCGCTGCCCGCCGCCAGGCTGACATTGATTCCGGCAGAGAAACCATTGTGGGCCTGAACAAGTATCGTCTGGCCAAGGAAGACCCGTTGAACGTACTCTCCATTGATAATACCGCCGTACGGAATGCGCAGATTAAACGCCTTGAGAAACTCCGCTCCATCCGGGACCCTGAGAAAGTACGCCGGGACCTGGAACACATTACCAAGTGTGCGGAAAGCAGGGACAATGGCAACCTTCTGGACGCTGCCGTACAGGCAGCCCATGACCGCTGCTCTCTGGGTGAAATTTCCGACGCTGTGGAAAAGGTATCCGGCCGCTACAATGCCACCATCCATACCGTATCCGGCGTGTACTCCAGCGAATTCCAGGATAACGGCCAGTTTGACAAGGCGAAGAAACTGATTGAAGAATTTGATGCACTCGAAGGCCGCCGTCCCCGTATCTTCTTCTGCAAGATGGGTCAGGACGGTCATGACAGAGGCCAGAAGGTACTGGCATCCTCCTTCGCCGACATGGGCTGGGACGTGGACGTAGGTCCCCTGTTCCAGACACCGGAAGAAGCGGCCCAGGATGCCGTAGATAACGATGTTCATATTGTTGGCTTCTCCTCTTTGGCTGCAGGACACAAGACACTGCTTCCAGCCCTGGTGGAAGAACTGAAGAAACGGGGCCGCAGTGATATCCTCGTCTGCATTGGCGGCGTTATCCCGCCCCAGGATTACCAGTACCTCTATGACCATGGCGCCACTGCTATCTTTGGACCGGGCACCAACATTCCGAAGTGCTGCATCGAACTTCTGCAGATCCTTGTGGACCGTGCCAAAGCCGAAGCCAGGGAAGGATAAGGTAAGCGCTTATGCCTGATAACGATGATGACCTGAGACCCAGCTGGGTGCCGAAGGAAAAGAACCCTGAATTTGCCTGTACCGTTATGCGCGGCATTGACAGTGCCGTGAACAGCGTTACCAGTGCCAAGTATTACCCAAAGGAAAATCTCCGCCGCATACCGCTTCGGAAGAAAATGAGCGTGGAAGAATATGTGGAAGGCGTGAAAAAGGGGGACCGTATGATTCTGGCCAAGGCCATTACCCTCATTGAGAGTAACGCCCCCAAAGACTTCGACAAGGCCCAGCGGGTCCTGCAGGCACTCCTTCCCAGGACAGGACATTCCCTCCGTATCGGCATCACCGGGGTCCCCGGCGCAGGCAAGAGTACCTTCATCGAAGCCTTCGGGCAGCTCCTCTGTCAGCAGGGCTATAAAGTAGCCGTGCTGGCGGTGGACCCTACCAGCTCCATCACCGGCGGTTCCATTCTGGGCGATAAGACCAGGATGCAGAAACTGTCCCGGGAACCGAACTGTTTCATCAGGCCCTCTCCCTCCGGCGGTACCCTGGGAGGCGTGGCCAGGAAGAGCCGTGAAACCATGATGCTCTGCGAAGCGGCAGGCTGTGATGTGATCCTGGTAGAAACAGTAGGTGTAGGCCAGTCAGAAACCACAGTCCGTTCCATGGTAGATTTCTTTATGCTGGTGGTTCTTACCGGTGCCGGCGATGACCTGCAGGGCATCAAGAAAGGCATTATGGAACTGGCCGATGCCATCGTGGTGAACAAGGCCGATGGGGACAATCTGGAAAGAGCTAAGGTCACCCAGGGAGAATACGAACGGATGGTGGAATTTATCCGCCCCGCTACGGAAGGCTGGAAAACCCATGCCTACCGCTGCTCTGCTCTGCAGAAAACGGGACTTCTGGAATTGTGGGCGGTGATGCGGGAATTTGAAAAGGTGACGAAAAAATCCGGCGCCTTTGAAAACCGCCGCCAGCGCCAGATCATCGCCTGGGTCAAAACCATGATTGACGAGCATCTGCACAATCTCTTCTATGAAGACCCTGTCATCAAAGGCAGACTTCCGGAAGTGAGGGCAGCCGTGCTGGCAGGGGTGGTATCACCCAGCCAGGCAGTGGCGGAACTGATCAAGACCTTCGATCTTGATCGCGCCGCCGCCCGCCATTTGGATTCATAAGGAAATCCGACCTGCGAAAAGGGGGAGCGTCCATTACGGGGCCGCTCCCCCTTTCGCTAAGTCCAAAGTCAAGGAGGAAATCATGTATATCAATGGAGCATTCATGAAAGAACTGTACCTGGCGGGAGGACCCTACTACGGACTGCAGGAAGTTTTCTCCCGGGTCAAAGGCGTGGCCCGGGTGCGGGCAGGTTTTGCCAATTGCAGCACCGACTCCCCTTCCAAAGAAGACATATACAGCGGGAAAGTGGAAGGCAGGGAATGCATACAGGTCATTTACAACCCGAAGAAAATCGACATTGTCAGCCTCCTTTCCCTTTTCTTTACCATTATCAACCCCTATACTGACGGCATCCAGGGGAAAGCCGAGGGACCTCAGTTCCGGAGCGGCGTTTACTACACCAGCCCTGAAGATACCATGCAGATCAGCTATTACCTGACATTCCTGCAGAACCGCGGCATCCACCGCCGCATGACCGAAGCGGCAGTGGTATTCAATGCATTTGAAGGAGAAGGCGGAAGGCGGCCGCCGATTCGGACGGAAATGAAGAGGCTGGAAAACTTCTACGAAGCGCCGGAAGAAGAACAGTACTTCCTGAGAAAGCACCCCGGCACCTACACGCCCATCCATATAGACCTTCTGGAAGAACTGGGAACCATTGGGAAAGCGGAGAATGAAAGGAAGTAAGACTCCTGTTTCCGCCATCCGCCATGGAAAGCCATGGATCTCAAGCTCTGGAAGGATGGATTGCTCCTAGGCACTTACCATCTGCGTCCTGTTTATTTGACAGGGCAGGCAGAACGGCTATAATAAGGACTGACAGTTATTCATTGAAAAGAAACGGCAGTGAATCATGCCGTTTCTTTTATTGTGAGGAGAAGAAACCATGGAAATATTTACACTGCAGTTTTGGCTCAGCGTAGGAGCTATTATATTGATGGATTTATCCCTTGGCGGTGATAACGCGGTGGTCATTGCCATGGCTTCCAACCGCCTGCCGGAAAAGGAGCGGAAGAAAGCCATCCTCATCGGCACCATAGGCGCCGTAGGCCTCCGCATGGCTCTGACTGCTGTGGCCGTATGGCTTCTTACCATTCCCTATCTCCAGGTGCTGGGCGGCATCCTCCTGATTCCCATTGCCATCCACCTTCTGGCACCGGGCGATGAAGATCCCCATATAGAAGCATCCGATAATCTGTGGACGGCGGTGAAAACCATTATTCTGGCAGATTTCCTCATGTCCATCGACAATATCCTCTCTGTCGCCGGTGCCGCCAACGGCGATTTCCTTCTGGTAGTCTTCGGCCTCATGGTGAGCATCCCCATCATCGTCATGGGCAGCCAGCTCATAGGAAAAGTACTGGACCGCTTCCCCTTCCTCATGTACGCCGGCGCCGCCATGATCGACTGGACCTCCGGCACCATGTTCCTCCACGACAAGGTGCTGGGCCCGGTGATTACCGCTGCTTTTGGCAGCTGGATAGAAACGGGCCTCCCCGCTTTTCTGGCCCTGGCGGTCTGCGTCCTGGGATACTTGAAAAGCCACAGGAAATAAAAATCTCCACGTCAAAAAGGCCTCACAGATAGCTGTGAAGCCTTTTATCGTGGAAAAGAACACACCACATGGCAGGCATTCCATATCCTGCCTTACCCCTGGCCGATGTATGCTTTTCCTATTTCCTTGGTTTCAGTGCACTGAAGGGAAACGGCCTTCCTGCTTCCATCCCCTCCCTCCTGCTCCATGGATGGGCGCCTGCAGGATTTCTGAGAGGATTTTGCCGGTTGGCTGTTTCTATAGGGATAGTCATGGAGAAAGGGAAGGCGTATCAGCCCGGGGAGAGTCTATGCCAGGAATCGATTTTTTATCCTGCTGGTATATGGTCAAAAAGGCCTGGAAAGAGGTGACCCTGGCGCCTTGGAGAGTCTTTCTGCCTGAAATGCTCCTGCACAGGCAAGGCCATCATGCAATGGAGATATAACTCTTCCAATTCCAGTATATTATCCCTTTTTCTCACCATACCCTATATAGGCTATGCTAATTTTGCAAAGAGTACCTTATTTATGAAACTTCACCTTTTTTGCTGACACATAAGGTGATATGATAGGAAATGTAATTTGATCATCGAAAATGAGAGGAAGACCGTTTTTCGCGCCTTCCCCTGGAACCGCAGAGGCGGTTCTTTCATTTCCAAAAGGGGGATGTTTATGAATATACATGAGTATCAGAGCAAGGCCATTATGAAGGAATATGGCATTCATGTGCCAGAAGGATATCCCGCATTCACCGTGGAGGATGCGGTGGCTGCAGCGAAGCGTATCGGCACACCGGTGGTGGTTGTGAAGGCCCAGATTCATGCCGGCGGCCGGGGAGAAGCGGGAGGCGTCAAGCTGGCCCATTCTCCGGAAGAAGTGAGAAAATATGCCAAAGAGCTTCTGGGCAGCATCCTTGTGACCCGCCAGACCGGGCCCCAGGGAAAGAAAGTGAATCGTCTTCTCATCGAAGCAGGCGCCCACATCAAGAAGGAATATTATATTTCCTTTGTGGTGGACAGGGAATCCCGGTGCGTGGTGATGATGGCTTCCGAGTCTGGCGGCATGGCCATTGAAGATGTGGCTGCAGAAAATCCCGAAGCCATTCTGAAGGAATATATCGACCCGGCCATCGGCCTGGCCGATTTCCAGGCCAACCGCATGGCTTATGCTCTTCATATGGAGCCGGCGGTGGTGCCGAAGGCGAAGACTTTTATGAAATATCTGTACAAGCTGTTTGTGGATAAGGACTGCTCCCTGGCAGAATGCAATCCCCTGGTGGTGACAGAGGAAAATGAAGTGCTGGCTCTGGATGCCAAGCTGAATTTTGATGACAGTACCCTGTCCCGTCATCCGGAAATCGTGGCTCTCCGGGATATTACGGAAGAGGACCAGAAGGAAAGAGAAGCGGCGGCAGAAGGATTGAACTATGTAAACCTGGGCGGCGATGTGGCCTGCATGGTGAATGGTGCCGGCCTGGCTATGGCTACGGTGGATATTATAAAGGAAAACGGAGGAGAACCGGCCAATTTCCTGGATGTAGGCGGCGATTCCACACCTGAGAAAATCGTGGCTGCTTTCAAAATCATGCTGGAAGATGACCAGGTGCATGGCATTCTGATCAATATTTTCGGCGGTATCAATAAGTGCGATGTCATTGCCACAGGCATTGTGGAGGCAGCAGCGCTCCTTTCCGGCGGAAAGGAAGAGTTCCCCATTCCTGTGGTGGTGCGTCTGGAAGGACGGAATGTGGAAAAAGGACGGAAGATTCTGGAAGAAGCCCACATTGTGAACCTTTTCCCTGCTTCTTCCATGGATGAGGGCGCTAAGAAAGTGATTCGCCTGGCGAAAGAGCAGAAGGAAAAGAAATAAGGAGGGCTGGTTATGAGCATATTAATCCATAAAGATACGAAGGTTATTGTACAGGGCATTACCGGCAGGGCAGCCCGTTTCCATACAGAACAGATGCAGGCTTACGGTACGAATATCGTAGGCGGTACGGCACCGGGAAAGGCGGGCCAGGTGTGCTGCGGTGTTCCGGTGTTCAATACGGTGAGAGACGCAGTGGCTGTGACCGGCGCCAATGCATCCGTCATTTTCGTGCCGGCTCCCTTTGCAGCTGATGCCATTCTGGAAGCGGTGGAAGCAGGTCTTGATCTGGTGGTATGCATTACAGAGCATATCCCAGTGGAGGACATGGTGAAGGTGCATCGTTATATGGAAGGGAAAAAGACCCGTCTCATCGGGCCGAACTGTCCCGGCATCATTTCTGTGGATGAAGCCAATATCGGCATCATTCCCTCCCAGATTTATAAAAAAGGCCATGTAGGCGTCGTATCCAAATCCGGTACATTGACCTACGAAGCCACCTACCAGCTCACAGAGGCAGGTATTGGCCAGACCACGGCCATCGGCATCGGCGGTGACCCCATCAAGGGGATGGATTTCATTGATACCCTGACCCTTTTCAATGAAGATCCGGAAACGGAAGCGGTGCTTATGATTGGTGAAATCGGCGGTAATGCAGAGGAAAGGGCGGCTCAGTGGATCAAGGAACATATGAAGAAGCCTGTGGCTGCTTTCATCGCAGGCCGCATGGCGCCTCCAGGAAAGCGCATGGGTCATGCGGGGGCCATCATTTCCGGCGGCAAGGGCACGGCGGCTGAAAAGATTGCTGCCTTGAACGCTGTAGGCATTCCGGTGGCCAGGACTGTAGCGGATATCGGAGAAACGGTCATCAAACTGCTGAAGGAAAAGGGCATTTATGAGGACTGCCATACCTGCTGACGGGCCAAATTAATAAAAAACTGACTTCATGGTGGAATGTGATTCTGCCAGGAAGTCAGTTTTTTTATGGGTTCATATAGTTTTTTATAATCATCAGCCCTTTGCGGAGACGGGCCGTATTTCCGGCGGAGCACAGGGATACACGGAGAAAACTGCTTTCTTCGTGGTTTGAAGCCATAAAACGGCCGGATGGAAGGAAGTCGGGTCCGCCTTGGCGGCAGGGCGGCGCTGTATTCGATTGCGGAAATTGCAGATACAGTGAAGGGGCTGTAATAGAAACGGACTTGACGAAGCCTCTCCTTTCCGCTATTGTAAGGATAAGTCTTTAGGAAGCGGAGGAAGGCAGTATGTTCTCAAAATTTCAGGATTTTCTTCTGGTGGTGGTTCTCTTCTACTCCATTTACCGTATCGGCTTCGGAGAAGGCGTCACTACGGTGAACCTTTTCATCCTTCTCTGTGCTGTGGTGGCGGTCATTTCCATGGCCCTCAAACGGAGCGGTGCCTATGACAGGGCCCACAAGCAGAGGGAAGAGGCTATGAAGAAAAAAGAGGAAAATAAGGAAAAATAAAAAGAGCCGGAAAGGCTCTTTTTTTCATGGAAAATAGGAGGGATAGCCGTTATCGGCTGTCGGCTGTCGGTTGTCCGCTATCCGATGTTTGCTATTCGCCGGGCGGCTTTTCACTGATGAGTCATCGGCCAGTCCCGTGACGCTGGCTTTACATCATCGCCGCGCTGGGGGCAATCCGCAACTCTCTGGCCCAAATACTCTCAAACCTGAGAGTATTAAGAACCTGGGGCCCGTTATCCATTCCCCTATGAATCCTCTGCACCTGCAGGGGGCAGCTCCGCCATTTTCCCAAAGGGAATGCCTCTGGTATCCTGTTTATGGTCGGAAATGAAAAGGGTAAGGAGAACATCCTCTTCTTTTTCTATGATGACAGCGGTTATGTAGACCAGCTGGGTCATGCCGCCCCCGGTGAGGAGAAAGCTGGCACTGCCCTGTACGTAGGGAATGTCACCATCTTCCGATTTTTCCTCCCAGCCGGTGAATTTGCGGAGGCGGATGTGGGAGCTGTCCCTGTTGGTGATGGATGAGAGCCTGTCTTCCGGAAGATTTTCCTTAAAGCGGTCTTTCCATAATTGAAATTCTTCTTTGGGCAGGGAGAGTGAGACGCGGTAGCCGCCGTAGTAGCGGCGGCCCTGGCAGCGGACCTGCTCCAAAGAGGCCTCCCTTCCCAGAGAGACAATGAGACTAGCCAGCTCTTCATGGTATTCCGGATGATCAGGGAAAAGGGGAAGCGATTCCATTTCATGGGCCAGCTTTTCTTCCAGATCCTCCCGGGCAAAGAATTCTTTCATTTTCTTTCCTATAAAGCTGTCGTCCGCAGAGGTGACGGTGATGGAGGTCTCCATCATTCTGGCGTATCGACCGGAAAAGGTAAGGGCGTTTAAGAGGATAATGCCTGCCACTGCCAGGATGAAGGCCAGGGTAATCAGTACTTTTCTCATGGTAGTCCTTTCTTGTGGATTCATTATACCATGAGGGCGGTGCCTTATGGCCGGAGGAGATTTCTGGCGGCCTGGCGGTCTGGTCTGTGCCGCTTATGATATGGACTGCAGTGCTTTCCTGCCGGCTGGTATGTAGGGGCTTAGAGTTTCCATCGATGCGTACCGGGATTCTTCGAGGTGTTTGGAATGACTGTGCCCGGTGGGGCCGTAAAACCCTGACGCAAAGCTCTGCCAACCTATCCCTTCCGAACTTACAACCGGGCCTGCCCTTTTTGTCAAACAGTGGGGATTATGATAAAATTAAAAACATAGGAAAGCGGCAGAGGCGGCGGCTTCTCCCGGAAAGAGGTGCTTTTTCATGAATCCGGATTTAGACATAGTAAGAAAAATCAATGGGCTGGCCGGCAGGGTGCGGCCCTTTGACCTGATGATGGATCTGATTGCCCGCTACGGGCATTGGGCATTTGTGATTTACGGCCTGTTTCTCTGGTTTACTCCCGGGAAGGATCGGGAGGTGCGGCGGCGCTGCTGCATTCTTTCGTTCCTGGGCGTATGCGTGGCATCTCTGATTTCCTTTGCCCTTGGCAAAATATGGTTCAGAAAACGGCCGTTTACCCGGGATTACCGGATATGGAACTTTACAGGCCATAAGGCCAATGCGTCTTTCCCCAGCAACCATACCATGAACGGTGCGGTGGTGGTGATGGAGCTTCTATCCATGCACATGAAGGGGTCCAGGCTGATGACCTTCATGGCCATGATTCTGGCCTTTTCCAGACTCTTTGCAGGGGTGCACTATCCCAGCGATCTTCTGGGCGGCACGGCCGTGGCCTTCCTGGTACACCGCGCCCTGCAGTCCATAGCCCATTCTCCCTTTATCCGCTTTCTCACCGTGATTTCTTCTCTGATCAGTGATGAAGCTATTCGCAGAATCAGAGGGCGGTGATTGGGATGGCAGGAGAGAAGAGTGACAGAGGAAGCAAGATGTCCATTATGCGGATCGCGCAGGTCCTCCTTCGGGAGTCGGACCGGGACCATCCGCTGACCCAGCAGGAAATCCTTGATTTTATGGAAACGAAGTATGCCATGACGGTGAGCCGCAAGTCCATCGGCCGGAACCTGAGCCGCCTGAAGGAAGCGGGGCTTCCTGTGGTGTGCCGGGAGGTGACCCGGGTGGTGAACGGTAAGGAAGCACCGCTCGCTCTGGACTGGTACTGGGACCATGTACTGTCCCAGAATGATCTGAAAGTACTGATAGACCTTCTCTATTTCTCCCATCTGCCTGCCCAGCAGGTCCGGCAGCTGTCGGAAAAGCTGAAACGGCTCCAGAGCCGCACTTTTGACGACGGAAAGGAAAATATAAAGAACCTGCCTGCTCTGGGACGGCCGGGAGAGTCGGGAGAGGCGCTGGCCCTTCTGACCCGGGCCCTGTCCCAGAAGAAACAGGTTTCCTTTTACTATGACCATTATGAGGCGGACGGAAAAAAGCACCATGGCTACACAGTGTCCGGCGAAGACAAGCTGTACCGGGTGAGTCCCTATCACCTGGTGGCTTCCGATGATCGCTACTTCCTTCTGGGCAATGAGGATGGAAGCGAGGGTATTTCTGTTTTTAAGACCGATATGATGTCCCAGGTGACGGTGCTTGAGGAGCCGGTGCGGCTGCAGACATCTCTGGAAAGCGTGGCACAGGGGGGAAAGCTCTTATCTTCGCTCTTCGCTTATCACGGCTTGTATACAGGCGATCCGGTGCCATGCACCTTTGAGGCCGACTGGCATCTCATGAGTGACATTGTAGATGATTTCGGAAAGGCGGCCCATCTGGTGTCGGCCCGCCAGGATCTGGTAACGGTGGAAGTGACTATTCCCGCATCTGCCATGAAGGCCTGGGCTCTGAAGCATGCGCCGCTGGTGAAGGTGACGGCGCCCTCATACTTGGTGAAGGAGGTCAAGGAGGCGGCTGACGGTCTCTGTCGCCTCTATGGAGCGCCATGATGATCGTAGAAATCCTTTTGGCCCTTCTGGGGCTGGTGATCCTTCTTCTGGTTCTTCCTTTTTCCTATTCCCTTTCCTTTGAAAAATGGAAACTGGAAATCCGGATATCCCTCCTTTTGGGGCTGATTTCGAAAAGGAAGACCTTTTCCCTCCATGATGAAGAGGCATCGGCAGAAGGGGAAGACTCCGAAAAGGCCCTGGAAGAGCTGGATGCAGCCCTGGATGCCTTAGAGGCAAGGGTGAAGGGCCGCGAAGAGTCATCGGCAGAAGGAAATCCCATAGAAAAAGCAGCGCCTCTGGAGATGGGGAAAGAAGAAAAAAGGAAAGAGGTTCCCTTTTCCGAAAAGAAGTCCTTCCGAGAGGAAGAGATTTCAAATTCCGGAGAAAAAAAGGGGCCCTCCTATCTTTCCCAGATCTGCTTTGCCCTGGAAAACGGTCTGGCAGAGCGGTTTCTGGAAAGTCTCTCTCTTTTGATTGCCCATGGATTTCCCAAGACCTTGGAGTTCAAAGGGGGGCTTGGGCTGGGAGACCCCATGCCCACTGGTGTCCTTTGCGGTATGGTTTATGCCTTCCTGCCGAAGGCGGCAGAAGAAATCCGGTGGAATTATGTGGATAAAGAGTGTACACTGACAGGAAAGAGTGAGGGAAGGCTCATTCCGCTGTATGTGCTGTATATACTGATCAAACTTGCCCTGTCCAAACCGGCAAGAGAATTCTGGCATTTCAGACAAGGGGGAAATGACAATGGATGATGAAGTAAGAAAACAGATTTTTGATGATTTCAAAAAAATGATTACCACAGAATCGGTGGTAGGAGAGCCCATCTATCTGGGAGATGCCACCATCGTTCCCTTTGTGGACATTTCCTTCGGCTTCGGCAGCGGCGCCCATGGCGGAAATACTTCCGGCGGCGCCGGCGGCGGAAAGGTGACACCTACGGCGGTGCTCATCATGAAGGGGGAAAGAGTGGAGCTCTTCTCCATTAAGAATGCCACTGCCAATGGAACCATTGACAAGGTTATCAATATGGTGCCGGAAGTGATTTCCCATTTCACCAAAAAGAAGGAAAAGAAGGAAGAAGTGCGGGAGGCCGCTTTGAAGGAAGCCAAGGAGGCCATGGCGGAAGAAGCGGAAACGGCGGCCATCGAAGCCAAGGGGAAATAAACCGTTTTACCCGTAATAGAGGATTTGCAAGAAATCCCGGACAGGCCATTGACACCTGTCGATTCTTTGATTAGAATTAAGCTATGCTTACCTGGTAAGCACTGATTCATCTGAAAAATGATGACATCGGCGCTTCCCTTGAGTCTCCCGAACAATGGGGGCGCAGTTAGGAGGATACTATGAAAATGAATAAAGCAGTAGCAGCTGCAGCTGCTGGTATGATCGCATTTGGCGCCATGTTTTCTGCTTCCGCAGCAGGCATTGGCTATGTAAATTCTAATGCTCTTCTGCAGGCTCATCCGAAAATGCAGAAAGCCCAGCTTGACATGAGAACCGCTGCCCAGAAGGCAGAAGCATCATTCAAGAGCCGCAGTGCCGGCAAGACTGACCAGGAAAAACAGCAGATTGCCACGGAACTGCAGAAAGAAATGGACCAGAAAGAAAGAGCTGCCATGCAGCCTATCCTTTCCGACATTATGAAAGCCATCCAGCAGGTTCGCCAGGAAAAGGGTCTGGATGTCATCCTTGAACAGGGTGCTGTCGTAGACGGCGGTGTAGATGTAACTTCTGCCGTTGCCCAGAAACTTTCAAAATAATGAGTAAAGGAAAACGACGCAGCAGCGGCTGCGCCGTTTTTTTCTTTTTGAATACTATGTGTTTATCAAAAGAGGGAGATACACCATGGATAAACTGACGGCTTTATGCAAAGCCATGATTACTTATGACAAAGGGGATCCCCGGCGGATTCACCATTTCCTGAAGGTTCACGCTTTTGCTGCCCAGATCGGCAGGGAGGAAGGGCTCGATGAAAAGACCCTTTTCCTTCTGGAAGCAGCTGCCTATGTGCATGATATCGGTATCCATGAGGGAGAGAGACGGTTTGGCAGGAACGATGGACAGATCCAGCAGGAACTGGGACCTGATGAAGCCCGTCCCATGCTGGAAGAGCTGGGATTTGAAAAGGAAGATGTGGACCGTATCTGCTGGCTGGTAGCCCATCATCATTCCTATGGCAGCATTGACGGCCCCGATGCCCAGATCCTGGCAGAAGCGGATATGCTGGTGAACCAGTATGAAGACTGTGCGCCGCTGAAGCAGAACGAAGCACTGTACCACCGCCTTTATAAAACGGAATCGGGCAAGAGAATGTTCAGGGAACTGTATTTTGATACCTACGAGGGAATCAAAAAGTGAGAGATACGTCCCTGGTGTATCCGGTGCGGGACGATGGCTCCATCCTCCTGGGACGGAAAAGGCGGGGCATGGGATATGGGAAATGGAACGGTTTTGGCGGAAAAATAGAGCCCGGCGAGACTATGCGCCAATGCGCCTGCCGTGAGCTTTTTGAAGAATGCGGCCTGGTCATGGCGCCGGAGAAGCTCATCATGGCAGCAGATCTTTATTTCCATCAGCCTTCGGATCCCGAATGGTCCCATGGGGGCATTGTATACTTCGCCCGAGGATGGGAAGGAAGTCCCCATTTGTCTGATGAAATGGAACCTCGCTGGTTCCGGGTGGAAGATTTCCCCTATGAAGACATGTGGATGGCCGATAAGGTATGGCTTCCCATGATTCTTTCGGGAAAGAGAATCCGGGGCACTATTTGTTTTGCAGAAGACGGGGAAACGGTTTTTGATTATGATTTCCAGGAGATGACATGATGGAGGAAAAGAAAGGGGAGGGAAACTGGCAGGAAAGGCTCCTTGCCTGGTTTGACGGCCACAAAAGGGACCTTCCCTGGCGGGAAGATAAACCCCGGAATCCCTACCATGTATGGATTTCTGAAATCATGCTGCAGCAGACCCGGACGGAAGCAGTGAAGCCCTATTTCAACAGCTGGATGGAGCGGTTTCCCAATATTTCCGCCCTGGCCAGAGCTAAGGAAAGCGAGGTGCTCCACCAGTGGCAGGGCCTTGGCTACTACAGCCGCGCCAGAAATATCCATAAAGCCGCCATGGAAATGGCAGAAACCTATGGCGGCCGCCTTCCGGACAGGAAGGAAGATATTCTTTCCCTGCCAGGCATCGGAAGCTATACGGCCGGTGCCATCCTTTCCATGGCCTATGGGAAGCGGGAGGGTGCCATCGACGGCAATGTGCTCCGCGTCTATGCCCGCCTCTACCAGGTGGAAGAGGATATTTTAAAGAGCCGGGGCAGGAAGAAAATCGAAGCTCTGGTGAAGGAAACCCTGCCGGATCGAGCCGGCGATTTCAATGAAGCTTTAATGGATCTGGGCGCGGATATCTGCATACCGAAGAATCCCCGCTGCAGCCTCTGCCCTCTGGCGGAAGACTGCGCAGCCTTTAGGAATGGAAAAGAAAAGGAACTGCCTTTCCGCACGCCGAAAAAGCCGCCAAAAGAAGAACAGGCGGCCTGCGGCATCTGGATCAGGGAGGGAAAGGTACTTCTCCACAAAAGGCCGGCCCGGGGCATGCTGGCTTCCATGTGGGAATTTCCCATGGCCCTTGGAGAAACGGAAGGGGAAGCCAAAAAAAGGCTGGAACAGCTTCTCTCTGGAAAAGCAGAAGATTTCCTCTGGCAATATAAACATGTTTTCACCCATCGCATCTGGCATATGAAGGCCTATCCTGTCAGGGAAGGGTCTGTGCCGGAAGGGGAATACCGCTGGTTTTCGCCGGAAGAATACAGGGAAATCCCCCTGGCCGGGCCCCATGCAAGGCTGGCGGCGTTCGTGGGGAAAATAGTGTACTAGTGTACTAGTGTGCTAGTGGGCTGGTGGACTAGTGAACTAGTTGGCATTACTAACGGCAGGTACCCAGATTCTTCGCTCCGCTCAGTATGACCGCAGGGGCGGGGAGAGGGCACGTAACGCAGGCTATAATTGCGGCGCAGCCGCTACCACAACCCTTGCAGCCGCAGGCTGCGTGAAACCTTAGAACCTTTAGAACCTTCGGGGCCGAAGGCGCCGTCAACCTTCCCCACTGAGCCTTCTGAACCTTTTGAACCCGGGCCGCAAAGCGGTCCAAAGGAAGTGATACCATTGTTTGAACGGATGATTCTGACCATTTTTTCCCTGCTGGGAATTCTGAACGGTGCTTTTCTGTCCGTGATTTTCAGAAGGAAACGGTTTTATTTCTACATGGCAGGAAGCTGGCTCATTTCTTTTCTTTCAGCCGCCTATTTCCTCTGGTATGCCAGAGGCTATGAGGGACTGGGACTTTGGTCCCTCTATGTGGGATATCTGGCCTGCGGGCTCATGGTGGCGGAAATCATTGCCCTTCCCTGCCTGTTCATCCTGTCCCTTCTGTCCATGCCCCAGAGGCTTTTGAAGGGTACTCGCAGGCTGGCTCTCGGTGTCCTTCTTCTGGCGTGCGGGACAGGCCTGTATGGCGCCGTGGACGGCAATACCAGCGAGAAGGTGGAGCATCTGGATGTCTATGTGGAAGGGCTTCCGCCTGCCTTTGAGGGATACAAGGCAGCCCAGATGACGGATACCCACATCGGTCCCTATTTCCGGTATACCGACCTTCCCGGTGAGATTGACCGGGCCAGGAGCGAAGGGGCACAGGTACTTTTCTTTACCGGAGATCTCATCGATGATATCCGCCATATGCCTGAGGCTGCCGATACGCTGAAGGAGAAGTATCCTGTGTTCCCTGACGGCATTTACTATGTGTGGGGAAATCATGAGTATTACCGGGGGAAGGATTATATTGAAAAGGAGCTTCTGAAGACGCCGGTGAAGCTTCTGGTGAATGACCATGATGCGATTACAAGGGACGGGGAGTCCCTCTATGTAGCCGGGGTCGATTATCCCTGGTCCCGGGGAAGGGCTATGGAGATAGAAATGGATTCCATGACTGATGAAGCGTTCCGCGGTATTCCTACGGGGGCACCGGTGGTGCTTCTGGCTCATCATTCCGCGTTCCTGGATGAAGGATTCCGGAAAGGAGCGGCCATCACCCTGACCGGCCATACCCACGGCACCCAGTTCGGCCTTTTCGGCAGGCCCATCATTACGCCCTTCACCTATACCCGGGGGCTCTACAGTGATGGAAAGAATGTGGGCTACGTGTCCCGGGGCGACGCCAGCTGGTTCCCCTTCCGATTCAGCTGCCCCAGGGAGCTTGTGATTATTACGTTCCATAGGAAATAAAAAAGGCTTTGAAGAAATGATTTCTATTTCTTCAAAGCCTTTTTTGTGGATTCAGCTTTTGGAGGAGGACAGGGTGGTGTCGATCTTATTTTCCGGTTTCTGGGAAATCTGTACGATTTCACTCCGAATCTGCTCCATTTCATCATTGTTGTCCTGGGTGAGGGCCTGGAGGGTGACCGCTGTTTTATCTGCATTGGTCAGAGGGGTTTCAATGGTTTTGGACATGGTATTGTAGGACAGGGCGATTTCCCTGCCGCCCTTGTCGGGAGTAATCACCAGACGGCCGCCGTCTACGGTGCCTGTACCGGCCAGGGAACCATTGACTTCCTTGCTGCCCTGCTGCACTTTATGCTCTACCGTAATGGTTTTATCATCATTTTTTGTAAAGGTAAGGGTTTCCAGGTTCCGTATATGGTCGCCGGACCAGTTCACGCCGGCGTCCTGCACGCCCCACCAGGTGCCCTGCCAGGGACCGCCGCTGAGAAAATGGACGTAGGCGAAAAAGCCGCCGCCCGCCAGGAGTACGATGGCAATCACAATGGCTGCCAGGTATTTCTTCATGATTCCACATCCTTCAGATAAAAAGAGTCTATGCCTTATTATATAAAAAAATATGAATGAATAAAAGAGAGAAATTTTCATTTCCTTGAAATGGCTGAAACAGGGTTTCCAGCATCTTAAACGGATTTCACCATCCGTGTGATAAAAATGGAAAAGGGCCTGTAAACGCATTTAAATGGCCCTGGAAGCCATTTTATGGTATAATAATCATAAGCAAAGTAAGTTCCCAAAGGACTGACAGGGCTTCCTGAAGTCCTTATTTTTATGCCTCATCAAAGGAGGACCTATGGATTCCATTGAATGGAAGGAAGGAAAAATCATCAATACCCCTCTGGAAGGGCAGATGAAAAATTCCTACATTGACTATGCCATGTCCGTCATCGTCACCCGTGCGCTGCCGGATGTGCGGGATGGTCTGAAACCGGTTCACCGCCGCATTCTCTATGCCATGAGTGAAGCCGGCATGCTTCCGAATAAGCCTTACAAGAAATCGGCCCGTATCGTGGGCGATGTACTCGGTAAATTTCATCCCCATGGCGATTCTGCGGTATATGAATCGGCCGTCCGCATGGCCCAGGATTTCTCTACCCGCTACCCCCTGGTAGACGGCCACGGCAACTTCGGCTCCGTGGATGGTGACTCTCCGGCGGCTATGCGTTATACGGAAATGCGTATGTCCAAAATCACCCTGGAAATGCTCCGGGATATTGACAAGAACACTGTGGACTTCATGCCCAACTACGACGGTTCCCTGCAGGAACCGGTGGTGCTTCCTTCCCGTATCCCCAACCTTCTGGTGAACGGCTCCTACGGCATTGCCGTAGGTATGGCCACGAATATTCCGCCCCACAACCTGTCGGAAGTGGTGGACGGCCTTTCCGCCATGATTGACGATCCCGATATTTCCATCGAAGGACTCATGAAATACATCAAAGGTCCTGACTTCCCGACAGCCGGCATTATCTTGGGCCGGAAAGGCATCGAAGATACCTACCGCACCGGCCGCGGTTCCATTACCGTCCGGGCCAAAACGGCCATCGAAGATATGCAGAAGGGCAAGCATCGTATCGTGGTAACCGAACTTCCTTACCAGGTGAACAAAGCCCGACTCATCTCTTCCATTGCAGACCTGCAGCGGCAGAAGGTGCTTGATGGCATCACCATGCTTCGGGATGAATCAGACCGCACGGGCATGCGCATTGCTATTGAACTCCGTGCCGACGTAAGCCCGGAAATCATGCTGAACAACCTCTTCAAGCATACCCAGATGCAGATTAATTTCGGCGCCATCATGCTGGCCCTGGTGGACGGCCATCCCCGCATTCTGAACCTGAAGCAGATTCTCTACTACTACCTGAAGCATCAGGAAGAAGTGATTACCCGGAGAAGCCGCTTCGAACTGGATAAGGCCAAAGCCAAGGCCCATATCCTGGAAGGTCTGCTCATTGCACTGGATCATATTGATGAAGTCATCCGTACCATCCGCGAATCCAGAACCGACGAGATTGCAAAGAATGCATTAATGAGCAAGTTTGACCTGTCCGACAAGCAGTCCACCGCCATTCTGGATATGCGCCTGCGCCGCCTGACCGGACTGGAAAGAGACAAACTGGAAGCTGACTACAAGGACGTGAAAGAAACCATCGCTTACCTGGAAGACCTCCTCTCCAGCAGGGACAAAATCATGAACGTGGTAAAGGAAGAACTGCAGGACGAAAAGAAGAACTTCGGCGATGACCGGCGCACGGAAATCACCGATGCCCAGGAAGAATTCACCATTACCGACCTGGTGCCCGACGAACCTATGACCATTACCCTGACCAAGCAGAACTACATCAAACGCATGGACTCCGCCGACATCCGGGTACAGAGAAAGGGCGGCCGCGGCGTATCCGGCATGAAGATGAAGGACGAGGACTATGTATGGAAGATACTGAACACCTCCACCCATAACCGCATCCTCTTCTTCACCAACTACGGCAAAGTGTACATGAAGACCGCCATCGACCTGCCCAAGTCCGGCCGCACAGCCAGAGGCAGCGCCCTCATCAACTACATTCCCAGCCTCTCCAAGGGAGAAAGGGTGACGGAACTTCTGGACATTGATGCTGCCGGAGAAGATACGAAGTACCTCCTCATGGTGACTAAGAAGGGCTATGTGAAGAAGACGGAAATCGCGGAATACAGGAACATCAACAAGAACGGCCTCATCGCCATCCGCCTCAATGAAGGGGACGAACTGGTGACAGTGCTCCGCGTGAAAGGTGACGAAGATGTCATCCTGGGCACTCGCTTCGGCATGGCCATCCGCTTCTCCATCAATGACAACGAAGTCAGGTCTCTCGGCAGAGCCGCTGCCGGTGTCCACGGCATCCGCCTCTCTGAAGTGAAGGGTGTGGAAGATGAAGTGGTAGGCGCTGTCATTGCTGCCGATAAAGACATCTTCACCATCTCCGCCGACGGCAACGCCAAGAGGAACAAGGCCGATGCCTATCGCATCCAGGGAAGAAACGGCATGGGTGTCCGCAACTTTAAGAAAGGCTTCGAAGTGGTGGCTCTGGTGGCTGCCGATGATAATGATGAACTGGTAGGGGTTTCCGAACAGGGCATCACCATCAAGACCAAGGCCAGCCAGATTACCAGCAAAAAAGCCAAGGCAGGACAGGGCGTCATCCTCCAGAGACTGGAAGAGGGCGACCGCATCGCATCCATCGACGTTCTTTCCGGTGATACGGAAAACGAAGAGGAAGAATAAATATAAATCCTTTGATGAAATAAAGAGACAGTGAAGAAATGACGATATTTCTTCACTGTCTCTTTTGCGCTGCCTGAGATTTAAGAGTAAACATTCCAAAATGACAGTGGAGGGGGAAAAAAGACAGTTAGACATGGAAACGGACAGACGACAGCCGCTGCGGAGCCTTCCTGCGGGGACGGTCATTCCGAACGCAGTGAAGAATCTCGGTGCCTGATGTTAGTGGGAATTATGTCGTTAAGGAAGCGCTGATTAAATCATTGTTTGCTTTTATTCTTGAATTTTTATGCAATGTGAGGAATGGGCTGACGCGAATAGCGAGCTATTTAAGGAAGCCCATGACGAAACAGTGCATAAAAATTCTTATAAAAGAAAACTCTATGAATTAATCAGTGCTTCCTTAAATACCGATGAACAGGAAGGCGGAAGAGGCATAACAGCCACGTGCCATAGAGTAGTGAGATTTCTCCACTTCACTTCGCTGCGGTCGAAATGACATGGGAGCGGCTCACCGTAACTGTCATTTCGAGCGGAGCTGCATGTCAGTATGGAGACAAATATTTTCAGCTCTATTGAGGCTCTGAGCCGAGAAATCTCCTGCCGCAATGGAACCACGCAGCATAGAGCAGTAATATTTCTCCACTTCACTTCCAATCGTCGAAATGACATGGGAGCGTCTGAAGTCTGATTATCTGACCATCTGACAGCGTTTCAAAGAGGCCTTCATACCCCTTTTCCGCTGTTTCCTTCTTTATTCTCACTATATCGCCATATTTCTATATCTCATGTAAAATACAATATATTGTATGCCTTTATGGTATTTGACTCAATACATAGTATGTGCTACCATGGGTTTATCAAAATTACGGAAACGAGGGATTCTTATGAACCACTGGTACGACAATACAATCAGTCAGGGCATCCTGAAAGAAAAATATTATCATAAGGGAGAAAAAACTCCTCAGGAATTTATGGACCGGGTGAGCTCCATCTTTGATCCGGAGCTGAAAAAGAGGGTCAGAGGCTATCTGGAAGACACCTCCTTCTGCCCCGCAGGCCGTACTCTCTATGCGGCAGGGGCCAAAGGAAAATTCAAGGTATCCATGTCCAACTGCTATATCCTGCCATCGCCGGAGGATAATCTGGAATCCATCTTCCGGGCCAACTATGAAATCGCCCGCATTTTTTCCTATGGCGGCGGCATCGGCATCAATATTTCCAACCTCCGTCCCAAGGGAAGTGAAGTGAGGAACGTGGCCCGCAGCTCCACCGGTGCCGTTTCCTTCCTGAAAATCTTCAACGTTACCGGTGAAGTGATCAGCCAGAACGGACGGCGGGGCGCCATGATGGTGGGCCTCAACTGCAGCCATCCCGACATTTACGAATTCCTCCACATCAAACAGAACGAGGAAAAGCTGTCCTCCATGAACATCAGCATCCTTTTCACCGATGAATTCATGGAAGCCGTGCGGGATGACAAAGAATACAACCTCCATTTCACCGTGGAAGCCACGGGGGAAACCATCGAAAGAACCATCAAAGCCCGGGAATTCTTCAAAGAATTCTGCGAAACCCAGTGGGACTGGGGAGACCCCGGCGCCATCTTCATCGACCGGATGAACCGGAACCACCTCCTTGCAGGCTACGATGAATACAACATCGAAATCACCAACCCCTGCGGCGAATTCGGCGGCAACGCCTACAATGCCTGCAACCTGGGCAGCGTGAACCTGTACACCATGATTGACGACAAGTTCAGCGCCCACCCCGTATTCAATGAAGAGCGGTTCAAAAAGACCGTGTACGACGGTATCACTGCCCTCGATGAAATTGTGGACTATGGCTATGAAGCGCAGCCCCTGGACGCTAACCGAACCTGCATCGACGACTGGCGCTCTCTGGGCCTCGGTCTCTTCGGCGTGGCGGACGCTCTCATTGCCATGAAACTCACCTACGGTACCAAAGAAGCCAATGACTTCATGGGCCGCGTCATGAAAACCATGCTCCTCACCGCTCTCCGCTCTTCCTGCGACAGGGCAAAGGAAAAAGGCACCTTTGGCCACTACCGCTGGGAAGCCACAAAGAAATCTCCGATCATGGACATGGTGAAAAAACTGGATCCCGAGCTTTATGAGGACATCCACCAGCATGGCCTTCGGAACGGCACCCTTCTGGCCATTGCTCCCACCGGCACCATCTCCCTCCTCATGGGCAGCTTCTCCGGCGGCTGCGAACCGCTCTACAAGATTTCCTACGAACGGACCACCCATAAAATGGAAGAAGTGCACGGTCATTTCAGAGTCTATGCCCACAGCATTAAAGACCTTCTGGAATACCACCACCTGCCCCTCACTATTTCCGACGAAGAAATCGTGGCCCGCTTCCCCTGGGTCATCGAAAGCCACGACGTGCCTTTCATGAACCGCGTCCGCATGCAGGCTGCCATGCAGAAATACGTGGACAACTCCATCTCCAGCACGGTGAACCTGAAAAACAGTGCCACCCCGGAAGACATCTACCGGATCTACATCTCTGCCTGGGAAAGCGGATGTAAAGGCATCACCGTTTTCCGTGACGGCTGCCGCCGGGGCAACATCCTGGGCGTAGGAGAAGAAGATAAAAAGGAAATGGAAAAAGAAAGAAAAACGGAAGGCAAAAAAGAGGACAGTCAGGAAGAAACGAACATAATAACAATGAAACCTGTAGATAACATCCCCGAATGCCCCAAATGCCATTCCCACCACATCCACATAGAAGGCCACTGCAGCACCTGCGAAGAATGCGGATGGTCCGCCTGCGGACTGTGACAGAAAACACACAGGATCCTGCGAAATATAAAAGCCCCTCTCTGCTGTAAGCAGATGGGGGCTTTTGCAGCAGGTAAAAAGGTATACATAACGCCCCCTAGGCGATAAAGGAACTGGCAGGCCTCTTAGGAAAACTTGCTTTCAATGATCTTCATGAGGCAAAGCTGATGGCAGACCAGAGAGCCCCTTGGCATACGGCTATTGGCAGAATCACAAGAAAGAAGATTACTGGGAGCTGTTCATTTTATGCAGGTAAATGATATAGGGCTGAAAGAAAAGCAATGGAAAAGTCCATCTGCAGCACGCAGGTGGGCGTTTCTTGCTTTATTCCATGCAGTCTCACAGGAGTTTATCGAAGTCCTGGTTCAGTTTCTGCTCTGCAGAGGCCAGTTTCTTTTCAGTCTCTTCTGTCCAGGCTCTGTTGTCGGACAGTTCCTCTTTGGCCATCTGGATCATTTTGTCCAGTTCTGCCGGCTGGGGGCCGCCTTTGACTTTTCTGTTTCTTACAATGGAAGCAGGGTCTTTGGCATGGTTCCATTCTTCTTCTGTCATGGGGAAGCTGCGTGGGAGATTGGGGTCACTTACGGAGACTTTGGTATAAATGGCCTTGGCGTCTTCATAGGTGAAGTCCCGGGGAGTGATATCATGGGCCCGGGCGTAGGTAACGATTTCACTGGCGAAGTGATGGCCCATGCGGAAGGGGATGCCGTGGTTTTTCATGAGCTCATCGGCAATTTCCTGGGAACAGGTCCAGTCCAGGTTCAGCTCTTCCAGGGAACGGGCAGGATCGATGACCAGGTTATTCAGAATTTTGTCCATGGAGGTGAGGACTTTGGAGGCCTGGGGCATGATGTCCCTGGCGCCGCTCAGGCGGCCGTCAGCCATGCCGGCGGGAATATTATGGGAGCGGAACATGGCTTCCACAGACATGCCGAGAAGGGTGGAGGCGTCGGTGCGGCAGCTGTTCAGAAGGCCCGGATTCCGTTTCTGGGGCATGGCAGAGGATACGTAGGTATTGCCGCCGCCTTCTTTCAATATGATCCAGGGGCGGGGCTGGGCGTACTGCTGCATGATTTCTTCGATGAAGCTGGTGGTGTGGATGGCGATGCAGTTGGTGATGCCGCCGGTTTCAATGGGCGCTTCCTGGGGAAAAATCTGGCCGGCATCGTAGGTGTTGTAGGCGAGACCGTCAAATCCAAGGTATTCTGCCATGCGGTCTCTGTCCAGTGGCCAGCCGGTACCGTTCAGCACGGTGCTTCCCATGGGAGAGCGGTTGAGGCGTTTGTAATATTCCCGCACCCGCTGCATGTCACGGCCATAGGCGTTGGCATAGGCGATGAAATAGTGGGCCAGGCTGTTGGGCTGGGCGGCTACGCCATTGGTGTAGTTGGGGATGAGGGTATCCTTATTTTCTTCTGCCAGACGGATGAAGTCTTCCTGCACCTGGTTCAGCTTTTTCGCCATGGTGAGAAGGTGTTCCCGCTGTTCCATAATGCCTACGGTGGTGAGCATGTCCTGGGAAGAGCGGCCGGCATGGATTTTCGTGACATCGGGGCCTGCAGCTTTGATGAGATAGGGCTCAAAGGTAATCACATTATGGGGCCTTGCCGCACCGGGCAGGTTTCCATCCCGGAGGACCTTGTCGATGCCTTTGGCAAAGGCATGGCCCTCTTCAGGCGTGAGAAGGCCTTCGTCCGTATTGATGACATCGGAGGCTTTATTAATCTGCCCCAGCCAGTAGAAATTATCTCTTGGCGGCTGGGCAGCAAACACGGAACCCGTGGAAATCAGGGCGCAGAGGGTAAGGGCAAGTACAGGTTTCTTCATGGTATAACCTCTTTTCTTATTTTATATACTTATTATAAAGGATAGGAAGCAGATGGGAAAGGTATTGAGACAATCAGATGTCAGATAGTCAGACGCTGGAAGGCGGCCGGCTGTTGGCTTCCTGCTTCCGGCTTCCTGCTTCCGGCTGTCGGTTTCCGGCTTTCCGCCGCCTGTGGCCAGGCATTACGGTGTGCGCATTATGTGCAGGCTATGCTCGTATATTAGCCCGGCTCAGAAATCCGCTGCAGGGCTTCTGCCCTTCAAAGGAAGGGACCTTGGCTTTTCGTCACGCAGCACGGAAGACACAAAAGCAAGTCCCGTAACGCTGACTTTATAATCATCGCCCCCTAAAGGGGAAACGACTCACTACATTTTGCGCGTCGCCAGCGCTCCTTCACCCTCTGTTGTCACTGACTCACTGGATTTTCAGGTCGCTGATGCTCCCTTACAAATCCAGTTCGCTAGTGCATCCACTGCTGTCACTGACTCACTGGATTTTCGGGTCGCTGATGCTCCCCTACAAATCCAGTTCGCTAGTGCATCCACTGCTGTCACTGACTCACTGGATTTTCGGGTCGCTGATGCTCCCTTACAAATCCAGTTCGCATAGTGCACAATGTGTTCGCTGTGCGCCGTAAGGGCAATCCACCACTCTCTGAACCCTCTGAACCCTCACACCGAAGGCGTGTCCAAGGGTAAGAAACAAAAATGACACAGGCCGCCGATTGGCGGTCAGGATAGCGATGGGGTGTCAAATCGGTGCTCTGCCTTGTACACCCTTTGCCTCTTCGAGGCGTTCACCCACAGGGAAGCGTGTCACTGGATTCGCGGGTCGCTTCTCTCCCCTATGAATCCAGTTCCCTTGCCACCTCAAGGGGAAACGAGAAGTATGGAGAGGAAAAACAGAGAGTCATATATTTCATGTACCATTCCGCAGTTTCCCCCTTTGGTGGTGAACGCAGTGAGCCAATCCGCAGAATGCTTATTAAGCCATATGACACAGTAAGGTAAGCTCGTAACGCTGACTTCATACTCATCGCCCGTAAGGGCGACACCACAACCTTCGGGCCGCAGGCCCGTCAAACTTACGAACCTTAAGAACCCGCAGCCCCGCAGGGGCTGTCAACCTTCCCCTTTGAACCCTCTGAACCCGTGGGGCGCAGGGCGCCCCACCTTATGTAAAGCAGATTTCCTTGACAAGTCTCCTTTCTTCCTGTATAATGGTTCACGTTGTGGTGATACTATGTCGATAGAAAATATTGTAGAAAAAGGAGAGCTTCTGGATAAGTACGGGGCCCTCCTTACAGACCGCCAGCGGGATTGTCTTGACTTATACTATAATGAGAATCTGACGCTGGCGGAGATTGCGGAGCATTTTCATATTTCCCGGCAGGCGGTGCATGATGCCATGCGCCACGGGGAGGAACAGCTTATGACTTATGAGTCCGCTCTTCATCTTGTTTCCATGAGAGGGGATAAGGAGAGGGCGGCCAGGGAGCTCATGGAATTGATTCCGGATCAGTATCATACCAGAGCTCGTGTACTGATTGACTGTTTATGGGATTGAGGTGACCTTATGCCATTTGAAAGTTTAGGAGATAAGCTGCAGTCTGCATTTAAAGATCTGCGGGGGAAAGGCAAGCTTTCTGAAAGTGATATTGACGGCGCTCTCCGGGAGGTCAGAAGGGCTCTTCTGGAAGCAGATGTCAATTTCAAGGTGGCTAAGGATTTCATCGCCCATGTTCGTGAAAAAGCCATGGGGGAAGAGGTCTTCGGCAGTCTGAAGCCGGACCAGACGGTCATTAAGATCGTGCGGGATGAGCTTACGGAACTTTTGGGCGGCACCCAGAGCAAGATTACCCTTTCATCCACCGGCATGACGGTGATCATGCTGGTAGGTCTCCAGGGGGCCGGTAAGACGACCACCGCCGGCAAGCTGGCGCTTATGTTTAAGAAAAAAGGACACCGGCCGCTTCTGGCAGCCTGCGACGTGTACCGTCCTGCCGCTATCAAGCAGCTGGAAGTGCTGGGGCAGCAGACCGATGTACCGGTGTACCGGATGCCGCCGAATGTGGATCCTGTACACATTGCGTCCTACGCCGTGGATACGGCCAGATCCTATAACCGGGATATCGTCATTCTGGATACTGCCGGCCGTCTGACCATTGATGAGAAGCTCATGGCGGAGCTTCGGAATATCAAGGCTGAGGTGCATCCCCAGGAAATCCTGCTGGTACTGGACTCCATGACCGGCCAGGATGCAGTGACTACAGCCAAGGCTTTTGATGAAAACCTTGGCATCGACGGGACCATCCTGACAAAGATGGACGGCGATGCCAGAGGCGGTGCAGCTCTTTCCATCAAGACTGTCACCGGTAAGCCCATCAAAATGATTGGCGTTTCCGAAAAACTGGACGGCGGGCTGGAAGATTTCCATCCGGACCGCATGGCCGGCCGTATTCTGGATCTGGGCGACTTGGAAACATTGATTGAAACAGCCCAGAGAAATATGGATGCCGAATCCCTGAAGGATGCGGCAGGAAAGATTCGAAAGGGCGAATTTACCCTGGATGATTTCCTGCGGCAGCTGAAACAGGTGAGAAAGCTTGGCTCCTTCCAGTCCATCCTGGGCATGCTCCCGGGTATGGGCAAGTTCAAGGATCAGCTGAAGGACATCGACCTGGACGGTAAGGAAGTCAAGCATATTGAGGCAATCATCCTCTCCATGACCCCTGCAGAAAGGGCCAATGTGAAAATCCTGAACGGCAGCCGCCGGAAGCGCATTGCCAACGGCGCCGGCGTAAAGATTCAGGATGTGAACCGCATGATGAAGCAGTTTGCTGAAATGCAGAAGACCATGAAGAAGATGAGGGGTAAGAAGATGAATCCATCCAAGTTGGGAAATCTGTCCGGTTTCCCCGGGATGTTCCATAAATAATCGAGACCAATTCAAGGAGGTGAATTTCATGTTAAAAATTCGTTTGACCCGTATGGGTGCTAAGAAGAATCCTTTCTACCGTATCGTAGTTATCGACTCCAGAGAAGCAAGAAACGGCGCTCCTGCTGATACCATCGGCTGGTACGACCCTGCAAAACTGGACGCTCCGGTAAAGATTGATGAAGAAAAGGTTCTTTCCTGGCTTGGAAAAGGCGCACAGCCGACCGACACCGTTCGTTCTATTCTCAGAAAGAATGGCATCCTTGCTAAGTTTGCAGAAGCAAAGAAATAATGGGGGCCGCGTATGAAAGAATTAGTGGAAACACTTGTCAAGGCTCTGGTAAAGAACCCTGATGCCGTCTCCATTACCGTAGTCGAAAAGGGCAGCCTGGAGATTTATCAGGTCCATGTTGCCCCGGAAGACATGGGCAAGGTCATCGGCAGAAAAGGCCGCATTGCCAATGCAATCCGCACCGTTGTCAGAGCAGGTGCCCTGCGTGAAAACCGCAAGGTAGCTGTGGATATTATTTGAGAGGTGCCTTAATGGAAGAAATGCAGATTCTTGTTCCGGTAGCTGTGAAATCCAAGCTCACCGAGACATTAAAGACCACGCTGCTCAATGAAATCGGGCAGAATATCAGCCGTGTCGAACACGATATGGCTCAGCTTGAATTCGAAGCGAATGGCAAACTGGCTGAACAGGCCAAAATCAACATTCAGGCCGTCGCTCCTCTCCGCGCTCAGTACGAAGCCCAGAAAGCCCGTATGCAGCAGGTGAAGGATAAGCTGAATGCTGACAAGGAACACCTGGAAAAGCTGGCTATCGGTGCTGAACTGAACCGTCAGCCCATGAACCGGATCGTCACCGTCCAGGTGGGGGATGACATGAACGCCTTAATTGGCGGCGAGATCCTGGTGGAAGATGGAAAGATCATCGCTTTCCGCAACTGATATGAAACCCGATGAAATGATAATCGTCGGCCGAATCGTAGCCCCGCATGGTGTGCGGGGTGATTTGCGTATTCTTCCCGATACGGACAGGCCGGAGATTTTTAAAAAGCTCAAAACCATCTATATCGGAGGGAAACCCTGCCATCTCCTTTCCGCCCGTCCCCACAAGAATGTGTACATCCTTCATGTGGAAGGGGTGGATGACAGGAACATGGCAGAAACCCTGATTTCCAAAGTGGTGGAAGTTCCTTTCTCGGAACTCCCTCAAAGGGAAGAAGGGTCCTACTACTACTTCCAGCTCATAGGGCTTCAGGTAGTGACGGAAGACGGAAAGGCTGTGGGGACTGTGAAGGAAATCATAGAAACCGGAGCCAACAATGTGTACTCCATCAGCACACCGGAAGGAAAGGAAATCCTGATTCCGGCCATACCGTCATGCGTTCTCTCCATTGATGTCGAGGCAGGACGTATGACGGTGCGCCTGCCGGAGTGGGAATAGTTTAACCCTGTGTGCCGGCTGCCCCTTCCTTATCGGAAAGAGGCAGGCGGCGGAAAGCCGCTGTGAGGCTGTCAACTTGAAAATTGATATATTATCCCTGTTTCCGGAATTCGTGGAAGCATTCTTTCACCAGAGCATGATCAAACGGGCCCTGGAAGCGGGACTTATAGAAATGGCTGTGACCAATCCCAGAGACTTTACCAAAAGCCGCCACAGACAGGTGGACGACACCATTTACGGCGGCGGGGCAGGCATGCTGATGATGTGCCAGCCGCTTTTTGATGCCTGCCATCATGTGCTCCCCGAAAAAGGCCCCCGGGACCGGGTCATCTTCCTGTCACCGGCAGGAAAGACCTTTAACCAGGACAAAGCCAAGGAACTTCAGCGGGACTACGACCACCTGGTGCTCATCTGCGGTCATTATGAAGGCGTGGACCACCGGGTAGAGGAACATCTGGCAGATGAACTCATTTCTATCGGTGACTACGTGCTTACCGGCGGCGAACTGGGAGCCATGGTTATCAGCGATGCAGTAGCCCGCATGGTGCCCGGTGTCCTGGGAGATGCAGGCAGCGCGGCCACGGATTCCTTCTACGAGCCCATCCTGGAATATCCCCAGTACACCAAACCGGCGGAATACAACGGATGGAAAGTACCGGATGTTCTTCTGTCCGGCCACCATGCCAACATCGCCCGGTGGAGAAGGAAAGAAGCCCTCCGCCGCACCATGGCATACCGCCCGGACCTTCTGGAAGGGCAGGAGCTCTCCAAAGAAGACAGAAAACTCATGGCGGAAATTAAGGAAGAACTGATTCATTCATAGAGTTTGCTTTCATAAGATAAAAGCAGACACTGATTTAATCAGCATTTCCTCAGGGAAGAAAAGGAGGAGTGACTATGGCACCTGTATACATAGGTCTCATCCACTATCCTATTTACAACAAGCACATGGAAGTCGTCACCACGGCACTGACCAACTACGACCTCCATGACATTGCCAGAACGGCAAAAACCTACGACGTGAAGAAATATTTCATCGTGCATCCTGTGGAAGCACAGCGTGAAATGGCCCTTCGCATTATGAATCACTGGAAAACCGGCGGCGGCGTACACTACAATGCCAATCGCAAGGAAGCCTTTGAAGAAACCGAACTGGTTCCCACACTGGAAGATGCGATTTCATGGATTGAAAAAGAAACCGGCAGAAAACCGGCTATTGTCACCACCGACGCCAGGGTGTATCCTAATACTATCTCCTACGCAGCCATGCGAAGGAAAATCCACGACGAGGATACTCCCATCTTCATTCTCTTCGGTACAGGCTTTGGCATGACCAAGGAAATGATGAAAAAATTTGATTATATTGTGGAACCGATTTATGGCGCCGGCACTTACAATCACCTCTGTGTGAGAAGCGCCGTGGCCATTATCCTCGACCGCCTTCTGGGCGAACCCTGGTGGAATAAAAAGGAGGAATAATTTACTATGTCCGGACATTCCAAGTGGGAAAACATTAAGCGTAAAAAAGGCAAAACCGATGCCATCCGCGCTAGAATTACCACGAAAATTTCCAAAGAAATCACCATTGCAGCCCGCATGGGCGGCGGTGATCCTGTAGGCAACATGCGTCTGAAGCTGGCCCTTACCAAGGCAAAGCAGAACAATGTGCCTAAGGAAAACATTCAGAGAGCTATCGCCAAAGGCGTAGGCGCTGCCAGCGGTGCAGGCTTCGATGAAGTGACCTATGAAGGCTATGGCCCCGGCGGTGCAGCAGTCATTGTCGAATGCAACACCGACAACCGAAACAGGGCGGCAGCAGATATCCGTCATGCTTTCACCCATCACGGCGGTTCCGTAGGCACCCCGGGATGCGTATCCTGGATGTTCAAGAAAAAAGGCTCCATCATTGTGAGCAAGGATGCAGCTGATGAAGACACGGTCATGATGGTTGCCCTTGATGCCGGTGCGGAAGATGTATCCTCCAATGAAGACAGCTATGAAATCTCCACCACTCCGGAAGAATTCCTCACCGTATCCGATGCCCTTGAAAAAGAAGGCATTCCGGTAGAGGCCTCCGAAGTGGCTATGGTGCCTGATAACTATGTAAAGCTGGAAGGCGATGCAGCCCAGACCATGGCTCACCTGACCGCTGAACTGGAAGACCTGGATGATGTACAGGAAGTGTACACCAACGCAGAACTTCCGGAAGATGAGGAATAAGGAAATAAAAAGACTCCCTTCGGGGAGTTTTTTTATTGGCATTTTGAAGAGACATCCAAGTGGAAGTGGCATCTTTAAATTCTGTTTCATCTCCTGCATAGCTATGCCAAAATATCATTCAAAAATAAACTGATTGCAAGATACGGGCCGGTGCTGTATACTATAAAAGTTCAAGGAAAGAATGCCTGTCCAGGGGGGTTCTTTCTTTTTTGTGGGCAGCAGGGCTGCTCCTTCTGTCTGCGGGAAGGACAGAAGTTTTATGTTATTGGGATAGAGGAGGTTTATTTTGCTTACAACAATAAAAAAATGGGTGACCGGCGTGGCGCTGATTAAGCAGATCGCCATAGGTCTTGTGATTGGTATCGTGATAGCCCTGTTTTTCCAGCCGGTGATTCCGGTGGTGAAGATTTTCGGCGATTTGTTCGTGAAGGCCCTGAAAGGGGTAGCGCCGATTCTGGTGTTCTTCCTTGTGATGAATGCCATGGCCCAGAAGAAGGAGAATGCAGAAAACAGCATTCAGCCGATTATCGAGCTTTACATGATTGCCACCTTCTGCGCATCCCTGGTAGGGGTGGGGATGTCGTTCCTTTTCCCTACGACCCTGAATTTGACGGTGGCACCGGATGCGAAGCTGGCACCGCCCAGCGGCATTGTGGAAGTCCTTCATTCCCTCATTCTGAGCGTGGTAGATAATCCCGTATCGGCCCTTATGCATGCCAACTACATCGGTATCCTGGCCTGGGCGGTGATTCTTGGCATTGCCCTTCGCAGCACGGCCGGTGAAGCGACAAGAAACTGCCTCAATGATCTGGCCGGCGCCATTACGAAAATGGTAAGCTGGGTCATTCACTTTGCACCCCTGGGTATCATGGGACTGGTAGCCGATTCCGTGGGAACCGCCGGCCTTTCCGCCCTCCTGGGGTATGCCCAGCTTCTGGGAGTGCTCATCGTTTCCTATGGCCTGGTGGCTTTTGTTATGAATCCTTTCATTGTGTATCTGAAGACCCGTAAGAATCCCTATCCCCTGGTGTGGGCCACGGTGAAGGACAGCGGCGTGTATGCCTTCTTTACCAGATCTTCTGCAGCCAATATTCCGGTGAATCTGTCTCTCTGCAAAAGGCTGGGACTCAATCCCGATACCTACACCATTTCCATTCCTCTGGGGGCCACCATCAACATGGCCGGCGCCTCCATTACCATTTCCGTGCTGGCTCTGGCAGCTGCCCATACACTGGGCCTTGCCATCGACCTGCCTACAGCCTTCCTGCTCTGCATCGTTTCCTCCATCGGCGCCTGCGGCACCTCCGGTGTGGCAGGGGGATCCCTCCTCCTCATCCCGGTGGCCTGCGCTTCCTTCGGCATTGGCAACGATATTTCCATGCAGGTGGTGGCAGTAGGATTTATTATTTCCGTACTGGAAGATGCCTGCGAAACGGCGCTGAACAGCTCCAGTGATGTCCTCTTCACTGCTACCGCTGAATTTGCAGACCGGCGGAAGAAAGGCACCCTTCGGGCGGAAGATATGGTTCCGAAGGAAAAATAATAAAATGGCTCAAAGGGGCTGTGAAAAAATGGCAACTATTTTTTCACAGCCCTTTTTGCCTGCAAAAAATAAATATGAAAAAATTTCGATATAGTGATTGACAGATGTAAGGAAGTCTGTTATATTAAATGTAACACAAGAAGTTACATATTTTATACAGGATGAACAGAATCATTCTTCATTGATAGAAAGAAGGAATTCAAATGGAAATCACAATTTTTGGCAAAGGCAATATGGGAAAGGCCATTGGCGGCAATTTTGAAAAAGCAGGACAGAAGGTCACCTACGGAGGCCGCGATTTCAAAGGAGCCCTGGGAGACATGGTGGTACTGGCCGTTCCCTACGGCGCAGTGGACAGCATCCTTTCTGCCCATAAAGAGGAACTGGCAGGCAAAGTGGTGGTGGATATTACCAATCCCGTGAATTTTGCTACCTTCGACGGTCTGGTGGTGCCGGCAGATTCCTCGGCAGCCGCTGAAATTCAGAAAAAAGTACCGGAAGCACTGGTGGTCAAGGCCTTCAATACCACCTTCGCCGGCGTGCTCGCGGCAGGAAAGGTGGGAGAGAAGGAACCGACGGTGGTACTGGCAGCTTCTGACTCTGCAGATGCTAAGAAGAAACTGGCTCAGGCCCTGGAAGGAAGCGGACTTTCTGTCATGGATGCAGGCTCCCTGAAGCGGGCTCGTGAAATGGAAGCGCTGGGATTCCTGCAGATTTCCCTGGCAGCAGGAAAGAAGATTTCCTGGACCGGCGGATTTGCAGTTCTTCACTGATTCCTTTCCTGGAAGAGAAACAAGGCGGGCCATGCCCGCCTTACTTTTATTTCCGCAATCTGCTATGATAGCAGTATCAGATGCATTGAAATGAAGGAGGTACCATGCAGGTTTCCAGTCAATTTACCATTGCCATTCACATGCTTTCCTATATAGCCCTTTACCAGCATAAGGAAAAGATTACCAGCGACGTGCTGGCCGGCAGCATCGAGGTGAATCCGGTCATCATCCGCCGCCTCCTTTCCCGCCTGAAGGGGGCCGGTATGATTACAGTGCACCGCGGCACCGGCGGCACCTTTCTGGCCAAAGAACCAAAGGATATTACCCTCCTTGATGTTTATGAGGCCACGGAAAATTTGAAAGAAGAAGGTCTCTTCCACTTCCATGAGCATCCCAATCCCCGATGTCCCGTGGGAAGGGATATCCACCATGCGCTGGATGGAAAACTGGCAGAAGTGCAGAAAGCCATGGAAGACAAGCTGGCATCCTTTACGCTCTCTGACGTGGCAGGGGATATTACCGTGTGAAGGTCATGGGCGGTGAGGATCGTTTCGCAGAACTTTTTCCCCCGTCTGCGTCAAAGCTGCGGCCCTCATGATGACAAAAAATTTATACCTCTTTATAGAAAATGACTATCATAAATTTTGATAAATTTTCTCAAAAAAGGTGTACAATAGAGATGCAGGAAATCCTGCCTCTCTTTGTTCGTCAAAAACAGTTCCCCACCAGAAAGATATTTTCAATCATCCTCCTCCAATTTAGGGAACTGTTTTTCTATACTCTCTTTTGGGGGAGCTGGAATTTCTTGACCCTGGCGGTGTTCTCTTATATAATAAAACTATTCATGCGAGCGTGGCGGAACTGGTAGACGCACAGGATTTAGGATCCTGCGCTTTGTGCATAAGGGTTCGAGTCCCTTCGCTCGCACCAAAAAAGGCTGTGAAAAAATGGAAATCATTTTTTCACAGCCCTTTTTATTGTGAGATATTCTCAGAACGTGACTGGTTTTCCGTAGTAAGCGCATTCCAGGATGCGGCCCATGGTTTCATCATCCACTTTCCGCGGGTTTTCCGGGGTGCAGGCGTCCAGGACGGCATTGTGAGCAATGGCGTCCTTCTTTTCCAGGTACAGCTCTTCCGGAACACCGTAATCTTTGAGGGAAAGAGGAATGTCCATCATGCGGTCCAGGTGCCGGATGGCATCTTCATAGGACAGAACCAGCTGGGCGTCGGTGTGGCCCGGCAGTCCCACAATGCGTGCCAGGTCGGCATAGCGGCTCATGCAGGCCTTCTTGTTGTACTGGATCACATAGGGCAGGAGGATGGCGTTGGCGCAGCCGTGGGGAATATGGAACACAGCGCCGATCTTATGGGCCAGGGAGTGGGTGATACCCAGAAGGCCATTGGAGAAGGCCATGCCGGCCAGACACTGGGCGATGTGCATTTTACCCCGGGCTTCCTTATCGCCGTGATAGGATTCCAGTATACTGTCAAAAATGTCAGAAACTGCCTGTTTGGCCAAAGGATCGGTGAATCCGTTGGCACAGGTGGAAACATAGGCTTCTGTGGCATGGGTGAGGGCATCCATGCCGGTGTGGGCAGTGAGCTTGGGCGGCATGGTGAGCGGAATATCCAGGTCAAGAATGGCCAGGTCCGGCGTCAGGTTGAAATCAGCCAGAGGGTACTTGATGCCCGTATGATAGTCCGTAATTACCGAGAAGGAAGTGACTTCCGTAGCGGTGCCGGAGGTAGAAGGAATGGCTACGAAAATGGCCTTCTGCCGGAGAGGCGGCAGGGAGAAGGGTTTCTTCACATCGTCGAAGGAAAGCTCCGGATGTTCATAGAAAACCCACATGGCTTTGGCCGCATCAATAGGAGAACCGCCGCCGATGGCTACAATCACATCAGGCTGGAATTCACTCATAGCTTTGGCACCTTCCCTGACGGCCTCGATGGAGGGATCCGGCGCAATGCCTTCCATAATGCGGGTTTCCAGGCCATTATCCTTCAGTACCTTTTCTGCTTTCTGCAGGAACCCGCCCCGACGCATGGAATGGCCGCCGGTGCAGATGAAGGCTCTCTTATGGCCCTTCAGCACAGCCAGTTTCTCAATGGCACCATAACCTGCATAGATATCTCTTGGCAGTGTAAAACGGAACATAAAAATCTCCTCCTTTTTAAGAAAGATGCCGGCCGCCTGCCTGTTTTCCGGCATCAAGGCCGGCCTTTATTCTGTTTAGAACGATTCTGGTACAGGTATCTTTTACTATTATATGTATCCCTGCCCGGAATCCTTCTTTTGGTTCACCCTTATTATAACGCTTTTAAGGAAGGCGAGAAAGATTCTTGAGAAAACTGCATAAGCATTTGATTAGATATGACTAATAGTCATTATTATAAAAGCGACGGGACATGGGAAAAATTCCCTGTAAAATACTGTTGTACTCCCTGTGGAAACTGTGATATAGTGAGATAAATATTTTAACGTATTCTCGTCGTGAGAAAGGAGCTCCTGTTTCATGAGCATGCTCAAAGAATTTAAAGATTTTGCCCTTCGCGGCAACGTGGTGGATATGGCAGTCGGCGTTGTCATCGGGGCCGCTTTCGGGAAGATTGTTTCCTCCCTGGTGAGCGACATCATCATGCCGCCTCTGGGATACATTCTGGGAGGCATTGATTTTTCCAATCTCTTCCTGCCTCTGTCCAGGGTGCCTGTTTCTACCATGGCTGAAGCCAAGGAAATGGGAATCCCTGTCATTGCCTATGGCCAGTTCCTGAACAATGTCATCGACTTCCTCATTGTGGCCTTCGCTATTTTCATCGTAGTCAAGCAGATCAACCGTTTCTTCCCGAAGGCACCGGCCAAAGAACCGAGAAAATGCCCTTACTGCAAAGAAGTGATTGCCGACGATGCCACCCGCTGCCCTCACTGCACGGCAGAACTGAAGTAATAGTATTGAAAAAGGTTCAGAGGGGAAGGGGTGACAGCCGCTGTGCGGCTGATTCGCGTTCCCTTTCCCGCCGGACTCGTCATTCTGAGCCGCAGGCGAAGAATCTCGGTGCATGACGTTAGTGGCACAGCAGCCGTTAAATGCCAGTCGGCGGACAGCAGATAGCGGAAAGCTGTCTCACCGGATCACCAGCTCACCAGCCCACACTAGCCCACTGGCCCACTCATCTCCCATACACGTCTAAAGCCTCCCTTGCGGGAGGCTTTTTTGGAGACGTTGGATTGTTGAGAAAGATTGGTAACAATGAGTGGAACCACCACGGCCAATGGTGATTTCCTTTTTGTTTACGACTATATGTTACAACGGTTTATTATCATTGTCAAGCCTGTTCTTTAAATAAAATAACAATAATTAACAATATAACGATTTCCCCTTTTGCCATAGGCCCGATTCATAGGGTATAATAGGATTAGTAAAAATGACTCTTATTCAAAAGGAGGATTTCCCATGAAAAAAGAACTGGCAGCGCTGGCTCTTGCCTGTGCCCTGATTCCCGGCGTATCCATGGCGGCTGACAAACTGCCTTCGTCGGAAAAGCTGATGAATGACTATGATAAGTATGTGGTGGTGTATACCTCTGACGAAGAGAGAATCTACGCCGATGCCGATACCATTGAGCGGGATCCCGTTTCCGCCGGTGAGCTTCCGGTCATCCGGGCCACCCTGTATGCGGAAATTTACAAGGATCCCCTCACCTGGCCGGATTATGGAAATTACCGCATGGTGGACTATATCCTCCGGTATGATACGGCGGTGGGAGCAGACCAGCTGGGGCAGAAAATCAAGTACCGTATCCTGAACAAGCTGGAAGGCGCCTATACCCCCGATGGCAAAGCCGTGTCCTATCCCGGCAATCCCAATGAACCGGCAGACGAAGCAGAGGATATTTACATCGCCCTTTACCGCGTATCCAAAACTTCTTATTAAAGACAAAGCGGACCCTGAAACCGGCATTTCCCCGATGCCGCTGCCTTTACAAAGGTAAATAAAAATTATATAATAGTATTAATAAAATACAAAGCAAAGGAGCCTTACCATGCTGCAAGGCTCCTTTTATTTGTCTTAATGATACGAAAATACGGTTTTGTAGGAAATATCCGGCCACTGGCCCATGGTAAAAGCCTGCGAAATCAAAATTGGAAGGGCCCGCCAAGGAGCCCTGATGGAGATGTGGATATGCAGCTTTTTATAGCAGGTGGATGCGGTGATGAAGGAAGAAATTGTTTCTACGTGGAGGGAGACCGCCACGCTTTTATAGTGGATGCAGGGACCTCTACCGACGGGCTGGATCGGATACCGGACCTGACACCGGAGCAGATTCATAAGGCAGAGTATCTCTTCATTACCCATTCCCACAGGGATCACACCGGGGCCATTGAGTACCTGGTGAAACAGGGATTTGAAGGGCCGGTGCTCATGTCTAACCAGACCTACCGCCAGCTTCACTATAAACCCTGGAATACCATGATTCTGGACTCCACGGCGCCGGAACTGGAACTGGAGCCGGGATTTCGGGTGAAATGGGGACGTACAGGCCACTGCGCCGGCGCCGTGTGGTTTCATATTTTTGTAGAAGGAAGAAGCCTTTTCTTCTCCGGCGATTATCGGGAAAATGATACCTTCTACCGCTGCGACGCCGTGCGGGGCCTTCACGCCGACATGGCAGTCATTGACGCCGCCTACAGCAGGATGGATAGGGGGAGGGACCTTAGAAGACAGGTGGCAGACACCGCGGCCTCCCTCATGAAGGACGGCGCGCCCCTTCTCCTGCCGGTGCCCCATTATGGAAGGGGCCTTTCTATGGGTATCCTTTTCCATGAGACCTTCGGCAGGGACCATGGGATTTATATGTCGCCCAAACTGTACGATGAATGGCTCCATCTGGGGCACAGAAAATATTTCGTCCATGATGAAATCACGGAACTTCCCTTTTCCATCTTCCAGCGCTGGGATAACGAAACCATTGAAAAAGGAAATATCTATTTCCTCACCGACGCCCAGCTTTCCAGAGCCTCCAGCCGTCAGCTGATCCTGGACCATCCTGATATGGGAGTCCTCCTCACCGGAAGCATTCACGGTTATGGAAAGGCCCGCTGCTTCTTCCAGACAGGAAGAGCCAAATTTGCCCTCTGGCCCAATCATCTTACCTGGCAGGAAATGGAAGACCTGAAGGCTGAGAATGACATGCCGCTGGTGGTGCCTTTCCATAATAAAAAGGTGAAGCCCGAAAATGATACCTTCATCTTTTAGAAAATTCTTCAGCGGGAATGAAACCGTTCTGCTTTCCTGTCCTTTCCTGCGTATGATATAATAAGAAAAAGAAAAGATTCCCCGTTTCACAGGAAAAGAAAGGTGGGGGTTTTATGTTAAAGTATAAAAAAATTCTGGTTCCCTATGATGGTTCCGACCATGCGAAAAAAGCACTTCTCCATGCCATAGACCTGGCAAAGGCAGGAGACGGCACGACCCTCTATATTGCCTCTGTGTGCAATATGGTGTCTGCCATGAGCAACTTCGACCAGGTATCCATTGCCGAAGGCTGTCTCACCACGAAGCTTTCGGAAGATCTGGAAGAACAGTGCAAAGATGATCTGAAAGAAGCAGCCGCCATGATTCCGGAAGGCGTTGCTCACGAAGAACTGTACGAAGTGGGATCTCCGGGACCGGTGCTTCTCAATATGGCAGAAGAAAAGGGCTGCGACCTGGTAGTCATGGGCAGCCGCGGCCTTGGACCGCTGAAGGGTATTTTCATGGGCTCCGTATCCAGCTACATGGTGAGCCGCTCCAAGTGCCCCGTACTGATTGTGAAATAAAAAAGAACTGTGAGGAAATATGAATCATTTCCTTACAGTTTTTTATTGCTCCCCTATTCTCCTGAAAATTCTTCAAATGACGGCATGCTGCCTGTCCCTGCGTCATCCCGACATGCAGCTTGGGTCATGGTCAATCGGCACCACAAAAAGGCCTCACATACATCTGTGAAGCCTTTTTGCATGGAAAAGAACATACCACATGGCAGGCATTCCGCCATGCCCCTCATTTTGCTCCTGGCCGTTATGCTCTTTGTTTTCCATTTTCCAGTGCACTGAATCGAAGCAGCCTCCTTTCCATCCCCTCCCTCCTGCTCCATGGATGGGCGCCTGCAGGATTTCTGAGAGGACTTTGCCGGTGCTGTTTCTATATGGATAGTCATGGGGAAGGGGAAGAGGTATCAGGAAGGGAAAGGCTGCACATAGTCTCAACTCGCCTTTTCTACAAAAGTAATATATAATATAAAAACGAAATAAAACGTAAATATATTATTTTATAATAGAATTGAGTTCTACTCTTTTACATGAAATATGCAATTGAATATTCCGCAACAGGTGTACCGCCTATCCGAAAAAGCGGTACCGCCTTTCCGCGGAAAGTGTACCGCTTATCCGCCAAGGTGTACCGCTTATTCTTTAGGTTATGATGTTAAAATAATTTAGTCATTTTTCGCATCGGTGCTATTCAAATATTCTCTCATATTCATTGATCCGCAATTGATGTGGTAGGCATTGTGAATGATTCTGTCCATAATCGCATCGGCCAGAACCCCATCACCGAGGCGCGGATACCATTCTGAGCTTTTGTACTGGGAACAGAAAATAGTAGAATGGGCATCGTACCTGTTTTCCAAGATTTCAAGAAGATACTGCTGCTCCACTTCCGTCGGCATCTCGAGAAGCCATTCGTCGATGATGAGGAGATCGTAGCCGGAGAACTTCTTTACAATGCTGGCCACGCTCCGTCCGACTTCGGTTCCATAATTGAACTGTTCCATAAGCTCCGGCATGCGGAAATACTTGACCCTGTACAGATGGCGGCAGGCCTCTTTCCCTAAAGCACAGGCGAGGTGGGTCTTTCCTACTCCGGTAAATCCGTTGATGATCAGATTCTTATGGCGTTCAATGTAACCGCAGCTGGCATAGCCCAGGATTTCTTCGCGGCTGAAACCTCTTCCCTGCAGGATAAGGGTGTGAACATCGGCATCAGGATAGCGAAACTTAGCAATATGCGTCAGCCTCCGGATGCGATCATCCAATTTTACTGAATAGCATTCATCGATGGCCAGTGTCAGCCTCGAATCGAAGTCCAAAGGGGCATAAGATTCCAGATCACTCTGCTGGTTCTGCAGGGCTTCTACCAGAGGTTCCATTTTCATGTTGCGGAGTTTCCGCTGTGTTTCTTCATTGATCATTTTGTCTTTCCTCCATAATAGTCTGCGCCGCGGATGTAAGCGCCTTTTTCGGAAATACTGTGTTTTCCGGTATTTTCATAACGGGCGGAATGTACGCCGTCCAGGATTTTGTCTTGATTGTTCCCCAATACAGCTTTAAGATAGTTGTAGCGGGGCGATGTTGTGTGGGCTAAAGCATACTGGCAGGCATTCTCGAAGCGGTCCTTCGGATATTTCTGACTGAGATGCAGAACGGCCAATGAAGCATTATAGCCCTGCTCTTTTATGGTTACACTGTCAAAGATCCTCCTGATGACTTCCGACGTACACGGTCCGATTTTCCCGGCCCAGGCACAGATGCGATCTTTGTCCATTTCCGGCTGGTTGAATTCATCCGGCATATCTCCCGGGCGTGTGGAATAGTGGTTGGTCATGTAGTCAGGAAATCTGATGTGGGAGGCAATACGCCGGTTTCCGCAGTAGATTTCCACAAGTTTGTCGGTGTAACGGATGTCCACGGACTGCCCGCGGTATACGTAGGGAACGGAGTACCAGTTTTTCTTAAAGGAAACGTGGAAATTGGGATATACTTTCCTTCCCAGAATAACCGCGGCGATTTCATAAGGAGCTCGTGGAAGAGCCCGGAGATATTTCTTCTCGTCCAGCCATACTTCATAGCGGCTTCCCTGCCTTTTCTGGAAGGGCTGCCGGTTGTACTTATCTGTAGCAGTTACTACATCCTTCTGCAGCTCGCCAAGAGTAAAGTAAACCTTATTGCGAAGACGGGCGATGATAGCGGTGGCAATATTTCCAACCGTATTCTCCACGGATGCTTTCTGCTTGGGCTTCCGCACACCGGCAGGCATAATAGCAGTTGAATAATGAAGCCCAAGTGCCTCATAGGCGTCGGTGAGAACCACTTCACCCTCTTTGGGATGCTTCACAACGCCGGTTTTGAGATTGTCACAGACTGTCCGCACAGGAACGCCGCCAAATGCCTCGTACATGTGGACATGGCACCGGAGCCATGTATCCATCTTCATATCCAGCGTGGCCTCCACGTAGGCATACCTGCTGTATGTGAGGCAGGAAACAAAGAGATGCACGGAAATGGTCGCGCCGGTATCACGGTCGATGATCTGCATGGTCGGCCCGCTCCAATCGACCTCGCACTGGGCTCCGGGCTTATGCTCCAGATGATTGGTCAGGTCATGGGTTGTGCAGTACCGGCCGTAATCCTCACAGAACTTGGTATGCCCTACAGCAATGTTTCCATTCTGGTGACACCTGTCACGATACTCCGTCCAGAGCAATGAAAGAGTCACACCCGGCTTCTTGAGCTCTTTATGGATGGATTCGTAATCCGGCAGCTCGTACATGTCTGAACCTTCCGGTCGGTCAGGGAAGAAGAGCTTTTGTAGTGCTGCATCATCCAGCTTGCGGATGCCCGCATAAGTGATGCCCTTCTTCCGCGCTGTTCGCAGTACGGTAGTAATCGTACTCCTCGACATGTGACGGGAGCGGGAAATCTCATCTTGAGACATTCCGCGGTCATGGAGCTCCAGGATGAGCCGGATCCTGGCAAAATTGGACATATTAAAAGGCCTCCTTTCATAGAACAAAGGGAAATACTACGTCCCTGTTTTCATTCTATGGCAGGAAGCCATATATTAATATATTTATTAAAAGAATTTAGGAGTATTTCAGCTGGCATGTACACCAATAGTTCAAGAAGTTACCTAAAAATGGCAAGCGGTACACCTCGGCGGACAAACGGTACACCTTGGCGGACAGGCGGTACACCTACTGCGGAATACTCATGCAATCATATATTTATACAAAGAAACAATAAAATAACCATCTATAAAGGGACGCATTTTGCTTCAATGCATTGAGAAAATTAAACCTGCCAGGATGCTGTATCTTTTGAAAAGACAATTAAGAAATCTATTTATTATAGATAATACTGAATAATATGACTAGGAGTTGCTGGGCAAGTCTTCAATTGATGTGGATGATTACGCTTTAAACTTAAATGGCACTGGGGATTTAGGAAATGCGTTTGGCAGAATAGTTGATTCAAGACGTGAGTATGTTAAATATTTATTAAATGGTGGATATGAATCTATTAATGATATTGAGTTCAGGAAAAGGCTAAATCAATATCATTCTGCGGAGGATTAAGAATATGAATGATATTAGCTTTGCTATTGGATCTCCTCTGCTATTTTTTAGCGGCAGTGCGGTTTCGCTATATTTGGTTTATATGATTTTCCATTATATTTACGACAGTCTGGCAAATCACTTGATTTGTAGAGAGAATTTAATTAGCTATCTTATCAGCCTTATACTATTGATAAATTGCTTTTTATTGTCGCTGGTTTGGATAATTTCGACTAGTATTAATTTGAAAATAAATGATGATGAGGATATAAATACAGAAATTACCCTGGGAATATTTTTATTAGAGTTTGCCGGGATGTTTGCTCATGGATGGATTTATAGTCATTTCATTTTGAAGAAGGATTTCAGCTTTAAGATTTTTAGTAAACGAATGATGAAATGCATTCTTGTTATTGCATTTATCATTGGTATGCAATTTTTGATTATCTTTAGTTATCATTTATATTTATTGCAGTTTGTTAAGTTAATAGGATCCTTATGGAGCTAGATTATGAAAGAAGACTACAGATATTAGCAGCAGCCTTCAAATTGAGACATGATTATGAATATTTTGAAATATATGAAAAAGCATTTAGGTGTTAGTGGAACTGTGCTGTTAATAGGAATAATTACTGTTTTTGGGCTATATATCTAGATGTAAGAGGGTTAGCATATGTTTCCATTATTTTTTGTGGAGTTAGTTTATTGATTAATAAAGATGGAAATATTAACTTGTAAAAGAACGCTTTTCCTGTATGATTGCGGGGATATTGAGATTTTCTTACTAAATGAGAAAATAGGTTCTTCTCACTGGAAAGCGGCAGGGATATGATTCTTAACGGAAGCCGGATAGAAGGAGAAAAAGTACAGGCAGATGCAGGCGGAAGCCTCAGCATGGAAAGCGAACAGGACAGGAAGACCTACCGGGAAAATGGGAAGAACACCGGTATCTCCCTGGGCTATGACATTTCCTCCGGCAAAGCATCCGGCTTTGCTTCTGCCGGTAAATCTCACACAAACTCCCATTACGAAAGTGTGATAAACCAGGCAGGCATTTACGCCGGAGACAAGGGCTTTGACATTACCGTCAAGGATAATACCCACCTCAAAGGCGCCGTCATAGACAGCAAAGGCGATGCGGATAAGAACAATCTCCGCACCGGTACTTTAAGCTGGGAAAATGTAGAAAATAAAGCCGACTACAAAGCAGGCGGCATGGGCATCTCCTATGCTCCTAAAGACAGCATCACGCCCCTCAACGCCCGCGGCCTTACGCCGCAGATGAGCCCCACCGTGAAGGATAAGGCGGATAGCAGTACCAAAGCGGCCATTGCGAAAGGGACTATCGTTATTACGGACAAGAAGAACCAGGATATTTCTACGCTGAATCGGGATACACAAAACAGTCTGAACCGGCTGAAGGAAATCTTTGATAAATCCAAGGTGGAAGAAAAGCAGGAACTTCTGGGCATGATGGAGAAATACGGCAACCAGGCCATTCATGCCTATGCAGAAAGCAGGGGATGGAAAGACGGCTCCGCAGAAAAAGTCCTCCTCCATGGAGCTTTTGGTGCCCTCATGGGAGACATGGGCACAGGAGAGACTCTGGCAGGCGCCCTGTCCGGAAGTATCCATGAATATGTGATGGGATACCTGAACCGCGCGAAATCTCAGGAATGGGTGAGAAACCATCCGGATACGGTAGAATGGCTCAGCGCAGGCCTGGGGGCAGTAATTGGCAAAGCGTCTGATGCTTCTATTTTCGGTATGGCGGGTATTTCCCTGGATGCGGCAAAGTGGAATGAATACCAGAATATTCGAGAACTTCGGGATAAGATAGAAAGGCTGAAAGCATCGGGAGCACTGAATCTGCTCAGGGATAATGAGTATGTTGTTCTTTATGCAGAACACAATGGAACAACAGTTGGAGTCGCTGTAGACAAAGAAGGAAATGCGACTGATGTGAATCTGATTGAAGGGCTAAAGCAAAGACATTTCCAGTTAAACGAGGGAAGTAGTCTGGGGAGCGCTGGAGAAGAAATACAAATATATACAGTACAAGATCCGGTTGAATATTTCCACAAATCACGGCATGAATGCAGATTGAGTAATGAGGTGTCGACGTATGAAATAGGGCAATATGATGGTAATATTTATAGGCCCGGTTTTTATGAGGAAGATGTAGATAAACTCATGAATAATCCGCTTTGGAAAAAAGCAGATATACTGCTGAAGATTTCTGGTCCGACTATTGGTGAGTATGTTCCTAATAATTTAGGGGCTGACTTTAATCGTGGATATGGTTATTTTTCTCGAGCGCGGACACTTTATACCAGTGACGACAAAGGAGAAGCAGCGGCAGGATTGCTCGGGGCTTATGGAGCTGGTAAAGGTGCAACCTATGTTTTTGATAATGTCGGAATTTTTGCAGGAAAACCTGGTGTAATAAGATTAATTGGAAAAGGTGGGATTGTTTTTGTAGTAAGTTATATAGGTGGAGCGATACTCAAGGGGATATATAATAATTGGGAAGATCAAAAAGAAAATACGCTTAAAGAAGCTAAATATATTTATTTACGTTCGCAATCTCATGCTTGGGAGGATAATAATAAATGATACTTAGTGATATTTCAGGCTGGCTTATGTTGAGCGGAGTTGAAATTTATGTTGCACTTTTTATTTTAGCTGTTATATATCAAAACGTAAAAAATCATGAGCTGAATATATTTTTGTATATTGTACCTATCCTTTTCACTGCTCTAAGTGGAATAAATTGCGCAATGTTGCAATTACTAACGTCGACAAATCTGACGGAAATCATTATGGGGTTTGGTCATGGGATGGATAGAGGAACTATAATTATGTCTTTTGGAATTTTAGGTATAGCTGATTATGCAGTGGCTTTATATTATTATCTACATAACAATAACCAAAGCAATTCGACCAAATGTGCCCAAAAGCAAAAAAGGGCTAATCCATTAATTCTTCCAATTTTAATGATTGTTAATATTGGCTGGCTGTATTTATGGAAAGATGCAGTTTATGTTTTGGTAAAATTGATTTTGCATATTTAGAACTAATATTATTAATAATTATTCACCGTTGAGGATCGATTTACATTGAAAAAGCCATTCTCTGTACTTGGCGCATTAAATTGAGAAATATGGGGAACAGAGAAGATTACAAAACAGACGGTATGTATATTTCCTATGTTTTATCATATCTCTCATATGGCACAAACTATTTCGTACGTAGCTGCAGAAACTAATAATCCCATCATAGGAGCAGTCATATCTATTATTGGAGAAAGTGTATCAGATGAACTCTCTGAACAGCTGAAGGATAAAGCAAAAAAGATCTTTTGGTAACTGATGAGGAAAAAGAAAGTGAAAAAGAAATAGAAAGGGTCAAGATACAGAAGAATGATTAATTAAATGTCTTACCCAAAGAAAGGGATGCTATATTGATACAGTATAGTTTGATTTTGCTTATGGACAGCGTTTTATTTATGATAAGCAATCGCCTGCAGCAAGGCGAGACGAAAACGCAAAAATTATATTATTATGCAGGCGGTTTATCAGGCTTATTATATTTTTCATGGCTTTTATACATTAGTGTAAACCATTATGATTTTAATGTAGCAGTCATGTTCTGCCTTATTTGTGCTATTTTTATTCTGCAGAATAGAAGGTCTCAGTGGTGCTCCAGAAAAAAATATGATATACAGATAAAGCTATATGGGGATAATTCTAAAGAAGCAAAGCAATGCAGAAGGCATATCAGCTGTTTGCGGATATTAAATAAAGCTTATTATATTGGATTGGCGATTTTTATATTTGTACTTGGGGTTGGATTCCATAATGGAAAACTTTAAGGGAATATATTTGGCTAGACAAGATTTCTTATGCTGCTTTCATCTATTACATATACGAAAATGCCAAAAAGCATGATGAACAATCAAAAGATGTACAGAAATATTATGACTTGATTCGATTGGCATCTTATGGACAGGTGGTCATCTTTATCGGATTTATGATGATTTTGCTGGTTATTCTTTTAGGGATTTATAATGGACGCATTGCCTTATTATAGAGTGACCGATTTTGAGCGCCGTTTCCGAAGAAATTCCTTTACTTTGCACAGTCTGTCAAGGATGAGAATCTTTGTACATTATGTTTGACATGGTATGGATTAAGGAGTCATATACATTTTCTATGGAAAGCCTCGGGGGGAAAGCTCCGGGGCTTTTCACGAAGTAATAGCTTTTTTCCCTGCGGTTGTATAGAATAAAGAAAGAAGTATAAAGAAATCAAAGGGCAGCCCTGGCTGCCGTGGAATAAAATGAATCGGGATGTGATAGGTATGTCGAATCGAGGATGGCTGAAGCAGGAGATTCCTCACTGGGTGAAGGAAGAGGTCATTACAGAGGATGCGGGGAAGAAGATTCTTTCCCGGTATAAAAGACAGGACAGTGCGGCTTACAGGGAAGCCCTGTTTATCCTGGCTGCGGTGTGTATTATAGGTGGGATTTTCTTTCTCTGTGCCAGCCTGTGGAGCGGACTGGACCAGGATCAGCGGTTCCTGCTCGCCCTGGCGCCGCTGGCTGTGTCTTTTATTCTGGCAGCAGCGGTGGCGCTGGTGGATAAAGGTCTTTTGGCTCCGAAGGAAAAGAAAAAGGAGATGGATGGCGAAGAAACGGAGGAGGAAGTGCTTCTTCCGAAGAAATCGCCACCGGTGCACCGGGTGCCGGTGTTCCTGCGGGAGGCGGCCTCCACTTTCCATGGCATATGCCTTATCGCCGCCTTCTGGATGGTGGGGGATTCCTTTAAGCTGTCTTCTGATCTGTACACAGCCCTTGCCCTCTGTGCCCTTCTTCTTCTTATCATGACGGTGGTAACGGAGTCGGCGGGCATGGGGATTATTTACATGATTGTGTCCGTAGGCATTTTTTACAGTGCACCGGTGAGGGGCTGGCCGGAGGCGGCATCCTGGATTTACATGTTCCTGGCTCTGGGCATCCTGGGCCACATGCTCCGGAGCCACCGGGACCGGGCGGTGGTATGCTTTTCCTGGGTGTGGGCGGTAGGTATACTGCTTCTTATTTTCTGGTCTGCAGGAAATATGCTTTGGCAGACGATCTTCTTCTCCCTGGCAGCTTCGCTTACCTGGATGGCAGGGGGGCTTTTCCGTTCCTACGGCCTGGGGGCTGATGCACTCCGTTTCTTCGGCGGTATTGCGGTATTCGCCGTACTTCTGGAGGGATCCTATGGCGCTGTGTGGGCGGATATTTCCGGCAGCTATGCGCTGTGGTTCATTTTCCTTCTTTTCCTGGCGGCGGATGGAGTACTTCTTTTCCGTATGGCTTTGAAGAAGGAATGGCTTTCGGTGCTGGCAGGGTTCACGCCCTTTGTCATGGGCCTTTCGGCTATTGTGTCTATTTTTGAAACTTCCGGTGCCCTGCCGGCCATTATCGTTTCCGTATATACGGGCATTCTGGCAGGAGGCGTCATCATCCGTGGCCTTCTGACAGACCGTGCGGTGCAGAGCTGGGCCGGTGTGTTCCTTCTGGCCGGTGACGGAGCCATCCGGGTCATTGACTCGGCCCTTACCTTTGCCCAAAGAGGGTTCTTCTTCCTGGGCATCGGCCTTCTGGCGGCGGTAATCTGTTATTTTCTCTATCTTCCTTCCAGGAAAAAGGCGCCGGTCCATAGGGACAGGGAAAATCAGGGAGAGGAGGGATCCCGATGATATCGAAGAAGTTATCCCTTATCCTTCTGGCCGTGGTTTTTGTGATTGAAGCAGGTTCTCTTTTCTGGATTCGCGGTGATTACCGCTCCACCATGCTGGACGGAGCAGAATACGAGGTACCGGCAGCCATCGATTTCAAGGGGGATTTTTACGGGAGAAATTATCTGCCCATTTATATTCCTCTCACCGAAGCGCCCTGGAAGGGCACGGCCACGCCGGAAAAGGGAGAGGAAATCTACCTGTCCTTTGATAAGAACGGGGAGGGGCTGTTGGAAATTACAGGCGCCTCTGACAGGAAGCCCGGCGGTATGTATATCATAACCCGGGTGGTTTCTGCATCGGACGGGCTTGTACATTTCCGCTTCCCTGCGGACCGCATGTACATGCTGCCGGAGCAGCTGAAGAAGCTGTCGGTGGTAGAGCTGTCGGAACGGGTGCAGCTGAAGGATAAGAGCGGGAAGAAGACGGAAACAAGGATGAAGAACGACCTCACTGCCCTGATCCATATCAAGGACGGCAGGGTGGTGATTTCCAAGGTGCTGGCCAATGGTTCTCCGGTGGAGCAGACTTACACCACAGTGGGAAAGAATCTGTCTGTGAAATATGCCAGAAGCGGAAAGGAAAAGGATGCCTATTCCGTAGGCAGGGATATGGAAGAAAAACAATAAGAAATGGAGGGAGACCTATGTACATTATTTTGATGCGTCACGGGGAAGCGGTTCCCCAGACGGAAGATATAACGAACAGGGAAAGAGGGCTTACGCCCAAAGGTATGCGGCAGGCCCGCCGGTCCTCCCGTATGCTGGCCCGTTTCCTGAAGGATCATCCGATCCGGATTTTTACATCCCCCTATGTGCGGACCAGGCAGACTGCCGGTATCCTGGCGGAGGAGTGCTTTGCCGAGGAAATCCATACGGCCGATGAGCTGCTCCAGCCCAACTGGCAGATGGTACGGAATCATCTTCTGCAGGAGGGCTCTCCCATTGCCCTGGTGAGTCACCATCCTTTCCTGCAGTCCTATCTCCTGACCACCTGCAGTGCGGCTGTGAAATTTGACCTGGCCGGCATTGCGGTGATTGATTATGACCTGAAATGGAACCAGGGAAAGCTGATAGGCTATTTCACTTCCGATCTTCGTCAGCTGAAAAAGGAGGACTGAATCTTGATACCAGTACTGACAGTGGCAGGCTCTGATTCTTCCGGCGGCGCCGGTATCCAGGCGGATCTCAAGACTTTTGCCGCCCTTGGCACCTACGGCATGAGCTGCATCTGTGCTTTAACCGCCCAGAATACGAAGGGGGTCACCATGGTGGTGAATACGCCGGTGGACATGGTGAAGGCCCAGCTGGAGGCTGTATTTGATGATATTCCGCCCAGGGCGGTGAAAACGGGCATGCTTTCTTCTGCCCCCATTGTGGAGACTGTGGCGGATTTCTTCTCTTCCCATGGAAATGTGCCCCTGGTGGTGGATCCGGTGATGGTGGCCACCAGCGGCGCCGTGCTGCTGGAAAAAGATGCCATTCAAAGCTATAAGGAAAAGCTCATTCCCCTCTCCACCCTGATTACCCCCAATATCCCTGAGGCGGAGGTGCTGTCGGGTCTTTCCATTCAGAATGAGGAGGACATGAAAAAGGCGGCTCTGGCCCTGATGGACCTGGGTCCTTCGGCGGTGCTGGTGAAGGGCGGCCACAGCGTGGAAGATGCCAGGGATATCCTCTATGACGGCAGGGAATTTCATGTATTTTCCGGCAGGCGGATTTCGACGGAAAACACCCATGGCACCGGCTGCACTCTTTCAAGTGCCATTGCAGCTTCCATGGCTCGGGGTCTTTCCCTCACCGAAGCGGTGGGAGAAGCGAAAAAGTATATGGAAGGGGCCATCAGAAGGGCTTCCGTAGATTCCGTAGGCCATGGACACGGCCCGGTGCACCATTTCTGGTTTTATGGGGAAAACTGGGGGCACATGGAATGAACTATCCCTTCTTTGCTTTCATGGCCCGGCTGAAATATATTTCTCGCTGGGGTCTCATGCGGAATTCCATTTCTGAAAACGATGCAGAGCATACCCTGCAGACCGTCATGATTGCCCATGCTCTGGCGGTCATAGGAAGGGACATCTTCCACAAGGACCTGGACCCGGAGCGGGCGGCTCTGCTGGCGCTCTATCATGATGCCAGCGAAGTTTTTACCGGGGATATGCCGACGCCAGTGAAATATTTCACCAGTGATCTTCGGGAGCAGTACCAGAAAATCGAAGATCAGGCTCGGGAAAAGCTGCTTCGCACCCTGCCGGAAAGTCTCCGGCCTTCCTATAAACCCTATGTGGTGGACATGGAAAAAGATCCCCTCTGGCCTTTGGCCAAGGCGGCGGACACCATGAGCGCCTACCTGAAATGCATGGAAGAAATCCGGGATGGCAACAGCGAGTTCAGGGAAGCCTTCAAGTCTACGGAAGAAAAGCTGAAGGCTCTTCATATGGAAGAAGTGGACTGGTTTATGAAACACTTTGCTTCCAGCTTCATGGAAACGCTGGACGAATTGAATAGAAATATCCGATAAAAAAGGGACTGCGAAGAAAGGTTAATCATTTCTTTGTGGCCCTTTTTTCAGAAAGCACGGATTTCCTGGAGGCCTTTTTGGATTCTTCCCTTTTTATGCCATGGAGGGAAGGCGCCATGGGAACAGCCGTCCTGTGTACGAATCCTTATGACGATGCAGGGCATGAGAATTTTGATTAAAGCAGATTTTATGAATGAATCCATGCTTCCTTATAGACAGAAGGAACATGGGAGTGTATAATTATTTACATAAAACGTATAAATTGCATAAAAATGAGGTGCTCCTATGAAACTTTGGAAAAAAGGCATATTGATTACATCGGCTCTTCTGCTGGCGGCAGGCATGATGGCAGGCTGCGGCGGAGAAAAACAGGCCGCTTCCTCCGCTTCCGGAAAAAATGTGCTGAAGGTAGCTACCAATGCCACCTATGTGCCCTTTGAATTCAAAACAAAGGACGGCAAGGATTATACAGGCTATGAAATCGACGTGGTCAGGGCGGTGGCAAAGGAAATGGGCCGGGATGTGGAGTTTAGAAACATTGCCTTCGACGGTCTCATCCCATCCCTCCAGTCTAAGGAAGTGGATATGTCTGCTTCCGGTATGACGGCTACGAAAGAAAGGGCGGAAAAAATCCTTTTCGCGGCTCCTTTCTATGAAACCAAGCTGGCAGTGGTCACCAAGGCAGACAGTGACATCCACTCTGTAGATGACATGAACAAGGGCCAGGAAATTGCCGTGCAGGTAGGCACCACAGCTGCCTACTACGCCCAGGACAAGGGTATGAAAACAAGAAACTTCGATCACTCTTCCGATATTATTATGGAACTGAAAGCCGGCGGCGCCATAGCAGGCATTCTGGATAAACCGGCGGCCGATTACTTCGTAGCCACCGATGGCAAAGGCGCTTTCCGGGTGGTGGATGTGCCGGACTCCAAGGTCCAGTACTTCGCCTTCGGCTTCAACAAGGACAATAAACAGCTGCAGCAGGAAGTCAATAAAGCCATTGCCGACCTGAAACAGAAGGGCACACTGAATGAACTTCATGAAAAATGGTTCAAGACCCCTCTGCCTGAAATGCCGGCTACGGCAGAAGAGGCACTGGGCATCTGATCATAGTGCAAAAAAGAGCTCCCAAAGGGGGCTCTTTTTTAGTGAGCTGGTGGACTAGTGAGCTGGTGGACTAGTGAGCTGGTGGACTAGTGAGCTGGTGGACTAGTGAGCTGGTGGACTAGTGAGCTGGTGAACCCGGGGCCGCCAAAGGGCCCATTACATCTTTTCCACTTCTATGGCTTTCCCGTAGGTGAAGGACCAGAGGTAGAGGTGGGACACCGGTTTTCCCAGCAGTTTTTCTGCTGCTTCTCCATAGACCTGGAGCTGGATTTTATAATGCTCTTTCAGCTCTTCTTCTGTCATGGTGCGGTCGGTTTTGTAGTCGATGATGATGAAATCCTTTTCGTATTCCAGAAGACAGTCCATAACGCCCTGGAGGAAAATATTTTCTCCTTCTTCACATTTCGGGTAGAAGGAACGGGCAGGGAGAAGGATGGAAAAAGGCATTTCTTTGCGGATGTGGGAGGCGGTTTTCATCTTTTCTGCCAGCGGTCCTCTGGCGAAGGCAAGGAGGGAGGACAGGGGGCTGGGTTTTCTCTTTTGAGAGAGAAGGATTTTCCCTTCCTCTTCGGTGAAAACCTTCTCTTCCACCAGCTGCCGCAGGGCGGCCTTCAGGGATTCTGCATCGGCTGGAAGGGTGGTGAAGTCTATCATTTCCATGGCCTTATGCATGAGGGTGCCGAAAGAGGTGCCCTGGTATTTCGTTTCATCGCCTGAGAGGAAGAGGGGCGGCGCCGCATAGTCTGCGTCCAGGCTGTCCCCTTCGTCTGCCAGTATCACTGACGGCTGCGGCGGTTCATCGCTTGCTGCATATTCCGCCAGCTCCCTGAGGTGCACGGCGGCAGTGGCAGTGAGCTTGGCCGGCGTTTCGAGGGCACCTTGCCAGGGGTAGGTCCAGGAGAGCTGGGCGTCCATCCAGTCTGGCGCCTTGGCTGGAAGATGAGCGAGGAAATGGGAAAGCTCTGTTTTTTCTTCCCGATTTTCTTCCTTTGGTGACGGAAGGAGGCTGTCCTTTCCGTTTATAAGGGAAGCCTCTTTTTCGTCTTCTGTGAGAAGGTCCATCTGGCTGGTGATGGAAAAGGAAAAGCGGGAGTGGTCTGAGGGGGCGTCATTCCGATAGGAAGGGATTTTTCCCGCCCTCTCCCAGGCATCTTTCATGGTGCGGTGCCGCAGGGCGGCGGGCATGATCCAGTCCAGAAAGGATTTGGCGTTGGCCGTGAGGTGGGCAGGAAGGGGAGAAAGGGCCTCACCGGATCCGGCAGAGGAAAGGGACGTGGTCCAGCGGTCCAGGTCCGAGGCAGCGTCTTTCATGACCGCTGTAACGAAGAGCTTGTCCCGGGCCCTTGTCATGGCCACGTAGAGAAGGCGGGCTTCCTCAGCCAGGTTTTCTCTGTGGGACGCTTCCCTGAGGGCATACCAGTACAGGCTGGGCCAGCGGACCCTGTTCTTTTTGTCGTAGTACTGGATGCCAAGGCCCAGGTCTTTATGACAAATCGCAGTCTGCCAGGTATCTCGCAGGTTGAATTCTTTACGGGCATCTGCCAGGAAGACCACGGGAAATTCAAGGCCCTTGCTCTTGTGGATGGTCATAATGTGGACAGAGTCGGGCATGGCGGAAACAGCCAGGGCTTTGAAAGATTTCTTTTCCTTTTTCAGCCTGGACAGATAGTTCAGGAAGGAGTAGAGCCCGCTTTGCGGGGCGCTGTCCCGCTCCAGAGCCAGATGATAGAAGGAGAGGATATGCCCTGCCCGCCAGGCGCCGCCGGAAAGGCCGGATACATAGGTGAGGTAGTCCGTATCTCCCAGTATACGGCGCAGCAGCGGCGCTGTGCCGTCCTGCATGCCGTTTTCCCGCCAGTCACGGTAATGGTGGAGGAATCGGCGGAGCTTTTCTTCCTTTTCTTTCGAAAGAACCGATGATGTAAGGACGGGCCAGAGGTTCGTCTCTCCCTGACGTACCTTTTCCAGATAAAGGAGGGACAGGTCCTTTTCGTCAAGCCCTGCGAAGAAGGAGCGGAGCACTGCCGCCAGGGCCAGGTCCTGCCGGGGATTGTCCAGAATTTTTAAAAGGGCCCACAGGACTTCCACTTCGCTGTTTTCCATGAAATCTTCTTCCTTATCAGAAACGGCGGGAATGTGATTTTCTTCCAGCACCTTCATGAGCTGGGGCCCTTTTCCGGCAATGGAACGAAGAAGGATGACAATATCCCCGTATTTTATGGGCCGGAAGGTGCCGTTTTTTTCCATCACCATGCCGCCGTCCATGATTTCATGGATGCGGCGGGCTATGAGGCGTCCTTCCAGCGCTATATTTTCCATGTCCCTCACATCTTCGGACACCTCCGCATCTTTGAGGCCCTCCCTGTCGATGAGGTCCATGGAAACGCTGCCGCCCACATAGGACAGGGGCCTTTCTTCTTCGTGGCGGCCGGCATAGAGGGCTTCCGCATCTCCGTAGTCCAGCTCCAGGGATTTGGCTGTCATGATCTGGTGGAAAATGAAATTGATGGACGAAAGAATGGCGGCGTCGCTTCGGAAATTGCGGTTCAGGTCGATTCGATGACAAGGGGCGTCTTTATCCAGGGAATAGGTGTGGTATTTCTCAAGGAAAATGGTGGGATCCGCCTGGCGGAAGCGGTAAATGCTCTGCTTGATGTCGCCCACCATGAAGCGGCTGCTGCCGCTCGATACCAGGGCGGTAATGAGTTCCTGCACGCCGTTGGTGTCCTGGTATTCATCAATCATCACTTCCTTGAACCGGCGGCGGATGGACAGGGCGGCAGCGGAAGGGAAAAGGGCCGCCTTTTCCGGCGTGAAATGAGGATTATCCCTGTCCAGAAGGATGTCCAGGGCGTAATGCTCCATGTCATTGAAATCCATGAGGCCTTCCTGCTTCTTCCTGGTCCTGAGGGCGGCAGAAAAATCCAGGGTCAGACGGGAAAGGACGGTGACTGTGGGAAGCATGGCTGCCGTTTCAGAAATCCATTGCTTTTCCGGTATCTGGGCAAAGGGGGCAATTTCCTTCTGCCACAGCTTTTTAGCGCTGTCCCGAAGGGTTTTGATGGTTTCTGCTTCCGGCGATTTGGTGAAATCGGCGGGTTTGGCAAAATGGTAGGCTTCCGCCTGGGCCTTGCTCATACTTTTCAGCCGATCAAAGGTAAAAGAGGGCAGGAAAAACCAGTCCTTCCAACTTTTCATGGCAGAAAGGGTAGAAAAATAGGCATATTCATTGCTCATCTGCTCGCCGTATACTGCTTTTGCGGCGGGGCTCATTTCCATGATGGCAAATATCTGGCGATAGGAGTCCATGATTTTTTCGGAAAGGGACATGAGCTTTTCTAGTACCGGCCTGTCCCAGGCAAGGTCATCCATGGAGGCCTTTTCCGGAATGCAGTAGTGGGAGGGAAGGCGGCGGATCCAGTCTTCCGGAAAGGGAAGGGAGGAGGCGAAATGGAAGATGCGGAGTACCATATCCTTTAAGGCCCGGTCCTGGTAGCGGTCGGCAAAAAGGTCGACGGTGTCAAGGAAATGGGCATCTCCTTTTTCATACCATTTCTCCAGTACCGCGGACAGTACGTCATCTTCCAGCAGGAATTCCTCATTTTCATCGGAAATAATCCTTGTTTTCGGGTCCAGGTCCAGAAGGTAGAAATACTGGCGGATAATGGACTGGAAATAGGAATCCAGCGTAGAAATCTGGGCGCTTCCCAGGAGAGAGATCTGTTTTTCCAGATGGCGGATCCGCCCTTCATCATCTGCTTCGTCAGCTTCCTTTAAAGCGTCAGACAAAGCCTGGGAAATACGGGCTTTCATTTCGCTGGCGGCGGCTTTCGTGAAGGTAAGCACCAGAAGCTCATTAATATCCGTATGGTTTGCAGGATCCTTGACCAGACGGGCAATCCGTTCCGTAAGGACCGCTGTTTTTCCGCTGCCGGCGGCAGCAGAAAGAAGAAGATTCTTCCCTCTCACCGAAAGGGCTTCTTCCTGTTCTTTTGTCCAGTGGTTACTCATGGTATTTCTCCTTTCAGTGAGGTGGGTAGTGGACTGGTGTATTCGTGTGCTGGTGGGACAGTGGGAGAGTCAGGGGGCTGTCGGCTTCCGGCTCCCGGCTCCACGCTGGCTGGTATTTACTAACTTTTGTGTCACTATCGGCAGGTGCTGACGTTCAGGATGACGGGTGGGAGGCGGGGAGGAAAGCGTAACGCAGGCTCCTTCCCGCAGACCGGTATTTACTACCGATTGTCTCATATGCTTCGAGTACCGAGATTCTTCGCTCCGCTCAGCATGACGAGCCCGGCGGGAAAGGGGCCGCGAAGCGGCATACATATTCATCGCCGAAGGCGATACCCCCCTCTGAACCCTTTGAATCGACACGCCCATCAGGGCGTGTCAAATGGCGATATCACCACCCTCGGAGGCGAAGGCCAATGATGCCCCTTGAGCGAAGCGAACACAACCTGCTGCGGAGCGGCCATAACCTTCGGGGCCGCCGGCCCCGTCAGCCTTCCCCTTTTGAACCCTCTGAACTCTCTGGTCCTTGGGGTTTCTCCATTGCCCTTTCCGCCAGCTGTTTTTTCAGTTCCCTGTCGGTGGGAAGATTGACATAGTCGTAGCTTTCCCCTTCACCTTTTGGATCGAAGCGGCAGATGGCATGGAAGGGGCAGTAGGTGCAGGGTACCTGGTTTTTGTATCGTACCGGACGGATGGGGATATGGCCTTTTTCCATGTGATGATAGATTTCCAGCAGTTTTCTTTTCACTATGGTGAGAAGATTTTGGAAATCTTCGGCAGACAGAGTGGAGGCGGTCTGGGTGAGAGTGCCTTTCCCTGACAATTTGACAGGGAGGAAGGAGTCCTCCTCTCCGGCGGCACCATCGAGGCGGCGCAGGATATCGGTGTCGGAAAGAATCCAGCCGGAGGTATACTCCTTATCTTTCAGCGGCGGTTTTCCTCCCGGCGGCACGGCAGGAAGGCTCTTCACATCGCCGGACAGGTAGATGTACATGAGGGCGGCGGGAAGAAGGCCTCCGCCCCCTTCTTCTTCCACGTCCAAAAGGTAGGTGAGAAGCTGCAGTTTCAGCCCTGCCACTGCTTCCTGGAGCGTGGCAGTGGTATGGCCGGTTTTGTAGTCAAAAATGGCCACTGCATCATCACAGCTGTCGATGCGGTCGATTTTGCCGTTCAGGGTGAACGTATCCTTTTCGCCGGAAAGATGGAGGTAGAATTCCTTTTCCAGCGCCTTTGTGTCAAAGGAGCTGTTCTGACTCCATTTGCGGAGGGATGTAAGGGAGCGGCGGAAGGTTTCGTTCAGCGCCTTTTCCGTATAACGGGAGGCGCCGTCGGCGTGGAGGGCACCGTAGCGGACCTTGGGGGCCAGGCGGGAGGCAATGGTTTCTGAAAGATTCCGGATATCTTCGTCCGTGGCATCCCGCCACTGTTTCTTTTCTTTTGACAGGGACTGCCCGAACTGGTGGAGTCCTGCATGCAGATAGCTGCCGAAATCCATGGATTCCATTTCCCCTTCGTCCCGTTTGTCGATTTTAAGTCCGTAACGGACAAAGTACATGAAGGGACAGCGGCGGTAGTTTTCAAAGCGGGTGACAGAACCGAAGAAGCGGCCCCCCGGCTTGAAAAGCTGATCCGCCAGGTCTTTCGGAAGGGGCGGCGCTTCGTTTTTGTACTGGTATCCGGAGAGGGCCTCCTTTACGTCTTTTCCTTTGCCATTGTCCTCCGCCCAGCGGACCAGGGCTGCCCAGGGGGACCCTCCTTCGGGGATTTTTTCCCGGAGAAGGGCAGGAAGAAGGGAGAGGGCCTGCCGGGGATTGGCGAAATAGGAACGGTCATGTTCCCGATCCTCCGGCGTCAGGGTGCGTTCTTCCGAGGCATAGCCCAGGCGGCGGAGCTGGGAAAGGAGGAAAGAGGGCTCCGTGTCATTGTGGTCATCGTTCACGGAAGGCATGGTCATGTACAGCACCTTCTCTGCCCTGGTGAGGGCCAGGTAGGTGAAGAACTGTTCCTTGTGCACTTCTTCCAGCAGGCTTTCGCCGAAAATGAGGCGGCTGTCTTTGAAAATCTTCTGCCGCTCCAGCTCGGTGAAGAAGCCTCCTTCTTCTACGCGGCGGGGGAATTCCCCTTCCACGGCGCCGGGAATGAAGACAGCTGCAGCTTCCATGGCATAGCCCCTGTCCATGCCGGTGACGGTGACATGGTCCAGGGTAGGGGGGATGGTGGAGTAGGTGAGGGCAGTGAGGCCGTCTTCGAAGATGGAGAGGAAATTCTTTTCTGAAATCTCATCATCACCGGCGGTGTGGACGATTTCATCCAGAAGGGAAAGGATTTTCTTCCACACCTGCAGGTGAGGACGAAGGTTGGTGCGGAGCACTTCCTTTTCATCCATGGCTGAGAGGGTGTCCGGTATCTTTTTGTCCATCATCCACTGGTAGAGGAGGCGGCAGCGGTCTTTAGACTTTGGGCTCTGGCTCCATTTTTCTGCCAGTTCGTCCAGCATAGCAGTGAGGCGGGTGCGCCAGGCATTGACCTCTGTGAGCTCGGCCTGTTCTTTTTCGGAAAGAGCAGGCGCAGGTGCATCCAGATCCCGGTAGGTGCGGAATTCCCATGGTTCGTGGTACTGCCAGGGGCGGATGCCATGGGAGAGCACATAATTCTCCAGCCGGTCTACCTCTTCCTCCTGCCATTCCGGGAGGAGAAAGGTTTTCAGCATGCGGAAAATGGTTTCCCGCTGCCAGCCGCTGTTTTTCCGGCTGCATTCAGCGGTGAGGAAACGGACCAGACTGTCCAGAAGCACCACCAGGGGATGGTTGTTCATAGGATGCTTCCGGTCGATGAATCCGGGAATTTCATAGCGCTTGAAGGACCGCTCCAATGCATCGTCATAGTCCTCTGGGTTTCGGAGAAGGACCAGAATATCCCGGAAACGGAGATGCCGGTCCCGCACCAGGGACAAAATGGTTCTGGAAATGAAATCCACTTCCTCAGCCCTGTGGGAGGCAGTGATGAGGTGAAGCCCTTCGTCGGGTGCCGGCGTGGCTGCTGGAGGAAGGGGAGAATGGGCTGCCCGCCGGTTGAAGAAAAAACGGGCCATGGCTTTCAGGCGGGGAGAAGCAAAGCGGCAGTCCTCGGACAGGAGAATGGATGAAAAGTGGCGCTCCTCTGCGGAAAGGAGGGAGAAAAGATGGAAGGGGCGGGCAAAATTGGGATTGACTGCCGCTTCTTCCGGCCTGTCCATCTGCAGTGTCATGGTGACTTCTTCTGCCGTGTGTAAAAGGGCGTAAGCAATGTGGATTTTCTGGGGCGCCATGCCGTTGAACCCGTCAATCCATACACGGGAGGAACGGAGGGTGGGAGATTTGGGAATTTCCCGGGCCAGCAGGTCGAAAAGGCTCCCCTGGTAGTCGAAGTGGTCTTTCAGGTACCGGTGGTAGGCGCGATAGAGGAGGGAAAGGTCCTTCATCTTCCGCCCCAGCGGCGTGTCGCCCTGGGCCATGGCGGCGTTTTCCAGATCCTCCTCTGATACGCAGAACATATCCAGCTGATGGAAAAAGCCCGTCAGCTCTTCAGAAAAATGGGGCTGGGAAGCCGCTTTCATCATCATTTGCAGATGGTCCCTGTTTTCCTCCAGAAGACGGCGGAGAATGATCTGCTGTCCCAGCGGTGACAGGGCATCGCTCACCGGCGAATGAAGCTCCTGAAATACGCGGTAGGCCAGGCGGGAAAAACCGCACACCGTCACATTGGTAAATCCTTTGCCGGGGAAGGATTCTGCCAGCCGGTACTCTGCTGTGTATGTGCCCTGGTCAGGCACCAGAAGAAAAGCCTTCCGCTCCGGATGGCCTTCCACGTATTCCCTGATTTCCCGGCAGCATCGCTCCGTTTTTCCCGTGCCGGCGCGGCCGAATATAAAATGAAGTCCCATCACTCTATCTCCCTTCACCCTGTAATATATTCATTATACTATGACAGATAGAAAACCGCAGGAAGAAAAGGGCAGGCCCAGGGGATCAAAGTCCCATGATATCCACGAGCACTGGAATCTCTGAAACTGTTTACTTTCCGTCATTTTATGATACAATAGGATTACTTCGTTGTCGTAATAATAATGAAAGGTATGCTATGTCGGAAAATAAAATCTGGACCCGGGAATTCGTGGGAATGGGACTCACGAATTTCTTTTATTTTATGTCCCAGTACATATTGATCGCCGCTCTTCCTGTGTTCATCATGGACGATTTAGGGAAGGGGCAGTGGGAGGCAGGCATGGCCATGACCTGCTTCCAGATCGGCACGGTGCTCTGCCGGCCCCTGGCGGGACGGATTATTGATGGGGTAAACAAGCAGAAACTTCTTTTGGGGGCGTCTTTCCTGTTTTTCCTGCTCATGGCCGGTTTCTACTTTGCCTCTTCGCTTCATGCGGTATGGTTTCTCCGCCTTGTCCATGGCGCCGTGTTTGCTCTGGGCACCACTGCCTCTGCAGCCATGGCAGCTCTTGTGCTTCCCCGGCGGCGTAAGGGAGAGGGCATCGGTTATTTTGCGGTCTGCGGGAACATGGCCATGGTCATCGGGCCGCTGGTGGGACTTTTGATTATGGATTACCTGGGAGCTCATCCTCTCTTTATTTTCCTGGCCCTGCTGGCGCTGGGAGCCATTGTGGCAGGAAACGGAAAGAAGCTGCCCGATGAAACCATCCTGCCTGGCGGAAAAAGGCAAAAGGGTTTCCATATCAGTGATTTCATAGAAAAAAGAGCCCTTCCTTCCGTCATCCTCGTATAGTATGTGTAGGGCATGAAGTCAAATACTTCCATTGCCCATCTTGATGGGTAGGGAATCCTGGTGCTACGATGAAAGTAACATGGAATAGCTCAGAAGACGACCAAGTCATCCTGCGGTTCTACCGCCAGCTCAGTATTCTCGCCTGGCTCTTTCTCCCATTCTGCCTACTTCAGAATTTGCGGCCCCGGGCGGAGCTTCTTCCAGTAAACGATTTACCTCCACGGGTGATTGCCTATTAACGAGATTTTAGAGGGAGTTTGAGATCAGGATTCCTTCTCCTATTTCATGAATGTTGCCAGGAAGGAGGTGCGATTATGAAACAATATGAATTACTCCATTCTTTGTTTGTTGGTATAGACGTTTCGATGAAAGAGAACGTTGTGCATGCGATGCCTTTTTCCCCTGAGGACCATCCTGGGCACGCGCATCTGCGTTTTTCCGCTCCTAACACTCCTGCTGGATCTGTAGGAATTGTCGAAAAAGTCAGTGACTTCTTGAAATTCTATCCTGATGTCATACAGGTTGTCATTGCGTTAGAGGCTACTTCGGTTTATTCTTTTCACCTGGCAACATTTCTGTCCGTTGCACATTTTAACGGACACATCCCAGCCATCGTCTATTCCGTTAATCCCAAAGAGATTCATGCTTACAAGAAAACTTTTACGGATGTAGGGAAAGACGACTATGTCGATGCCATGGTTATTGCCGATTATGCGCGTTCCAACAAAATCCGGTCACGCCCTTGGAAAGGGCCAGAACTGCTTGGCTTGCGGGTACTTACACGTTTGAGATTCCGCATCGCCAAACTCATGGGAATAGTGAAGAACTCGACCGGAAACAGCATCTACCTTGAATGCAGCGGACTTATGACAGGAGAGAATCCCTTTTGTAATGTATGGACCACCACCTGCCAGGAGCTGCTGACAACCTTTCAGGGCCCTGATGAAATCCTCAGTCTGTCCGATGAGGAACTGCTCAATTTCATCACAGAAAAAGGACACGGAAGATTTTCCCATCCTTTAGATGTCGTCGAAAAAGTGAAGAAGGCAGCCCGCAATTCCTATCGGTTGGACAAAAGGGTTTATGAGCCACTGACTTCGGGATTATCCGTGTCCTTTTTCATTATACACTCTCTTGAGGCTGCAATAAAGAAATTGGACAAGTCCATTGAGACAATGGCCAAAAGTTTTTCAAGCGACTCATATCAGATCCTGCTGTCAATCGACGGCGTCGGACCAGTCATAGCCGGAGGGCTCCTAGCGGAAATTGGCGATATCAAGCGGTTCAAAACCGATGATGCCCTAGCTAAATACATAGGATTAACCTGGAGAGGAAAGCAATCCGGTCAATCAGAAAGCCCGGTTAAGCATCTGTCAAAAGCCGGTGATGTGTATCTCCGCTATTATGTGCTCTTAGCTACAGGACAGATCATAAACTACAGCGCTAAATATCGCGAGGCATATGAACGTATTCGCAGTCGTAAGACCCTATTTCCATACAGGGCCGCACTCAATCTCGTTGCTCGAAAGATCGTCCGGCTGATCTTTACATTACTGGATAAACATCAGCTGTATTCCGATAACAAAGTAATGGTAACGTTGGAATAGAAAGATCGAACGCCGGAATATATTCGAAAAAATCAATTTACCCGGTGGTGTGTTAAGGTTACACTTTTTTAAGAAAAAATAATAAATTTCTTCAAAAAAAAGACTTGACCTATGACCAGAATCCTGGGAGGTCTTGTGTTTTTTGCCTACGGCGGCGTGCTGACCTTTATCCCCATGTATACCAGAAGTCTGGGCATGGGCGGGAGCACCAGTCTTTTCTTCCTGGTCTTTGCCCTGGTTATCGTGGTGACAAGGCCTTTTGTGGGCTATCTCTTTGACCATCATGGCCCCAATGCTACCGTGTATCCGGGATTTGCCTTTTTCTCCCTGGGCTTCATCCTTTTCAGCCTGGCAGGAAATCTGCCGGTCCTTCTCCTTTCAGCAGCGGTGCTGGGAATCGGATTTGGCGCTCTGGCTCCCGCTTTCCAGACGCTGGCAGTGCAGAGCGCCCCGGCATCCCGGGCAGGGGTGGCTACGTCCACCTATTTCTGGTCTCTCGATATTTCCGTAGGCCTGGCGGCAGCAGTGCTGGGCGTGGCAGCCAATGCCTTCGGCTATCCCTTCATGTACGGCGTCATCTGTCTTTCTTCTTCTCTTCTTGGCCTTGCCTACTACTTTTTCTGGAGAAGAATTCTTTCCTGAATTTCCGGCATTTCAAAAGGGGCTGTAAAAAATGGTAATCATTTTTTCACAGCTCCTTTTTGATTGCTTTTTCCAAAAGCATGGGGACACCGGCTGCCAGAACAGGGTGGGAAGATTCAGACTCAGTCCTTGATTACAATTTTTTCTACCAGTCCTTCAATCTGCTTTTCTCCGTCAGGGAAGGAGGACAGGTGGTTGATGTACATGAAGGAAACCTGGGAACCGATATAATTCCGGAAGCGGTTGAATTTTTTAGGATTCTTTTCGGCATCGATACCGTAGAGGGAAGAGGCCGCTTTCTTCAGGAGGGCAATGGACTTCTGGGATGCCGGGGAAGTGAGAACCCAGTCATGGTCGCCCAGATGAACGATGTATCCTTCCTGTTTGTGGGGAGCGGGAAGGCCTTCTCCATCCTTCCGGAGGTAACCATGGCGGACGGGATCTTTTCCGGCAATCAGGGCAGCTGCCTTGATCCAGCCCACCACATCCCCTTCATCCTTTGGGTTGGAAGGCGCACCGTGGGCGCAGGCCTGTGCCACCACCACTTCGGATGGTATGCCGCGGTACATGGATTCGGCAATACTTAACACATGGTGGGCACCCTGGCCGGCCAGGGTGTATTCCTTGCGGGAACTGCCGTCCTTCTGCCACTGGAATACGAAGGGCTTTTCAATGTCATGGAGGGCCTGGCCTGCCATGGCGGTGTCATAATCCACATGGTAGCCAAACACATCCTTGTAAGTACGGCAGATGCCGGCGGTGATATGCAGGTTGCTTGATACATGGGTGGCAAGGCCGCCGGGATAGGGATGGTGGCTCATGTAGCCGCTGCCCGGGGCAGTCATAAAGGGCTGCAGGCGGGACGGAAGGGGAGGAAGAAGGGTTTCTGCAGTAATTTTGGAGGGATCTGCCAGCTTCATTTCCACCAGCTTATTGTAAATCTTTTGGATGGTGGAAGAGGAGCTGTAGTTTTCCATGAAGGAAGGCTCCGGATGGTTGATCATGGAAAGAACTGCCGATTTCAGGCCGCTGTCATGAATGGTATTGACCTGACTGATAATGTCCTTAAAGGAACCCTTGACCAGGGGAGAATTTTTGGCAGATTCTTCTGCGGCAGGCAGGGCGGAAAGGGCGCAGGGTCTGATTTCCAGAGTCTTAGCGGTTTCCTCGGCAGCAGAGGCCTGGAAGGGGAAATGGAAAAGAAGGGCACCGGCGGCGCTGCCGGCTGCCAGCTTCAGAAAAGTCCTTCTGGAAATAGGTTCTTTCATCATGGATTCACTCATTGATTCATCCTCCTCAATTGACAGAAGCGGGGGTCCGCTTACCATAAAAGCCGGATTGCAAATGACCGGCAGGGCAGGGGAAAATCCGGAAAAGGGGGATTTCCTGCTTTCCTCTCAGTGTATCTGTGGTTTGCAAAGGAGATAACAGGGTATGGAAAAATAAGGACAAAGACCGTCAGATTTTTGTAAATTTGCAGAAATTTGGCAGAATATGACAAAGTCCATAAAAAGATTTGACGAAATCGGAAAATCTTTCCTTTATGATGGAAGGAAATTCAATTGTTTTTCATAAAGGAGGCTTCCCATGTTTGGTATTGGAATTCCTGAACTGCTTCTCATCCTGGTTATCGGTCTCATTGTTTTTGGACCCGGCAAGCTGCCGGAAATCGGCAAAGCTTTGGGAAAAAGCATGCATGAATTCAAGGATGCGGTGAATATGGATACACAAAAGACAGTGGTGGTGAAGGCAGAAGGGACAGAAGTGAAAACGGAAGGCGCTAAAAAATGACAGCTCCCGGTGAAGCAGCCGGTGATATGCCCCTCACCGGCCATCTGGCGGAACTGCGAAAACGGATCCTCTATTCACTGGCGGCCGTGCTGGCCGGTACAGTGATCTGTCTTTTCTTCATTCAAAACCTCATTTCCCTTCTTACAGCACCGGCGGGCCATCTTTACTTTGCCCGGCCGGCAGAGGTCTTTGTCATTTATATGAAGACGGCAGTAATCGCCGGTTTCATCCTGGCGTCGCCGGTGGTTTTCTTCCAGTTCTGGCGTTTTATCCTGCCGGCCATGACGGACAGGGAACGGACCTGGACCATTCTCTTCGTCCCCCTCTCGGTGGCGCTCTTTCTGGGAGGCATTGGATTTTCCTATTTCCTTGTCATGCCCCACAGTCTCCATTTCCTCATGGCCTTCGGCGGGGAGAATTTCACGCCTCTTCTTTCCATGGAAAGCTATCTGGAATTTGTGCTGCTCATGATTCTTCCTTTCGGAGTCATGTTCAACCTTCCCCTGCTTATGATGGCTCTTGCTCTGGCAGGGCTGGTGAAGGAGAAGACACTCAAAAGAGGAAGAAAGTTTGTCATTCTGGCCGCCTTCATCCTGGCGGCGGTGATTACTCCTACGCCGGACATTCTCACCCAGTCCCTCCTGGCCCTGCCTGCCGTTTTCTTTTATGAAATCTCTCTCCATGTCATAGGAATCATGGAAAAGGCTCATCACAGGAAGGAGAGTTGATACTCCGTGTTTTCCGATTTTCCCGGGCTGCCCCTGCAGGGCAGCTTTTTATGTGGGAAGGGTATAATAATGACTTACATATAGAAAAATGGTAAAATACAGGTAGATAGAAATCGTTTTCAAGATAGGTGATCGGTAAAGAGGTGAGAACCATGTGGAAGGAAAAAGGACAGAACATCATTGAATATGCCCTCATGCTGGCACTGGTGGTAGGCATCGGAAGCTTTATCTACACCCAGGGGTATGGGGACAACATTTCTGCCGTTTTCAACCATGCAGGAAACCTGTTGGAAGAGGTGAATAAAACCCAGGAAGAGGCGAAAAAGGAAGCGGAGAAAGCAGCGGCCAGGAATGATGACAGAAACTATGCGGACCATATGGCAGAGCTTCTGAAAGATGCAATTAAGAACGGGGTACTGGTGATGGATGACAAAACCACCGTATATCTTCTTGCTCAAAATAAACCGGGCACGAAGCTTGACAATAGTTTTGTGAATGGAGCTGTATATGGACAAACTAAAGTGAATGGGAAGAGCTATGGGAACAAGGCAAACCAGGTTGGGTTTGACGGTCTTTGGAAAGCGGTGGACACGGAAGGCTCCTACAGTAAAGCTTCTGTTCACCAGTCTGATATAGACTGGTATGGCGTGGGGATTACAAGAAACGGAGACAGTTATAATCTGTCCTATGTAGAGGGTAAAGGGTATAACAAAAATAACGGTTTTGACCCGCGAACCGGCACAGAATATAAGAATAAGTCCTGGCCGGAATCCTGAGAATTTTAAGGAGAAAAGGAGGGGAAGAAAGGTTAATTATCTTTCCCCTCCTTTTTTAGTGCACCCCTATTTTACCTGGGGTGAAGCTAAGCAGTCAGAGGATTCGTCATCTCAGGCAGAGCGGCGCGGTCCCTTTGCGATTCGTTTCCTTTTCAGATTGGCAAAGGGCCTCTGATTTTCTGCATAGGAGGACCGGACGGAGCTTCAATCATTTTTTCGCAGTCCTCTTCGATGTTTAAAATGTGATTTTAATTTATTTTGCTTTTATGCTATAGTAAATATAAGAACGACATAACTGAGAATTTACAGAAGGCATGCCTTGAAGCAGGATACCATCATTTGATGGATACGTGAGATACACCGGTTTCATCAGGAGGCTTTGCATGAAACAGTATGTGTATGATTTCTATGGGGAAAATGAACTGGAAGAAGTGATAGACCGGTTCAGGCAGGAACGAAGGGAAAAGGCGGGGCTTTTTATTACCCTTTATCATGAGTCCAACGATTTGGAAAAAGTTAAGGAGAGCATACAGACACTGAGGAAGGCTTTTCCCCAATCGGCCATTGCCGGCATGTCCGCTTCCGGCGGTATTAAGGACGGACGCATGGTACTGGGGAAAAGCGTACTTGCTTTTCTTTCCTTTGAAGATACGGAAGTGTCGGTGCACTGCTATGACATCAGCAGCATGACCCCCGGCGAGGCAGGGAAAAGGGCGCTGGAAAGCTTCAGCGGTATCAGAAATCTGGCAGGGGTGGAAGTATTTACCACCCTTTCCACGGTGGACGTGGATGATTTCCTTACGGAGCTGGATCACCTGCCGCCGGAGACGGCCATTTTCGGCGGCGGCGCCGATGCCTATACCGGCAGCGATGATACCTGCGTCTTTGGCAATGATTTCATTTCCCGAAAGGCCATTGTGGCAGTGTGCTTTGCAGGGAAGGTGAAAATCCGGGTGTCCCAGAACCTGGGCTGGCAGCCCCTGGGACAGGTGATGACCATTACTGCCATTGATGGGGACAAGGTGATTCGTGAACTGGACGGCAGGCCTGCTTTTCAGGTGTATGAGAAATATCTGAAAATGAAGAAATCCGATTTTGGCGGACAGCAGCTGATTTCCTTCCCTTTGATTCTTATGAGAAAGGGCCGCATGCTGGCCAGGCTTCCGGCGGCCTGCAGGGATGATGGGAGCCTCATCATGTCAGCCAGCTGCTTTGAAGGGGAAAAGGTAAGGCTGGCCTACGGGGATCCCAATGAAATCATCGCCCGCTGCCAGGAGAACACGAAACAGCTCCGGGCCTTTGCACCGGAGGGAATTCTCATTTTTTCCTGCATTACCAGACGTCTTTTCCTGAAAGAAGATACCAATCAGGTGCTGGCGGCATACGGAGCCCTGGCGCCTGTATGCGGCGGCTATTCCCGCGGCGAAATCAGCCGCTCCGGCGGCAGGACATCGGCCTTCAACATGACTCTGGTGGCTGCTGCTTTCAGGGAAAAAGAGGAAAACGGGATGAGGCAGGAAGAAAAGTCTTCGGAAGGCATCGTTTTCTATACGGAAACCATGACCACCATACAGCGTCTGGCCTCCTTTATTACCACGTCTACGGAAGAACTGGAGCAGGCAAACCGCCGTCTGGAGGAAGTGAATCGGAAACTGGTCTACGTGGCGACCCATGATGGCCTTACGGGCCTTCTAAACCGTGGCCGTGTGGAATCCATCCTTCACGAACTCACCGGCCCTGTGCAGAAGAATCACCATGTATTCACAGCCATTATGGTGGATCTTGACAATTTCAAGGGAATTAATGATGAATTCGGCCATGGGGAAGGAGACAGGGTACTGCAGGAGGTGGCAGGCGTGTTTTCCAAAAAATCACCGCCCAATGCCTGTATAGGCCGGTGGGGCGGCGATGAATTCGTTATCCTTCTTCCTGGAATGGAGGAAGAGGAAGCCGCCGCTCTGGCAGAAACCTTGAGAAAAACCATAGAAGAAACGGTGTCCTGCCCCGACGGAAGCCCTGTATCTGCCAGTCTGGGCGTCACACAGGCCAGGGAAGGAGAGACATTCGAGTCCTTCTACCATAAAATGGACAGCGCCCTCTACCAGGCCAAATTCCGGGGGAAGAATACCATTTTTCTCATGTAAAAAAATCCGTCATCTCTGGGGTGACGGATTTTTGATTGGGAGTTTTTGGGACCTGGGATAGTTTAGTGGGCTGGTGGGCTGGTTGGAATCGCTAACGGCACTTTGACACCTTGGCGTTCCTGTCATTTCGAGCGCAGCGAAGCGGAGTCGAGAAATCTCCCTGCACAATGCTTAATATCGGTTATGCCCGGCAGCGGCTCCTTCCCACAGGCTGGTATTTACTACCGATTGTCTCATACGCTTCGAGTACCGAGATTCTTCGCTGGCGCTCAGAATGACACGCAGGGCGGGAAGGGGGATGCTAAGCGGCATTTATATTCATCGCCCCCTAAAAGGGAAACGACTCACTACATTTTGCGCGTCGCTAGCGCTCCTTCATCCTCTGCTGTCACTGACTCACTGGATTTTCGGGTCGCTGATGCTCCCTTACAAATCCAGTTCGCTAGTGCTAAATGTGTTCGCTGTGCACCGCAAGGGCGATACCACAACCCTCGGGCCATAGGCCCGTCAAACCTGAGAACCCTCCGGCCTTTAGGCCGGTCAATCTTAAGAACCCTTCAGCGCCTGAAGGGCGCTGAACCTCAATTCCCCTCATACAGGGGATTCACCAGGCGGATGATCCAGGTTTCGCCTCCGGTGAATTTACTGTTGTATTTTCTGGCCGTATCTTCATAGCGCTTTTTCAAGTCCCTGACCGTTTCTTCCAAAGTGGTTATGGTTTTGACGGCAGTGTCGGAGCGCATGTCTTTGCCGCACACCGGACAGAGGGGCGGATGGATGAAGCTGCGGTTCACTCTGGATTTGCAGTGGGGGCAGGATACGAAGGGAGCGGTGAATTTCTTCTCGTTCTGTTCCTTTGTATAGGTTGACAGCTTTTCTTCTTTTTCCCGGAGCCTTTTTTCCAGGGATACCATTTTAGGGGAAGGGGTGATGCCGATTTTATATTTCACGGCATAGGAGGTGGGGATGGACTTCAGGTATTCCAGCGCCTGGGTGCGGGTATTGCAGACCTTTTCCTTGAAGAAGAGGCCCTTGAATACTTTATTGGCTTCCCTTTTGCCGAAGCCTTCCTTGAGCATATCTTCTTTCATGGTATCCTTCATCCACTGGGAGGGCTTTGTAAGGTCAAATTCCCAGATTTTTTCCTTCCACGCATGGGCGGCCGCTTCTTCTGCGGGCCTGAGGGAGGGGGCTGTTTTTGGGATTTTTTTCTTTTTCGCCGGAGCCATATCGGTCTGGGAGAAGAGGCTGTCTTCTTCCATTTCTACTTTTCTTTTCATGGGAGTCTCCTTATGTTCGATTTCGTGAATTTTTGTTCTTATACACTATAACCCATATGGCTCCATTCATCAACCGGAGCCAGGCGCCGGGGAGAAAGAAAAAGCCCCTTTTTCGCAAAAGGGGCCTTTAAAAAGTTATTTCTTTTCCACCTTGACCTGGGCAGAGACAAGCAGGGTGAAGATGCCGGTGCCGCCGATGATATTTCCAAGGCCGGTGGGAATCAGGAATCGGAAGAAATAGTCGTAAACCGAAGAATTACCCATGAGCACTGCGTAGGCTGCTTCTCCGGAGCCTACCACCACATGGGCGAAGCCGCCGATGGCGATGAAGTAGGTGAAGGTGAAGATGGTGAAGAAGGAAAAGCCCCGGGACATGGGAATCATCCAGACCACTGCGGCAATGAGCATGCCCGCGGGAATCCCTTTGAAAATGTTCTCCAGGGGAGTAGGGGTCATGATGTGGTGGGCGGTGGAGAGAAGGAAGGATGTGATTTCCGGCGATGCAAAACAGGAGGAGGTCATGAAGAGGGCAGAAAGCAGGGTACCGGCCATATTGGAAAGAAGGACGATGGCCCATAGCCGCCCTATACGAAGGAGCGTTTTCCAGGAAGGGCTTTCAAAGAAGGGAATCACGGTGGTAATGGTATTTTCCGTGAAAAGCTGAAGCCTTCCCAGAATGACGATAAGAAAGCCCGTGGTGTAGCCTATGCCGCTGATGGCGTCGGCCCAGGGGCTATGGCCGGTATACATGGAGAGGACGGCGCGGAAATAAAAGGAGAAGGAAATCATAAGTCCTGCAGCCAGGGCGGAAAAGATGAGGGGCACCGTGGCCCGGTCCAGTTCCTTTTCTCCATCATGACGGATGATTTCAAAAATCAGGGAGGAGGACAGTTTCTCGTATTCCTCGACAATGACTTTGGTTTTGGACTGTTTGACTTCTTCCTCAAAATGGGAATCAGCGGTTTCTTTCATAGGGGCTCCTTTGGCGAATAAAAAAGGGCTGTGAAAAGAGGAGTCTTTTTCACAGTCCCATGGATTTATCTTTCCGGCGGAAGGCCGGCGTATTCTCTGGCGAAGTCGGAGAAGTTGTCAATAATGTATTTCTTCAGCATTTCTGCTGGCGGCGAAAGCTTCTCGCCTTTCTTCCAGGACAGGCTGATGTAGCGCTGGCAGTTCGGAGAGGCAATAGGCACCAGGGCCACATGGTCTCCGCCTACGCCATGCCAGGTAATGCGGGGCGCAAAGGATACGCCCAGACCTGCGCGGATAAATTCACGCACGGTCATGGGGCTGTCGCTTTCCAGCACCACATGGGGGACGAAACCGGCCATGCGGCAGTAGAAATCGGTGATGGTTCGAAGGCTGGCTCCGGCTTCCAGGGAAATAAAGCCGGCTTTTTCAAATTCATCCAGGTTGACTGAGGATTTTCGGGCATGGGGATCCGTGTCTGGCATGGCCAGCATAATGTCTTCTTTCAACAGGGTGACGGAGTGATCATTTTCAATGGGATTGATGGAGGAGGACAGGAAAAGGTCCACATGATTCTGGCTCTGCTGCCCCGGTTTGCTGCGCTGCTGCAGGATTTCAAAGCGGATATCCGGATGTTCCTGGCGGAAGCGGGTAAGGAAGGCAGGAATAATCATGGAAGCGGCAAAAAGGGAAATGGTGACCGTGAGTTTCTGGGCTTCCTTGGTATCTGCCAGTTCTTTCTGGGCGCCATGAAGCTCCTGCATGATGCGGTTCGTGTGGCGGAGAAGAATTTCGCCGTACTTGGTGAGTACGATATTGCGGCCGCTTCTGGAGAAAAGCGGTACGCCCAGCTCCGTTTCCAGCACTTTGATGGTGTGGGACAGAGAAGGCTGGGAAATATGAAGGGCTTCAGCCGCCCGGGTCAGGTGCTGGAGCTCAGCTGTTTTCTGGAAATAGCTCAAAGCGAGGAGCGTTAATTTCATAATATCCCCCTCAATTCCAATGGTGGAGTTCGAATTAAAAACAATAGTTTCTTTTATTTAATTATACACTTCACTCTATCAATAATCAATGAATATAAAATATCATGCATTGTAATTTAGAAATTCCAGTAAATGATTCATTTTTGCAAAACCTGCGGAAAGTATAGAAAACAGGGGGGATTGAAAAAGAACCGGAGAGAAATAGGAACAGGAAAGGGCATTTATAAAAAATTTTTATAGAATCATCTAAGGGAGGGCTGATTCAATCATTGACTTCTTTTATTCCTGAAATGGTATACAATGCGGGAACCGGGGAACCGCAGGAGCTGTTTAAGCCCCGGTCACCCGGCAGGGCATCATTTCCTGCGAAAACACACTTCGTGACCTCTGTGATTTGCGGTTGCTTCCATCATTGGATGGCGTTTTCATTTTTTCATTGACAGAAGGGGCAGATGGTGTGAAAATGTACTATATACATTGAAGCAAAGGAGAAAAACAAATGGAATTTTTTATTGATACTGCTGATGTAGAGGCCATTCGCAAGGCCAATGATATGGGATTTATTTCCGGTGTAACCACCAATCCTTCCCTGATTGCCAAGGAAGGGAAGGATTTCCATGCCACCATTAAGGAAATCGCATCCATTGTGGACGGCCCTATTTCCGCTGAAGTACTGGCTGACGATGCAGAAGGCATGATTGAAGAAGGCAAAGTCCTGGCCGGACTGGATCCTCACGTGGTAGTGAAGATTCCTATGACCCCGGAAGGCATGAAAGCAGTCAAGGGCCTGAAAAAACTGGGAATCCGCACCAATGTGACCCTGGTATTCTCTGCCAACCAGGCACTGCTCGCAGCCCGCGCAGGCGCTTCCTATGTAAGCCCCTTCGTAGGCCGTATCGATGATATCGGCTGGGATGGCATCGAACTGATCCAGACCATTTCTGAAATCTTTGAACTCCATGGCATTGAAACCAAAATTATTGCCGCTTCCATCAGAAAGCCCCAGCACATTATGCAGTGTGCCCTGGCCGGCGCTGATATTGCCACCGTTCCTTTCCAGGTGCTCATGGATGCCATGAAACATCCGCTCACCGATAACGGCATTGCCCGGTTCAAAGCAGACTGGGCCAAAGCCAATATGAAATAAAAGTAAGTCAGGTCAAAAGGGCTGTGAAGAAAGGATTCCCCATTCTTCACAGCCCCTTTTTCTATGGCTCTTTTTCTTCTTTCACCACTTGCTTCGGGTACATATTTCATTTTTATCATGGGGCCATTATAATGACTTATATAATCTGGCAAAGGATAGTCTGTATAGAGCAGGCTGTCGCAGGGGGTAAAATGAGACATATTGATTTCACATCAGGCCCGGTGGGAAGGAAAATCCTCCTCTTTTCCCTGCCTCTCATGGTAGGGAATGTATTCCAGCAGCTTTACAATGTGGTGGATACGCTGGTGGTGGGGAAATTTTTGGGAGAAGCGCCGCTGGCGGCGGTAGGGAGCGCCTATACTCTCATGATTTTCCTCACTTCCATACTGATTGGCCTTACCATGGGGGCAGGCGTTTATTTTTCCCTCTGCTTCGGCAGGAAAAATTTTGACCGCATGAAACAGGCGGTTTTTATTTCCTTCCTGTCCATCGGTCTTTTGACGGTCATCATGAACGGTGCTGCTTACCTCCTTCTGGACGAGCTCATTTCCTTCATGCAGGTGCCTTTCGAGGTCATTCCCTATATCCGGGACTATTTATGGTGGATATTGACCGGACTTTTGGCGGTGTTTCTCTATAATTTCGGCGCCGCACTCCTGAGGGCCGTGGGAGATTCCGTGACGCCCCTTCTCTTTCTCATTCTCTCTTCTCTCATGAATGTGGCGCTGGACATTCTTTTCGTGGTGTATTTGGGATTCGGCGTAAGTGGTGCTGCAGAGGCCACCGTGATTTCCCAGTACGCGTCCGGCGCAGGTATCTTTATTTACTGCCTGTTTCGGCGGGAGTTCCATATTTCAGGGAAAGACAGGGTCTGGAGCCGTGAAATCTTCTGGGACATGTCGAAGCTCTCCCTTCTGACCAGCCTCCAGCAGAGCATTATGAATTTCGGCATTCTTCTGGTGCAGGGGCTGGTGAACAGCTTTGGCACCACTGTGATGGCAGCCTTTGCGGCAGGCGTGAAAATCGACACCATTGCCTATTCGCCGCTCCAGGACTTCGGCAACGCTTTTTCCACCTATGTGGCCCAGAACTGGGGCGCAGGAAACAAAGCACGTATCCGGCAGGGCGTGATTACAGCAGGAAAGATGATTTTCCTTTTCTCCATCCTGGCCAGCTGCCTGGTGTCCTTCCTGGCGCCAACGCTTATGGGCTTCTTCGTACCGGAAACGGCAGAAGAGGTGATTGCAGTGGGGGCGCATTACCTTCGCATCGAAGGCAGCTGCTATCTGGGCATCGGCATCCTTTTCATGCTCTACGGCTTCTACCGCGCCATCAAACGGGCCGGAATGAGTGTCATCCTTACCATCCTCTCTCTGGGCACCCGGGTGGTGCTGGCCTACTTTCTTTCCTCTTTCCCGGAAATCGGTGTCACCGGTATCTGGCTCTCCATTCCCATCGGCTGGGCCCTGGCAGATATGTATGGTATGATAAAGGGGTATAGATTAGTGAGATAGTGAGCTAGTGGGACAGTGAAGGCGGCTGTCGTCTATCCGCTGGCTGCGGGGGCTTTCCACGAGGGCTTCCCGCCGACCGGCATTTATCAATATTTCTGTTACTTACGGTTCTTACCGAGATTCTTCGCTTCGCTCAGAATGACACGCAGGGCGGCAAGCCAATCCCGTAACGCTCATTTCATATTCATCGCCCGCAGGGCGATACCACCGCCCTCTGAACCCTATTTCTTTAAGGAGGAATCCTATGAAAAAGAAAATCATTTCTGCCATGACAAAGAAGGAACGCATCCAGGCGGCCATCCGCGGCGAGGAAGTGGACCGGGTGCCCTATTCCCTGTGGACCCATCTGCCTATGATAGACCTGGATCCTGTGAGCAATGCAGAGCATACATACGATTTCTATAAAAAATATGATGTGGATATTCTGAAAACCATGAATAACGGCATGTACAGCGTCGAGGATTTCGGAGCCAAAACTGATTTCAGCGATGTACCCAAAGGCGGCGTGGCCCGGATTACAGAGACGCCGGTGAAGGAACCGGAGGACTGGCTCAGGCTCAAGCCGGTATCCGTGAATGAAGGGGCCCTGGCCAGGGAGCAGAAGTATCTGAAGCTTCTCCTGAATCAAACAAAGGGAGAAGTGCCGGTCATATTTACAGTGTTCAGCCCCCTCACCACGGCCAATAAACTCTGTCCTTCCATGATGGACCATATCCGGCAGGGCCATGGAGATAAGGTGAAGGAAGCGCTGAAGGTGATTACAGAAACCACCTGTGCCCTGGTGCAGCGGGTTATCGAACTGGGGGCTGACGGTATCTTTTTTGCCACCCAGCTTTCATCCTATAATCTCACAGAAGAATCCTACTATCGGGAATATGGCATGCCCTACGATCTGGCAGTGCTCTCCGCCTCGTCGGGCTGGTGCAACGTGCTTCATGCCCATGGCAAAAATATCATGTTCCCCCTCCTTCGCAAATATCCGGTGCAGGTTTTCAACTGGCATGCCTTCGAATCGCTGCCGGAAATCGCAGAAGCCCAGCTCCTGACAGGAAAGTGCATCATGGCAGGTCTGGAGCGGATGGATATTACAGAACACCATAAAAATGAAATCGAACGGGAAATCTATGAAACTTTGAAACAGACTGGAGGCAGAAAAGTCATTCTTTCTCCGGGCTGCGTCATCCGCTATCCCCTGGATGAAGACATGCTCTCCTTCGTGAGAAAGGCAAAGGAAGAGATAGAGAAAAAGATGGGATTGTGAGATCGTGCGCTGGTGACAGGGGAAGGCTGCTGGCTGTCAGCTATCCGCTGTCTGCTGTCTGCTTTACGCAGGCTGGTGGACGGCGGGAAAGCAGACAGCGCCCTGCCACCTTCAGCCTGAAAAGCTGCTGCGCCCTGAGTGAAGCGATGCACAAAATAGTGCCTCATTTCCCCCTGGGGGACACAATCTGCCTGCGGAGCGGGCGAAGACTCCCCTCTGAACCCTCTAAGCCTTATGAATCCTTAATATTTCCTGCCACAATGCCTGCTCCGATAAGGAAGATGCCTGCCCACTGGATGGGGGTGATGGATTCACCCAGCACCAGAAGGGCCATGACGAGGGCCACAGGAAGCTCCGATGCGGCCAGCACGGAGCCAAGACCGGGACCTACATGGGGCATGCCCCAGGCCAGAAGAAAAGGCGGCAGGGCTACGCCGAAAATACCAAGGAGGAAGCCATAGGGGAGGAGAAGGGGCCAGGCGGAAAAATCAAAAAGAAAGACCGGCGGAAGGAGAAGGAAGGTCAGCAGGGTATCACCGGTGGACATGAGAGCTCCCTTCAGGGCAGGGGCTATGCCTTTTCCCAGAAGGGAACTGGCGCACATCATGGCGGTGTAGGATAGGGCGGAAAGAAGGCCCCATCCCATGCCGGAGGAAAAGGAAAAGTCGGCGCCTTCATCCAGAAGACCAGCTGAGAGCAGGGTGCCCGTGAGGCAGAGAATGATGGAAAGGAGCTGCTTCTTTCCTGGCAGCTTTTTAAAGATCAAAGATTCCGCCGCCGTACCCATCCAGATAGACTGGAACAGGAAAACCACTGCCAGGGAGGCAGAGAGACTTTCCAGGGAATGGTAGTAGAAAATGGTGGTGAGCGCCATGGGAATGCCAATGGATGCAAGGGACAGAATCTGGAAGAAAGAAGGAATCCGTCTTACAGTGAGTATGGCGGAAAGCCATAGAAAGAGCATGCCGAAAAGACACTGCATACCGCTCACATCGGTGAGGGTGAGACCAGCGGCATAGGCGGTTTTTACAAAGGTGGAAAGAATGCCGTAGCAGGCGCCGGCGGAAAATACAATAAATGCATAGAATCCTTTATGCATGATTTCCTCCAAAAGAAAAGCACAGTGCAGCATGCACTGTGCGGCGAAAACAGAAAATTCTGAAAAAATCCACAACCATGACGGTTTTATTGTCTGCAGTCTATCATATGGGAAGGGAAAAGGCAAGGCCACCATGATAGATGGCAGACCTTGAAAAAAGCAGATGATTATTCAGCTTCCAGGGAGCCAAGGAAGGTACTCATGGCCTGGAGGCCTTTTTTTAATGTGTCCCTGTCGGCAGCATAGCCGATACGCATGGAACGGGGTTCATCGAAGCAGTCCCCCGGGGTTACGAAGGTGCCGCAGCTGTCATACATGCGGCGGCAGAGGGTATAGGAATCTATGGGAAAATCATAATACACCAGAGCGGTGGTACCGGCTTTGGGCTTCACATAGGAAAGGCGGGGTTCTTTTTGAATCCAGTGATCCAGGATATCCAGATTTTCCCGGATGATTTTTTTATTTCTTTCCAGAATCTGATTTTTGGAAGCCAGGGCCAGCGCGGCAATGGTATCGTCTATCATGCCGCAGCTGATGAGGTTGTAGTCACGATGGGACCAGAACTGCTTTAAGGCCTCTTTATCATGGGTGGCAATCCATCCCAGACGGACGCCGGCCAGGGAAAACACTTTGGACATGGAAGAAGTGGAAATGCCTTTTTCGTACATGTCCACAATGGACGGCTGCCATTCGTCATCCTGGGTGAGATGGCGGTATACTTCATCTACCAGAAGGTAGGCGTCAGATTTTTTGGCAATGTCCACCACTTTCTTCAGAATTTCGGGAGACATCAGGGCGCCGGTGGGGTTGTTCGGATTATTGAGGCAGATCATCTTCACACCGCCCCGGGCCATTTCTTCCAGTTCCTCCAGGTCCGGCAGATAGCTGTTTTCCTTTTTCAAATGCAGGATTTCCACCTTTGCTCCCAGGGAGGCAGGAATGGAGTAGAGCTGCTGGTAAGAGGGCATGATGGAAATGACCTTGTCTCCCGGATTGATAAGGGAATAAAAAACATGGTGGTTAGCCCCGGAAGCACCATGGGCAGGAACGATTTCATCGGGCCTGATGGTGTGGTACAGGGCAGCAATGCCTTCCTTCAAATCAGGAGAACCTTCTATATAGCCATAGGTGAGACGGCGGGCACAGAGTTTGTTAAGGAATGATTCCTTATGGGTTCCCGACAGTTCAAAAAGTTCGTCCAGTGAAATGGAATCCACGCAGGTTTCGGCAATATTGTACCGGGCACCTGTTTCATAGGCATTCATCCATTCTTCGACAGCAAAGGGTTTAATGTTCATGATATAACCTCCTTAAAAAAAAGAGGATTTATTCCTGCCTTTCAATGGCTTTCGCCATATTACCTGCAGCAGGAATAAACCCTCTTGGCTCCCTATCCGGTGACAGGGAAGAGTTTCTTATGAAATTACACATATAATAATACATGGGGAAAAAGATTCTGTCAATGGATGGAAAGGTTTCTGCTTTCTTACAGAATGGCAGACTTGCCATCCCACGGTCAGACCAAAAAGGAGCGGTGAAGAAATGATTTACATTCTTTCACCGCTCCTTTTATTTAATTTTTTATTTCTTGTCAATAGGCGGATAGGTGGAAACTTCCGGCGTCGGCGCATAGCGGAGACGGGAGGAAATGAGGGCATAGATTACGAGGCCCATGGCAGCTACGAAAGCGCCTTCCAGAATGACGGTCCAGCCGCAGCCGTATACAGCATAGCAGCTGTAAATGCCACCTACAATGGCTGCTGCATTGGCCAGCTTTGCCTTGTCATGGGGAATGCCTTCGGCTTTCTGCAGATCCGATACGGCACCCATGGCTAGAAGGTAGGGGATGAGGTTAATCATGACAGCCAGGTTAATGAGCACATTGAACTGCTTTAAGAGAGTGGGGCTCATGGTGGAGAGGGTCATGATGACCTGGATGGCCACCAGGGATCCGATAGCCACATAGGGGGAACGGAAACGGTTGACCTTGGACAGGAATTTCGGGAAAAGCCCGATGGAGGAAGCTTCTCTTGCTACTTCGGAAACGGTGAACTGCCAGGCAGTGAGGGACACGAAGCAGGAGCATACCAGCATGCAGGAAATAATATATCCTGCTTTTTCTCCGAACATGGTGGCATAAGCCAGTCCGAAAGGAGCTCCGGAAGCCATCAGTTCCTTGTAAGGCACCAGGCCGCCGATGATAGCAGTAGAAGTGGTGTAGCAGGCACCGGCCAGAAGAGTACCGGCCAGTACGGCAATGGGCACATTCTTTTCAGGATTCTCCACGGTGTCGGAGTTAGCGCAGGCAGTTTCCAGTCCCAGGAAGGCCCAGATGATAACGGCAATGGAGTCTTTCATGATATCGTAGAATGGCAGGTTTCCGGGGTTCCAGGCTTCGCTGTAGATACCGGTATCAAAGAAGAAGAAGCCGCAGAGGAGAAGGCCTACCACTGGAGATACGACACAAAAAACGCCGAGGGAAGTGAATTTGCCGAATTTCTTGGGGCCCACCAGACTGATGGTGGCTGCCAGAATGAGGACACCGATGGTAGCCATGCACACTTCCACAGGGGAAAGGGTGAGGCCGAACACGTAGGAGCCGTAGCTGACGACGCCGCTGGCGATGGCTGCATTGGCGATGATTAATGAAATGGTGTAGCAGAAATTGGAAAGGAAATTTCCCGCTCTGCCGAAACGGTACTCCGCATAGCCGCCCATGCCGCCTACCTTGGAGGTATGCATGCCGCAGCGGGCAAAGGCATAAGCCAGAATCGTGGCTCCGATGGAGGCCAGAATCCACGCGAAAATTGAAGCTGTCCCGATTTCTGCCAGTGTGGCCGGCAGAAGGATAATACCGGAACCCATCATGTTGATGGCTGTTACTGTTGTGAGCTGTACCACTCCCATTTTTTTGCTCTTAGACAAGGTTGTTCCCTTCTTTCTTAATCCAAATCGCATGAAGCGTATTGGGGGAAAAATATTGTCCCGGAATAAACCGGATGATGCAGTCATGAAAATCATCAAGGCATGCACGAGCCCCATTTGCTTTCTATAAAGGTGAAAGAAACAGGGCATAAAGAAAACCATCCGTTATTTTTTAACGGTTCGCTGCTCAACTGCTCTCGGGGCAGGGCGCGATGAATTTTTATTTACTGCAATATACCATAAATGAAATCATATGACAAGACTTTTTTACAATTTTTTTTGTAAACTTTTTTCTATGAACTCCTATGGACTTTTGAGAACTTTTGAGGAAATAGAAGAAAAATAGCAAAAAATGCTTGCCATCATGGTTTGGCATGGATTGGAATGATACATCATGATGTATTGTGGAATTTCATGGTAAAAATGAACAAAACCCCGGAAGGGCGCCATGGTGGGCATTCCGGGGGATTCTTCGATTTGGCGGGGATGAATATCCTGTATAAAATTGAAACCAATATGGATAAAAATACAATTTTGCAAAATGGGCGTAAATTTCTATTAGCCCTGTGCCGCCTGAAACAGCCCCAAATTGCCCCATATAACCTCACAGGGGAAATTTCTGATTTTTAATTGAGAAAACAAGCAAAATAATGAGAATAATATATTTTTTCTTGAGTCAATTAGAAAAATGTTTTATAGGAAAAAAGAGGGAAAAATCCCTTCTTCCTGAGGAGAAAGAAGGACCGTTTTGGTGGACACGGTTTTGGCAGAGCAGGGGAGATAGAACAAAGTTTTCTGTCAAACGCTATCCTAAGAAAGGCATGTTGGGGAAATGGGAAACAATACGTAAATTGTTTGACTACACCCTTCATTTTGCTATATACTATGAAATATGCCCTGTTTAGGATTCCCCTATGATATCTATATAAGGTATAAGTATTAAAGAAAAGAGGCAGATTGTTATGGCAGAAATGCAGCGTACTCTGGTCACCAGAGAAGGCCTTGAAAAGATGCAGAAGGAACTGGATGAACTCCGTTCCACAAAACGTGCGGAAATTGCACAGCGCCTGAAGGCCGCCATCGCAATGGGCGACCTTTCCGAAAACTCCGAATATGATGAAGCTAAGAACGCCCAGGCTTTCCTGGAAGGCCGTATCCTCCAGCTTGAACAGCAGATCCGCACCGCCCAGGTCATTGAAAAGGTGGCCAAGGACCGTGTAGATGTTGGTTCTACCGTACTCATCGAAGATATGGAAGAACATCTTCAGGAAAGGGTGACCATTGTAGGTTCCACCGAATCCAATCCCTTTGAAGGCCGTATTTCCAACGAATCCCCGGTAGGACGTGCCCTGATGGGAGCCAAGGCCGGCGATACGGTGGAAGCAGAAGCGCCTAACGGCGTTTTGAAATACAAAGTCATTTCTATTGAAGAATAATATGACTGGTAGGAAATGAGGTTAAGGAATGACAGAAAATAAAAACCAGAATACACAGCACAGCGGTCCGAAACTGAATGACCAGATGATCATCCGCCGCGAAAAGCTGGATAAAATCCGTGCACTGGGTGTGGAACCCTACGGACAGAAATTTGAATGGGACCACCATGCTGCCGATATCCGCAAAGAAGCGGAACAGCTGGAAAAGGATGAGACCCATGTCCGCATTGCCGGCAGAATCATGATCCGCCGCGGCCAGGGCAAGACAGCCTTCTGCGTGCTTCGCGACCAGACCGGTGACATCCAGGTTTATTTCAAGAGAGATGAGCTTCCTGAAAATGAATGGGCCCTTTTCAAGCTGGTGGATATCGGTGATATCCTTGGCATTGAAGGCACCGTCTTCACTACCCATACCGGCGAACTGACCGTGCGGGTTCTCCATTTCACCATGCTCTCCAAGTCCCTGCGCCCGCTGCCTGAAAAATGGCATGGCCTCACAGACAAGGAACAGCGCTACCGCCAGAGATATCTGGACCTCATCATGAATCCGGAAGTTCGGGAAACCTTCGTGAAGAGAGCTGCCATGATGTCTGCTATCCGCAAATGGTACACAGACCACGGCTTCCTGGAAGTGGAAACCCCGGTGCTGCAGCCTCTCTATGGCGGCGCCAATGCAAAACCCTTCACTACCCATTTCAATGCCCTGGATATGACCATGTACCTGCGCATTGCTCCGGAACTGTACCTGAAGAGACTTCTGGTCGGCGGCTATGAACGGATTTTTGAAATTACCAGAAACTTCAGAAATGAAGGCATGGACATCCGTCATAATCCGGAATTCACTGCCATCGAAACTTACCAGGCCTATGGTGATATCGAAGATGTCATTAACCAGACAGAACAGATCGTGGCTGCCTGCGCTATGGCTTCCTATGGTTCCATGAAATTCACCTATGAAGATACGGAAATCGATGTCACTCCGCCATGGCCGCGGCTTACCATGGCTGAAGCTGTGAAAAAATACACCGGCGAGGACTTTGATGCCTGCCAGACCATCGAAGACGCCAGAGCCATTGCAGACAAGCTCCATGTGGAATACGGCGAATACGACGGCTTCGGCAAGATTCTTTCCGAATGCTTTGATGCCTATGTGGAAGAACACCTGATTCAGCCGGTGCATATCACAAAGCATCCGATCGAAGTATCTCCTCTCTCCAAACTGGACCCGAAAGATCCGCGCTACACCATCCGTTTCGAATCCTACATTTACGGCCGTGAACTGGCAAATGGCTTCTCCGAATTAAACGATCCCATTGACCAGAGAAAACGGTTCGAACTGCAGGTGGAAGAAAGAAAGCACGGCGACGACGAAGCGCATCCGATTGATGAAGATTTCCTGACTGCTCTGGAATACGGCATGCCGCCAACCGGTGGACTGGGCATCGGCCTTGACCGCCTCTTCATGCTTATGACCAACTCCGCTTCCATCCGCGACGTTCTCCTCTTCCCGGCTATGAAACCGGAAACGGCATTGGAAAAGAAGACGGCCCAGGAAGCTGAAAGACTGGCCAAAGAAGCAGATGATGAACCTATCGACTTCTCCAAAGTAGAAATCGAACCGCTCTTCAAGGACTATGTGGATTTTGATACCTTCAGCAAGTCTGATTTCCGGGCTGTCAAAGTCAAGGCCTGCGAAGCAGTGCCCAAGAGCAAGAAGCTCCTGAAGTTCACCCTGGACGACGGTACAGGAGAAGACCGCATCATTCTCTCCGGCATTCATGCCTACTATGAACCGGAAGAACTGGTAGGAAAGACACTGATTGCCATCGTGAACCTGCCGCCGAGAAAGATGATGGGCATCAACTCCTGCGGCATGCTTCTCTCTGCCATTCATAAAGAAGAAGGGGAAGAAAAGCTTCACCTCCTCATGGTAGACCGCCACATTCCTGCCGGTGCCAAACTTTATTAATCCATGAAGTAACTAATCAAAAAGCTGCCTTAGGGGGCAGCTTTTTTGATTGCAATTTTTGATTGGAGTGATATACTGTATCCAATTTATAAGTTAGCAGAGTAAGTGCAGGTGCGCAGGAAAAGGCTGGTCCTTTTCCTCCAGTGCCGGATGAACGGGGAGTTGTCATCCGGACGAAAAGCAGAAGCTTGCGGTGCCTGTGCTGCATCCCGCTGCTGCATGGAGACCCCTTTCCATGCAGCTCTGCATGAAGGAGGTCTTTTTATAATGCATAAAAATAGAGAAAAGGAAATGGTGGTTCTGGGAATTCTTACGGCACTGGCAGTGCTTCTGTCCTATGTCTTTGCCATACAGACACCTTTTGTGAGGATTACCTTCGGTTTCCTGCCCCTGGCTCTGGCAGGGGCCCTCTATGGGCCATGGAAAGCGGGGCTGGTGGGGGCGCTGGATAACCTGATCGGCACGGCTCTTGTGGGGACAAGCATATTTTTCCCCGGCTTTACCCTGTCCGATTTCCTTACAGGCTTCATTTTCGGCTATTTCTTCTACAGAAAGAAAATCACCTTTCCCTATGTGTGTATTCCGTTCCTTGTCATTATGGTCTTGATCCACCTGGGGCTTAATACCCTGTGGCTGGTACTTTACTATGACAAGGCGGCCTCTGCCATTTTTCTGGGACGACTGATCAAGAATCTGATCTGTTTCCCTATGGAAGTGGGTCTTTTCCTTCTGATATATAAGAAGGCCTATGGGCGAATATCCCTCTTGGCTTTGGGCAGATAGATCATGGGAAATCAGCGGTCAGGCCGGTGGTCATCAAAAAAGCTGTGGAAACAGGATTTTTCTGTTTCCACAGCTTTTTTACATTTTTGGTGGGGAAAATCAGCGGTCGGAGCCGTCTTTTTCCTTCCGGATGACGTCGTGGGCGCCGCCTTCTACGATGGAGGTAGCGGATACGAGGGTGAGCTTTGCTTTCTTCTGCAGTTCCGGAATGGTGATGGCGCCGCAGTTGCACATGGTGGCTTTAATCTTGGCACAGGTCTTTTCTACATTTTCCTTCAGCGGCCCTGCATAGGGAACGTAGGAATCCACCCCTTCTTCAAAGGCCAGCTTCTTGGAACCGTCCAGATCGTAGCGGCCCCAGTTTCTTGCGCGGTTGGAACCTTCACCCCAGTATTCCTTGACCACCGTGCCGCCTACAGTTCTCTTCTGTGTGGGGGATTCGTCGAAACGGGCGAAATATCTGCCCAGCATGACGAAGTCAGCGCCCATGGCCAGGGCCAGGGTGATGTGGTGGTCGTAAACGATGCCGCCGTCGGAGCATACCGGCACGTAAATGCCTGTTTCCTTGTAGTATTCATCTCTGGCCTGGCATACTTCGATGAGGGCGGTAGCCTGGCCGCGGCCGATGCCCTTTGTTTCACGGGTGATGCAGATGGAACCGCCGCCGATGCCTACCTTTACGAAGTCAGCGCCTGCTTTGGCCAGGAAGAGGAAGCCATCGCGGTCAACCACGTTGCCGGCACCTACTCTGACCTTGCCGTTGTATTTTTCATGAATCCAGTTCAGGGTGATTTTCTGCCATTCGGAGAAGCCTTCGGAGGAATCAATGCAGAGTACGTCAGCGCCTGCATCTACCAGCTTCGGCACCCTTTCTTCATAGTCCCGGGAGTTGATGCCGGCACCGACGATGAAGCGTTTCTGGGCATCCAGCATTTCGTTGGGGTTTTCCTGATGGGAATCGTAGTCCTTGCGGAATACGAAGCCGTAGAGCTTGCCATCTTCAAAGAGAACGGGGAGGGAGTTGATTTTGTTGTCCCAGATAATGTCGTTGGCTTCGGAAAGGGTGATGCCGTACTTGGCGGTAACCAGTTTTTCCAGAGGGGTCATGAAATTTTTAACTTTTTCCGATTTATCCATACGGCTCACGCGATAGTCACGGCTGGAAACGATGCCCACCAGTTTGCCGCCGGAGGTGCCGTCGTCTGTAATGGCTACGGTGGAATGGCCGGTTTTTGCTTTCAGAGCCAGTACATCGGCCAGGGTGTTTTCAGGAGAAAGGTTGGAATCGCTGGGAACAAAGCCTGCTTTCTGGGCTTTGACTCTGGCAACCATGGCTGCTTCCTCTTCCGGGGTCTGGGAGCCGTAGATGAAGGAAACGCCGCCGTTTCTTGCCAGTTCCACTGCCAGTCTTTCACCGGATACGGCCTGCATGATTGCAGAAACCATGGGGATATTTAATGTAATAGCCGGTTTTTCACCTTTTTTGAACTTCACCAGTGGTGTCTTCAGGGACACGTTTGCAGGAATGCAGTTCGTATCAGAATATCCCGGAATCAGAAGATATTCATTAAAGGTATGTGCCGGTTCATTAATGTAGGTTGCCATCATTTCCTCCTTGAATAAAAAAATTCCATAACAGGGTATTAAGGATAAATATACATCTTTCCTTGCAAAGGGTCAAGTGCTTTTTGCAGGTTCCCTTCTGTTACGCTGTCATTATATTTTTACCCATTATAGCCTATATTGGAAAGGGAGAAAAGGGGGAACATGGCGGGGCTTTAGAGAGGACCGACTGCTTTTGTCCAAAGGCCTTAAAAAGACCGGGCAGGGGGATGCTTTTTGTCTCCCATTCATGAATGACCGGCAATGGCAGTCATAAAAAAAGCGCCGCAGTCTGCGGCGTTTCTCTTTACAGCAGGGGTCTGATCACGGCCCTGAAATAGGCGTCCAGTTCTTCCGGCGTTTCCTTCATATTTCGTCTCACCCACCACTGCACCATTTCCACGAAACTTCCGGAAATGTGGTTCAGCAGGAACTCTTCAGGCACCGGGCAGGAAGGCTTTCGGTCCTTTAAAAGGTAGGAGGAAATGAGTCTGTCCAGACTGGATTTGAAAAAACGGAGAAAAATATCGCTGCTTTCTGAGGTGAGAAGATCTCTCACATGGTTGGTGTTGGCATCGATATGCTGCAGCAGATGGCAGAATACGGGATCCGGCACACCGGGTGCCATATGGGCATCACTGGGAACATTGTCGTGCATGACGCCTTCGATGATATGGTCAAAAAGCTCGCTGCACATTTCCTTCAAAAGGCTGTCCTTGGCTTCAAAGTGGGCATAGAAGGTGCTTCTTCCTATATTGGCACGGTCAATAATGTCCTGGATGGTGATTTTAGAGTAGGGCTTTTCTGACAAAAGGGCGCTGAAGGCGCTGAAAATAGCCGCTCTTGTTTTCTGCTGGCGACGGTCCATAAACGTTCTCCCTGTCTGGCTTTCGGAAATCAGGAATCATGGCCTGACTTCCTGATTTATAGTACTATTTGTTCGCTATCAGTACTAGTGTAATATAGGAAAGGCTGCAATGCAAGCTGGGGAAAGGGAGAAAAAGGAATTTTAACTTTAGTTTACACTTCCCTTATAATTTCATCATCAGAGGCGATGATTCTTTTTATAATTCCATCAAAAAAGATGAGAAAGTAATTTCACTTTCTCATCTTTTAAATGAAGGGTTCCATGGCAGGTCAGCCCTGCTCCAGGATTTCCCTGGAGAAACTTAGAATGTGGCCTTAATGGAGCCGTTGTATTTCTTGTTGATGAAATCCTTGGCTTCCTGGCTGTTCAGGGCTTTCATGAGCTTCTGCAGTTCCGGACGTTTTTCATCGCCTGCGCGGACAGCTACGATATTGGCATAGGGGGAGTCAGAGCTTTCGGTGTAGATGGAGCTCTTGGGGTCCAGTTTGGCTTCCAGGGCGAAGTTCATGTTAATGACGGCAATATCCGCATCCTCCAGAGAACGGGGCAGCTGTGGCGCTTCCAGTTCGGAGAACTGAAGGTTCTTCGGGTTTTCAGCAATGTCCTGGGGCGTTGCGGTAATGGGGGCACCGTCGCGGAGCTTAATGAGACCGGCGGACTGAAGTACCAGAAGGGCACGGCCGCCATTGGTGGGATCATTGGGGATTGCTACATGGGCACCGTCAGGGAGATTTTTGATGTCTTTGATTTTGCTGGAATATACGCCCATGGGTTCCAGGTGGACGGTGCCGATGGAAACCAGGTTCAGGCCCCGGGATTTGCAGAATTCGTCCAGATAGGGTTTATGCTGGAAATAGTTGGCATCCAGGCTCTTGTCGTTCAGTGCCAGGTTCGGCTGTACATAATCGGTGAATTCCACGATTTCCACGTTGACCCCTTCCTTGGCCAGCTGGTCCTTGACGGAATTCAGGATTTCTCCATGGGGAACGGGGGAAACGCCGACTTTAATGGTAACGGCTTTGTCCGGAGCGGCAGATTTGGCAGGGGCAGCGGCTTTCTCTCCTCCGCAGCCTGCTAAAAATCCGACAGCTGCCAGTGCGGCAATGGATGCGATCAGGGTCTTCTTGTAGTTCATAATACTCCTCCTATGATGAAATCAATAAAAAAACCTTCCTCCCGAAAGGGACGAAGGATTCTATTCGTGGTACCACCCAGATTTACTTTTCCGTCGCCGGAAAAGCCTTATGAAGTACGCCGGCTCTGCCTTGATACTTCTTTTCTGTAACGGGAATTCCCGGTCTGCCTGATGATTCAGCAGAGAGGCTCAGAGGCCATGTTCGGCAGGCTATCCAAGGCCCCTTCCCACCTGTGGGGGCTCTCTTTGCTCTTCCTTCCCGCGTACTCTTCTCTTCATTGCCTTTATGAAGTTGAAAATACTATATCACTCTTTCCCTTTTTTCGTCAAGAGGATTTTTGACAGGCTTTGACAATTTTCCTGAAGTGGTTTATTATTTATTTAGTCAGCTTACTAACTAAAAACGCCGCTCATGAAAGAAGTCTGTTCTTATAAGGATTGTCTGGACCGCCGGGTCAGAAAATTATGAAGCAGCCCGGGGCATCCTTTCTGTCCTTTTCCTGCCATGGCAGGAAAAGACACATCATGAAATCGGCCTTTCCTGATACGGGAGGATTTATGTATCGAAATTTTGTGTTTCCATCACGGGAGGAACTGGCATCCCATGCCCGGGAGATGCCGGAAATCCATCCTGACGATGTGATTACCATGCTTACGGTGATGAAGGCGGCCGAGGAAATCAAAGGGAAAACCGATGGTATCCTGGAGCGGAGGTACCACATGTCCCAGGGAAAGCTCTGTGTCATGATTATCCTTCACCAGCACAGAGAAGGGCTGGCACCGTCGAAGCTGGCCGTTATGGCAGGGGTGACGAAGGCCACCATTTCCGTCATGCTGGCTCGCATGGAGCGGGACGGGCTGGTGAAAAAATCGGTGAATGCAGATGATGGAAGAGCCCGGCTGGTGTATCTTACCGACAAGGGCAGGCGGGAGATGGACAGTATCCTGCCGGACCATTATGTACGGATTTCCCGTCTCATCGGCAGGCTGGATGAAGGGGAAAAGAAGGAGCTGGTGCGGCTTCTCCATAAAATCGTGGATGAATAATGGAAATCACTCTGATTTTCCGGTCATTTTCTGATAGAAAGTGACCGGTATTTTCAGCCCTATATAGTCAGTCGGCTAACTAAACAGGCTTGGAGGTAAGGACATGAATATGCATAGTAAACCGGTGAAAATTGGATTGTTTTTTCTGGGGCTCATAGCGGTGTGCGGGCTGGTACTCCTCTTCAAGGGAAATGATGCCGTAGCCATGGCCAAGGAAAAGCGGGACGGCATTGTGACTGCCGAGCAGATCAAGGTGTCCTTCGATTCTGTCAGCGGCCGCCTGCTGAAGGAAAACGTGAAGGAAGGGGACCGGGTGAAGAAGGGGGATGTGCTCATGGTGATGGACCCAACGGATACGGACCTGGATATTAAAAACTCCGTTCCCAGATTGCCCAGCTGGATGCACAGATCAGCTCCATGGCAGGAAGCATTGATGTGGCTTACCAGAAAGCGGATACTGACGAGGTGGAAACCCATCGCCAGATCGATCAGCAGAAGGCGGTTTTAGCATCGTCACAGGCGGTGTATGAAAACAAGCTGTCTGATTACAACAGGAAACGGCAGCTGGTGGAGGCCGGCGCCATTTCCCAGCTGGAAATGGATAATATCACCGCCAGTCTCCGCACTGCCGAGGCAGATGTGCGGGCTCAGCAGGAGCTTCTCCATAAACTGCTGGGCGGTGCAGAGGACCGGGACAATACAGAAGACATTGCTCTTCCCACCATTGCCCAGGAAAGGCAGAGCGCTGACAATAAAGCCAATGACCTGGAATCTCTGAGACAGCAGAAAAAGCAGCTGGAGGTGGCTCTGGAACAGAAGGAAGTCAATAAGAAAAGACTGATCCTTCGGGCCCCGGAAGACGGGAAAATCCTGAAGGTGATTGCTAAGGAAGGAGAAATGGTTTCAGCTAATACGCCGGTGATTCTTCTGGAAAGCAGCCGCTATTACTATGACATTTATGTGAATGAGGTAGAAAAGGGACAGATGAAGGAAGGAGACCGGCTCACAGGTCATACGGTGTCCGGAAATAGGGAAGTGCCCGGCACGGTGCGTCTCATAGCCAGAGCGCCGGGGTTTGCGGATTTTAAAATGTCCAGGGAAAAGAGCTCGGCTGATCTGACAGCCTTCCAGATTCGTACCTATATCGACCCCGTACCCGGTGTGATTCCGGGAATGACAGTGGAGGTGAACCGTCATGAGTTCACTGGCCGATGAAATCCATTTCCTCTTTTCCGGCAGGGGCATGCCCTATGAAAAGGTGTCCCTCCTGGTGGCCATCGTGATTACTGTCTTCTTTACGGCGGCCATGGGCTACAACTATACCAGGGATGTCAATGTGGTGGTGGTGGACCTGGACCATTCCAGGACGAGCCAGGAAGTAGTGGAAATGATTCACTCTTCTCCCCACATGAAGGTGGGCCATGTGCTGTACACTCCGGCGGACCCGAAGGATTTCTTCTATGAAGACAAGGCCTATGCGGTGGTGTGTCTGCCTAAGGACCTGGAACGGGACCTGTATTCCGGCACCTCGGTGAATATAGGCCTTTACTGCGACTACACCAATATCGCCCTGACGGCCGATATCCAGGCTGCCATGAATGAAATCGCCGCGGAGCTGAATGGAATGAACAGCGGCTCTACCGAAAGCGGCGGTCTGGTGGTGAGTACCCGTTACCTTTTCAACCCCACAAGCAGTACCAGCAATTCAGAAACCGAAGGGTTCCTCTTCTTTTTCTCCAGTATGTTCTTTACCTTTGCCACCATCGGCATGGTGCCAAGACTGAAGCTGAAGCACAAATGGGAGGCCCTTCTGGAGAAGGGATCCCCCTTTGACCTTATGGTGCGGATTCTTCCCTACATGGGCTGCCTGATTACAGCCCTCATGGTGGGCATGGCCATTCTCCGCGTCTGGGGCAATATGGTTATATCCGGCAGCTTTCTTCTTTTCATGGCCCTCCAGATTTTCTACATCTGGGGCGTAGGCATGATGAGCATTCTTTTCGGCTGGACCGCCGCCAATCCCGGTGTGGCTTCCAGCCGCATGATTCTTTTCATCCCCGGCGGTTTCATCCTGGGCGGACAGACGGCGCCCCTGGTTTTCATTCCCTACTGGGCCCAGGTGCTGTCCCATTTCTTTCCCCTGACCTGGGAGTTCCATTTCGTCAGGGATATCCTCATGCGGGGCGCCGGGTTTGGCGATATAATGCAGGAAATCGGGGCGTTCTTCCTCTATCTCCTGGCCATTGCGGTGGTTTTCTGCCTCCGCTTTGAAAAGGCCCGGAAAGACTGCGTGAAGGAAGGGCTGATTCATTCGTAACGCTTTGCTTAGAGAGGGCATTCTTTTAACAGCAGAAACTGCAGAACAGGAGGCAGTATGGAAATCAAAAAGATCCTGGTTCCTCTGGACGGATCACCGGAATCAGAGAAAGCCTTCACCTTCGGACTGGACCTGGCGGAAAAGTATGATGCCCGTCTGGTGCTGGCCCATGTGGTGGACATGAATGAAAAAATGACGGCCCTGGATCAGGTCACCATGAGCGGTTACGTGCCTTCGGAAATACTGGATGAAGGGTACCGGCTCCTTTCCCGGTCTGCCCGCAGGGTGCCGCCCCGTATCCAGCTTGATACCATGGTCCGTATCGGCGCTCCGCCGCAGACACTCCTTTCCATGGCAGAAGATACAGGAGCGGATCTGATCGTCATGGGAAGCCGGGGCCTTGGCGCTGTGCGGAGCATCGTCATGGGCAGCGTGAGCCAGTATATCCTTCACCATGCCAGGGCCATGGTGACCATAGTGAAATAGAAAAAGGGCAGTGAAGAAATGGTTTACATTTCTTCACTGCCCCTTTTGATTTCCTGAACAATCAGCCCGGTTTAGGGGGTTAAATGATGGATTCTGCAAGTACATCCTTCATGAGGGAGACTGCCTTTTTCAAATCTGTCCAGGGAATGTTCAAAGCCGGCAGAAGACGGATTTTTTCCTTGGCCGTAAGCACCACCACCCCTTTAGCCAGGAGCCGGGGCACGATTTCCTTCACGTCTTTCTCCGGCTCTATGCCCCACATGAGGCCCATGCCGGCCACCGATTTCACGCCTTTGGCACCGGTGAATTCATCTTTGATGTACTGTCCTTTGGCGGTTACTTCCTTTAATAGAGCATCATCGATTCTTTCCATAATGGAAAGGGCACCGGCGCAGGCAATGGGGTTGCCGCCGAAGGTGGAACCGTGGGTGCCGGGGGTGTATACATTTTCCGTTTTTTCATTGAACATGGTAACACCCAGGGGAAGACCGCCGCCGATACCTTTGGCGGTGGACACGATATCCGGCTCCACGTCATAGTTCATATAGCCGTAAAGCTTTCCGGTGCGGCCGTTGCCGGTCTGCACTTCATCCACGATGAGAAGGATATCATGGTCTTTGGCATATTGGCCGACGCCTTCGAAAAAATCTTTGGACAGCGGGTGGACGCCGCCTTCACCCTGGATGGGTTCCACCATAACAGCGCAGACCTGGGGGTGTTCTTCGCAGAGTTTGATGAAAGATGGCAGGTCATTGGCCGGAGTATAGAGGAAGCCCGGTGTGAAGGGGAAGAAATCCTTGTGGAAAATGTCCTGGCCTGTGGCGGCAAGGGTGGTAATGGTGCGGCCGTGGAACCCATTGATGAGGGTAATGATTTCATTTCTTTCTTTTCCATACTTGTCAATGGAGTACTTCCGGGCTCCCTTGATGGCGCATTCATTGGCTTCGGCACCGGAGTTGGAAAAGAAAACCTTCTTCATGCCGGTCTTTTGACAGAGCATTTCCGCCAGGCCGGCCATGGGCTTCGTGTAGAAAAGATTGGAAACGTGGTTCAGCACATGAAGCTGGCTGGTGACGGCATCCATCCATTTCTCGTCGGCCACGCCGAAAATATCAACGCCGATACCGCTTCCCATGTCGATGTAATCTTTTCCCTCTTCATCTATGAGGTGGGAGCCTTTTCCTTTCACAAAGCATACGGGATATCTGGAATAGGTATGGGCTATATAGGCAGCATCTTTTTCTTCTGTATTCATAGTGAATCTCCTTTATGAGTGGGCTGGTGACCTTTTGAACCCGGGGCGGGGAATCGGTCCTTTTATTTCGTAAACATGGTTCCCAGTCCTTCATCGGTGAGCAGTTCGATGAGGATGGCATGGGGGATTTCTCCATTTATGATGAAAACTTTCTTTACCCCTTCTTTGACGGCGTTGGTGCAGCAGTCTACTTTGGGAATCATGCCGCCTGCAATGATTCCGCTCTTTTTCAGCTCTTCTGCGTCAGCAAGGGACATCTGGCTGATCAGGGAGTTTTCATCGTCCTTGTCCCTGAGCACGCCGTTAATATTGCTCATGACTACCATGGATTCGGCGTGAAGGGCGGCGGCAATTTTGGCTGCCGCCGTATCGGCATTGATGTTGTAGGGGTTTCCGTCGTCGTCAATGCCGATGGAGGAAATGACGGGGATGAAGCCGCCATCCAAAAGGTCATCCAGGATTTTCGTATTGATTTCATCGATTTCGCCTACATGACCCAGTTTTTCATTTTTCTGGTGTACCTTGATGAGGCCGCCGTCGATGCCGCAGAGGCCTACGGCCCTGCCGCCCAGGGCGGACAGATCAGCCGCCAGGCTTTTGTTGACCTTGCCGGCCAGGACCATCTGCACCACTTCCATGGTGTCATCGTCGGTGACGCGGAGGCCGTTTTCGAAATGGGACTCGATGGACAGTTTCTTCAGCATGGCGCTGATTTCAGGTCCTCCGCCGTGAACGAGGATAATCTTGACGCCTACCAGCTGGAGAAGAAGAATGTCCTGCATCACTGATTTTTTCAGCTGGGGATCGGTCATGGCGTTTCCGCCATACTTGGCTACTACATATTTTCCTGTATATTCTTTAATGTAAGGGACGGCCTGGGTCAGGATTTCCGCCCGTACTGCATTGGATGTATTCATAGTGGACTCCTTTATTTAGTGGGCTGGTGAGCTAGTGGGATAGTGGGCTGTATTCCCGTACACAAGAGGGTTCAGGCACCTATGGCGTTCGGGTTCAAGCAGCCGCCGGGCCTGCGCCCTGGGCTGCCCGGGTTCGGCCCGGGATTGGCTGCCGCCTTCGGCGCCTTTTTAATATCAGCGCCAGCCGCGCCCCTTTTTTCAATATGCGCCCATAGGGCGCCACCACAACCTTCGGCCCGAAGGGCCGTCAAACCTAAGAACCCTCCGGCCGTTAGGCCGATCAATCTTAAGAACCCTGTGAAAGCGGCTCGCCGCTTTCAGATCACCAGTCCCGTTTCTTCCGGCATACCCAGCATGAGGTTCATGCACTCGATGGCGGCGCCGGAAGCGCCTTTGCCCAGGTTGTCGAAGGTGGAAATGACAAGGACCCGGTCATCGTTGCCGGCGATATGGATGGTGAGGCTGTCTTTTCCTGCGTTTTCATTGGCAGAGAGGAAGAGGCCGTTTGTCTCTTCCAGAGACAGGGGGGAGAGGTGAATGAGCTTGGAATTTTCATAATGTTTTTTGAAAATCATATGAAAATCATCGGTGTCGATATCACCGGGCAGTCCGCAGGGCAGCTGGAGGAAGTGGGTGTGGAAGCCGATGGTGACTTCCATGCCTTCGAAGAAGTCGTCCACCACCGGGGAAAAGAGGGGCGCTTCACAGAGGTGGCACACTTTCATGATTTCCGGAAGGTGCTTATGGTTCTGGGAAAGGCCGTACTGCCGGGGCGCTTTGAAGTCGGCTCCTTTTTCTTCATCGTACTGGGCAATCATTTTCTTTCCGCCGCCGCTGTAGCCGGTGAGGGAGAAGCAGTGGAGGGGATAGTTGATGGGAAGGATGCCTGCATGGATCAGGGGATAAAGGATGGAAATGACTCCGCTGGCATGGCAGCCGGGAACGGCTACTTTCTGCGCTTTGGAAATGGCTTCTTTCTGGTCTTTGGAAAGTTCCGGGAATCCATATACCCAGTCGTCGTCGGTGCGGTGGGCGGTGGATGTGTCAAGGATGCGGATGGGGATATCTTTCACGGCCTCTACCACATCTTTCGAGGCAGCGTCGGGAAGGCAGAGGAACATGAGATCTGCTTCTTTTGCGAAGGCTTGAATGGTGGGGAGATCTTTTCTTTTATCTTCCGGCAGATGGAGGAGTTCTATATCTTTTCTTTCGGACAGCCGGTCCTGAAGACGGAGTCCTGTGGTTCCCGATTCACCTACAATGAATACTTTCGGTAGTGTTTTCATGATAGTTCCTCCTTTCAGTCCATGGGATATTCGCCGAAGGTGGCTACCATGACTGCTTTAATAGTGGGAAGCCGGTTGGCTGCTTCCTGAAAAGCCAGGGAGAAGGGGGCTTCGAATACATCATCGGTCACTTCGATGCCATTCAGGCCGAAACGTTCATAAATGTCTTTTCCCACCTTTGTTTCTGTGTTGTGGAAGGAAGGCAGGCAGTGGCAGAAAACGGTATCCGGATTTCCTGTATTTTTTATCATGTCCATGGTAATGCGGTAAGGCATGAAGAGCTTGATTCTTTCGCCCCACAGGTCGTAGGGGTCTCCCATGGTTACCCATACGCCGGTGTAAATGACATCCAGTCCCTTCACTCCTTCCACCGGATCATCGGTGAAAGTAAAGGAAGCTCCTGTTTTCTCGGCTATCTTCCTGCACTTGGCGGTGAAATCATCTTCCGGGAAATACCGGGCAGGGCCGATGATTCTGAAATCCATACCGGCAAGGGCGGCGCCGGCCATGAGGGCGTGGGCCATATTGGACTGGCCATGACCTACATAGGCATAGGACAGCTGGTTTAAGGGCTTTTTGAAATGTTCCTTCAGGGTAAGGAAATTGGCCAGAGTCTGGGTGGGATGGTCATAGTCCGTAAGACCGTTCCATACGGGAACGCCGGCTTTGGCGGAAAGCTCTTCTACCGCGCTCTGGGCATACCCCCGGAATTCAATGGCGTCGAACATGCTTCCCAGTACCCGGGCGGTGTCGGCAATGGATTCCTTCTTGCCAATCTGGGTGCCTGTGGGCCCCAGGTAGGTGGTGAAAGCTCCCTGGTCATGGGCTGCCACTTCGAAGGCACACCGGGTGCGGGTGGAGTCTTTCTCGAAAATAAGGGCAAAATTTTTACCGTTTAAAGTTTTGATTTCTTTTCCGGCGGCCTTGTCCTGCTTCAGCTTTTCCGCCAGGTCCAGATAGTAGGCGAATTCTTCCGGTGTGTAGTCCAGCATGGAGAGAAAGGAATGGTTCAGTAAGCTTTTCATGATATACCTCGTTGTATGTTTTTAACTTTTTTGGAATCTGAATATATGGTTTATGAGAGAACCATTCTCATCGGGAGAGGGCCTCCAGGGCAGCAGCTGCTTCCAGGGTGATGCCCAGAGGAAGGATGGATTCATTGATGGCGAAGGATGCATTGTGCAGGGCCGGCGTATTTCCGTCGCCGGTACCCAGCCAGAAGAAGGCGCCGGGGAATTTTTCAAGGTAGGAGGAGAAGTCTTCCGCGCACATGGATGGGAACTCTGGCTCTGTGATATGTTCTTCTCCCAGGTAGGCTTTTCCCACTTTCTTCAGGAAATCAATCTTTTCCGGTGTATTGATGGTGGCGCTGTGGCCTCTGACATAGTTCAGCTCCGAATGGGTGTGGAACATGACATCCAGACCTTTCAGGATTTCCCCCAGCCTTGCTTCCATCTTGTCCCGAAGCTCTGGACGGTAGGTACGGCAGGTGCCTTCCAGATAAGCATCCTCTACACCTACGTTGTAACGAGTGCCCGCATTCATGAGGCCGATGGTGCACACCACATTGTCCATGGGGTTCATTTCCCTGGAAATCAGGGACTGTACATCAATGATGAAATGAGCTGCCGCCACCAGGGCGTCGGTGCCGTTATGAGGCTGGGCAGCATGGGTGGATTTCCCTTTGATATGGACATAGAAACGATCGGATGCCGCCATGAGGGCACCGGGCTTTAATCCCACCTGGCCCGTGGGAAGCTCCGGCCATACATGAAGGCCGTAAATTTCCGATACATCGTCCAGCTTCCCGCTGGTTGCAATGTGGCGGCCGCCGCCGATGGCCGCTTCCTCCTCGGCCGGCTGGAAAACGATTTTCACAGTGCCGTGAATCTGATCCTTCATTTCATTCAGTACGGCGGCAGCCCCCAGAAGGATGGACATGTGACCGTCATGGCCGCAGGCATGCATGACCCCTTCATTCTTGGAAGCAAAGGGAAGACCTGTAAGCTCTGTTACCGGAAGGGCATCCATGTCGGCCCGGAGGGCTACCGTCTTTCCCGGATGGCTGCCTTTGATGATGCCCAATACGGCATTCTGGAAAAATCCTGTTTCATAGGGGATGTCCAGATTTTTGAAAACATCCTGGATATAGGCTGAAGTTTTGACTTCCTTTCCGGAGAGTTCCGGATATTCATGGAAATGTCGTCTCCAGGTCACCACCTGTGGCAGAATGGCTGTGACTTTTTCCTTAACTTCTTTTTCGTACATCATTGAGACGACCTCTTTTCCTGACTTTAATTGACGTTTTTGCATATGATTGAATACTTATTCATTTTAAAAAGATAAAACTGTAGCAGAATTAGCGAATTTTCGTAAAATACAATGAAAATACAAAAACGTGTGCAAATTGGATTGAAATAATAATACAACTTTACGAATATATATGCAAGAGGGAAAGGGAAATTTTTTATCAAAAAGACGAAACCGGCACCTGCCGGTGAAGAACAGCACGGGAAGAAGGCGGAAGCAGCGGAGAAAATATTTCTTAAGGATTTCGACAAAGTATGATATAATGATAATAATATGCAGGCATCCAGCGAGAACGGACAATCATAGATCTGAATCATGGGAGAGACGCATGGGGCGTTCTCTTTTTTTTAGGAAGCGCTGATTCATTCACTTTGTGAATCAATCAGTGCTTCCTTAATGCCCCGGTAGGAAACCGGGAAGATATACCGGAAAGGAACTGACTTGGTCAGCTCTTTCCGATATATAGGTATTATTTATATCAAAGACCTGCTTTTACTTATCATTGGGCATCATGCCCGCGTACCCATGAACGCATACAGGAGGAAACATGTACGACACATTTAAAGAATTGGGAATTGCGCCGGAAATACTGAAGGCCGTGGAGGATATGGGATTCGAGGAACCAAGTCCCATCCAGAAGGCAGCCATTCCTATTGCCCTCACCGGAAAGGACCTGATTGGCCAGGCCCAGACAGGCACCGGCAAAACGGCGGCTTTTGGCATTCCCATCCTGGAAAGGATTGACACATCCAAGCCGGGACCCCAGGCCGTTGTCCTTTCCCCTACCAGGGAGCTGGCCATCCAGTCTGCCGAGGAAATCAACCATCTGGCCCAGTACCTTCCCATTCATGCCCTTCCCATTTACGGCGGGCAGGATATTGAAAGACAGTTCAAAGCTCTCCGGAAGCACCCCAACATTATCGTAGCCACTCCGGGCCGCCTCATGGACCATATGAAGAGAGGCACCATTGACCTGTCCCATGTGCAGGTCCTTGTGCTGGACGAAGGGGACGAAATGGTGGATATGGGATTCATCGACGATATCCGTACCATTCTGGCCGGCATTCCGGAAGAAAGACAGACCATGTTTTTCTCCGCCACCATGCCGGAACCGATTCGCCAGCTGGCTGAGACTTTCCTCAAAGATCCGGAACTGGTGAAAATCAAAGCAGCCACTGTGACCATCGACCTCATCGAACAGGAATACATCGAACTGCCGGACCGCCAGAAATTTGATGCCCTCTGCCGCCTGCTGGATATGCAGGATCCGGAACTGGCCATCGTTTTCGTCCGTACCAAGAGAAGATGCGATGAAGTGACGGAAGCCCTGAAGAAGAGGGGATACATGGCAGAAGGTCTTCATGGCGACCTGTCCCAGCAGAAAAGGGACACTGTGGTGCGCCAGTTCAAAGAAGGCACCATTGATATCCTGGTAGCCACCGACGTGGCAGCCAGAGGCCTTGATATTTCCGGTGTGACCCATGTATACAACTTCGATATGCCCCAGGATCCGGAAATCTACGTACACCGCGTAGGACGTACCGGCCGCGCAGGCAAGACCGGCCTGGCAGTAACCTTCGTCATTTCCAGGGAAATGGGGCAGCTCCGGGATATTGAAAGAGTTATCCGCCGCCGCATCAAGAGACGGTCTGTCCCTACCCTTTCCGAAGTCATCGAAGGCAACCAGAAAGCGGCCATTGAAAGCCTTTCCGATACGGCCCAGGGCGGCGGTCTGGAAGAATACAGAGAAAGCGCGGAAGACCTCCTGAATGATGTGGACTCTGTATCCCTGGTGGCTGCTGCTATCAAGCTGCTCACCAAACAGCCTGATGTGACACCGGTCAAGATTACAGAAGAAATGCCCAATTTCCGCAGACGCAAAGGAGCTCCCCGCCGTCACTTCGATGGAGACCGTCCCCGGAGAAGAAGAAATTCTGAAGGCGGCCGCCGCTTTGAAGGCAAAAGGCAGCGCCGTTTCGACAGCCATTCCGGCCAGCCCCGTCAGAATAACGGCAAAAACATTCACGAATCCAATTTCAAACCCTACTTCAGGGAAAACTGATAGAAAAGCAGGAAGGGAAGGTGCCCTTCCTGCTTTTATGGTGGGCCGGGACATGACACCTGCGCCTGTCCTGGCACAGGCTGCTTTGCGGTCCTTTTTGCCCGTTCAGCCGAAAGACTTGTTAAAAAAGGAGACATAGTGTATTCTATATTCATAGAAGTGAATATAAAGGAGGCTGTCCTATGAAAAAAGTGATTATGATTAAAATTCCCGGCTGTCCCTACTGCGCTAAGGCCAGAAAGGCCATTAGCCTTCTGCAGGAAGAAGAACCATACAAAGATATCAGGGTGGAGGAAATCGATGAAACCACCCAGCCGGACCTGGCAGCGCCCTATGGAAAGGACTACTACTACGTGCCCAGCCTTTTTGCTTATGTGTGATAAAGAAGCAATAGAAGTGCAAAAAATTTTGCCGTTCCTATCCGACACTTGGCCATTGTGTCGGATAGGTCGGGCGGTTATTCGGGCAAGTCAATCTTGCCGACAAAGCTGTAATAAATCTCAATGTCCTGCCTGCGGGTGCCGTTCTCATCATAGCTGCACTCATGCACCACAATTTTCTCGATCATTTCCCGCAAGAGAGTGGGGGTCAGTTCTTCAAAGGCAAGGTGCTTGCGGACAATGCCCATAAATTTCTCGGCGTTGACGGTAGCTGCCTGTGACTTGTCCAGTTCGGCTTGCAGGGCGGCGGCTCTCTTTTTCAGCTCCGCTTGCTCGGCTTCGTAGTCAGCCGACAGTTCCATGAAACGCTCATCGCTGATTTTGCCGTTTACATTGTCCTCATACAGCCGCTTGATAATGCGGCTGATTTCAGAAATGCGTTCCTGCGCCTGTTCAAGCTGCTTGATGGCTGCGGCGGTCTTTCGCTTGCCGCCGATCTCGTTCTGCTGGACAAGTAGTTTCACAAACCGGCTCTCATGCTTGGCTGCGTATTCGGTCACTTGCCGGAGATTTGCCAGGACACCAGCGGTCAACAGATCGGTGCGGATAAAGTGCGCCGTACAGTTGCGGGTGCGCTTCTTGTAGCTGCCGCAGATGTAGCAGTCCTGTTTGCGGTCTTTGTTCTGATACCGCTGCTGATACAGCACATGGCCGCAGTCGGCGCAGAACAAAATCCCGGAGAACAGCCCCACTTCATCGTAGCGGTTCGGGCGTTTGCGCTGTTTGCGTAACTCCTGCACCCGTTCCCATGTTTCCTTGTCGATGATCGGCTCATGGTGGTTCTCGAAAATGGCCTGCTTCTCGACGGGGTTCTCTATGCTGTGCTTGACCTTATAAGAAGGCTTTTCCGTTTTGAAGTTCACCAGACATCCGGTGTACTCTCGGTTTTCGAGGATATGAACGACGGTGTTGGTCGCCCATTTGCACTCATAGCCTGGGTGATAACGGCGGGTGCTGCCTGTCCGCTGATATTCCAGCGTCCCCGGCGTGGGGATTTGCTGCTCCGTCAGCATACGGGCAATCTTGGTCGGGCCGTTCCCGGCAAGGCAAAGCTGGTAAATCTGCTGCACCACCGGGGCGGCTTCCTCGTCTATAATAAAATTCTCGTCCTCGTCCATCACATAGCCGTAAACCGGCTTGCTGGTAACAGGCTTGCCGCTCATGCCTTTTGACTTTTTCACTGCCTTGATTTTCTTGCTCGTATCTCTCACCAGCCATTCATTGAACAGATTTCGCAGCGGGGTAAAATCGTTGTCCATGCCCTCGCTGGCACTGTCCACATTATCGTTGACAGCGATAAAACGCACACCCTTTTGAGGGAACAGCATTTCCGTGTAAAACCCTACCTGCAAGTAGTTTCGCCCTAACCGGCTCATGTCCTTGACGATGACCGTACCCACTTTCCCGGCTTCAATGTCCGCAAGCATGGCTTGAAATCCGGGCCGCTGGAAGTTCGCGCCGGAAAAACCGTCGTCGGTGTACCAGCGCAGATTGGTAAAGCCGTTCTGTTTTGCGTAGGTTTCGAGTATCCTTTTTTGGTTCGATATGGAATTACTCTCGCCTTGCAATTCATCCTCGTGGGACAATCTCGGATAAAGGGCGGTAATGAGGTTTTGGGTGGCTTGTCTTAACATAAAATCCTCCGTTTCCGACAGCCAGCCCCACTATTCCGTGGTTTCATTGTACCACGGAACGGCGGGGGCTGTACAGCGGCAAAAGCGTTAAATTTGCTTCTTTACAGCTTTTCAATTTTCCGATTTTTATGGTATGGGTTGTCGTCCCATATTTGCAGTAGAAAAGTTCATAACTCCGTGGTATACTCTGATTTAACAAAAAAATCAGAAGTTAAAGGAGAAAACATGAAGTATACAATAGATGAATTAACCGCGGCCAAAAGGCAAATTGATTCAACTCTGCACAAGCTAAGAGAAACAGTAAAAACATTTGAATCAAAGGATAATTCCGAGCGTTATAAATCACAAATCACATTGGCAAAGAGAAGAATAAAAGCCTTTGAAATTGCAAATTATTTTATAGAGAATGAGATTAAGAATTGCTAAAGCACTTCCGATTTTCGTTCCAGCGGTCATGCTCCCTGGCATGGCCGCTTTTCCATGCCCCGGTTCACGCCGGATAAGTCGGCTCCTGTGTAGCAGCGGCTTCCGCTTCCAGTACCCGCGCCATTTTGTCGGCGGCTGTGGTTGTGGTGTCTTTCTTGAAATAGCCGGACACGACAAGGACGGAATTGCCCATGCGGATTTCCGTCACACAGTCAGGGCGGCGGGTGGTGCGGGTGTCGTGCTGCTTGTTATCTGCCATAGGCAATACTCCTTTCAGTCGGTAATCAGTTTCTTCATGCTCTCCATTTTCCGCTTGGCGGTTTCCTGCCGGAAGTTGTCGCCGGTAAAGCGTACCGGGACGCACATGGAAAGCAGGCGGTCATAAATCCGGGAATGGGCGGTGTCCTCCGGGTTGTGCAGGTCGTCCAGCGTAAGGTTGGTCGTGACGATCAGCGGCTTGCCGCTGCGGTAACGGCTGTCAATCACATTGAACACCTGTTCCAGCCCGTATTCCGTCCCGCGTTCCATGCCGAAGTCGTCAAGGATCAGCAGCGGATAACGACAAAGGCGGGAAATGTACTCGTTGCGCCCCTCAAAGCTGGCGGCAAGGTCATTGAGGATAAGAGCAAAGTTCGTCATGCGGACGGGGATTTCTTTCTCCATGAGGGCGTTTGCGATACAGCCTGCAAGGTAGCTTTTGCCGGTGCCTACGCCGCCCCAGAACAGGCAGCCGATATTGTCTGTCCGCATATCTTCCCAATGCTCCACATACCGGCGGGCAAGCCCGGTCTGCGGGTTCCTGCCGTTGTCGTTCTCGAAAGTCCAGTCCCGCATGGTGGGGTCGGTAAAGCCCCGGCGTTTCAGTTCTTCCACGGTGTCAAGGTGTCTGCGCCGCTTTTCGGCGGCTTCCCGTTCCTCGCGGGCGGTTCTCTGGCAGTCGCACTCTGCCGGGTGGCGGTCGCGCCCGAAGATAGCGGCCTTATCCGGCGCAAAATAGGCTTCTTTCGGCTTGCGGCACTTGCCGCAGTACAGTAAACCGTCCTCGCCGGTGTAGTCCTCCGGCTCCGGGATGGTGGTCGTCATATTCTCCAAAACCGCGTTGATTTCATTCTTCATAAACTCTCGCCCTCCTTGCATGAGTAGTCTGGTATGCCCTTTTTAGGGGCTTCCTTTTTGTCGTTCCCCGCCCATATCCGCAGGGCGGCGGCATAGTTCTGGTAGCTTTTCCCGTTGGCGGCAAGGTAGCGGCTCATTTCCTCGATGAACCGTTCCAGCCTGTCAGGGTACTCTGCCTGCAACTCGTCGTATTCGGTCTGTGACAGAAAAATATTTCCATATCGGCCATAGGGCGCGGACGGCCCCCCACTCACTCCCTTTGTTTGGCTCTCTGTAAGGTTGTTTATAGTAGTTTGGTTAGGGGACGGTTTTCCGACCATCATAAGGTCGGTTTTCTGACCATCAGTAGGACGGTTTTCCGGCTCTATGAGGGGCGGACTTCCGGCCATCAGTTGGTCTGAAAACTGTACCTGTGGCACTGGCGGTACTTTGACATAAAGCCGGTTCGGTGCGGAGAAGCCGCCCCGTTCCCGTTCCAACAGCCCCGCCGTGTCCAGTTCATTAAGCGCCCCCTTGATGGTGGTGCTGCCTTTATCCAGTATTTCTGCTATCTCCGCGATGGGATAGATAATATAAATCCTGCCCTCGTCGTCCAGCCACTTGTTTTTCTGGGAGAGGGTGGAACGGTCTAACAGCAGCGAATACAGCAGCTTGGCGGTCTGTGAAATCTCCATTTTCAGCAGGAAACGGGGATACGGCAGATAGGCGGGCAGCCGCGTGTCTGCCCTGATATAATCAGCGATAGGATCACCTCCCTGTGTTCGGGTTGATTTTGGCGTATTGTCACGCATTAAAACGCCGTTTCCGGGGGAAAAGGATAAATGTATCGCGTACCCTTTGACACCCACGAAAAAAGCCTTGATTTATGCGGGTTTGAAAGGCTCTAAAGCGTGACATCTCTGCCTTTGTTTCCGCTTTCTCTCGGCGGCTTTGATTTTCTTCATGCGCCCGGCGCAGTCGGGGCAGTATTTTCCCCGGTTGGATTTGGGGACAAAGGCCGCCCCGCAGACGGCACACCGTTTCCGGCTTCCCCGGCACAAGAGGGCTGCGGCCAGCTCCCCGTCAAGGGGCAGGACAGCCACACGGAACCAGTGGCACATGAGGGAAAAGGAAATGCTCTGGACGCACACGCAAGGCTCCCCGTCGTCCAATAGCAGGCAGTTCCCCTCATCGTAGTTACAGCACTCATGTACCAGCCGCCGCGCCCGCCGGTGCTGGCGGTAGTCCATGTGGGGCAGGTTATCGCTCATGGCTCTGCTCCTTTCTGCGGTGCGGCTCGTCCCGGCGCAAAATCTGGTCGATGTTCCGCTTGACGGTCTGCAACTCCTTGAACCGCTGTTTCTGTTCGTGATAGGTGTTATACAGGCCGTCTTTCTCGGAGATAAGCTGCTCGATCTCGGCCTGCAACGCTTTCCGGGCGGGCAGCTTGGTAATGCCATGCGCCTTGAAATACCGGGCTGCTGCGTCGGCTATGATAAAATCGCTCTCATGGGCCTGCCGGTATGCGGCGCGGGCTTTCTCGGATTTCTGTGCCCGCAGCCCGTCGCGGGCGGCCTTGGTCTGGGCGTAGGCCAACACCTGCCGCTGCAACTTCTTTTTCCCTTGCAGCTTCGTTTCCAGTGCTTTCAGTTCGCCGCTGGTCTGGCGCATTTTCTGATAGGCGGTGTCAACGGCGGCTTCTAACTGCTCCGGGGAAGTAAAGCCGTATTGCTGGTAGACGGACAGCGTTTTGGCGGCCTGCTTCAGATTGTGTATCTTCGCCCAGCGTTCATAGCCCCGGCCTTTGCCCTCGGCCATTTTCTGCTCAATGTCCACAAGCCGCTGCACTCCGTCCTGTTTCGGGGCGGCTATCTCGGCTCTGGCAACCTGCAAGCGGTCTTTTATGGTGCGTGGGGGATCGGGGGATCTGGCTGGCGCTTCGGCTGCTCTGGCGGCGTTTTGCTCTAAAACGGCAAAGACAGCGGCGCGGTCAAAATCGTCGCCCAGCTTCCGGGCGGTAATTGGCTTTGTCCTGTCCGGCGTGAGGTAGGAAAGCCGCCCCCGGCTCTCCTTGACGGTCACACCCTCCTGCAGCAACAGAGAGGAAAACTCGTCAAAGCTGGCGGCGGTGGCAAGGGCTTTCCGTAGGGTCTGCCGCAGCTTCTCCTTGTTCGTTTCAAACTTGGTCTGCCGGGGCGTGATACTATCGGCAATCATGGGGGCGTTCTGCTTGTCCAGCGCGGCCTGTCCCTTTTCTGCGCCCAATACTCCCGGTCGGTGACGCGGTTCTTGCTGCCGTTCAAGAGGTCGATTTGATAAAGCCCCTCCCGGTGGCACATCTCCATGACTTCGGATTTGAAGTAGCGCAGGGCAGCGTCGGTACATCGGTGCTTGCAGCCGACTTTCGTATCGGCCGGCCTGTCCATGTAGGGCAGGAACGGCACTTCCTCAATCCGCAGGCTGTTTATGACGATATGCACATGAATGTTGCCGCTGTGGTTATGCCCGTCCGGGTGGGTGCAGACAAGGGCCTGGTGGCCGGGAAAATGCTCTTTACAGAATTGTTCCCCCAACGCCTGCGCCCGGTCTACGGTCAGGCCGTTGTCCGGCCCGTCCCGCGGGTCAAAGCTGATGATGTAGTGGTGGCTTTTCACATCTTCCCGCCGCTGGTTTTTCTGATAGCGGAGATTGGCCCGCATACACGCAACGGCAAAATCCTCCCCGTCGCAGTTCAGCGTGGACAGCCGGTAGTCCTCGCGGGGGATAAGCCTGCCGGTTTCATCAAGGACGGGCTTCATGGTAAACTCGTCATGCTCAAAGAGAAGATATTGCTCGGCGGCTCCGTAGTCGGCGTTTTTAGAGTTGATATGCTTGAGTGTTGCCAACCGCGTCACCTACTTTCTTGAGGACTTCATACTTGAGGACGGCAAGGTCGGATATGGCGGCGCGTACCTCGCCGGAAAGGGTGTTGTAGGGTACGCCGTATTCGTTCAGATACCGGGCAATCTGATTGAGGTTGCCGCCGATCCTGCCGTACTCGGCTGTCAGCTTCCCGACAGCGGAAAGCAACTCGTCATTGACCGACGACACATGGACAACCGGGCGTATGGTCGCCCGCCGTATCGCCTGCCGGAGAAATTCGGACTGGCTGATACCATAGGGCGCAAGCCGCGCTGTGAAGTCGGCATACTCATCTTCGGACAGCCGGGTTTTCACAACGCGGCTGCGGTGGGGCGTGTTGTATTTCTTTCGCATGGTGTGACCTCCTTTCTCGCCCGTAAGGGCGCATGAGCAGGGTTTGGGGAAGGCACTCCCCAACAAGTTTCCCGCGAGGGGCAAAACTGCAGAATTGCGGATTTTGGCACCGTGGTAGAAACTTGCTCTCCGTGACTGCAAACTTTCTCTCACTTCCGTCCGCCACTTTTTTGGAAAACTGCAACCACAAAAGTTTGTTTCTCTTTTTCTGCTACTACTAATCCTGTAAAGGGCATTCCTGCCCGCTTTCGCTAAAATGACACCGGACGCAGTGGTTTCTACCCGGTGTTGGAGAAATCCTTTCTCTTTGCCCTCTACTACGGGTAAATGCTCCAAATGCCAAACACCAGGGCAGAAAAATTCCCTCCTCGCTTACTACTACAACCGGCAGGGGGCAAAATGGCCGGGAGCGGAGCCGGACAACAAAAAAAGCAGTAAATCTTTTTCAAGACTTACTGCTTTCGCTGGCCGCGTCGGTGGCGGCTGGTATTCAGTTTTTATGACTTGTCCGGTGGTTCGTCAAGCCGGAACTTGAATTGACAGTCAATTAACCGCTGCTTTACATAGTCCTCCACCTCGGCGTTGACCTGCCCGTTCACTTTTGAGAAATAGCGGATATATCCGGCGTAGTGGAGCAGGACAGCGTTCACGGCTTCTGGGTCGCCCTCACGGGCTTTGAGGATTGTTTCATAGGGGAGAAGTCTACTCATACCGGCTCACCCCCATTTCTTCGCGTAGCCGCTGCAAGGCAAGCTGGATATGCCGCCCCGCTGTGCTGCGTGACCGGCCAATACACGCGCCGATCACGCGCTGCGGCTGGCGCAGAAAGTAATAGCGCAGGATTTCTTCCCGCGTCTGCTCCGGCAAAACAGAGATCGCGTCGGCAAGGGCGGCGTTGCAGAGCAGGACGGTCTGACCGCAGACGGTAAATGGGTATTCCTCGTCCGGCTCCGACGCGGCAAACTGGACAAACTTCTCGTTCATCAGATAGTCAAGGGAAACTTGCCGTTCCCATTGCCGTTTAAGCTTCAAAATCTTGTCCAAGGCGGCACAGCGGATAACAGTCTTGCAAAAGGCGTTGTACCTGCGCTGGATATATTCTTGATAGGCTATCTGGTCGGTCATGGAAATTCCCCTTTCTGAATAATAGTGCGGGGCGGTGGCACTTCTTGCTGTCGCCCCTTGATTGCCTACCAGCAAAGGCGGGCGGGGCTGTCAACGGCTGCGCATATGCGCCGTTCATCTTGACCGTTGACTGGCTCGGCTGGGTTTGCTATTTACCCGACAAACTTGAATTTATTTTAAGCTATCACGTTTTACCTTCTTAAGCCTTACTATCATTACCATAGGAATTTCTTTGTTGGTTTTAAAACATTCTTCATAAAATCCATCAATGACAAATCCAGCTCTAAAACAAAGGTTAAAAATATCTTGTATGGAACGATGATAATAAATCTGCTCTTTCGGTTGCCCTTCAATCGCTATATCATAGTAACTGTGCGGTGTCATATATTTTTCAGTCAACGTGACAAAACAAGGGTGTTGCGTTGCAAAGACAAAAATTCCGCTTTCCTGCAACAGTTCATAAACAGCCATAAGAAGTGGTTCAATATCCGTAATATCCATAATTGCCATATTAGAAACTGCTTTCGTAAAGGCTCGATTTCTTTTTAATTCTAATATACTTTTTCTATCGGTCGCATCCGCCACACAAAATTCAATTTGTTTTGCATATTGTGATTGCCGTCTTTTAGCCAATTCTATCATTTTTTTGCTGTAATCAAAAGCGACAACCGAAGCGCCTCTTTGTGCAAGATACGAAGAATAATTTCCATTGCCACACGCAATATCCAAAATGTAATCCGCAGGATTAGGAGATAGAAGTTCCGTTACTTTGGGACGCACTACCTCTCTGTGAAATTCATTAGATTCGTCACCCATTGCATTATCCCAAAATTGTGCGTTCTCCTCCCAGATTTTTTTACTTTCCTCTGTTCCCATGTTCTCTCCCACTCCCCAAATTTGCTTTTTTGCTTCCATTAAATCTTCCTTACTATATTCCATTGTTACCCTCCATAACTTCTGATTGTTGCCGTCTTGACGATTATGTATCTTTACATTACCTTCTGAAACATATGGCGCACCTTGTCCAGGCGGCTGTTTGGACGGCGGGGCTGGATGACCGGCTGACCGACAGCGGCCTGATATCCTTTCAGCTCTGTAAGGCATACGCTCCGCCCGTTGGTGTAAAAGGCCAGATCAGTACGGTATGCCTGTATACAGCGGGCGGGAATCTCGCCAGTAAAGACAACTTCATCCTTTTTTACCTGGGCCGTTTCGATGGTGGCACAGTATTTCGGTGCATCATGATAAGCCCTGGAAAGGTATTCCTGGGGCGCATAGAGGATGAAGGAGAGATAAGGTTCCAGCAGCTGCGTCCCTGATTCCTTCAATGCCTGTTCCAATACAATCGGGGCCAATGAGCGGAAGTCCGCCGGCGTGCTGACCGGACTGTAATAAAGCCCGTATTCAAAGCAAATCTTACAGTCCGTTACGTTCCAGCCGAACAAGCCCTGCTCCAGCCCGTAACGGATACCATCCCTGACAGCGTTTTGAAAACTCTGGTTCAAGTATCCCAGCGAAACCCGGCTCTCGTATTGTACACCGGAGCCAAGCGGGAGTGGTGTAACAGACAGTCCGATGGATGCCCAAAACGGGTTGGGCGGCACCTCGATATGGATGGTGTGGCTGGCTGCTTTGAGCGGCCGCTCCATATAAATGACGGTGGGTTCCTTTACCACTGTTTCAAGCTTGTATTTTTCCGACAGCAAAGCGGAAACAACCTCCAACTGCACCCGGCCCAAAAAAGAAAGAATGATCTCATGGGTGATGGAATCCACCTCGCAGCGCAAAAGCGGGTCAGTATCCGCAAGTTGCGTAAGAGCGTCCAGCAGCCGTTCTCTTTGTGCTGCCGTTTTCGGCGCAATCGACGTCCGCAGCATGGGGAGGGGGTCCTCACGCCACCTTTTACGAGGGAGCCGGGTTGGGTCCCCTAATACATCGTTTAACCTCACGCTGTCGCTGGGAAGGATAACAATTTCACCCGGATAAGCGGTGTCTGTCCGAACAATTTCCCCTTTGGATGGAATACGCATCTCTGTGATTTTCAGCTTTTCTCTCCCGGCCAGGGCCACCGTATCCCGCAGGCGCAGCGTTCCGCTGTATAGCCGTAGATAGACACGCCGCTGGCCGCAATCTGTATACTCCACCTTGAAAACGCTGCCGCATAGGGCGGCGCTCCCCTGTTCCCCAATCGGTTGGAACAGCCCTGTCACCGCATCCATCAACGGTTGAATGCCAAGGCCCTTTTTGGCGCTGCCATAATAGACCGGGAACAGGGAGGCGTCTTGAACCCGCCGCTGTTCCTCCCGCACAAGTTTTTCCCGGCTGATTGGTTCTCCTGCGATATACTTTTCCAATAATTTATCGTTATTTTCGATGACCGCATCCCATGCTTCTATGTCGGTATTTTCCTCCAGGACTATTTCCGGGGACAGCGACACCGTCTGCTTGATGATAATATCGGCGGAGAGCTTATCCCGAACAGACTGAACCACGCTCTGCAAATCAACGCCAGCCTGGTCGATCTTGTTGATAAAGATAACGGTGGGAATGTTCATTTTCCGCAGGGCATGGAACAGAATACGGGTCTGGGCCTGCACGCCATCTTTAGCGGAGATCACCAAGATGGCCCCATCTAAAACAGCCAAAGAGCGGTACACCTCCGCCAAAAAATCCATGTGGCCGGGCGTATCCACAATGTTGACTTTACATCTGTGCCACTGGAAGGAAGTGACTGCCGCTTGAATGGTAATCCCACGCTGCCGCTCCAAAAACATGGTGTCCGTCCTCGTTGTCCCTTTTTCGACGCTCCCCGGTTCTGAAATGGCTCCGCTGGCATATAGCAGGCTCTCCGTCAAGGTCGTCTTTCCAGCGTCTACATGGGCAAGAATTCCAATATTGATTATTTTCATGTGATTGTCCTCCCTTTACTGCCCCGAAGGGCATAAAAATCCCCAGCAGTAAAATACTTTTACCACTGGGGATGATAATTTGCGGACATACACATATACAGCATACACCTGTTTGTGAGTGCTGTTTTTGGGGATATGTCAAAATTGATAAGGCAAAAGTATTCTTAAATTGGGTACAAAAAACTAAGCCCCTACAAAAGGGACTATCATAATCCTTTGTTCCCACTATTTGATTATAGTTTTATTTAAGAATACCTTGCCGCATATTTTTTACTCCTTTTCTGGATTTGAATTATTATATCACATCAGTTTTAGGAAAACAAGTATCTAAAAGAAATTTTTCTTCCCCTTATATGTAACAATCATACCGGCTTCCTAACGTTCAGAATGGTTTCTACTGTCTGCTGCGGTGTTTGGTTGGAATTGTCCAGCCAAAAGCCGATCCGTGGTGTTGTCTGCATTTTACTAAATACAAATTCAATGTATACAGAAAGAAATATATAAGGAGTGGGAGGGATTCCGCCGTAGTCGGCATTGTAGGAAAATCCAAAAGTTTAGATTTTCCCACAATGCTTATCTTTTGGTCTTTGGTTCGGAATAGTGTAGTGCTGGCGGTCTATCTCTTGTTTTCGGTTGCTTGCTTCCTTACCGTACATGAGCATTCATTGAGGGGAAGAAGTACTTTGAAGCCAAACCGGGTATGGACTACGATACCATTGAAAAAGCGGTGAGGAACGTATTTGAGGAAGCACGGAAGGCTTGACCTGTAAAAGCCTAAGGCCGTTTCGCAGAGGAAACGGCCTTTTCGCTGTGGAAGAAAGGAAAATGGGATGGACAATTTCGAGGAGAAGAACAGAGGCTATTGGAATGAGCGGAGCCGCGGCTACAGCAGTCTTAGACAAAAGGAACTGTCCGGGCCGGACAGCAGGGCCTGGGAAAGGTTCCTGATGGAAAGGCTTCCGAAGGGAAGACCTCTTCGTGTTCTGGATGCAGGCACGGGGCCTGCCTTCCTTGCCATTATCCTGGCAAAGGCAGGATGCAGGGTGACAGCCCTTGATTTCTCTGCCTCCATGCTGAAAGAGGGGGCGGCTAATGCGGAAAAGGCGGGAGTTTCAATTTCTTTCGTGCAGGGCGATGTGATGAACCTGCCCTTTCCGGTAAGCAGCTTTGATGCCATTGTGACCCGCAATGTGACCTGGAACCTGCCCGATGTGCCCAGGGCCTATGCGTCCTGGCAGAGGGCTTTGAAAAAAGGGGGCGTCCTTCTGAATATGGACTCCAACTACGGTCCCATGGATTTCACTGCCGCTGCGAAACTTACCAAAAATGCGCACCACGGTGTGGCGGAAAGTCTTATAGAGACCTGCCAGGAACTGAAGGACTCCATCCGTATCAGCACCCACAGCCGGCCGGCCTGGGATGTGGAACGGCTGCGGCTTCTGGGCTTTTCTTCCGTCACATGGGAAGAGGATATACGCCCTCTTGTGCACCTGTCCAAAGAATGGGACTACGACCCACTGCCTCTTTTCTGCATCAGGGCGGTGAAATAGAAGGGGGACGGTAGAAAGCAGAGGCCCATGGTTTCATCTGCGGACCTGCTTTTCCTTTATTTCACTGCATACGTATGGAGGAATCAGGAGTTTTGACATGGGAAAAGGGCTGTGAAGAAATGGTCATCATTTCTTCACAGCCCCTTTTGGGATATGACGAAAATGTATCAAACTCCGGCAAAGCCGACGCCGCGGCCCTCGGGCGCAGCCGGTCAAACTTCAGAACCTTTTACGACCTCCACCATGCTTCTCTTCATTTCCAGATATCGGTCTGTATAGTAGGGGCTTACCTGGGATTCCCGAAGATCGTAGCCGTAGGGACGCCGGCTGATGGCGATGAGGGGCGGCGCCTGGATTCGTTTGGCTACGGCAAATCCTGCAAAAAGGTTCCACCAGCGCTCCAAGTCCTGAATGAAAGCGGCGTGGGTGGGAAAGAGGTCTTCTACCTTTACGGAACAGCCCAGATGCTCTTCCAGTGTTCCTTCTCTGTACCAGGCAAGGATGTCCTCCGGTGTATTTCTCTGCCAGGGTTCTACAAAGCTTTTCAGCAAATAGTCATGGTATTCGTAAATGAGAGGATCCCCCAGGCCTTTGGTGACATCCTGGTTCTCCGACAGTTCGGCACTGGGTTTTACGGTGAAAATCCCTTCGGGAATGACTTCCTGCCCGTACCATTCATTCAGGGCCCTGCCCAGTTCATAGATCTGGTATTTCCACAAATCCGCCGTTGCTGCCAGGGCGCCGGCCAGGTCGCCGTAGAGGGTGCCATAGCCTACGGTCATTTCCGTTTTATTGGCGTTGCAGGTGAAGATGCCTCCGAAGGCGGCGGAGAGCGCGGAAAGGATGCGGCTGCTCCGGTCCCGGGCCTGCATGTTTTCTTTCATAAATCCGGTGAGATGGATTTTCCCTTTTCCCACAGGAAGTCCTTCCAGGGCCCGGGCCGTTTCATCGATGAAGGAACCGATGGGAATGGTCAGATAGGGGGATTCCAGATGATCGGCCAGTTTTCTGGCCAGGTCCTTTGTCATTTCTGAATTGAAACGGGTAGGCGTATTCACCAGAAGGAGATGATCTTTGGGCAGCACTGAACGGTAGAGGGCAGCGTTTACGGCAGAGTCAATGCCGCCGGATACGCCGATCACCACCTTGTCCACGTGGATAGCAGAAAGGAATTTTCTGACTCCGTAACGGAGGGCAGGAAGAAGCATGCTGCCCTGGAAGGGAGCCATGGGCTTTTCAGACATGAGATTTTCGGAGGCTCTGTCGAAAAGGAAGAGGCAGCGGGGCTCTTCATAGGGGCGGGCTTCAGCGATGAGGGTCCCTTCTTTATCATAGGCGGCGGTCATGCCGTCGAAGGTATAGCAGGTTTTTCCGTTATTCTGCAGGCCCCGCTGATTGACGTAAATCATGGGGATGCGGAGTTTGGAAAGGGCATCGCCCAGCATGCGGTGCCGCTTTTCATTTTTCCCCAGGGTAAAGGGGGAGGCCGACAGGTTGAGGAAAAGGGATATATCCTTCTTAGCCAGAATGGACATGGGGGAAAGGCTGTAGTTTTCATCCCAGCTATCTTCGCAGAGAAGGACACCGGTGCGAATGGTTTCGCCGCCGGCAGGAAGGAGGAAGGGCGTCAGCGCCTCTTCTAAGGAAAGGCCCTCTTCCAGGGCCTCCTGGCGAAGGGAGGTAAAGTAGCGGCGGTCATCGAAGCAGCGGTAATTGGGAAGAAGGGTTTTAATAACAAAAGGATGCCTGCCGTTTTCCGGAGTCAGGAAATGACCGTTGGCGGCGGCAAAGGCGGCGTTGTATTTCCGGGGCCTGCCGTCGTCGTTTGTCTTTTCCCAGTCTATGGCACAGCTGCCCCAGAGGATGGTGATGTCCCGGGAGGCGGCCGCTATTTTTTCATTATAGGCTTCGCATTCCCGGAGAAAAGCGTTTTGATCCCACAAATCGCCGATGAGGTAGCCGGTGAGGCACATTTCCGGAAGCACCAGCATATGGGCTCCTGCCTTTCGGGCTCTTTCGATTTCCTCTTCTATCTGTTTCCAGTTCTCCCGGATGTTTCCGGGAATCACATCGATCTGGGCGGTGGCAATTTTTATCATGACAAAGCCTCTTTTCCATGAAATCTTGTTCTTTTCTCCATTGTACAGGCAGGAAGCAGGCCTGTAAATCTTTTATTTCCTCAATCATAGATTGACTTGCATCGAGCTTTAACCGGTATAATAAAATATATGGCTCGATTATATGGCTCCATGGATGCACTGATTCCATCATCGTTTCCCTATGAAAGGAGAACCTATGCTTTCTTTGATCAAAATTTCAGCCCTGGGGGCAGCCTGCCTCCTGCTGGCGGGCTTTTGGTTTATCAACCGGGACGAAATGGATCCTTTGATGACGCCGGCAAGGAAGGCGCGCATCGAAGCGTCACCTCATTACAGGGACGGTGAATTCCATCCGGAGATGCCCCATGAAAAAGTGACAGCGGACATATCCTTTTGGAAGTCCTTCTTGTTCCCCGCCGCCGGCGTGAATATTCCTCAGGATCCCATGGTTCAGGAGAAAAAAGACCTGAAATCCATTCCCCCATGGGACGATGTGGTGGTGTGGCTGGGGCATTCCTCTTTCTATATGCAGCTGGGCGGAAAGAAAATACTTATTGACCCCGTATCTTCCCTGTACGCTTCGCCTTTTCCGTTCATCGACAGAGCCTTTGACGGGAGCAATGTGTACGGTCCGGAGGACATTCCCGATGATTTGGATGTCATGGTGCTGTCCCATGATCACTGGGATCATCTGGATTATGATTTCGTGAAGAAAATAGAACCGAAAGTACATCATGTGGTGACGGGCCTTGGAAATGGAGGCTATTACGAAAAATGGGGCTATCCCCTTTCCAAAATCCATGAAGCCGACTGGAATGAAGAGGTAAAGCTGGATGGTCTTTCTGTCTGGGTACTTCCTACCCGCCATTTTTCCGGGCGCCTGCTCAAAAGGAACCAGACCCTTCCTGTTTCTTTTGCCTTCATTACGCCGAATCGGAAGGTGTACTACAGCGGCGACGGCGGTTATGACGGAAGATTCAGGGACATGGGAAAGCAGTTCGGCGGCTTTGACCTGGCTTTGATGGAAGACGGCCAGTATAATCAAAATTGGCACTCTGTCCATATGCTGCCGGAGGAAAGTGCAAAGGCAGCGGAGGAAATCGGAGCCAGAGCGCTCATTCCCTGCCACAATGGTAAATACGCCCTCTCCACCCACACCTGGCAGGAGCCCTATGAAAGAATGAAACTGGCGGCGGAAGGTAAATCCTTCCGCCTTCTGACCCCGGAAATCGGGGAAGCCGTCCATATAGGCGATGATACCCAGCAATTCAGGGAATGGTGGAACATGATGAAGTGACAATTTCATAAAGAATGAAAACCTTCACCCTGACAGCAGGAATTGCGCTTCGCGCCAGGGAGCTGTGGATAAAGGGCAGAGATTTTTCCACAGCCCTTTGGCAGCTTTTCTTCCGGAAGGAAGATAAAAAATCTTCTCAAACAGGAAAAACCATGGTATAATGAATTGTATTTTCTAGATATGAAAAGCTTTGCATCTTTGTGGTATAATAGCAGAGATACATTGATTTTATAGTACCCGAGGGGGAAAAAGAAAGAATGAAAAGAGAAGATATCCGCAACATTGCCATTATCGCCCATGTCGACCATGGCAAGACGACTCTTGTCGATGCCATGCTGAAACAGAGTCATGTTTTCAGGGACAACCAGAAAGTGGCAGAACGTGTCATGGACTCCAACCCGCTGGAAAGGGAAAGAGGCATTACCATTCTGGCAAAGAACACTTCCGTCATGCACAATGGTGTTAAAATCAACATCGTTGATACCCCAGGGCATGCTGACTTCGGCGGCGAAGTGGAACGTATCCTGAACATGGTAGACGGCGTGCTCCTTCTGGTAGACGCCCATGAAGGCCCTATGCCCCAGACCAAGTACGTTCTCAGAAAGGCACTGGAACATAAGCTGAAACCGATCGTTGTCATCAATAAGATCGACCGTCCGGACCAGCGTATTTCTGACGTGGAAGGCGAAATTCTGGACCTCTTCATCGAACTGGAAGCAGATGATGACCAGCTGGATTTCCCGCTGATTTACTGCTCTGCCAGAAACGGCATTGCCAAGCTCCATATGAATGATGAAGGCAAGGACCTGGGACCCCTCTTCGATGCCATTCTTAAATACTGCCCCTGCCCCGATGTGGATCCCGACGGCGGCCTGCAGGTTATGGTGACCACCCTGGAAGCCGATGATTATCTGGGTAAAGTAGCCATCGGCCGTCTGACCCGGGGCACCGCCAAACAGGGCATGCCGGTAGCCATCACTGACGGCACCAAGATCCGCAGCGACCATATCGGCTCCCTCTTCACCTGGCAGGGAATGAAACGGACTCCCGTACAGGAAGCCAAAGCCGGCGACATTATCGCCATGGCAGGCTTCAAGGATATCAACATCGGTGAAACCGTAGCCGATGCTGCCAATCCGGAAGCCCTCCCGTCCATCCACATCGACGAACCGACCCTGTCCATGGTATTCCATGTCAACAAGAGCCCCTTTGCTGGCAAGGAAGGGGACTTCGTGACCTCCCGTCACATCCGTGCCCGTCTCTACAAGGAAATCGAAACCAATGTGGCTCTTCGCGTAGAAGACACCGATACATCCGATGCTTTCAAGGTGTCCGGCCGCGGCGAACTCCATCTCTCCGTGCTTATCGAAACCATGCGCCGTGAAGGATTTGAACTGGAAGTTTCCAAACCCCAGGTTATTTACAAAGTCATCAATGGCAAGAAGTGCGAACCGCTGGAAAGACTGACCATTGAAGTGCCGCAGGAATTCATGGGCGCTGTTATGGAAGGCCTTGGCCCCAGAAGAGCGGAAATGATTTCCATGGAAGAACTGGCCGGCTACATGAAGATGGAATTCTCCATCCCTGCCCGCGGCCTCATCGGCTTCAGAAATGAACTGCTCACCACCACCAGAGGCACCGGCATTATGTACCATGTATTCCAGGGCTATGCACCCTACAAGGGCGATATTCCTGAAAGAACCAGAGGCTCCCTGGTTGCTTTTGAAGCAGGCGTTACCACGGCTTACGGCCTGAACTCCATTCTGGACAGAGGCGAACTCTTCCTGGAACCGGGGGTTGAAGTATACGAAGGCATGATCGTGGGCGAAAACTCCAGAGACCAGGATATGGACGTGAACCCCTGCAAGAAGAAGCACCTCACCAACACCCGTGCTTCCGGCTCCGATGAAGCCATCAAGCTGCCTCCATGCCGCAAGTTCACCCTGGAATCGGCGCTGGAATGGATCAATGATGACGAACTGGTGGAAGTAACACCTAAGAGCATCCGTATGAGAAAGATGGTTCTTTCCCGCCAGGCCCGCTATAAGAATGCAAATGTAAAGAAGAGCCAGCAGTAATAGGCCTGATACTATGAAATAAAAAAGAACGGTTACCCTCAGGGGGCCGTTCTTTTTTTACTGCCATATTTTCTTCTATGACTCTTGGGCTTTTAATCAAATGACAGTTAGGGCTCGCCGCCGCGTCATCTCGAGCGGAGCGGCATGCCGGAATGGATGGTATATGTGTTTATCATCATTGAAACTCTGAGTCGAGAGATCTCCAGCCGAAGCGGGGCTTGTACCATAGAGAAGGGGGATTTCTCGGCTCCGCTACGCTGCGCTCGAAATGACGGTGTGACGGGGCAGCACTTACGTTATTCGCCTCATTTTGAAATGACGGTAGAGTGGCCCGCCGCCGCGTCATCTCGAGCAGAGCGGCATGCCGGAATGAGACTGAAAGTATTATACTCCTTTGAAACTCTGAGTCGAGAGATTTCCCGCCGAAGCGGGGCTTGTACCATGGAGGAGGGAGATTTCCATGCTCCGCTTCCGGCCCTCGAAATGACAGCGCGGCGGAGCAGCACTTGTGTTATTCGCTTCATTTTGAAATGACGATGGGGCAGGATATCCAATTTCTCAAAAGCCCTTAATTTTTCAGGCTCCATAGTATATAATAAAAGTATATAGATTCTATTTGGAAAGGAGGACCTCTATGAAAAAGATTTTATGTATGGCCGCCGTCCTGGCACTGGCAGGCACAGGCATGGCCGGCGCCTTTGGCGACATTATGGATACGGAAGCGGGGTATGGGTACAACAGTGCTGCCGACGGCATTCACAGCGCCCATATCGAAGTGAAGCCGATTCCCAAGGTGGCCGTAGGCGCGGAATACCGTCACTGGAACAACCGGGGCAATGAAACGGACGTATATGCCAAGTACAAAATCGGCCATTTCTACGTAGGCGCCGGCAACCGGAACTACTACGACAGGGATGCCAGAATGTTTGGCCTCATCGAAGGGAAAGCCAATGTGCTGGGTCCTCTGGATGCCTATGCAGGGCTTCTTGTGTCCAGCGAAGAGAGACAGTACAAGGCGGGTTTGAAACTGGACCTGGTGCCTACAGCCTTTGATATCGATGTGAACTATACCTACTATGACAGAGACGACGTGGATAACGAAAGCGGCGTAGGCGTAGGACTGAATTACCATTTCTGAAAATTGACAGCGAAAAAACGGTGCTTCCCGGGAAGCGCCGTTTTTTTATTATCGGATCGTATAATCTTTTCCACTGCCCGGTGCATATACCAGGTAGGCTTTCTTATGCGAGCTGTAGTAGCCTGAAGTAATCTGTTTTCCTGTGGCCGGGTCGTAAACATAGTACTGGGCAGGAACGGTAACAGGATCACCGGACTGGGAGGATGTACCGCCGCTGCTGGTGACTCGCCAGTTCCAGCCGGGGTCGCTGCTGGCATACTTGGAAACAGGGCCGTTTTGGGCGGCAGAATAGTAGGCCAAGACGTAGTAATTGTTTTGGGCAGTTACTTCCCGTCCAATGGACCAGATGTCTCCTTCATGGAAAGGAACGTTGAGCGCCTGCGCCACCTGATTTCCTTCCGCAGTACCGGAATAGATGTAATGGGTGGAACCTGTATTCAGGAGAGCACCCAGTCCGCTGTTTCCCTCTGCAACGGCTTTGCCCACCAGGTCGGGAATGGAAAGGGGCTCTTCCTCCTCTTTTGACGAACTCTTTGACGCCCCATTTTCCATAAGATTTCCTGCATTGTTAAACACGGTGCGGATAGAATCGCCCATGAAGCTCTGCTGGTAAATCAGAAAACCGATGCCCACGATAATGGCCAGAAGAAGGGCGTATTCGATGAGATTCTGCCCTTTTTCACGGAATGGCTGTCCTTTTCTGCCCATAAAATTCACCTCTTCTTCCTTATGATTTCATCATTTTATCCTATGAATCCTTTTCTGTCTATCCCTGTTATGTGCGGACTGTATTTTTCCCCTCCGGCCCTTTTACCACCATGCCTGTGGTGCCGTAACCGAAGACGGCGGAGCTTCGCACATACTCATTGCTTTCCTCTCCGGTGGACGGATTGAATCCATACTTGGTTACATGAGCTACGGGAAGGGGTTTCCCGTGGGAGGCCAGTTTTGAATCGCCGGGGCCGTAGACGTCCCATCCGGTTTTGAATTTTGAAATAGGATAATTGCCGTTGTCGGCAGCGGAATAGTAAACCAGGACGTAAAGGTCTGTCTTCTTATTTGTCAGTCTTCCCAGAGACCAGGCGTCGCCTTCTGCATAGGGGATGCCCAGCTTTTTCGCCAGGGCGTCTCCAGCCCTGGTGCCGGAATGGACATATTCATTTTCCTTCAGGGACCAGGTACCCTTTCTGATGGCGGAACTGATGGAAGCAAGAAATGGCTTGTAGTCAGGAGAGGAAATGCGGGCGCCGGTTTTTAAAAGACTGTCTGCCTGGTTAAAAACGGTACGAATGGACGGAACCGGGCCGCTCTGATCATATATGTAAAAACCGATGGAAGTGATGATGGCCAGGAGAAGGGCATATTCTATGAGGTTCTGCCCCTTCTTCCCGGGAGGTATTGGGCTCTTCATGGTAAATCCTCCGGTTTTTTTCCTTACGAATGGATTTTATTCTACTTTGTCCCAGTCAGGGCGGCGGTCGCGGAATACGTTAATCCGGCTTCTTACCTCATGAATCACATCGGTATCCACCCGGCCGAAAGCGATATCTTCATCATCTTCCAGATGGCATATATCTTCGCCCCAGGGGTCAAGAAGAAGGGATTCGCCGGCATATTCCGTATCTCCCGATTTTCCGGCCTGGTTTACGCAGGCCATGTAGAACTGGTTTTCAATGGCCCGGGCCCGGTTCAGGGTGACCCAGTGATGGTTCCTGATTTTAGGCCAGGCAGCGGGGACGAAGAAAAGGTCTACATCCATCAGGGCTTCCCGGCGGATGAGCTCGGGGAAACGGATGTCATAGCATATGGCCATGGAGCAGGAAAGACCATCCAGCTCAAAATGGGACAGATGGTTTCCCATGCGGAAATACCCGGGCTCTCCAGAGAGAGAAAAGCCATGCATTTTGTCGAAGGAAGTGACCAGGTCTCCCTTGCGGTCAAATACATAGGACCGGTTGTAAATATCCTGTCCCACTTTCACGGCAGTGGTGCCGCCTACAATGTTCACCCCATGGGAGGCGGCTATGGAAGAAAGAAGGCTGCAGGTTTCCTTTCCTTCTTCATCGGCCAGCAGGGACAGGTTTTCCTTAGGGAAAAAACCGGTGTTCCAGGTCTCCGGAAGCACCAGGATGTCTGGCTTTTTCTCCATGGCCTTTTCCATCATGTCTCTGGCATGAGCAAAATTGACTTTGGGATTTCCCATTTCTACATGCATCTGCAGCAGTGCGATTCGTAATTTCATGGATAACCTCCTTGTGATAGTATACTGGTGTACTGGTGAGCGGTTAGGATGTGTTCTCGAAAGCGGGGGGGAACTTACCTGTCCGGGTTTATAGTGTCTCCGGCTCACAGCCCCCTGCCCTTTTCTTTCATTATATCATCGAACGATGGACTACGAAAAAACCTCCCGAAGGAGGTTTTCTTAATCGAAGAACCGGATGGACGCGTTCACCAGGTAAGCGGTGTCCAGAGTGCCTGCCGTTTCGTAGGAGGAATGCATGGCCAGCTGGGCAAGGCCGATGTCCACGGTGGGCATGGATACTTTGGTATTGGAAATATTTCCCAGAGTGGAGCCGCCGGGGTTGTCGCTCCTGTTGGTGAAGGTCTGCACAGGAATGGAAAGGTCCCGGCACAGTTCCTTGAAGCGGGCAGCTGAAAGACCGTCGGTGGCGTAGCGCTGCTGGGCATTGTACTTGATGACGATGCCGCCGTTGATGACAGGGCGGTTCACGGGGTCCGCATATTCCGGATGGTTGGGGTGGACGCTGTGGGCATTGTCGGCGGAAATCATGAAGCTTCCTGCAGTCATGGCCATGGTTTCATCGTAGGAGAAGCCAAGGGAATAGGACAGCCTCTGGAGCACGGTGGCAAGGAAGGGGGAACCGGCGCCCTGGGCGGTGCCGCTCCCTACTTCTTCGTTATCAAAGAGGGCGTATACAGATATATGCTTTTCTTTTTTGCCCCGCATGAATCCGCGGAAGGCTGCAAAGGCGCACTGCAGGTCATCCAGTTTCGGAGAGGAAATGAATTCCTTTTCTTCTCCCCAGATGGTGCCGGGCACCCGGCTGTAAAGGTAGAGGTCATGGGCCACAATATCTTCTGTCTTCACGTTGGCGGAAGCGGCAATGACGTCCATAAAGGAGGTCTTTTCCGTGGCAAGGCCGTAGAGGGGAAGAAGATCCTTCTGTACATTCCAGTCCTTCTTGTGGTTTACGTTCCGGTCCATGTGGATGGCTACGGAAGGAATGACCAGCATGGTGCCGTCTACGGCTGCCAGCTTCTGGGCCAGATGGCCGTTCTCACGGACAATGAGCCGCCCGGCCACGGAAAGGGGGCGGTCCAGCCAGGTGGACATGATCATGCCGCCATAGCCTTCTACGTTCAGCTTCACGTAGGGGCCTTCCTTAATTTCCGGATTTTCCTTGATTTTAAAGCAGGGGGAATCGGCATGGGAAGCCATGATATGGAAGGAACGGGCTCCTTCTTCCGGTACCGTAAAGGCGATGAGGGCGCTGCCGTTTCTGGTGACCACATATTTTCCGCCTTTTTCAATGTGCCAGGGGTCCTCTTCCCGGATTTCCGTAAATCCGGAATAGAGGAGGGCTTCCTTCACTCCGTGTACTGCATGAAATACGGAGGGGGAGCGGGCGATGAAATGAATGAGGTTTTCACCTACTTCTACTGTTGTTTCCGGCTTTTCCGCGTTCATTATTTCTTATGGTTCACCTTTCTCTGGTATACGGCTTCTGCCATCTGGGCTCTTGCGCGGATGACAGGGTTATTGGTATTGATGGAGGTGGGGGTGAAATTGCTGGTATAGTGGAGGGTGTTTGTTTCCTTTTCCATTTCTACCACCTGAATGGTGCCGGCCGTGCGGTCATAGGCATAGGTGTAAGTGCAGGTGCCGCCGTCGATGGCTTCCACAGCTACGAAATGGAGGATTTCGTGGCCGTTGGTAGTGGTCTTGACTTTGGTTTCGTCCATGTCGATGGAAATGGTATCGTTATATTTCCAGTAATTTTCAGCAGAAACAGTCATGGAGCCTGCGGCAATGGCAGCAGCCAGGCCCAGGGCAATCATCATTTTTTTCATAGGGCTACTCACTTTCCCGGGAAAAATCAGTTCCCGTTACCATAATGAAATCTATATTATTATAACATATGAGAAGAAAAGACAAAAAGAGATTCAGGAAGCAGCAGGATTGTAACCACTGCCTGCTGCCGGTCTTTCGCGTCTTCTCTGCATTTTCCATGAGGGGTTAAAGTCCTGCGCACAGGCTGCCTGCCAGATTCATAGCCCGAGGCAGCGCCGCCACCTGCTGGACCTTTCCTCTATGCTATAATAGACAGTAAAGCAAACAAAGGAGGGCCCATCATGAATTACGGATTTATTGTTTCCTATGACGGAAGCCGCTATGAAGGCTGGCAGCGGCAGACGAGGACGAAGGACACGATCCAGGGGAAACTGGAGGACGCGCTGGAGAGGATTACCGGGGCCAAGGGACAGGTGATCGGTGCCGGACGGACCGATGCCGGTGTCCATGCCCTAGGGCAGTATGCCAATGTCCATCTGCAGGAGGAATATGACCTGAAAATGCTGCAGGATGCCTGGAACCGGGCTCTGCCTGATGATATTTCCATTCATGGCCTTGCAATCAGGGATGAAAGATTCCACAGCCGCTTTTCGGCGGTGGAAAAACACTACCGCTACTGTATCCGGGTAGGGGCGGAGAAAGATGTATTCCGCCGCCGCTATGTGTGGCAGCTGGGAGAAGCGCTGGATGTGGAGGCCATGAGGCGGGGCGCCGCTTTTCTTACAGGGACCCATGATTTTACTTCTTTCTGCGGCAACAGGCATTTCAAGAAATCCGCCGTCCGAACCATATCTGATATATCCCTTTCCCTTTCCGGCGGCGAGCTTGGCATAGACTATCGGGGCAGCGGCTTTTTGCAGAATATGATCCGCATCATCACCGGCACCCTGGTGGAAATAGGGGAAGGAAAGAAGATGGCTGAACAGATGCCTGCCATTCTGGAAGCAAAGGACCGGAGCGCGGCAGGCTTTACGGCGCCGCCCCAGGGACTGGCTCTGGTGGAAGTGGTGTATTGATTTCGGAAAGTCTGTATTTCATGTATGGAGGATGGTATGCGGGAAAATTTACCAACCATTGAGCAGATGGAGTGCTTTATCATCTATGGGAGGACAGGCAATTTCGCCCGGGCTGCCAGAGAAGCCAATATTACCCAGTCCGCCTTCAGCGCCCAGATCAAGCATCTGGAGTGCGTCCTGGGGGTAAAGCTCATTGAGCGGTCTCCCCGGGGCAGCCATCTCACGGAAGAGGGGGAGCGTTTTCTTCCCCGCATCCGGAAGTGGATGGAGGGACTTCGGGAAATCGTGGATGATACCCGACCGGCGGTGGAAGAACCGGTGGAGCTGAATGTTGGCATCCTCCGCTCTCTGGGAGATATCCAGATGAACCGTCACGTGGCCCGTTTCAGGGAGCTTCATCCCAATGTGCAGCTGAATGTTTTCGATATGCCCACCTACCAGATCCATCAGGCCATGACAGAAGGCAGGCTGGACGTGGTTTCCACCTACTTCGTGGAAAAAAGTCTTCCCGACGGGGCCAGTCTGGAAGACTATGCCATCGTCCGCTTCTGCCGGGATAACATGGTGTACTACGGGCCCCGCATGGATATGGGGGATCAACCGCTGACCAGGGAGGAGATTCTGGAGCGTCCCCTGGTACTCTATCCCTCCAGCTATTACATGAACCGGATTTATACGGACTACTTTATGGATATTCCCATGAAATACCGGATTTCCGCCAGACTGTCCTCGCCCTATGCCATTATCCACTACTGCCAGGAAAATGAAGCCGGTGCCCTGCTGCCGGATCGTCTGCTGAAGGCCCTGGGCCATAGGGAAGGGATTTATTCCCTGGAGGTGCCCCTTCAGGCAGAGGGCTACCTCATTTATCGGAAGGACCATCCGGCAGCCCGCCTGATACAGGACTATGTGAACCAGATACTGGCCAGCTTCCCAAGCAGTACCATCAAAGAAAAATGATTCTGGCCCCCTGGGTGTTATCGCTTTTCGCGATAACACCCATCTTTTTTATCTGTTATACAAGAAGGGGAAAGGCTTGTATAATGGGGTCTGTGTTTCGCAGAAACCCTGCGAAAAGAACGTTTTATTCCCATGTACTGCAAGAAAGAGGTTGATTTTTATTATGGCAGTCAAACCACGTTTGTGGACCCGGGGGTTCATTCTGGACACCCTTGTTAATTTCCTGATTTACATTATTTACTATATGCTGGTGGTAATCATCGCTTCTGAAGCCATCTCCTCCCTGAACGCCACGGTAAGCGAGGCGGGACTGGCAGCAGGCATCTTCGTCCTGGGCACCCTGGCAGCGCGGCTGGCAGCAGGCCGGTCCGTTGAAATTTACGGCCGCAAAAAGATGCTCTACGGCGGTATTCTGTTCTACCTGGTAACCACCTGCATGTATTTTGCTGTCGATTCCCTGCCCCTCATGTATGGGGTGCGCTTCTTAAACGGCATTGGCTACGGCATTGCCTCCACCGCCACCAGTACCATCGTATCTGCCATGATTCCGGAAGAGCGGCGGGGCGAAGGCATCAACTACTATGCCCTCAGCATGAGCCTGGCAGCTGCCATCGGACCCTTCCTGGGCATGATTATGCAGCAGTTCTTCTCCTTCCGCATCATTATTATGTTCTGCGTGGCCGTGGTCCTTGCCTGCCTGGCGGCTGCCTTTGTGATGAAGGTGGATGAAATCCGGATTACCGAAGAGCGCCGGGCCCAGCTGAAAGAAATTTCTCTTTCCAGCTTCCTGGAACCGAAGGTCATGGGCATTGCCATCGTAGGCTTCTTCGTAGCCCTCTGCTACTCCAGCGTCCTCAGCTTTTTGGCCACCTATGCGTCTGAACTCCATCTCATGACCGCCGGCACCCTGTTCTTTGTGGTCTATGCCCTGTCGGTCACCATCATCCGTCCTGTAGCAGGTGTCATGTTTGACAAGAAAGGCGAAGACTTCGTCATGTACCCCACCTTCCTGTGCCTGGCAGTGGGCCTTCTGCTTCTGTCCATTACCACCAGAAGCTGGGAAATGCTTGTGGCCGGCGTCTTTGTAGGACTGGGTTACGGCACCTTCATGTCCAATGGACAGGCCATCTGCGTGAAACTGGTAGACGAAGTCCGCATCGGCGTGGCCGTATCCACCTACTTCGTTATGCTGGACCTGGGCCTTGGCGTAGGCCCCTACATTCTGGGCGCCTTCAAAGGTCCCCTGGGCTTCTCCGGCATTTATTCCCTGGTAGGAGTAGGCTCGGCTGCCTGCGCCTTCCTGTACTATGGCCTCTATGCATGGCGCCGTAACCTGCGCCAGAGCCATGAAGCCGGTTCTGTAGAAAAAGCATAAGCCCAGAAAACAGGCGAAGAAATACGCGGGAAAATATCAATTATTTTCCCGCGTATTTTTTCATGGAGTGCGTTTTCCTGCGCGGGGGAGCGGGGATTCATTATCATGGGAAAACCCTGGCGAAAAGTTTCCTGTCCGGCATGGGATCATTGTGTTTCATAGCGATGGGAAACTATTTGTGAAAAAGTTCCCTATCCGGCGCGGGACGGTTGGGATTTACCACCACAGGAAACCTTTTTTCAGCTATAAAATCATTTCATCAAAAAAATTTTCAAAAAATGCTTGACATATGATGTATCCGTTGGTATACTACATAAGTCAGTCAACCACTGATGAAAACAACAAGGCGCTGGCCGCAAGGCCAGGAATAAGCAGCATGGAGAGGTGTCCGAGCGGTTTAAGGTGCATGATTGGAAATCATGTTGACGGCGAATACCGTCACGGGGGTTCGAATCCCCCTCTCTCCGCCACAGCAGAAGCTCTGTCAGAAATGACAGAGCTTTTTTCGTGCTTCTCCGGAGAAAGGGGCGGATATTTAGGAAGGGGGACTGAAAGCACGGCAGATATCATTTCCCTCTGCCTCTTCTGCTATTTATATTTTTCAGGGCTCGGTGACCATTAGAGATTTCCATGATGGCTGCCTGTCCATGGGACAGCCTTTTTCTTTTCTCCGATTCCTCTATGAAATTTTCAGATGGCGGAATATCAAAAAGGGTATATAATGAAGGTGTAATTCTGTGTTTTATGGAATACTATTTTGAAAAACAGGAAGGGATTATGATGAAGATTTCACAGAGAGCATTAAGCTTAACCACTTCTCCTATCCGCAGGCTGGGACCATACGCTGTAGAAGCCGAGAAGGCAGGCAAGAAGATTTATCATCTGAACATCGGCCAGCCCGATATTGAAACACCGCCCCAGTTTATGGAAGCCATCCGCAGTTTCAATAAAAAGACGGTAGCCTACGGTCCTTCCCAGGGGGACATGCACCTCATTCACCAGATTCAGAAGTATTATAAAGAGTGGGGCATGGAGTACAGCGAAAAGAACATTTTTATCACTTCCGGCGGCAGTGAAGCCCTGGAACTGGCAGCTCTTACGCTCTGCGACCCGGGGGACGAAATCCTGGTGTTTGAACCTTTCTATGCCAACTATAATTCCTTTGCCAAGATTGCCGGCGCCCATGTCAGAGCGGTTCCTACCAGCGCTGAAACGGGATATCGTTTGCCGGACCAGGAAACGGTGGAAAAGTATATTACCAACAAGACCCGTCTCATTCTTCTGACCAACCCCGGCAACCCCACCGGTGTGGTATATAACAAGAAGGAAATGGACATGATTGCGGCGGTGGTTAAGAAACATGGCCTCGCCCTCATTGCAGATGAAGTATACCGCGAATTTGTCTATGACGGCGCCTACACCAGCTTTGGCACCTATGACGATCTGGCAGACAACCTCATTATCGTGGATTCCGTATCCAAGAGGTACAGCGCCTGCGGTGCCCGCATCGGCTGCCTGCTCTGCAAGAATGATGACTTTACCACCCAGATTAATAAATTCTGCCAGGCCCGCCTCTGTGTGCCTACGGTGGAACAGGTGGGAGCAGCCGCTCTCTACGATACGCCGAAATCCTATCTGGAAGCGGTGAACCAGGAATACAAGAAACGGCGTGATACCATTGCTGCCGGCCTGGCTGCCATTCCCGGCGTCATTTCCTCGGACCCCAAGGGCGCCTTCTATGTGATGGTGAAGCTGCCGGTGGATGATGCGGAAAAATTTGCCATCTGGCTTCTGAAGGACTTTGACGAAAACGGGGAAACTGTGATGATCGCCCCGGGCAACGGTTTCTATGCAGAACCGGGCAAAGGGGTGGATGAAGCCCGCCTGGCCTATGTGCTGAACTGCGATGACCTGAAGAAAGCCATCCATCTTCTGGGAGAAGGACTGAAAGCCTATCCGGGGAGAAAAATCTGATTAGATGAAATCAAAAAGGCCATGAAAAATGGATGCCCATTTTTCACGGCCTTTTTGCTATGAAATTTCCTGATCGGTGTGGGTCGATTGCCATTCATGACCGCAGAAAACGATTTGCAGAGACTCTTCTCTGTGATATACAATAGGGCAAAAAGAAAAGGCAGGTACAACCATGGAAAAATTATATTTTGCTTCCGATTACATGGAAACGGCAGCGCCGGAAATTATAGAAAGACTGGCGGCACTTTCAGGAAAGAAATTCACCGGTTATGGCTCCGATGAGATATCGGAATCAGCCAGGGAGAAAATCAGAACCGCCGCCGGAACGCCGGAGGGAGAGGTGTACTTCCTGGTGGGAGGCACCCAGACCAATGCCACTGTCATTGATACCATGCTTCGGCCCTATGAAGGAGTCATTGCCGCTGTTACAGGTCATGTATCTGTCCATGAAGCAGGCGCCATCGAATACGGCGGCCACAAGGTGCTTGCAGTCCCTTCGGAAGAAGGAAAAATCAGGGCCAAAGACATTGACAGTCTGGCAGATACCTACTGGAACGATGAGAACCATGAACACATGGTCATGCCTGCCATGGTTTATATTTCACAGCCCACTGAATATGGCACTCTTTACAGTTTGAAGGAACTCCGGGAAATCAGCGGGGTATGCCGGAAATGGAAACTGGCGCTCTACGTAGACGGCGCCCGCCTGGCCTATGGCCTTTCCGCCCGGGGAAATGACGTGACTCTTAAGGATCTGGCAAGCCTCACCGATGTTTTCTACATCGGCGGCACCAAGTGCGGCGCCCTTCTGGGAGAAGCAGTGGTATTCCCGAAAAAAGGGAGAGTGCCCCATTTCTTCACCATGGTGAAACAGCACGGCGCCCTTCTGGCTAAAGGCTGGGCAGCAGGCCTGCAGTTCGACACCCTCTTCACCGGCGGCCTTTATGAAAAGCTGGGCAGAAACGGCGATGAAATGGCTGACCGCATCCGACAGGCCCTGGATGAAAAAGGATACGTCCAGGACGTGAGAAACAGCACCAACCAGATTTTCCTGACCCTTACCCACGAAGAGGCCCGGCGCCTTTCCGAAAAAGTGGAAATGGGATTCTGGGAAAATAAAGGAGACAAAGTGGTCATGCGCATTGCCACCTCCTGGGCTACCACCGAAGAAGAAACGGAAGCACTGATCAAGCTGCTCTAATAGAAAGAGGGGAAAAATTTCTTTTCTTCATTCCCCTCCTGCTGATTCCGCCCACGCCTTCGGGCGTTTCTTCCTATGGTATAATAGTGGTGAAGCGCCTCTAAATTATAGAAGGCGCCAGTTTGTATAAAACCATACAACCGCCCTGCGGGCGAGGGGAATGCACCCCTTTTGGTGGCTGGCGCCACCACCTTCCCCCCGGCGGGGGGACTATGGGTGCTTAGCAATGGAGCCATGTCTCTACAGGAAAGCATAGAGCGATTTATTCTGCCCCTGCTTGCGGGGGAAGTCCGGCGCAGCCGGATAGGGGGAGGCGAGTGCAGCGAGCCAGTCAGCAAAATGCCTATCAAGCTATATGACCCATAACGACAATCCCGTAACGCTGACTTTATAAGCATTGCCGCAGAGCGGCAATCCGCAACCCTCGGGGCCAAAGGCCCCGTCAAACTTAAGAACCCTTGGGCCGAAGGCCCATCCATCTTGAGAACCTTTCTCTTCACAACCCTTCTACACAACCCGCGGCGGAGCCGCGCCCCTTTCGCCCGTAAGGGCGGAACCCTTTATTGATTACAAGGAGCATACCATGTCTTCTATACAAATGATTGCCATTGATTTGGATGATACCCTTTTACGGGATGATATTTCCGTTTCGGACTACACGAAACAGGTACTGGCCCGGGCTCTTTCCCGGGGCGTGAGGATCGTCATTGCCACGGGGCGCATGTTCCAGGCGGCCCGTCCCTGGGGGAAGGCCATCGGCCTTGGCGATGTGCCGGTGATCTGCTACACCGGGTCCATGACAGGGCTCTGTGAAAGCGGAAAAATCATAAGGGATGTGCGCATTGAAAAGGACAGGGCCCTTTCCATCCTTTCCGATATCAAAGCCCATGGCTGGTATGCCCATACCTATATTGACGATGAGCTTTATGTGCCTTTCCGGGACTGGCGCACCGACGAGTATGAGAAGCAGTGCGCCGTGAAGGCTCATGTGGCAGGGGATGATTTCTGGACGCCCCGGAAGGCGCCTACGAAAATTCTGGTCTGCGAATATGACGGGGAAAAGATGAAGGGGGTGGAACATTTCCTGAAGGAGAAATATGGATCCCTGGTGAACCAGGTGAAATCAAAGCCTTTCTTCTTTGAAATGAATAACCGGGAATGCTCCAAAGGCAGGGCTGTGGAGGAGCTGGCCCGTTCCTGGGGCATTCCCACAGACCATGTGATGACCTTTGGCAATGGGAACAATGATGTATCCATGCTTTCCATGACCCCCTGGTCCTTTGCCGTGGCCAATGCTTCGGAAAGCGCTAAAAAAGCCGCTGCCCACGAAACTCTGTCCAACAATGAGGACGGTGTGGCCAGAGCTGTTGAAAAATATGTACTGGAGGGATGAACCATGCAGGACGATTTCCGCTTTGTTATTATTACCGGCATGAGCGGAGCCGGTAAGACCAATTTCATGCAGAAACTGGAAGATATGGGCTATTACTGCGTGGATAACCTGCCGCCGGTGCTCATTGCGCGGTTTGCGGACCTTTGCTGGAAAAGCACATCCAATACGCGCCATGTGGCAGTGGTGACGGATATCCGGGGCGGTTCCTTCTTTGATGCCCTGCCCCAGGCGCTGGATGAACTGAAGAAACGGGGCATTCCCCATGAAGTGGTTTTCCTGGAGGCCTCTGATGAAGCCCTGGTGCGGCGGTACATGGAAACGAGACGGCAGCATCCCCTGGCTAAAAATATGCGCATCCAGGAAGGCATTGCCCAGGAAAGGAAGATCCTGGCAGGTATCCGGGCCCAGGCGGACGTGATCGTGGATACCACCGCCATGAAAACCGGCGATTTGAAGGAATATCTGTCCAGCCGCTTCGGCGTGGACGGCAGCGGTACGGACATGCAGATTACCGTATTTTCCTTTGGCTTCAAGTACGGCATCCCCATCGATGCAGACACGGTGATCGATGTCCGGTTCCTGCCCAACCCCTTCTACGTGCCGGAGTACAAGTACTCCACCGGCCGGGTGAAGGAAGTGGCTGATTATATTGAAAAGGCGCCGGTGACCCGGGAATTTTTGGGGAAACTGTACGATTTCATGGACTTCATGGTGGACCATTTCAAAAAAGCGGGGAAAACCCAGTTCACCATCGCCATCGGCTGCACCGGAGGCATGCACCGGTCTGTCTTTGTGACGGAAAGACTGGGCAGCCATTTGAAAGAAAAGTTCGGTCATGTGAACGTGGAACACCGGGACCTGCACCGAAATCATATAGAGCATGATGTGACAGATTCTTCGGAAGGATGAGGTTTGATGAAACATTTCATGCAGTGGCTTCGGCCGGGACTGGCGATTAAGCGCTGGATGGTCCTGTTTTCAGTGGGGATCCTCCTCCTGGTCTTCGGCGCCACACTGATTCTGAACTACCAGATTTTCGGAATCATGGAAGAAAGAATGCTGGGGCTGGCTTTCCAGATGACAGGAAGCTACAGCTATACGTTCCTGGCGGTCTGCGGCACCCTCTTTGTCATTCTGGGTTTATGGATTATGACCACCGCCGTGAGGAAGCTCATGAAGCGGCTGGTGGAACTGCTGGCACCGGACCAGAAGGAAGTGTCCAAGAAGCTCCTGTCCCGCATGGAGCTGTCCCGGGGACTCCGGGTGGTGGCCATCGGCGGCGGCCATGGACTGTCCATGCTGCTCCGGGGGATGAAGAATAAAACATCCAATATTACCGCCATCGTTACCGTAGCCGATGACGGCGGCTCTTCCGGAAGGCTTCGGGAGGAAATGGGAATCATTGCGCCCGGGGATCTTCGGAACTGTCTGGTGGCCCTGGCTGACAAGGAAACGGTGCTGGAGCAGATCTTCCAGTACCGCTTCGGCGGCGAAGGGGAACTGGCGGGGCACAGCTTGGGAAACCTTTTCCTGGCAGCCCTGATTAAGCAGTTCGGCAGCGTGCAGAACGCTCTGGAAGCGGCCAGCAAGGTTCTCAATATCCGCGGCCAGGTCATGCCTGCCACCTCCCAGAAAGTGCGCCTCCGGGCCAAAATGTCCGACGGCGAAATTGTGGAAGGGGAATCGGAAATTTCTGCCTATCCTGAAAAAATCGGGCGGGATGTGCGTATCGTCCGCATGACCACGATACCTAAGGCGCCCATGGCCGTGGGCGATGCCCTGGAGGCCATCAGGGAAGCGGATCTCATTACCCTGGGGCCGGGAAGTCTTTACACATCGGTGCTGCCCAATCTCCTGGTGCCGGAAATCCTTTCGGCCATCAGGGAAAGCGGCGCTCCGGTGCTTTATATCTGCAACGTCATGACCCAGCCCGGGGAAACTACAGGCTATACGGTGGGGGACCATCTGAAAGCCCTGGTAGACCATATCGGCGGCGGGGTGGTGGATTTCGTCCTGGCCAACAACGGCACCCCCTCTCCGGAAGTGCTTCGGAAATATGAAAAAGTCCATGCCTTCCCCGTCACCATTGACAGGAAGAAGGTGGAATCCCTGGGAGCCTCCCTCATTGAAGCAGACCTTCTGGGGCCGAACCGGGGCGCCGTGCAGGACACGGAAGTGCTTTCCAATGAAATCATCCGCATTCACAACCTGCTGTCCGCCAATATTGCGCAGGAAGCATTGGAAGATTATTTGAAGAGGAGTCATTAATGTCATTTACAGAACAGGTGAAGAATGAACTGGCCCGCATCCAGCGGGACGATAAAGCCTGCCGCACAGCGGAGCTTCTGGCCCTTCTGCGCATGAGCGGTTCATTCGTTACCGGATCCCGGGGACGCTGGGGCCTTGAATTTTCCACCGGCAACAGCGCCGTAGCCCGGCGGGTGCTGGTGTACCTGAAAAAGGATTTCGGCTTCATGCCCAGCGCCATGGTGCGCCAGGGAAGACGCCTGCGGAAGAAAAACGTATACACCCTGGTGGTACAGCCCTCTGAAATGGGCCTGTCCTTCCTGAACACCATGGGTCTTTCCCCCATGGCCGGCGTAGACGACAGCCCCTTTCTGGAAAGCAGCGAAGAAAAACGGGCTTATCTGGCCGGCGCCTTCCTGGGCGGCGGTTCAGTCAGCCGGCCCCAGAGTGACTACCATCTGGAAATGGTGACCCAGTCTCTGCGGTTTGCAGAAGAAATCGTCAAAACCATGGCCTTCTTCCGCATGAACGCCCGCATGACCGACAGGAAGAACGACTACATCGTCTATATCAAAGACGGAGACGAAGTGTCCGAATTTCTCCAGATCGTAGGCGCCAGCCAGAGCTACCTGGACTTTGAAAGCGTGCGGGTGGTGAAAGACATGAGAAACCGGGTGAACCGCCAGGTGAACTGCGAAACCGCAAACCTCCAGAAAACAGTGGATGCCGCCGTTCACCAGACCCACATGGTGCAGCGGCTCCTGCAGGGCAATACCCTTTCCTCCCTGTCTCCCAAAATCCGGGAAGCCTGCGAAGTACGGCTCTCCCATCCCAACGCCAGCCTCTCCGAACTGGCAGCCATCTGCGGCATTACCAAGTCCGGCCTGGCCCACCGCTTCAAAAAAATAGAATCCCTGGTACAGACCATGGAAGAAAGCGGAAAAACGGGCTGAGGGGAAAAAGCAGGTAAAGCAGGCTTTACAGGTATCGCCCCAAAGGCGATGCCGCCACCACAGCCCTCTGGACCTTTTACCGTCCATGGAATGTTTAACATAGCAAAGGAAATACATACAGAAAAGAAGTAAACCCATGTCCATATTAAAAAAATCTATTGCATCCCTCGCCGCTGCCATGACCATGGCAGGCGGCTTGACTGCTTTCGCATCGTCTCCGGTGGATGAAACCTATACCACCCTTCCTTTGAAACAGACGAAGGCAGAAGGCACTTTGATTTTTTCCGACTGCCCGGAGTATGCAGACCAGGCAGGCATTCTTTATGAAGGCACCGCCGCTCCCGGAAAGGGACGGGTCTATTATTACCATGTGAATGAAACCGGCGGCCCTGCCCGGGTGCTGGTGTACGCCAAATCAGACAAGAAACAGCCCATCACTGTGAACCGCCGGATCAAAGGCGATGCCAGCAGCAGCTATATCCCCACCGGCGCTACCCTGTCCTTCCGGGAAGCAGTGGGAGAGGAAGAAAAGCCGGAAACGGTTACGCTTCTTCCGGGAAAGAAAACCATCCTTTTTGACGATGATCCCCATGGCATTGCCGAGGAAGACCTGGTCAGCGGCATGGTGGAAATCGAAACGAAGAAGCCCGTCACCCTGGGCACCGCCATCCTTCCCGATGGCGATATGAAAGACCTGGAAAAGGCTCTGGACACAGCGCTTCCCCTCCCGCCGGATACCCATGAAATGAGAGGCACCTTTGCCAGAGATATTTACCTGGAAAACGAAACCTGGGACTTTGCCAAAGGACCTGCCGACATTTCCATCGGCAATTCCTATCCCTTCCAGAAAGGGCAGGATGAAATGAGCCATGTGGAAAGGGAAAACACAGGAGACTACGGCATCACCTATCATGTGACCTTTCACAACAGCGGTAGCGGGAAGTATAATCTATATATCAACGCCCAGGGCGGCGTGTACATGGGGACCTTCCAGATCGGCACCAACCCGCGGCTCCTTCGGGTATACCGCACCGATGACCGCCTGGGACGGCGCTGGTTTGGAAACGGCACCGAAAGAGACTATATTTCCTGCGGCACCTGGGACATGGGGAAGGACCTTTATATCCGCTTCATTCCCGCCGGCGCCACCTACCTGCCGGTCCGTTTCCTCATGGTGCCGGAAAAGGAATCCCTGGACCGGAAATAAGCAGCTGGCAGCTGCTCCCTATCTGTTTTCAACAAAGGAGATCCAAAATGAAATTTATTCAGTTTCGTATCGGCGATATTGTACAGATGAAGAAAAAACATCCCTGCGGAAGCCAGGAATGGGAAGTCCTGCAGCTGGGCAGCGATATGCGGATTAAATGCCGGGGCTGCGGCCATATCGTCCTCATTCCCCGCCCCAAATTCCTGAAAGGCGCCAAAAAGGTATTAAACCGCGACGTCACCAAGGACACCCCTTTGGCAGAGAGAAGCGAAGAATCTACGGAAGGGTAGGAACTCCCGTCCGTCGCGGGGCATTGGCGTATCATAACGGCAGGAAACTGTTTGTGAAAGGTTTCCTGTCCGGCTTAGGGCCGTGGCGTATCATGGCAACAGGAAACTATGGGCAAAAGGTTTCCTCTCCGGCTTGGGACAGCGGCGTTTCATCATGTCCCATCCTCTTCGTAAACCTTTTTCAAAAAAATTGTAAAAAAGGGGTAGACAGAGAGGACTCCTGATGGTATAATCTATAAACGTGATGAGGACAAACCTCTGAGCGAGCAAACAAGAATGAAAAAAGTTCTTGACAAGCTGAATGAAATTGTTTATAATATATTTCGTCACTTGCGTGCTGGCGTAGCTCAGTTGGTAGAGCAGCTGATTTGTAATCAGCAGGTCGTAGGTTCAAGTCCTATTGCCAGCTCCATATGGGCGGATTCCCGAGTGGTTAAAGGGAGCAGACTGTAAATCTGCCGGCTTTGCCTTCATAGGTTCGAATCCTATTCCGCCCACCAAATATCGCGGGGTGGAGCAGTTGGTAGCTCGTCGGGCTCATAACCCGAAGGTCGCAGGTTCAAGTCCTGCCCCCGCCACCATGTTAATTACTTCCTATATATAGATGTGCTGATATAGCTCAGTTGGTAGAGCGTATCCTTGGTAAGGATAAGGTCACCAGTTCAATCCTGGTTATCAGCTCCATGGCGGCTTAGCTCAGTTGGCTAGAGCAAGCGGTTCATACCCGCTGTGTCCGGAGTTCAAATCTCTGAGCCGCCACCAAACACCGTAGAAAAGAGTTCTCGTTGGAGAGCTCTTTTTACTGTTATCTGTCCTTTCGGGCAGATAGCAGAAAGCATTTTATTTCCGAAAATGCATATGGAATTGCGCTGATTTCTTGTTTCCCGTTGACTTTCAATGTATAATAAGAAAAGCGCAAATCTATTTTTGCAAATTCTTTTTTGTATAAGGAGAGAAAGAAATGGCAAAAGCTCATTATGAAAGAACAAAACCGCATGTTAACATCGGCACCATCGGCCACGTCGATCATGGTAAAACAACCCTGACCGCCGCTATCACCAAGGTACTGGCTGAAGAAGGCAAAGCTAACTTCCTGGATTATGCTTCCATTGATAAAGCACCGGAAGAAAGAGCTCGTGGTATCACAATCAACACCTCCACCGTTGAATATGAAACCGAAAAACGTCACTATGCACACGTTGACTGCCCAGGGCACGCTGACTATGTAAAGAACATGATTACCGGTGCAGCTCAGATGGATGGCGCTATCCTCGTAGTATCTGCAGCTGATGGTCCTATGCCCCAGACCCGTGAACACATCCTCCTGGCTAAACAGGTAGGCGTTCCGGCTATCGTAGTATTCCTGAACAAAGCTGACCAGGTTGATGATCCCGAACTGATCGACCTCGTTGAAATGGAAATCAGAGACCTGCTGACTGAATATGGCTATCCGGGAGATGAAGTGCCGATTATCGTTGGCTCCGCTCTTGGTGCCCTCAATGGCAACAAAGAAGATGAACAGAAGATTCGCGACCTCATGAAGGCTGTAGACGACTACATCCCGACTCCTCAGCGCGATACCGATAAACCGTTCCTGATGCCTGTCGAAGACGTATTCACCATCACCGGCCGTGGCACCGTTGCTACTGGCAGAGTAGAACGCGGTACCGTTAAAGTAGGCGACGCAGCTGAAATCGTCGGCCTCCAGGAAAAACCGACCGAAACCGTTGTAACCGGCGTAGAAATGTTCAGAAAGACTCTGGACCAGGCTATGGCAGGCGACAACATCGGCACCCTGCTCCGCGGCATTGACCGTAAGGACATCGTTCGCGGCCAGGTACTTGCTAAACCGGGCACCGTTCATCCCCATACCGAATTCACCGCTCAGGTATATGTACTGACCAAAGATGAAGGCGGCCGTCATACCCCGTTCTTCAACGGCTATCGTCCGCAGTTCTTCTTCAGAACCACCGACGTAACCGGCGACATCACCCTGCCGGAAGGCACCGAAATGTGCATGCCTGGCGATAATGTCGAAATGACAGTTAAGCTCATCACCCCGATCGCTATGGAAGAAGGCCAGCGTTTCGCTATCCGCGAAGGCGGCCGTACCGTTGGCGCAGGCGTTGTAGCTAAGATTGCAAAATAATCCGCCCATCAGAAAAGAGCTCCTGAAAAGGAGCTCTTTTTTAATGCCATCATGAAGTGAATCGGCCGCTTTATTTTGCCAGTTCTTCCAGCCGCTGCGCCAGCTTTTCCCCATGGGCCCTGCAGTCCCTAATCACCCTTTCCTTCACGGATTCCGGACTGACACCGGGAATGAAAGCACAGCCATTGGTATAAATCGGTTCCTCATACTCCATACCGCAGAGCGCAGCGATCTGCTGGAAATTATAAAGGAAATCCTCCATGGGATGGCCATTGGGACCGCCGGTCCTATACGCACTGGCAGGGGAACCGGTGGTAAAGGAAATCTGGAACTTCTTCCCCTTCAGCGCCGTACCGCCGGTGCCATAGGCAAAACCGTGGGCAAAGACCTCCTCCACCCAGTGCTTCATAAGAGAAGGATAGGAGTACCAGAAAATGGGGAACTGGAAAACAATGATATCCGCATCCTTCAAAAGAGCCTGATCCTTCTCCACCTGGGGTGCAAACCCTTCTTCATCCAGACGGAGCAGAGTGAAATCAGCCCCCTTATCCTTCAGCGTTTCCAGAATGGTCTTATTGGCCAGAGACTGATTCAGACGGGGATGACCGGAAACAACAAGAATCTTAGACATACACAGGACCTCCTTTTATCAACATGATTCAAAGCTGTCTATATTGTAGCATAGAAAAGGAGAAAGAGGGAAATGGGACAAGCCCCTTTGGGGCTTGAGGGGTGACGGCGTCTTCGGCGCGGTCGGGATCGGGACCGGGACCGGGACCCGAGCGGTGCTTTCCAGTATTCCCGAAGGTTGACACGCCCTTACGGGCGTGAGGGTTGATGGCGCCGCCGGGCCTTTGGCCCTGGGCGCCATGGGTTCTGCCTGTGATCGGCTTCGCCTTACAGGCGGGTTGAGGGCTCCCGCCCTCGGGAGTTATATAGTATCGCTGCGCTGGCGAGGTACGGCGCCCTTTCGGGCGCCATTTTTTATGCCGCCTTTGGCGGCTAAAACCATACAACCGCCCTGCGGGCGAGGAAATGCATTCCCCCTTTGGTGGCGCAGCCGGATAGGGGGTGTATCTGCCGAAGGCAGATAATTCAGCAGAATGGTTATTTTGCCATATGATGTAGAAAGGTAAATCCGTAACGTTCTTGCGTCCCCTTTAGGGGAAGAGGGCCACGAAGTGGCGAAGGGATGTACGAGGGTAAGAATGATTATGATACTCTTATTCTATGTCTTATTGCCCTTCGCTTAGGGGGCCGCCGATTGGCGGTCAGGACCGCGATGGAGCATCATATCGGTGCTCTGCCCCGTACACCCTTTCCCGCTTCGCGGGACTTCCCCTCAAGGGGAAACGAGAGATATGAGGGAAAAAACAGGGCGTCATATACTTCAGGTACCATTTCGGTGTGTCCCCCTTTGGTGGCTGGCGCCACCACCTTGCTCGGTGGGAAGCATGTCATATGACACAGAAAGTAAATCCCGTAACGCTGACTTTATAAGCATTGCCGCAGAGCGGCAATCCGCAACCCTCGGCCTGAAAGGCCGTCAAACTTAAGAACCCTCCGGCCGCAGGCCGGTCCATCTTAAGAACCCTCACACCGAAGGTGTGTCCAATGACCCCGGGCCACAGAGTAGCCCCTATTAAGAACCTTTTCTCCTCTGTTCTCTGAAATCGGAGAGGGAGAAGACCAGGAGGGCTGTCCATATGGTGGCAAATCCTGCAAGCTGCACGGTGCTGAAGGGTTCGTGGTAGAGGAAGATGCCCAGAAGGAGGGAGAGGCTGGGGGAGAGGTACTGGCAGAAGCCCAGTACGTTTAAGGGGAGATGGTTGGCGCCGGTGGAGAAAAGAACCAGGGGTGCGGCGGTGACGATGCCGGCACCTATGAGGAGCCCGTCTGTCATGGCGCTGCCCGCAAGGAAGTGGCCTTCGCCGGCATCATAGAGCCATAGGGCATATCCCAGGGCCCAGGGCAGCACCAGAAGTGCTTCCAGGGTGATGCTGATGAAAGGGTTGATATGGAGTTTCTTCTTGGCGGCGCCGTAGAGGGCGAAGGTGAGGGCGAGGCCCACTGAAATCAGGGGGAGACGGCCCAGTTCTATGGACATGCCGGTTATGCCGAGGAAAGCGATGACGATGGAGGCCCATTTCAGCTTTGACAGTTTTTCGTGGAAGAGGAAGACCCCGAGGAGTACGCTCACCAGGGGATTGATATAGTAGCCGAAGCTGGAGTCCACGATGTGGTCATGGGTGACGGCCCAGATGAAAATGCACCAGTTGGCGGTGATTAAGAGGGAGGCTGATACCATGAGGGCTCCTTTGAGGGAATGGCTGCAAAGGTCCTTTACTGTGTTCCGAAAGAGGGAACCCATGCCCAGCGCCGCCAGGAGGAGGGCCATGAAGACGAAAGACCAGATAATGCGGTGCGCCAGGATTTCGTAGGCGCCGGTGCCTTCCAGCAGTTTCCAGTACAGCGGAAGCACACCCCAGAGGATGTAGCAGGCAAGGGCTGCCAGGAGCCCCTTTTTGTATTCGGTCATGTGAACCATCTCCCTTTTTGAATCGTAGTGATACCATTATATCCCTGAAATGGGTCCATAGCCAGTATGTTATAATACAGGAAATCAGGCAGTATAAGGAGTGAGCGCTATGAAATATAAAATGACAGTTCTTCTGGCCTGTGCCCTTCTTCTTTCCAACGGATGGGCCCGGGCCGCCGATAAAAATGGCGATGTCCTGCCCCGGCGGTTTTCCGATGCCATGACCTGGAATCTGCAGAATCGGGTAGAGGATATTACCATTACCAAAGTGGCCGTTCCATCCGATTCGGCATCCCGCCCCGGGGCCGCAGAAAAAGGAAAGGCCCCGTCCTTGCCGGACCAGGTCTCTCAGGGCAGCGCCGCCAGAAATGTGACGGAAAACGGCGTGCTGGAAGATCAGGTCTTCGGATCCACCGGCAATGATGAAAACGCTCTCCGCATTACCGGCGCTTTGGTGACATTGAAAAATGTGGAAATCATGAAAGAGGAAGGCACTTCCTCCAGCACCGAAAACGGCGATTTTTACGGCATGAATGCGGCCCTTCTGGCCACCGGCGGCGCCCGGGTGACAGTGGAGGATTCGGCTGTCCACAGCGCCGCTCTCAATGGCAACGGCCTTTTCAGCTACGGTAAGGGCACCATGATTTCAGCAAAGAATGTGACCATTACCACCGAAGGCAGTCATTCCGGCGGCCTGCAGACCACCGGCGGTGCTCTCATGGAGGCGGAAAACGTCAACGTTTCCACCGCCGGCAATTCTTCCGCCGCCATCCGCTCTGACCGGGGCGGCGGTACGGTGCTGGTGAAAGGAGGCACCTTCCGCACCGAAGGATACGGCTCGCCGGCCGTTTACTCCACTGCCCGTATTTCGATAGAGGGGGCCGACCTTTCCGCTTCCCGCTCCGAAGGGGCCGTGATTGAAGGGAAAAACAGCATTGCCCTCAAAAACTGCCGCATGGAAGGGAATATGGCAGATACCCGGGTGATGGGAGGGGAAACCATTAAGGAAGAAAATGTGCACACCGTCATGATTTACCAGTCCATGAGCGGCGATGCGGAAGAAGGCACCTCCGCCTTCTCCATGGAAGGGGGCAGCCTCCTGTCCCATAAAGGAGATGTTTTCTACGTCACCAATACGGACTGCACCATCCAGCTGGATAACGTAAAAATCCAAAACGAAGACCCCGATGGCGTTCTCCTTCGGATCTCCGGAAACAGCGGCTCCCGGGGCTGGGGAAAGGCTGGCGCCAATGGGGGCAGAGCCCGTTTCACCGTCCAAAACCAGCAGATGGAAGGAAATATCCTGGTGGATTCCATTTCCCACCTTTCCATGACCCTCGGCAAAAACTCCCGCTGGGACGGCGCCCTGCTTCAGGAGACAAATGACCAGGGACATGACAAAGACGCAGGCGCAGACCTGACCATCGAAAAAGGAGCCACCTGGAACATGACCGCCGACTCCACGGTCCATACCCTTCGCAGCGAAGGAAAAATCGTGACCAATGGCCATACACTGACGGTATTGAAGAAATAGGCGGGGATGTCAGACAATCAGACGGTCAGAAGGTCAGACGCCTTACCGTCATTTCGAGGGGAGTCGAGTCGGACAGGAATCCCATCATCTTTCAAGGCACCGGTAAATGTCGCTTCCCGGGCGACCATCGGTGCCTTTTTTTCTGCTATCATACGTACAGAGATACCAATATTTCAGAAAGGACTGAGAACTATGAAGCAGGAAATGACAGAACTGGTATGCATTATTGACAGGAGCGGCTCCATGTCGGGATTTGAATCGGACACCATCGGCAGTTTCAACGGCATGATAGAAAAGCAGAAGAAGCTGCCTGGCACCTGTTATCTGACCGTCGTTCTTTTTAACCAGACCATGGATATGGTCTACGACCGAGAGGATATCAGCCACGTGCCGCCGATGACAGAAAAGGACTATGTGGCAGGCGGATGCACCGCCATGCTGGATGCCGTGGGGCTCAGTATCCGGAGAATGGAAAAGCTCCTTTCCCACAAACCGAAGGACGCCCGCCCGGACCATGTGGTTTTCTTCATTACCACCGACGGCTGTGAAAACGCAAGCACCCGCTTCAGCTGGAATGATATCCACAGGCTCATCAGCAAAGGAAAGGAAATGGGCTGGACCTTCATCTTCTCCGGCGCCGACATTGACGTGAAAGAAACGGCAGACCGCATGGGCATCGACGAAGACCGTGCCTACGCCTTCCAGCGCACCCCGGCGGGCATTGCCAAAAACATGGTCATTGTGGATGAGTGCCTGGAAGCCATACGGAAAGGAATGAAATAAGCTGTTGGAAAGGGTTTTCTGCTGCTATGACAGACAATGTTTTCCCGCTCCCTGTCATTTCGAGCGGGGCTGTATGTCGTGATGAGGGGAAAGGCAAATGAGCTCTATTGAAACTCTGAGTCGAGAAATCTCCTGCCACAATGGGGGTTGTTCCACTCGGGAGTGAGATTTCTCCACTCACTTCGCTGCGGTCGAAATAACAATGAAGCAGGGAGAGTACGTGCGTCATTCGTCCCTGGCAGCTTATGACGCACAGTGCTTTCCCGCTCCCTGTCATTTCGAGCGGAGGTCAGCGGCGAATTGACGCATATGCTTCATGGAGTCAGTGAAAGGGAGTCGAGAAATCTCCTGCCGGATAGTTTCCTGCCGCGTTGAAACGCCACTGCTTCATGCCGTATAGGAAATTTCATAACAAAAAGACTGTGAAAAAATGGGAATCATCTTTTCACAGTCTTTTTGTTATAACGCACTTCCCAGCTGGGGCTGGTGGAAGTGGAAAAGAGCCTCGTTGATTTCATAAATATCCGGTTTTCCCCGCTGCAGGTAGAAAAGGACGATGAGGTCTCCTGTGAGGCTTCTTGACAGGGTGTAGCCCGCCTTTTTCAGAAGATTTTCCGTTTCCTCCACCGAAAGGTCCATGGAAACAGCCAGGGCAAGGATGGTATTCTTCCGGGGCTTGTAGTTTTCATTCGACCTGATTTTAGAGAAAAGCCTTCTGTCCAGATTGGCGCCCTTGTAGACCTCAGGATCCGTGAGCCCCTTTTCATCAATCATGCGGAGAAGGGCATGGGAAAAAGACTCTTCGGTGCGAAGAAATTCATCGGGAATGGGACCGGACGCAGGGAGGGATAGGTCATGGACCGGTGCTTTGCGGGGCCCTTTTTTCCGGCGGCGAGTCCTCTGTGACGGTGCTTCATCTGCAAGGACGTCAAAGCATAGGGAGTCCCGTTCAACGGCCGGCGCTTTGGAAGGGATAGAAATTCCGAATGCCGGCTCCATATCCTCATGGGATTGCAGGAAATAGGACAGCCTGCTGTAGACCATGGCCTTTCGAGCCCTTTCCTTCAGGATAATCAGGTATACCGTCATGTCGTGGGTTTCCAAAAAGCTGAGGATGGCATCCAATGCCACCTGCTCCGCTTCCTCCACGGGATAGCCGTAAATGCCGGAGGAAATCAGAGGGAAAGCGACGGATGAAAGGTGCATTTTTTCCGCCAGTAGGAGACTGTTTCGATAACAGGATGCCAGAAGATCCCGCTCCTCTTTCCTCCCGTGGTAAATGGGGCCAGCCGTGTGGATGACATACCGGGCAGGCAGGGCAAATCCCGGCGTTGCCACCGCATCGCCGATGCTGATGGGGCCCAGGCCTTGAAGGGCCCTTTCCATCTCCTCAGCGCCGGCCGCCTTGAAAATGGCGCCGCACACCCCGCCGCCCATTCGGAGCTCCCGATTTCCTGAATTCACGATGGCGTCGGTTTTCAGGGTGGTAATATCGTCCCGCGAAATGAAAAAAGGCATACATATCCCTCCTTCTGCAAAAACAGGGGTGAAAAAAGCCCGGCACGCCGGGCTTTCTCATGATATAGATTTTACTTCGTTCCGAAAATGCGGTCCCCTGCATCTCCCAGACCGGGGAGAATGTACTTGTGGTCATTCAGCTGGCGATCCAGGGAAGCTGTGAAAATGGGCACATCCGGATGGGCTTCATTCACTACTTCCACCCCTTCCGGAGCAGCTACCAGGCACATGAACTTGATATTCTTCACGCCCCGGGACTTCATCATATCGATGGCAGCCACAGCGCTTCCGCCGGTAGCCAGCATGGGGTCTACCAAAATGAAATCACGGTTCTCCACATCCGGCAGTTTGCAGTAATATTCCACAGGCTTTGCAGTTTTCGGATCCCGGTACAGACCAATGACACCGACACGAGCAGAAGGCATAAGGTCCAGAAGCCCGTCCACCATGCCGAAACCGGCGCGGAGAATGGGGACAATGCCCACCTTCTTGCCGGCCACCCTTTTGCCATGAGCCTTTTCCAGGGGCGTTTCGATTTCAACATCTTCCAGCGGCAGATCCCTGGTGAGTTCATAGCCCATAAGAAGGGTGATTTCCTTCAAAAGACGGCGGAACTCGCCGGAACTGGTGCTCTTGGAACGCATAATGGTGAGCTTGTGCTGAATCAGCGGATGATCGATAATATGAATCTGCATAATGGCCTCCCTCAATAATATATACATCAACGAATTTTACCGTTCCTATTTTAACACAAATAAGAAAAGGCCGCCATGGACAAGCCATGGACAAGCCCTGTCGGGCTTGAGGGTTGACGGCCCGCTGGGCCGAAGGTTTTTAAGGGGCTTAAGTTTGACGCGCCTTTGGCGTGCACAGCGAACATGATTTGAAGGAGCAAAGCGACGCACAAATCATAGTGAGTCGTTTCCCCTTTAGGGGCGAGGGTTGTTGTAGGGCGCCATAGGGACAAGCCCTGACGGGCTTGAGGGTTCTAAAGTTTGACGGGGCTGTGGCCCCGAGGGTTCTTAAGTTTGACAGCGGCTATGCCGCTGAGGGTTGTGGAGGGCGCCTCTAAATTTATAGAAGGCGCCAGTTTGTATAAAACCATACAACCGTCCTGCGGGCGAGGAAATGCACCCCTTTTGGTGGCTGGCGCCACCACCTTCCCCCCGGCGGGGGGACTTTATTCTTCGCTATGCGTTGAGTGAAGGGATTGCTTTGCGGAGCTTTATTGTTCACTGTGCACATCCTGCATAGGATGTGCAAGTCGGGCGAAGAAAGGCGCCTAGCCTGCCCATAAAGGCGCTTTCCTTTTGTCGCCCGACCGATACCGCGGGGGAAAGGTGGTGCCGTAAGGCACCAAAGGGGGGAAAGCCACCGGAGGTGGCTGATCGACGTAATGCTTTTCATGCCATATGATACAGAAAGGTAAATCCCGTAACGTTCTTGCGTCCCCTTTAGGGGAAGAGGCCACGAAGTGGCGAAGGGTGTGCAAGCGAACTGGATTCATAGGGGAGCCCCGCGACCCGCGAATCCAGTGAGACGCCATCCAGCGAAGTCGGTGTGTACGAGGGTAAGAATGATTATGATACTCGATGTGGACGTGACCGCCGAAAGGCGGCATTATAATACTTATCGCCCGAGAGGGCGATACCACAACCCTCAGCGCCGCAGGCGCTGTCGCCCCCTGAGCGAAGCGACGCAACCCTTCTACACAACCCGCGGCGCTAGCCGCGCCCCTTTTTATAATCTGCGTCGAAGCCGCCACCACAACCCTCGGCCCGAAGGGCCGTCAAACTTAAGAACCCTCCGGCCGCAGGCCGGTCAATCCTAAGAACCTTTCCCATTTGAACCTTCTGAACTCTATGAACTTTCTCGCCCTCGCTTGTCCCCCCCCCCGCAAAAATCACATGACAACCACTGGTATTTGATGTACAATAAAAACATTGGATTATGATAGCATAGGTTTATGGGACCTTTATTTAGAAAAGAGGACATATATGAAACATAGTAAAATCGCTGCTCTTCTCTGCGTTCTGGCTATGGCCGGCGCTGGAGCTCCCTCTGTATGGGCAGAAGAACCATCTACACCGGTGGTGAATGCACTGAAGGAAGCCGATACGGCTGCCCAGACGGGGGACACAGCTGCCAAAGCGCCGGAGGTGAATTACACCGACGCACTGCTGAAAGGTCTGTCTCTCACCCTTCCGGATGTAGAAAAATCGGTGGAATCGGGCACTTTCAAGAACCTTTCCCCGGAAGCGCCGAAGCCGGTAGTAGAACCTGCTCCTGAGCCGGAGCCTCTTCCGGAACCGGAACCTGAGCCGGAGCCGGAACCGGAGCCTGAGCCCGAACCGGCGCCGGCAGCCAAGTACACCGCCGACCAGGGGGATACAGCCAACGAAATCGACAGCGACGGCACCTATGACGGCATGACCTACACCTCCACCAAGGCTGATGAAAACGCCCTCCGCGTATCCATGGCCTACATCAGCGCCAAAGGAGACACCATCACCAAATCCGGCGACGTGGACGACGTCACCAATTCCGACCTCTACGGCAAAAACGCCGCCCTCCTGGTGACCCACGGCGGCCACGGCGCTTTCTCCGATACAAAGATTTCCACCACCGGAAACGGAGCCACCGCAGCCTATGGCTACAGCAAGGGGACCTACATCAATCTCACCGATTCCACCGTAGATACCACAGGAAACTTCGCGCCTGCTGCAGAAGCGGCTGAAAAAGCCATGATGAAACTGGCTGGCACTACGGCCTCCACCACAGGCTACGGCTCCCCGGCCATCAAAGTTTCCAAAAACGGCGGCATCATCCTGGCTGAAAACAGCCATTTCACCACCACCGGACAGGAATCCCACGGCGTATACAGCAGCGGCGATGTCACTTTGACCGGCAGCACCGTGAACGCCCAGGCCACCAAGGCAGCTGTGGTGAAGAACAACAATACCCTCTCTCTGGAAAATTCCACCCTGGAAGGCAATGAAACCAACTCCGTGCCCTACAACATCGTTCTCTATTCCGATGAATCAGCCATCGGCACCATGGGCACCCAGCAGTTCAACGCCAAAGACTCCACCCTTATTTCCCATAAAGGCGGCATGTTCTACATCACCAGCACCCATGGCAGAGTGACCCTGGAAAATACCACCATCCAGCAGGATGGAACCCTTCCCGTATTCACCGTCACCGGCAACGACGGCTCCTTCGGTTGGGGAGAAGCCGGCAGCAACGGCGGCCACGTGCAGATCGTACTGGTGAAACAGAACCTCACCGGCAATATTCTGGTAGACTCCATTTCTGACGTAAACATGAACATCACCGATGGCTCCGTATGGACCGGCGCCATCCACATCGTTCCCAACGCCCAGAACGGCGATGCCTACCACACCAATGCGGACATCTTCATTGCAGCAGGCTCCACCTGGGACCTCACTGAAGACAGCGAAGTTACCACGGTTTCCAACCTGGGCACCATCAACTATAACGGACATACCATCAAACTGGCCGACGGCACAGTGATGAAGGCATAAGGAAATAGAAATCAGGCGGCGCGAAAGCGCCGCTTTTTGGCGTTTTAAAGCCCTGACGGGCTTGAGGGTTCAGGCGCCTTCGGCGCGGTCGGGATCGGGACCTGGGCGGTGCTTTCCGGTATTCCCGTAGGTTGACACGCCCTTACGGGCGTGAGGGTTGAGCCAGCCGCCGGGCCTTTGGCCCTGGGCTGCCAGGGCTCTGCCTGTGATCGTCTTCGCCTTACAGGCGGGTTGAGGGCTCCCGCCCTCGGGAGTTATATAGTATCGCTGCGCTGGCGAGGTACGGCGCCCTTGGGGGCGCCAGTATAAATGCCGCCTTTGGCGGCGAAAACCGGACAACCGGGTTTCGCCCGAGGAAAACCATACAACCGCCCTGCGGGCGAGGAAATGCACCCCTTTTGGTGGCTGGCGCCACCACCTTCCCCCCGGCGGGGGGACTTTATTCTTCGCTATGCGTTGAGTGAAGGGATTGCTTTGCGGAGCTTTATTGTCCACTGTGCACATCCTGCATAGGATGTGCAAGTCGGGCGAAGAAAGGCGCCTAGCCTGCCCATAAAGGCGCTTTCCTTTTGTCGCCCGACCGATACCGCGGGGGGAAGGTGGTGCCGTAAGGCACCAAAGGGGGGAAAAGCCACCGAAGGTGGCTCATCATCGTAATGCTTATCATGCCATCTGACCCAGAAAGCAAATCCCGTAACGCTGACTTTAAAAATTGCGGCGAAGCCGCCACCACAACCCTCGGCCTGAAAGGCCGTCAAACTTAAGAACCCTCCGGTCCAAAGGGCCGGTCCATCTTAAGAACCCTCACACCGAAGGTGTGTCTAAAGGCGGAGCAGCTGCAATCAAAAATGCCTGCCATATTCTCATGGCAGGCATTTGGATTTGCGGCATTATTTCAAACGGACAGAATTGGGATTCGTCTGATAATATCTGGAACGTCCCTTTTTACTTTCTAATAGATATTTTTGCTCTATCAAATGGTTCAAAATATTTTTACGGAAATAAGAAGAAGGGCTCAGACCGAGATGTTCTGCAATGTCAGTCACTTTTCTGGCCTGACCGAAACAATACATGAGAATGGATGCATCATACTTTGTCCCGCTGCGGGGAGGAACGAACTCAAGTCTTTCACTATCCGAGGGGAGAACACCCTTATCGTAGGTTAAGTCCGGCAGAACCAGGGTAAAATGATCTGAAGCTGAAAAGATATAAGGCTTATGGTTAGCATCTGCTCCTGCATAGTCTTCCGTAATCTTGTCAAAGCCCGTTCCAGCGGCCTCCATTACATTACAAGCCACCAGTACGGAACAAATCAGTTCATTTCTTCTTTTGGAAATAATGGAGGACAGATTGTAGGTCTTTTCAAATGGGGCTCCACGGTAAAAGCTGCCAGGCGAAGAGATTTCCAGACGGTCACGGAACATATCGATTTGAATCTGCGTGCCATCCAGGAAATAATCGCGGTGAGCCACCGCATTGACGACCCCTTCAAAAACAGCACGGGCAGGATAGGCATCCAGATTTATACGCCCCGTATCTGTTTTGATAATAGAGTGATTCATCCGCTGGGAAACAAAGTCGCAGGCATATGATATACCCTGAATCAAATTTCCATGAAACCTGTTGACCGTGACAATACGTTCGCTTCCTCTGTTGAAACCGGAAAAGACAGAGCAGGTCATGTCTGTTTTACTGCCTCCGTAATCATCGGCAAACAGTACTGAGCCATTGGCCAATATGCCCTTTTCATTGAAAAAGCCGATAGACTGCAGCGCCTTGTCTGTATACTCTCTGCCATTGTTATGCTCTTTGAAAAAAGACAAGAGGCCGGTAAAATCTTCCCGTTGGTACAGGCGGTCTGAAGGAAGAGTATCAAACTCGGCGTGCTGGCTTTTGATACTCATTTCTATAATTTCTTCATAGGTGGCACCGTTAGTAAAGCCATCCCGGCGCATATAAATGGCCGGTACGTTTTTGTATTTCAAGATAACTGGCTTGACAGCGGAACTTTTCACTATAATATGCAGGATAAAACGCTCCTGGTTCCTGATGTTATACCGCAGAAATTCTATACGAATATCAGGACGGGGTACTAAATGTTCATTCACCTGACTGTTGAAATAATTTCGCTCTTTATCGGCACCGTGACGGTCAAAGCCAAGTAAGGTATGAGTTTCATCATCCACTCCCACATACAGGTCTCCACCATCAGCATTGGCAAACCCGGCTGCTGTTTTCAGCCAGCTCAAAATATCATCCCGGTTAAGTTGACGTTTGTATTCGGTCTTGTAATCTTCTAAACCGGCATCAGGTATCAGCTCCTCTAACAGCATGGAACTACCTCCTTCAAGAGCATATCATGAACTGCTTCCATTATACTTCATACTAACTTCACTATCAACTTCACTATGACTTCACTATTAAACTTCATGAACTTCACTATTGGGACAAGCCCCTTATGGACAAGCCCTGACGGGCTTGAGGGTTCTAAAGTTTGACGGGGCTATCGCTCCGAGGGTTCTTAAGTTTGACAGCGGCTTTGCCGCTGAGGGTTGTGGTGGGGCGCCTCTAAATTATAGAAGGCACCCTCTTATGATAAAACCTTTACATCCGCCCTGCGGGCGAGGGAAATGCACCCCTTTTGGTGGCTGGCGCCACCACCTTCCCCCCGGCGGGGGGACTTTATTCTTCGCTATGCGTTGAGTGAAGGAATTGCTTTGCGGAGCTTTATTGTCCACTGTGCACATCCTGCATAGGATGTGCAAGTCGGGCGAAGTAAGACGCCTAGCCTGCCCATAAAGGCGCTTTCCTTTTGTCGCCCGACCGATACCGCGGGGGGGGAAGGTGGTGCCGTAAGGTACCAAAGGGGGGAAAGCTACCGGAGGTGGCTGATTACCGTAATGCTTTTCATGACGTATGACACTGAAAGTAAATCCCGTAACGCCTCTTGCGTCCCCTTTAGGGGAAGAGGGCCACGAAGTGGTGAAGGGGTGGACGAGGGTAAGAATGATTATGATATTCGATGTGGACGTGACCGCCGAAAGGCGGCATTATAATACTCATCGCCCGTAAGGGCGATACCACAACCCTCGGCCCGAAGGGCCGTCAAACTTACGAACCCTCCGGCCGCAGGCCGGTCCATCTTAAGGACCTTCCCTTCTGAACCCAATGCACCCTTTCTTCTTTTCTTTCCCCCGTGTTATAATGAACTCATGGAAAATAATAATTTGAACTCAGGAAAAAAGGTGTCCTTTCTGACTCTTGGCTGCAAGGTCAACCAGTACGACAGTGACGCCATGCGTACCCTCTTTATCAGGAACGGGTACACCCAGGCAGGGGAAGACGAAGATGCCGATGTGTATGTAGTCAACACCTGCTCTGTCACCAGCATCGGTGACAGGAAATCGCGGCAGATGGTGCGCCGTATCCGCCGGGCCCATCCCTCCGCCATTATCGCCGTAGCCGGCTGCTATGCCCAGCTGGCGCCGGAGGTATTTGAAAAGATGGGGGACGTGGACGTGATTGTAGGCGTCCAGAACCGCTCCCACATTGTGGACTATGTGGAAGAAGCCATGGGCCGCACCGACAGGAAGCCGCTCAATGAGACCGTGGACATTATGAAAGTGGATCACTTTGAAAACATGTCCGTCGACGTGTCCGGTGAAGTCAGGACCCGGGCCTTTGTGAAGGTCCAGGAAGGCTGCGACAATTACTGTACCTTCTGCATTATCCCCTACGCCCGGGGAAAGCTGAAATCCCGTCTCCAGAAAGATGCGGTGGATGAAATCAGGAAACTGGCTGCCCAGGGCTATCGGGAAGTGGTGCTGACAGGCATTCACCTTGGAAACTATGGCAAAGACCTCCACGACGGCACCTCCCTTGCCACCCTGGTGGCAGAGCTGGTGAAGATTCCAAACCTTCTCCGCATCCGTCTGGGATCGGTGGAATCCGTGGAACTTTCAGAAGATCTCATTTCCATCATGCAGAACGAACCGAAAGTATGCCGCCATCTCCACCTGCCCATCCAGTCCGGCTCCGACGCCGTGCTGAAAGGCATGAACCGCCACTACCGGCTGCCGCAGTTCAAGAAACTCATTTCCGAACTGCGGGCCAAAGTACCGGGCATTGCCCTGACCACCGACCTGATCGTCGGCTTCCCGGGCGAAACGGAAGAGAATTTCCAGGAAACCCTGGAAACACTGAAAGAAATCCGATTCTCCGGCATCCACGTATTTCCATACTCCCGCCGCACCGGCACGCCGGCGGCATCCTATCCCAACCAGGTGACCAATGAGGTGAAAAAAGAAAGAGTGCACCGGGTACAGGAACTGGAAAAAGAAATCGCCCTGGACTACAGAAAACAGTTCATGGGACGCGTAGTCCACGTACTGGCGGAAGAAATAAAGGATGGATTCTTTGAAGGCCTTTCAGATGAATACATCCGCGTGTCCATCAGGGATTCACATATAGAAAGAGGAAAAATGTATCCTGTCAGGATCGATACCATTACAGAAGACGGCCTGTCAGGCGTGTTAGCAGAGGAGGAATAAGAATGGCTGATTGTATTTTCTGCAAAATCGCTGCCGGTGAAATCCCCAGCACCAAAGTTTATGAAGATGAAAACTGGTATGCCTTCAAGGACATCGAACCCTGCGCACCGGTGCACATTCTGGTGATTCCGAAGAAACACGTGGACAACATCCTCGCTTTCGATGAAGAATACAACAAAAACTTTGCCGATTTCTTCCTGGTAGTGAAGAAAATCGCCCTGGAAGCAGGCCTCAAGGAAAGCGGTTTCCGCCTCGTCATCAACACAGGCGAAAAAGCCGGACAGTCCGTCTTCCATTTCCACGCCCACATTATCGGCGGCAAAGAAATGGGATGGCCTCCATTCCCGGAAGATAAGTGATGTGGACAAGCCCTGACGGGCTTGAGGGTTCTAAAGTTTGACGGGGCTATCGCCCCGAGGGTTCTTAAGTTTGACAGTGGCTTTGCCGCTGAGGGTTGTGGTGGGCGCCTCTAAATTATAGAAGGCGCCCTTTTATGATGCCCTTGCGGGCGTGAGGGATGGACAAGCCCCTTTGGGGCTTGAGGATTCAGGCGCCTGTGGCGTGGTCGGGATCAGGACTGGGACTTAGGCGGTGCTTGCCGGTATTCCCGAAGGTTGACGCGGCTTCGCCGCGAGGGTTGATGGCGCCGCCGGGCCTTTGGCCCTGGGCGCCAAGGGTTCTGTCCGGGACCGGCTGACGCCTCCCGGACGGGTTGAGGGCTCTCGCCCTCGGGAGTTATATAGTATCGCTGCGCTGGCGAGGTACGGCGCCCTTTCGGGCGCCATTTTTTATGCCGCCTTTGGCGGCGAAAACCATACAACCGCCCTGGCGGGCGTTGGAAATGCATTCCCCCTTGCCCGCTGCGCGGGACTTCCCCTGCAAGCGGTGGCAGAATAAAGCTCCGTGAGGCTATTTTTTCATAAGTGACTCTAAGTTTAGCACGGGTTGTAGTGCCCCCGCTTGCGGGGGAAAGGTGGTGGCGCAACCACCAAAGGGGGGGCGAGCGCAGCGAGCCAGTCAGCAGAATGCTTTTCATGCTATATGACTCATAAAGCCAATTCCGTAACGCTGACTTTATAAGCATTGCCGCTCTGCGGCAATCCGCCACCCTCAGCGCCGCAGGCGCTGTCGCCCCCTGAGCGAAGCGAATATAACCCGCCGCCGTTAGGCGGCCACAACCCTCGGGCCGTAGGCCCGTCAACCTTCCCCTATGAACCTTTTGAACCTTTTGAACCTTCTGAACCCTCTGAACCCTTTTGAATCCTGATACCACAGGTTTTTCCAGTATAGAATTTAAAAAAATTTTCCTCTTCTTTTCAAAAATGAGGACCTGCCGTTACTTATATAGTAGAGGGACATGAAAGGCCCGCGGTTTTGAGGAAACCGGCTCCGTATATTTCCAAGTTGCGCATAAGAAATGAAAGGACGGGGCAGGGGACATCAAAAGATGGTACCGCCTTTTCCCCCTCACCTTTTCCGGAAAAAGGTAAAAATTCAGTATCAACTGGAAAAACAGCAGAGAAATCCAGGACTTAACATCTATCTCGGCAGAAATGACGGGAGACTCATGTATGGCGCGCGCCGTCGCACTTCGTGCAGCAGCGGCCGTAGACCATGCAGACACCGAACTCATTGGGCATAGGGGATGGGAAGGCACCGGGTTTCTTTGTGGTGAAAAAGCAGCTTCATGGGGAGCTGCTTTTTTCTTCACTATAAAAAGGACAGCACGAAAACACAGACATAGGCAGCCCATGTGAATGAAGCAGCCCCCAGAAAAGAGACTTTGGCACTTCGCCATTTACTACTGGAGACAGGAAGGTAAATCACATAACGTCCTTGCGTTCCCTTGCGGTGGCAAGAAAACTTGATTTGCGGGCCGCTCTTCAGAGTTTTATTATCCACTGTGCACATCCTGCATAGGATGTGCAAGTCGGGCGAAGTAAGGCGCCTAGCCTGCCCATAAAGGCGCTTTCCTTTTGTCTCCCGACCGATACCGCGGGGGAAGGTGGTGCCGTAAGGCACCAAAGAGGGGAAAGCCACCGGAGGTGGCTCATCACCGTAATGCTTATTTTGCCTATGACACCGAAAGTAAATCCCGTAACGCTGGCTTTAAAAATTGCGGCGCAGCCGCCACCACCACCCTCAGCCCGTTAGGGCTGTCGCCCCCTGTGGGGACACAACCTGCCGCCATCAGGCGGCCACAACCCTCGGGGCGAAGCCCCGTCAACCCTCACACCGAAGGTGTGTCCAAGGGCATATCAACAAATCCCTGACTGATACATCTACCCAGTCTCCCCGACTATATGACTAGAGAGGCGAAAAGGCCTGGCGAAAGGGCTTTCCAATTCCCGCGGTGCACAATCCATGGAAGCGGGGAGGAGAGACTTAAAACCTTCATGAATTTCTCCTCTCCGGCGCGCCGAAAACTCCATAAAAACTCCTGAGGCATGACCTGCTAGACATCCTGGTGGCAATATAGCGTATCTTTTCTTCCTTGACGACACAGACATTCCGCTTAGGCGGCTATCCCTGGCCGATTCATCGAAGCAGATGCCTTGACGCCCTACCGTGCATAAGTATGGGACCAATCAGGAGTTTTTACAATGAAAAAAAGCAGTCCATGAAGGGCTGCTTTTTTCCATGCTGTCAAAAGGCAGCACAAAAACACGGATGGTATCCGAGCCAGTCAGTATGGCGGGCCTCTAGGGAAGCGCTAATTAAATCATTGTCTGTTTTTATTCTTGAATTTTTATGCAATGCAAGGAATGGGATGACGCAAATAGCGAGCTATTTAAGGAATCCCATGACGCAGCAGTGCATAAAAATTCTTATAAAGGCAGACTCTGTGAATTAATTAGTGCTTCCCTGAAATCAGGCGGCAACGCTAAATCACAGGAAAATCCTGCGTCAACCCTGCTCTTGTCGTCCGGGAATGCGGGCTCATGCTGTATGTGGATGGTATCCGTGCTTTTGCGATGGGTTATCATATTTTTACGAATCTGCAGAATCCGTTTCGCTTCCCCGGCGCCAGGGGAGCGGGAGGAAAACCAGAAGCCTGTATACAGGGATTTTTGCTTCCTTTCTGTCAAAGCTGCATTCCGGCCGGAATCATCGCGATATACATGACAGATGGGAAATAGAATCCTTCCATGGAGTTTCCTGATTTGCATCTCCATACATTTATATTGCATAAGCCCCTCCTTTTTACAACCTCCCCTCAAAAGATTTTCTATTCCGCCTCACCGTCATTTCGATCGGAGCAGAGCGGAGTGGAAAAATCTCACGCTTTAATGGTACACGCAGCATGGTGGCAGGAGGATTTCTCGGCTCAGATTCTCCATAGTGCGCAGATATCTTTGCCCTGCTGCCGAAAGGCAGCTCTGTGGTAGCGGCGATGATAGGTTCAAGAAAATAGAATTAAAAAAATTTCCATCCAAGGGGTCAAAGAAGTGAGACTTCTGCGATATTAGCAGCAGAGGAATGAAAAGACCTCATGAGATGATACATCCCATTTTCCTAATGCCTTTTTCCACATCCGCGGTAGAGAAGGGGGCAGGGAAGAAGTCAGGAAATTCCATTTTTTCAAACCTCTCTTCTCCCAAACCCGGCAGGTTACAGACAGAAGCAATAGACAGTAGAAAAGGCAAAACAGAAGACAAAAAAGCAATAAGGAAGAGCAATCGCAGGATTTTCCTCATTTAGTGTTCGTATACTGCTTGGGATACGCAAGTCGGGAAAAGTTGGCCCTTAGTCTGCACAGTAAAGGGCCTTCCCATGCTTTCCCCGACCGTCCAAGTATCGAGCAGCACCCACCTATGTGGGAGAGCCAGGGCGCAGATGCCTGATTCATTGGTTGGACTTACCTGGATACTCCCCTGATAGGCCTACTGTTTTTTTGTGTGGCATGAAAAAGGCGCAGATTTGTTTACTGTGCCTTTTTGCTATGCAGATTAGTCTATTCAGATTTTTTAGGGAATGTTTTGAGAATGTCAATCTTTGACATTGCTATTTGCTATAATGATATAAAGGTTTTGAAGCAGTTAGTGAAGAGGATTGAATCTTTATTTGGTGGCGATACAAGTATTTCATGATGAAATATAAAATGTATGGCAATGGCATGATGGGCAGAAATTCATGCTACAATAGAATTGTTAGATTTTTAAGTTTCGTCCGGTTTTTAGGACAGAGTCATTGCAGTGGAACGGCAGAAAGGCTATGCTATGCAGTCTCCCAAGATCCTTGATAATAAAAACAACGGAAGAGTGGTCGATGAGATTAGGAAATGGATGGGAAAAGATACGAAACTTTCTATCATTTCCTCTTATTTCACAATCTATTCTTTTTATGCGCTGAAAAAAGAACTGTCTTCTATTCCTGAAGTCCGCATGATTTTGACAGATTCTTCCTTTGCTATGTCTGAGAAAGATATGACAGAGGCAAAGGCTCTGAGACGGAACTTAATTGGTGGGGACAAAGATGAAAAAGAATTGTTGGATAGTCTTACGCAGTCGTACATAGCCAGGGAATGTGCGAAATGGGTGAAAAGAAAACTTTCTATTCGCGGATTCCGGGGTGATAATCCAGCAGCCATGCATATGCTGCTGGCGGATAATGGAGAGGGTTCTGCCGTTGTGCAGGGAACAGTCGATATGACATCTGGCGGCTTAGGAACCATTTCTTCTGCTAGAACCGATGCTAACGTGGCCATGTACGGGGAAGCATACACGAGACAGTTTCTTTCCATGTTTGACCGGATCTGGGAAGATAAAAGCCGCGTGATAGATATCAAGGAACAGATTCTTGATTCATTGCGGATGCTATATGAAGATCAACCGCCCCAGTTTATTTATGCCATTACCCTTTATCGAATTTTCAAGGATTATCTGGACGACATTATGGATGACCGATTTGCACAAACCGGCTTTTACAATTCAGTCATCTGGAATAAACTTTACAGCTTTCAGAAGGATGGGGCCAAGGGTATTATCAGTAAGCTGGAAAAATACAATGGCTGCATTCTGGCGGACAGCGTAGGGCTGGGGAAAACCTTTACCGCTCTTGCAGTGATAAAATACTATGAACTTCGAAATAATCGGGTCCTTGTTCTGGCACCCAAACGCCTCCGCGATAACTGGACCATTTATACCCGGAATGATGTTCGCAATGTTTTGGTACAGGATCGCTTTAACTATGATGTGCTTAACCATACTGACCTTTCCAGAACCAGCGGTATGTCTGGAGATATTGATCTGGCAGGCATGAACTGGGGAAATTACGATCTTGTGGTCATTGATGAATCCCACAATTTCAGAAATAACGTTCCTACCAAAGGCCATATGACCAGGTATCAGCGGCTCATGAATGATATTATCAAAGCAGGAGTAAAAACGAAGGTCCTTATGCTTTCCGCTACCCCTGTTAATAACAGGATGAACGATATCAAGAACCAGATTGCCTTTATTACAGAAGGAAATGATATAGCCCTCCAAGACATGGGCATTAGCAGTATTGAAAATGTATTACGACTGGCACAGACAGTGTTTAACCAGTGGAATAAGACACAGAACATAGATAAATCGACCAACTCATTCGTAAGCCTCATGTCTGCCCGTAATCCGTCCTACTTCCGCTTGCTGGACATACTGACCATTGCTCGCTCAAGAAAACATATCAGTAAATATTATGACTCTTCTGAAATAGGAACATTCCCTAAGCGGTTGGCCCCGATCAATCTATATCCCGGTATAGATAGGGAGAAAGAATTCCCTGACATAAAAAATATCAATACAGAAATCAGAGGACTCACCCTGGCCGTTTATTCACCCATGGCTTATCTTAAACTGTCAAAACTTACTGAATATGCCAGCAGATATGATACGAAGGTCAATAAGGGGAAATCCAGATTTACCCAGTTGGACCGGGAGCAGCAGCTTATCGGTCTCATTCGAGTGGGCATGCTGAAACGGATGGAGTCATCTATCCACTCCTTTGCAGATACGGTACGGCGTATCATGGATAAAATTGACATGGCCCTTGGTATGATGCAGAAGCAGAAAGGAATCTTTGATCCATCTATTCATATAAGCGATTTCGATGAAGATGACTCTGCCCTTGAGACACTGGCCTGGGGCAGCTCTGTGAAAGTACTATTCCAGGATATCGATGCCTTGCGCTGGATACCAGATCTGCAGGAAGACAGAAAGAAACTGGCTAGCATACTGTTATTGGCAGAGCAGGTAACAGCAGAGAGAGATGAAAAACTGGAAGCACTTAAAAATATCATCCGGGAGAAAACGACTCATCCCATCAATCAGGGAAATAAAAAAATCATCATATTTACCGCCTTTGCTGATACAGCCAATTATCTCTATGATAACCTGCTGCCGCTATCCCAAAGTCTTGGACTTCATCAGGCGGTGATTGTTGGCTCCGGCAGAAACCGCACAAGCATGAAGGTGTCTGGAAAATTCACCAGCAGAACGGATATGAGTACTCTGTTGACCCTTTTCTCACCTATCTCCAAGGAAGCATCTTCAACTATGCCCGGCGTAACTGACAGAATTGATATCCTCATTGCTACGGACTGTATATCTGAAGGGCAGAATCTCCAGGACTGCGATTACCTGATTAATTATGACATCCATTGGAATCCGGTCCGCATTATCCAGCGATTTGGACGTATTGACCGCATTGGCTCTCGAAATAAGGCCATCCAGCTTGTGAATTTCTGGCCTATGGAAAATCTGGAAGAATATATCAGTTTGGAAAAGCGAGTACGGGGGCGCATGGTTCTCCTTGATGTATCTGCTACAGGAGAAGAAAATGTGATTGAAGAAAACAGCAGCGAAGAAATGCATGACCTGGAATACCGCAGGACCCAGCTGGAACAGCTGAAACATCAGGTGCTGGATCTGGAAGATATTTCCGGAAACATTTCCATTACCGATTTGACGTACAATGATTTTCGGATGGACTTGGCCGGATTCATGAGAGAAAATGGAAGAATCCTGCCGGCGGCACCTTGTGGACTTCATGCGGTCATAGGTGTTGCATCGGATACAGGAATCACACCGGGGGCTATCTTTCTGCTGAAAGATGAAAGGGATAAGGCAAAAGAAAAGGGTATGAATCCCTTTACACCTTATATTCTTCTTTATGTAACTGATGATGGAAAAGTACAGTGGGATGTTCCCAATTCCAAAAAAGTACTGGATCTGATGAAAAGATTGTGCCATGGTGCGGTGAAGCCGGATGCCGAAGCTTTAGAAAAATGGAACCTTGAAACAAAAGAGGGAAGGCTTATGGATCACTATGCCTCCCTTCTCAGGCAGGCCTACTCCCAGGCATCAGGTTTTAAAGAAGAGGAAGGGATGGCCAGCCTTTTCTCCCGAGGCGGCCTTCAAATAACCGGTGGCATTAGAGGATCCACCGGATTTACTCTGGAAGCATTCCTTATTTTGGAGGCTGTGTGATGGAATTTCTAGACAATATGAAAATACCGGGGACATGCATAGTGGACAAACCGGTATACAAAACACTGTTTTTTAAAAATGTGCAGATGAGCGCAGCTGACAAACGCAGCTTTGACAGTTTCATTTCAACCATTCGCCTTTATGCGGCCTTCCAACCGGATACGATTAACATACCTGTTTACAAGGACAAAATCCGGGACTATTCGTCCGTGGTGGTTCTATTGGTAACAGTGAAAGGGGAAAAGATTCCTTCCAGACTGGCGGAAGTCATCATGCATGCCATTCCTTACCCCATGATGCTTTTCTTCCTTTATGGAGAAAAATGGCAGCTGTGGATGACAGGTGAGCACGTGAATCCTTCTAATCCTTCCCAGATGGTATTGGAAAATATGGTCCATTCAGAATGGATGGATGAAAATCAGGCGCCCTTTGCTATTTCGGAAGTCCGATTTACGAATCTCTACGATTTCTATACGGAACTGTTGGATACTTTCTCAAAGTACCTGGCGGCCCAAAAGGGCATGATCCATGTGACTGACGGGACAGAAGCAAGAAAGTTTCTCTACTCCATGGAAGAACTGGAAAAAGAAATCGATAGAAAAAGAGTACAGCTGAAAAAAGAAGACCGCTTTGCCCGGCGGGTAACCCTGAATGTGGAAATACAAAAACTGAAACAAAAACTGAAAGCCCAATTACAGCAGATGAAAGAAGGAGAATAATCATGGCAGAATTGAAAGGAACATCATTAGATATTTTGGAAGAAAATCTGAAAAAGATGAAACAGGATTTTCCGGAAGCCTTTGAAGAAGGGAAAATAAATTTTGATATACTCCGACAAATTCTGGGGGGGGTACGTAGATGATGCCAGGGAAAAGTACCAGTTTACCTGGAATGGAAAGGGAAAAGCCCTTCATATTTCCCAGACTCCGTCTATGGGCACCCTTCGCCCCTGCCCTGAGAAAAGTAAAAACTGGGACGCTACAAAAAACTTGTATATAGAAGGGGATAATCTGGAAGTATTGAAAATACTCCAGAGAAGCTATCATCGGGCCATAAAAATGATTTACATCGATCCACCTTACAACACCGGCCATGACTTCGTTTATAAGGATGATTTTAAAGATAATATTGAGAACTATAAACAGGTTACCGGACAGGTGGATGCAGAGGGCAAGGCCCTTTCAGCTAATACGGAATCTAGTGGCAGATATCATACCAACTGGCTCAATATGATGTACCCCCGCCTTCGCTTGGCCAGAAATCTGCTTACTGATGACGGCGTTATTTTTATCTCTATAGATGATAATGAAATTGATAACTTAAAACAGATTTGCAATGAGATTTTCGGAGAAGAAAATTTAGTTGCAGAAATTCCCTGGCAGTCTAGAGCTTCTGTACAAAATGATACAGATTTCAGCGTTAACCATGAATATATCTGTGCCTATGCACGAAAACGCAGGCAACAGAATCGCCGATTAAAAGCAAGCAATTTTACAGAATGGCATAAAAAAGATGATTTTGTGGTGAGACCTTTGCCTCTGGATGTAAGTAATTTTTCTAATCCAGATAATGATCCGAGGGGACTATGGAAAGCTGATCCGTTTGATGCACCTAATGTCAGGGAGAACCTGACCTATGCCATAAAAAATCCAAATACCGGCGAGGAATTCTGGCCGCCTAAGGGTAGACATTGGAGAACGGAGGAGCGTTCCTTTAAAAAATATCTGGCTGATCATAGAATTGTTTGGGGGCAAGACGGTAAAGGCAGGCCACAACTTAAATCTTTCTATGCGGAAAAGTGTGAATTGGGGTCTGTTGATACTTCATGGTTTAGCTCAGATAGGGTCGGCACCACCAGAAATGGGACTGCGGAAGTCATGAAGCTTTTTAACGGAACGGTCATGTTTGATAAACCGAAACCGACCAGCCTCCTTCAAAAGCTCATTTATTTGTCTAATGCGGGTCTTGATGATACGATTCTTGATTTCTTTTCCGGATCAGGAACGACGGCGCATGCCGTTTTTATGGAAAATATAAAAGATAATGGACATAAAAAATTTATTTTGGTGCAAATCCCTGCGGAAACACCTAAAAATTCTTCAGCTAGAGAAAATGGCTTCCAGACCATATGTGATATTGGCGAAGAACGTATTCGTCGTGCCGGAGCTCTTATTGAAAAGGAAGCAGAAGAAAAAAATCAGGAAGCACCGGATACGGGCTTCAAGGTTTTCCGGCTGGACAGTTCCAATATCAAGCGCTGGAACCCGGATAAAAAGGACCTGGCACAGTCTCTTTGGGACTATGTGGACAATTTTGTAGAAGGACGAACGGAAGAGGATGTGGTCTATGAAATCATGTTGAAAACGGGCATTGACCTTTCCTGCCCGGTGGAGAAGCTGGAGAGGGATGGACATACCGTTTACAGCATCGGCATGGGCGCCCTTTTCATCTGTCTGGATGACCATGTTAATGAAGATGTGGCGAAAGTGCTGACTGCACTTCACCAGGAGCTGTCACCGGAAACATGGAAAGTAGTTTTCCGGGATAATGCTTTTGACAGGGATGCGGACAAAACCAATGTAAGGGAAATGCTCAAATGTGAGGGGCTGGATCCCGTGGATTTCCTGACCATTTAAGGAGGGCGCGAGAGATGAGTTTACGCTTACATTTTGAGTCCAACCTTCCTTACCAGGAGGAGGCCATTGCAGCTGCAGTGGATTTGTTTGAAGGGCAGCCCCAGGCAGAGTCCAATTTTACTATTTCCGCGTCCTCGAATAATGGGGAAGGGTCTTCCGATTTTATGGAGGACATGGGCTATGGAAACCGCCTTTTGATCTCTTCCGACCAGATTTTGAAGAATCTGAGGAAGGTGCAGCTTCGGAACGGCATCCGCCAGACGGAAACCATGGTTGACGGCCGGTACGATTTTGATATTGAGATGGAAACGGGCACAGGGAAAACCTATGTATATCTTAGGACAGCCCTGGAACTGAGCCGCCGGTATGGTTTCAATAAATTTGTCATCGTGGTCCCCAGTCTGGCAATCAAAGAGGGCGTATTGAAGACTATGGAAATCACCCGGCTTCATTTCAATCGTCTTTATAACGGACTGCCCTATAATTATTTTGTGTACAGCGGTGACAGGGTAGCGGATATCCTTGGGTATGCACGGGACAATAATCTGAATATTATGCTCATGAACATCGATGCTTTCCGGAAGGATGTGGAAGAGGACGGTTCCCAGGGCAAGGCTAATATCATCAACCGGGTACTGGATGAAAAAGGATTTGGCGGTGCCAGACCTATTGATGTACTGGCAGGCACGAATCCCATCGTTATTATCGACGAACCCCAGTCAGCAGACAGTACGGAAAAATCCCATAAAGCCATTGCAAGGCTTCATCCTCTGTGTGTATTCCGCTATTCTGCCACGCACCGCGAACATCATGACCTGATTTATAAACTGGATGCGGTGGACAGCTTCCGTAAGGGACTGGTGAAGCAGATCGAAGTGGCCGACTTTGTGTCTCTGGAAAATCATAATGAGGCTTATTTCTGTCTAAAGAGCGTTTCTAATAAGAAAGAAATCAAGGCCCGTGTGGAAATAGACTGGCAGGATAAAAAAGGTGCGGTGAAGCGAAAAATAGTCACCGTAAGGCCGGGAGATGATTTCTATGAGAAATCCGGCGGCCGTGATGTGTACGACGGTTACCAGATCGATGACATTTACTGCGGCGAAGGGGAAGAGTATGTCAGTTTTACCAATAAAGATACGGTGCTCCGCATAGATAAGCCTATCGGTGATGGTGAGGATATCGAATTCAAGCGCAAGATGATTCGTAAGACCATCGAAGAACATCTCGATAAGGAACTGGAATTTGCGAAGCAGAATATGAAAATCAAGGTGTTGTCCCTTTTCTTCCTTGACCGAGTCAGTAATTACCGCTCTTCTCAAAAAGGAAAAAATGGCCGCTACGGACAGATTTTTGAAGAAGAGTACAATGCGCTGATTGCCAAGCCTAAATATGCTCATCTCTACTGCCGGGATGACCCGGTAGAAAGCGTGCATGAAGGGTATTTTGCGGTAGATGGAAAAGGCGGTAAAAAACAGGCTGATGATGCCCTGTGGAAGGACACCAACGGTAATACAAAGGCAGATGACAGTGCCTATACCCTGATTATGAAAGATAAGGAGAGACTTCTTTCCTTTGACTGCCCAGTACGTTTTATTTTTTCCCATTCCGCATTAAAGGAAGGTTGGGATAACCCCAATGTTTTCCAGATATGTACACTGAATGATACAAAGAGCGAAATCAAGAAAAGGCAGGAAATTGGCCGGGGGCTTCGTCTCTGCGTGGATCAGGATGGAAAGCGGATACGGGATCCCAATGTGAATATTCTGACCGTTATGGCTAATGAAAGCTACGATAAGTTTGCAGAAAAACTCCAGCATGAATATGAAGTGGATGAAGGTATCAAATTTGGTGTTATGGAACCCCATATCTTTGCACGGATTCCCGTAGCTGATGATTCCGGGAAAGAGCATCCTCTGGGAGAAGCTAAGTCGAAGCAGCTGTATGAACAGATGGAACAGTATGGATACTTGGACAAAGACGGAAAAATCCAGGATATCATGCAAAAAGCGCTAAAGAATGATACCCTTGTCATTCCTCCGGAATTTCTTCCATTAAAGGATAGAATTCTTGACATCTGTAAGCGCACGGCGAAAGGCTTTGGCTTTGTCCATAAGAATAAGAACCGTACCCAGGCCCGAGCGCGGAAACAGCGGATTTTGAGTCCGGAGTTCAAAGAACTGTGGGATAAGATAAAATATAAAACGGTATATCACGTGAATTTTGACAGCAGCAGCCTCATTGACCATGCGGCGCAGGCTCTGGAAGACCTCGTCGTCACCAAGCCTCAGCTGATGTACGAGAAATCAGATGTAGAAATCACGGATGCAGGAGTTCATGCGGAAATCAAAAAAAGGAAAAAAGAAGAACTGTTGGATACAGATACACTTCCTCTTCCGGATATTCTCATGTACCTCCAGAACCAGACAAATCTTACAAGGAAAACACTGGCTAAGATTCTCACTGAAAGCGGAACCCTTTCCCAATTTACCCGTAATCCACAGCAGTATATGGAAGAGGCGGCCAACCGTATCAGGCAGGTAATGAATGAAGCTATTATGGATGGTATCAAGTACAGGCGTATCGGAGATACCGCCTATTATTCCCAGGAACTTTTCCTGAATGAGGAGTTGAAGGGATATCTGGGTGAAAATATGTGCCGGGCTACTAAATCTGTCTATGATTATATTGTTTATGACAGCGAAGTGGAACGCAGCTTTGCCAGGTCCTTTGAACGGGATGAGTCGGTGAAACTCTATGTGAAACTGCCGGACTGGTTTAAAATCATGACACCCCTGGGATCCTATAATCCGGACTGGGCGGCAGTCATTGATGATGATGGGCAGGAAAAACTCTATTTCATCGTTGAAACTAAAGGGACAGTAGACAAGACGAAACGGAGAATTTCTGAAAACGCTAAAATCGAATGTGGGGAAAAACATTTTGAGGCACTGCACACAGGCATCCATTTCAAAACGGAATCAGATTATATCGATTTCTCCAATGTGGTCAATAATACGCCCCAGTGTTATGGAACAGAGGAACCGGAAGGGGAATCTTCTGTGCTTCCGAAATATGTAGAAAAGCCAAAGGGCAGCAGATTGACGCTGAAAGACCTTCATACCGGCATGAAAGTCGAAAGTCAGGACTATGGCATTGGCATCGTCGTTGCTCAGGACATGACGAAACATCTTATCAAAGTTGCTTATGGTCAGACCGTCGTCGAATATGTTGTTCCCTATGCCTTTGACAATGAGCTGCTTGTAAAAGGTGACTGATGCCGGTTTATTTCTGAAAATACCGGACTGCAAAACCTGCGGTCCGGTATTTTTGTCTCTTTATTTAAAAGATATTTGTGAGTGACAGATTCTGGCATAGCCATATTGTATAATAAAAATAACAAATATATTCGTCATGGAAAGAGGGGGAGCATATGGCACAGTTTGGCCGCGGTTATCATATCTGGCATCCAACATGGAAGGAAAGAGGCTATGATTCCTACTGGGATTATGTGAATGCACATCGGCGGAAAAAGAAGAAGAAAAAGAAGCAGGGGAGTGGAAAGAAAGGCGTAATCAAGAAGAATGTAGATAAGAAATTAAAGAGGGTAAAAGGCAGAGGCAGAAGAGACAGAGCTTTCGACCGAAGGGAAAATTTATCATCGAAAGCTCCTTTGCGGAAGGTCCTTGATAACGAGACCCTGGTACAGCTTCGCATGCGTGATCAAAGGGCTTTGGCGCTGATAGATGGACAGTGGATACAGCACAAACGTCTGGGCAGGGCGTATGTGGAATCGGTAGATTATGAAACCGGAAATTTCACGGCCCGCTTCTCCTTTGGGGAAATGACGCTTAATATTTCCGGAGCATTCAAATATCTGTCATTTCCGAACAAGAAACTTGTATAATCCGGTGATAAGTGCAAAGGAGTAGATATTATGAAGCTATGGAAAGTGTTTTACGCCATCATTTTGGCCCTGTTTTTCCTCCCTGCAGGCCATGAAGTTCATGCAGCCCAGGCGGTAATGCCTGATACAATGGCTATGGAAATGGGCCGGAAGTCCTTTGTGATGCATGATGAAAATGGCAAAATCTATAGTGTATACATAATTGGAGACAATGAAATGTTTGTAGGAGCAAAACATTTTACCTGGCTTTATGGAAGAGATACTGATCAGGTTTATAAAGCATATCCTTATAATGCCTATCTGTCTGCTCCGGGAAACAGGTCAGCAGAAATCCAGTATGTCCAGCTTTTTGGAAAGAAAATGGATGTGACTCGCCCTGATTTCATTAATGTGACAGCGCCAACCTATATTGGTGGAGTTTATGTGATCCAGGGAGAAGATGGACAGCCGGATATGCTGGTGACAACGAAGCAGATGTCTTTCAGCTTTGTGGATTATCGTTTCTTTATTATTAAAAACGGGGAACTGCGGCCCATGAGGTTCATGTACAAAGACCAGTCCCTTAGAATGGCATTCATCGGTGTTCACAAACCGGCTCGTGGTCTTGATGATGGAACCATTGCTATCCCATGGTTCAGGCAGGGGCATATAGGAGCAGGTAAATCCGGTAGTTTTATTACAGTTTTCATGCCGGATTTTACCAATATGATTTTGATTTCTTCTTATACCATAGATGACTAAAAAAGAGCCTCTCTTTTGAGGGGCTCTTTGGCGGTGGAAGAGGCAAAGCCGATTTTCATGCTTATTATTATATTCTTATGTAGAAAATGAAATAAGAATGAAAGAGGCAATGAGTTTAGCGGATCTGTATTATATAAGGATGCGACTGGCAGAGATATTGGTATCGGAGCTTCTTGCCCACAACTCTTTGAACCATCTGAACCTTATGAACCTTCAAGCCCAAGGCATTCCTCAAATGACCCGGAGGGCGTTGGGGAGACGGACGTACTGGAGGTGTTCGGACATGTCCATGTAGAATTCCACGTCGGTGTAGAAGGTATCCATGACTTCATGGAAGTGGGTGCCCAGGTCTTCTTTGAAGGTGTATTCCAGGTAGTAGGGGGTCCAGCCGGCTTTCATGAAGAAGTATTTCATGGGGTTCAGTTCTGCCGGGCAGGTGAGATGGGCGGCCTGGAGGAGGTCTTCGCCGGTGGCCCGGTCGAAGCCGAAGTAGGAGGCCATGGAGAGGACCAGGAGTTTCAGTTTGTAGTCTTTTTCCACAAGATCCAGTACGTCCATATTGACGTAGAGATCAGAGGCGATGGAGCGGATTTCCTTTTCTTTCGCCTTGTATTCTTCTTCAGACATGGTGATGGGGTAACCGTTTTTCATTTCGTAGAGCAAGCCTTTTCCTTTGGTATCCATAATGGACCTCCTTTTTGAAATATATTATGATTCTATATTTATATTTTACTATATGTATTCAGAAATTTCAATAAGGCAACTTATGGACATGCCCTGTTGGGCTTAAGGGTTCAAAGGGACAAGCCCTGCGGGCTTGAGGGTTCAGGCGCCTTTCGGCGCGGTCGTGATCGTGATCGGGATCGGGACTTAGGCGATGCTTGCCAGTATTCCCGAAGGGGCCTGCGCCTGCGGCGCAGAGGGGCATATGGCATCCATCGGGCCTCCGGCCCTTGGTGCCAAGGGTTGTGCAGAAAGGTTGCGCCCCACAGGGGAAACGACTCACTACATTTTGTGCGTCGCTCCGCTCCTTCAAAATGTGTTCGCTGTGCATCGCTTCGCTCAGGAGGCCGCCGATTGGCGGTCAGGATAGCGATAGAGTATCACATCGCTGCTCAGCCCCGTACACCCTTTTGCCACTACGTGGCATTTTCCCTCAAGGGGAAACAAGAAATTTGAGGAGAAAAACAGAGAGTCATATACTTCATGTACCAGTCCGGCATTCCCCCTTTGGTGGCTGGCGCCACCACCTTTTCCCCGCAGTTCGGTGGGGCGGCAAAAGGAAAGCGCCTTAATGGGCAGGCTAGGCGCCTTACTTCGCCCCACTTGGAGGTCCTATGCAGGACCTCCACAGGGGCAGAATAACCCGTGCTTATTGTAGTACAACTTATGAATGGAATAAAATAGATAATCAGCATGAATCAAAAGAGCTGTGAGAAAATATCGTTCATTTCTTCACAGCTCTTTTGATTCATGCATATTGTATGGTTTTGATGGATTCCAGGTCTTTTCGCATGGTTTCCCGAGCCTTACGGATGTCGATATCATCCTGCAGGTTCAGAAAGTAGCGGTCTGACACGCCGAAGTATTTACCCAGACGGAGAGAGGTATCTACGGTGATTTTTCTCTTATCCGCCAGGATGGCCTGTATTCTGGAAACGGGGACATGGATATCTTTTGCCAGGCGGTAGGCACTGATTCCCATGGGCTTCATGAATTCTTGCAGGAGAATTTCACTGATTTTGGGAACAGGAATATATGTGTCCATTTTTTTCACTCCTTTTATGAATGGTAATCAACGATTTCTACGTTTCTGCTTACACTGTTTTCAAAGATAAAGCAAATGCGGTATTGCTGATTGATGCGTATGCTGTATTGTCCTGCCCGGTTTCCATGAAGCAATTCCAGATGGTTAGCGGGAGGAACCCGTAAATCTTCTAACCTTTCCGCATTATCAAGCATCATCAGCTTCCTTAGGGCAATCCTTTGAATGGACTGTGGAAGTTTTTTTGAAAACTGCTGATTATAAATCTTTTCAGTTTCCTTATCTGCGAAAGTCTTTATCATAACTACATTATACCTGCATGACGTATACATGTCAAAGAGGTAGTTAAAAGGAAAGCTGCTCTGGAAATGGGGGCATGAAGGTTCAAATGGACAAGCCCTTTGGGGCTTGAGGGTTCTAAAGTTTGACGGGGCTAACGCCCCGAGGGTTCTTAAGTTTGACAGCGGCTTTGCCGCTGAGGGTTGTGGTGGGCGCCTCTAAATTTATAGAAGGCGCCCTCTTATGAAAAAACCTAACAACCGGGCTGCGCCCGAGGGAAAAGGCTTTCGGCTTTCGCCGCTACAGGCGGCATTATAAAACATGCGGCGAAGCCGCCACCACAACCCTCGGCCTGAAAGGCCGTCAAACTTAAGAACCCTCCGGCCGTCAGGCAGGTCAATCCTAAGAACCTTCACACCGTAGGTGTGTCCAAGCTTGCAAGGGGAGAGGACCATAAGGCGAGGGAGGCCGCCGATTGGCGGTCAGGATAGCAATAGAGCATCCTATCGGTACTCTGCCTCGTACACCCTTTTGCCACTACGTGGCATTTCCCCTCAAGGGGAAACGAGAAAATAGGTGGCACTGGATATTGTGTCACATATGACACAGACAGCCAATCCCGTAACGCTGATTTTATAAGCATTGCCCTACGGGCAATCCGCAACCCTCGGGGCCAAAGGCCCCGTCAAACTTACGAACCCTCCGGCCGCAGGCCGGTCCATCTTAAGAACCCTCGCGCCGAAGGCGCGTCCCGCTTAGTGTAAAATTTTACTCGGTAGGGGAATTTTTCCAGAAACAATAAAAAAGGAAAGCCTCCCTTTGAGTGGAAATGTTATAATTTCCGTGCACAAATAAAACAAAGAAAGGGCTTTCCTCATGGATATTATAACAAAAACTGGAGAAATTTGGAGTGAAAATGCAATAGGAGCAGTCATTTCTATCATCAAGGAATCTGATGATTCTATTGAGTCTGAAAGGAAGCTAACTCATTGGCTCACTGAAATGAACTGTCAGCTTATAGCTATGGCCCTGGCGCGTATTGACACTGAGCTGTATCAGATTTACAAGGTACAGGGGTGGCGTGTGGCGCGCCGGGACTCTAGGACGATTTGCTGCCGCTATGGAGAGCTGACCTATACCCGAAGACTTCTGCAGAAAGAAGGGAAGAGCTTCTATCCCCTGGACTGCAAAATGGGCTTTGAGTCCAGAAAACACTACAGCCTGGGAATGATTGAGCGGATTGTCGAGGCTGTCGCAATTACCACATCTCGCAGTGCCAGCGAACTCCTGCAAAGCCTGGCAGGGATTACCATCTCCCATCAGTCCGTTATCTCACTCAAGAATTATGCCGGTAAGAAGGCAAAGGCTTACGAAAAAGCATTGGCAGAAGAGGAAAAGGTTGAAAAGCCGACACAGCCGGAAATTATAGCGATTGAAGGAGATGGAATTGTACTCAAGAACAAGGAGAAAGGCGGCGTTTCGGAAGTGCACCGCCTCCAGGTATATGAGGGAGTCAGGAAAAATGGCAACAGGACAGAACTGGTAGGACTTCGCTGCTTTGCAGCTACCAGCAGAAAAGAACTTTTTGCAATGGTAGCAAGCTATCTGCATGGGCACTATGACCTGTCTAAGACCACAGTGCTGTCGAATGGGGATGGAGGTTCCGGGTACCAATTTCAGGACTTTGATCGAATAGTAGAAGGCTGCCTGGATCACCAGCACTTCCTCGACTGCTATCATGTGCATGAAAAGATCCGGACTCGGCTCAGCTTCTGCAACAGAAAACTGATAGACCGTATTATCCGAGAACTTCACCAGAGCGACGATATTATGAAACAGATTCCCGTATGGATGGATACTGCCCGGAGCTGCGCCCGAACAGAGGCGGATTTGGAGGAGGTAGACAAGCTGCAGAGCTATCTGAAAAGAAATGCTCCCTATATCCCCAGCCTGAGTCAGCGCGGCATCCATACAGAGATTCATCTGGGTACTGCAGAAACAAATCACCGGTTCTATAGCTATCGCATGAAGCGGCAGGGACGGAGCTGGTCCAGCGAGGGAATGGAGTGTATGGTTTGGGTATTGACCGCCCGGAAGAATAAAACACTTACAGCAGCTCTCCTGTACCATGCTAATGGGAAAAGCTACAAAAAGATGGATAGAGCCATGCACAAGGCTACGGTGCAGGCAGAGCGTAAAATCGCCCAGAATGTCCGGAGTGAGGCGCAGAAGCGTAAAATGAGAAACTATAGGCCGGGATGCCTGGAGGGGCGTATAGGCGTTTATGGAGCTTCTTCTTCACCAATGGGGAGACTGGCCAGAGCTATACAGAAATACTGATTAAACCGAAGCCACGGAGATAGTAATTATCGACAGTCAAATGAATTACCGAGGAAAACTTGACACTTACCGCGTCCCGCGTCCCATGTGCAATTCTTTCCGGCTTGTTATATAATTAAATTGACTCATTGTTTATTGAAGTACAGGAGATGTATGGAGCGTTACAGGAATTATTCTGATTATCTGAAGGAGAGGTACGGGGAGAAGGTGTACAAGATCCCTGTGTCTCTTCCGGTGACCTGTCCGAACCGGGACGGGTGTCTTTCGTCGGGGGGCTGTATTTTCTGCGGGTCCATCGGCGCTGATTATGAGACGAAGGCGGTGGGCATGGGTATTACCCGCCAGCTGGACCGGAGTATGGCTCATGTGGGGCCGAAGTACAAGGCGCGGAAGTTTATTGCTTATTTCTTGAATTTTACGAATACCTATGCCCCTCTGTCTGATTTCAAAAGCTGGGTGGAGGAGGCCATGAGTCATCCGGCGGTGGTGGCGGTGGATGTGTCTACCCGGCCGGACTGCATTCATGAGGCGTACCTGGATGTGCTGAAGGAGGCGTCGCTGAGGTATGGGAAGGATGTGACGGTGGAGCTGGGGCTCCAGAGCAGTAATGTGCACACCCTTTCTGTGCTGAACCGCTGCCACGGGCTGGCGGAGTTTATCGATGCGGCCCTCCGCATCGGGCGGTATGGCTTCGATCTCTGCACCCATGTGATTGCTGATCTTCCCTGGGATGACCGGCTGGATGTGGCGGAGACGGCGAAGATTATTTCCGCGCTGCCGGTGACGGAGGTGAAGCTTCATTCTCTTTACATCGTGAAGGGGACGAAGCTGGCAGACATGTATGAGAAGGGGGAGGTCTCGCTTCTTCCTATGGAGGAGTACATGGAGCGGGCGGTGCTTTTTCTTTCTTATCTCCGGAAGGATATCGTGGTGCAGCGCATGGTAGGCCGGGCGTCGGGTGGAAATACGATTACTGTGAACGGCGGCTCTCCCTGGTGGGAAGTGAAGGACCGCATCGACCGGCTTTTGGAGGAAAGAAATATTACCCAGGGCTGCCGCTGCCATTATCTGGACGGCAGGGCAGTGAAGCGGTTTTTGAAGTGACAGGGTTCATGAAAGGAAAATGATTACGGAACGGGTAGAAGAAATACTCATCAGGGATTCGCAGGAAGCGTCCCATATTTTTGAAAGAGACAGTTCGTATCTTAAGGTCATGGGAGACCATTACGGCATTGATATATCGGGCCGGGGAAATCTCATCCGCATGAAGGGAGACCATGAGGCGGTGGAGCAGGCGGTTCATGTGGTGGAGCGGCTCCGCCACATGGTGCGTGAGCGTATCCGCCTGTCGGAGCGGCAGGTGCGGCTGGTGATGCGCCTTATGGATGAGGGAAAAGAGCAGCTTCTGGAGGATATGGAAGAGGATATTATCAATTTCACCAAGAGCGGCAATCCCATCCGTCCCCGCACGCTGGGGCAGAAGTTCTATGTGGACGCCATCCGGAGGAATTCCATCACTTTCGGCATCGGCCCGGCAGGTACGGGAAAGACGTACCTGGCGGTGGCCCTGGCGGCCTTTGCCCTTCGGAACCACGATGTGCAGCGCATCATCCTGGTGCGCCCGGTGGTGGAAGCGGGGGAGAAGCTGGGTTTTTTGCCTGGCGATATGCAGGAGAAGGTGAATCCCTATCTGCGTCCTCTCTTCGACGGCCTTTTGGATATGTTCGGCCCCGAGGAGTTCATGCGGCTCCAGCAGAAGGGGCAGATCGAGGTGGCGCCGCTGGCTTATATGCGGGGACGCACGCTGGAGAAGTCTTTCGTCATTCTGGACGAGGCCCAGAATACTACGGTGGAGCAGATTAAAATGTTCCTCACCCGTCTGGGGTTCCGGTCCAAAATGGTGATTAACGGCGACGTGACCCAGATCGACCTGCCGCCCCATGTGAAGAGCGGACTCATCGACGCTCTCCGGGTGCTCGGCGGGGTGAAGGATATCGGACAGGTTCATTTCACAGAGGACGATGTGGTGCGTCACGACCTGGTGGCCGCCATTATCCATGCCTATGAGGAAGATGCTAGGAAAAGAAATAAAAACGGAGGCAGCAGCCATGGAAATCACGATTAATTACAGCGATATGAAATATTACAGTAAGGAACTGGAAGCACTGATTCATAAGGTGCTGGAGAAGGGGGCCGAGCTCCAGAAGGTGCCGGAGGATGCGGAAATCAGCGTGCTCATCTGCGACGGGGAGACTATTCATGAGCTGAACCGGGACTACCGCCATGTGGATGCGCCCACCGACGTCCTTTCCTTTGCCCTGAACGAAGGGGAAGACGATATTCCGGAAGAGGAAAAGGCTCTGGGCGATATCGTCATCAACCTGGACCGGGCGGTGGAACAGGCGAAGGAATTCGGCCACAGCAAGGAAAGGGAAATGGCCTATCTTTCGGTGCACGGTTTCCTCCATATCCTGGGCTATGACCATTACGATCCGGACGAAAAGAAGGCCATGAGAAAGGCGGAGGAAGACATCCTCGGCGCCTGCGGCATTACCCGCATGATGACCGAAGGCAAGCTGGAAGCGGAACATGAAGGCTGAGGTCATCCAGAGCCTTCTGGAAAAGGCGGAGGAGGCCAGGAAGAAAAGCTACTCTCCCTACTCCCGCTATCCCGTGGGAGCGGCCCTGATGGCCAAAGACGGCACCATCTATGCCGGATGCAATGTGGAAAACGTTTCCTACGGCGCCGCCCTCTGCGCGGAACGGAATGCCCTGGGAAGCGCCGTGGCTGATGGACAGCGGGACTTTACCGCCATCGCCATCATCGGGAGCCATGAGGACTACACCATGCCCTGCGGCATCTGCCGCCAGGTGCTGTCCGAATTTCATGTGCCCCTCATCATCTGCGGAAAGTCACCTGAAGACTATCGCACCTATACCCTGGAAGAACTGTTTCCTTCTTCCTTCAGGGCTGAAGAACTGAAACACTGACTCAATAAGGAGAATCCATGACAGACAAAGAAACTAAATTTCATTCCGGCTTCGCTGCCCTGCTGGGCCGGCCCAATGTGGGAAAATCCACACTCATGAATGCCCTTCTGGGAGAAAAGATTTCCATCGTCTCCGCCCACGCCCAGACTACGAGAAATAAAATCACCGGCGTGTGGAACGGCGACAATGCCCAGGTAGTGTTCCTGGATACCCCGGGCATGCACAAGCCCCAGAGCAAACTGGGCGAAGCCATCCGCCAGAGCACCATGGACGCCCTGGACGAGGTGGACATGATCGTCTTCCTCTGCGCCGTGAACGATCCCCTGGGCGCCGGCGACCGCTACATCCTCTCCCTTCTGAAGGACCGGAAAGTGCCGGCCATCCTGGCCCTCTCCAAGACGGACCTCATTTCCAAAGAAGAAGTGCTGAAGAAAATCGTACAGTACAGCAAAATCTACCCCTTCGCTGAAATCATCCCCCTCTCCGCCAAAACCGGGGAGAACCTGGATGAGCTCATGAAGTGCGTGGTGAAATACATGCCCGAAGGACCGAAATACTTCCCTGACGACATGGTGACTGACCAGCCGGAACGAAATATCGTCCAGGAAATCGTGAGAGAAAAACTTCTCACCCGCACCAGAGACGAAGTGCCCCACGCCATCGGCGTATACACCGAAGAATTCTCCGAAAGGGAGAACGGCAAAGTCTACATCCGCTGCACCATCTACGTGGAGCGGGACTCCCAGAAACGGATCATCATCGGCAAAAAAGGCAGCGTCCTCAAAGCCGCCGGCCAGGAAGCCCGGGAAGAAATCCAGAACCTCATCGGCGCCCCGGTGTTCCTGGACCTGTGGGTGAAAGTCACCAAAGACTGGAAGAATAAAGATTATATTCTGAGAGAACTGGGATATAAGGAACATAAGTAACACGCCCCTTTGGGGCGTGAGGGACCGGGACCTGGGCGGTGCTTGCCGGTATTCCCGAAGGTTGACACGCCCTTACGGGCGTGAGGGTTGATGGCGCCGCCGGGCCTTTGGCCCTGGGCGCCAAGGGTTCTGCCTGTGATCGGCTTCGCCTTACAGGCGGGTTGAGGGCTCCGCCCTCGGGAGTTATATAGTACCGCTGCGCTGGCGAGGTGGGCGCCTTCGGCGCCATTTCTTATGCCGCCTTTGGCGGCGAAAACCATACAACCGCCCTGCGGGCGAGGAAATGCACCCCTTTTGGTGGCTGGCGCCACCACCTTCCCCCCGGTGGGGGGACTTTATTCTTCGCTATGCGTTGAGTGAAAGGACTGCTTTTCAGAGCTTTATTGTCCCACCGCTCCGCGGGGGGGAAGGTGGTGCCGTAAGGCACCAAAGGGGGGAAAGCCACCGGAGGTGGCTGATTACCGTAATGCTTTTCAAGCCCTATGACGCAGAAAAGTAAATCCCGTAACGTTCTTGCGTCCCCTTTAGGGGAAGAGGGCCACGAAGTGGCGAAGGGATGTACGAGGGTAAGAATGATTATGATACTCTTATTTTATGTCTTATCGCCCTTCGCTCAGGGGTCCGCCGATTGGCGGTCAGGATAGCGATGGAGCATCCTATCGGTGCTCTGCCCCGTACACCCTTTGCCTCTTCGAGGCGTTCCCCTCAAGGGGAAACGAGAAGTATGGAGAGGAAAAACAGAGAGTCATATATTTCATGTACCATTCCGCTGTTTCCCCCTTTGGTGGTGAACGCAGTGAGCCAATCACCAGAATGCTTATCATGCCATATGACTCATAAAGCCAATCCCGTAACGCTGACTTTATAAGCATTGCCCGAAGGGCAATCCGCCACCCTCAGCGGCAGAGCCGCTGTCGCCCCCTGAGCGAAGCGAATACAACCTTTCTATACAACCTGCGGCGGAGCCGCGTCCCTTTTTTAAAAATTGCGGCGAAGCCGCCACCACAACCCTCGGCCTGAAAGGCCGTCAAACTTAAGAACCTTCCGGCCGTCAGGCCGGTCAATCCTAAGAACCCTCACGCCGCAGGCGTGTTATCCAAGGAGGAATGTCCTATTACTACCGATATACAGTGGCTGGTGCTTTCTCTGGCAGCAGCGCTGGCCGCTTCATTTTTTAATTATAAGAATACGCTGGTCAATTTTTCCTTTGCCCGCATGCGGAAGAAGTACATAGAGGACAATGATGAGCAGGATCCGGAGCTGATCCGAAAGGTGGCTCCTTTTTACCAGCGCACCAGCCAGATTCTGGGCGGCACCCAGGTAGCATTTGTCATTTACTGCGGTATTTTCGCCATCAGCCTGCTGGGTATGGCGGAGAGCGGACGCCATCTGCTTCTTGCCCTGATGGGAGAGGATCTGTCCTGGGCGGTGAATCTCATTCTGGCGGCAGCGGTGGTGGTGCTGGTCCTTCTTTTCTGGACGGGCACCATTCTTTACCCAGGTACCCATGCCCTGGTGGAGCCGCTGCCTATTCTGGCGTCCCACCGGTGGGTGGTGCACTGGAACCGCCGTCTTTTCCATCCCCTTGTGCAGGCAGGGCTTTTCCTGGTGCGCCGCATTTTCCGGCATAACAAGATTCCTTTCAGGAACGAAGTCAATTTCACCTATACGGAAGATGAAATCCGCTGCATCGTGGAGGAAAGCAACAGGAGCGGCCGGCTGAATGCGCTGGAGAATACCCTCATTAAGAATTCCTTCGATTTCTTCGACCTCATGGTACGGGATGTAATGATTCCTAGAAACAATATGGTGGTGCTCTATTATAATGATGACATAGAAACCATGCGGCGTATGATTTCCAAGGCCCACCATACCTGTTATCCGGTGTGCATGGATGATAAGGACCAGATTCTGGGGTTCATCCATGTGAAGGATTTCATGGAAAGCCTTCTCCATGGACAGTCCAATATTAAAACCATTATGAGGGAAATCCTCACGGTACCGGAGGTGATGCCGGCGCCTTCTCTTCTGCAGCTCATGAAGAACCGCCGCATTTATCTGGCGGTGGTGGTGGACGAGTATGGCGGTACTTCGGGGCTGGTGACCCTGGAGGATCTGGTGGAAGAGCTTATCGGCGAGATTCCCCAGTCCGTGGATACCACGCCCTATGAAATCCTGCGCATGAAGGACGGCACCTACGAATTCGACGGCACCGTCATTCTGGAAGACGTATCGGACCGGCTGGAAATCGACCTGGCCGGCGAGGATATGAACGCCACCATCGGCGGTTTCGTATTCTCCCATCTGGAACGAATCCCCAAAGTAGGGGACCACGTGGATTTCTCAGGCTGGCGGTTCTCCGTGCTTCGCATGGAAGGCTTCCGCATCGTCCGGGTGCGGGCGGAAAAGCTGGCGCCATCGGGAAAGGAAGAAAGCCATGACAAGGAAGATTGAGAGCGGAGAAGCCATTGTGCTCCATAGCAGAGAAGGGAGAGAGGGAGGAAAGACCCTCTCTCTTTTTACCATGCAGAAAGGACGCATGGTCATGTCCCTGCCAAGGACCGTGATGGCCCGCTGCGGCAGCGGCCTCACCGCTCCCTTCTCCCTCATCCGCTATACCGCCTCGGTGGAAGGGGAATACGCCCTTCTTTCCCAATACGAGGGACACCTTCTTTTCGATATGATGAAACTTCCCTATGAAGACATGGCCTACTGGTTCTACGTCATAGAGCTGTCCGAAAAACTCTTCCCCCAGGGTGAAAAAGACGACGGCGCCTATGATACCCTTCTCAAGGCAGGCTCTATGGGAGGAAAAAGAAACAGCCTTCCTCTCTGCTTCATGACGGCGGTGAAACTCCTGGCCCAGTCCGGCTTCGACGCCGCCTCGCCGGAAGAAGCGGAAGAAAACCACCTCTCCCCCGAGGCCCTCTCCCTCCTTGCCGCCTTCCGGGACTACCGCTGGCAGGGCCCTTTCTCCCGTCCCATCAACAGAAAAACCTTCCATGAAGCAGCAGCCTACGTGGAAAACTTCGTGGAAAGGGTGTGCGATATCAGGATGCATACGAAAGGGGCGTTTATGAGGACAAGCCCCTTTGGGGCTTGAGGGTTCTAAAGTTTGACGGGGCTATCGCCCCGAGGGTTCTTAAGTTTGACAGCGGCTATGCCGCTGAGGGTTGTGGTGGGGCGCCTCTAAATTATAGAAGGCGCCCTCTTATGAAAAAACCATACAACCGCCCTGCGGGCGTCAGAAATGCATTCCCCCTTGCCCGCTTCGCGGGACTTCCCCCGCAAGCGGGGGCAGAATAACTCGTGCTTATTGTAGTGAGACTTATGAAAGGATTGCTTTGCGGAGCTTTATTGTCCCACCGCTCCGCGGGGGGAAGGTGGTGCCGTAAGGCACCAAAGGGGGGAAAGCCACCGGAGGTGGCTGATCACCGTAATGCTTTTCATGACGTATGATGCAGAAAGGTAAATCCGTAACGCTGACTTTATAAGTATTGCCCGAAGGGCAATCCGCAACCCTCGGGGCCAAAGGCCCCGTCAAACTTAAGAACCCTTGGGCCGAAGGCCCATCCATCTTAAGAACCTTTCCCTCTGAACCTTTTGAACCCTCTGAACCTTCTGAACCCGGGCCACAGAGTGGCCCTATTCCCTATTGCTTTTTCCCTCCTGCAATGCTAGAATTGGCTGGAACAAAAAGTGCTGAAAATGCAATAGGAAATTTCTACGCAAGAAAATTTCTATAGCAGGCATAAAAAATTCTATAAAAGAAAATATCTTAACTGTGTTATTCAAAAGTTTTTGGTATAAATGAGGAACGAATCCTTGCATTGTGTCTTTAAATGTAGTAAAATTTACCTTTGCAACCGTTCCTTTTTATTTTATTTATAAGGTATGTATATAGGCTGACAGGAGGAACCTTTCCTGGAGGCCCTGTTTTGAAACGAAAGGGTGAGGCGAGGAATGCCCAAAAGCAAGATGTTCAGACCTGTGCAGGTTGGTAAGAAGAAGAGATACACCTATGCCAGATCACAGGAAGTTCTGAAAATGCCGCATTTGCTCGATCTGCAGACGAAGTCCTATGAATGGTTCTGCAGGGAAGGGCTGAAGGATGTATTTGCAGATATTTCCCCAATTGAGGACAGCGCACATAAGTGGGCGCTTCACTTTGGCGATTACTATTTCGGCAAAGGCAAGTACAATATCGAACAGTGCAAGGCAAAGGATGTCAATTATTCGGCTCCTCTCTATGTGAAGGTGCGCCTGGAAAACAAGGAGACCGGAGAGCTGAAGGAACATGATCTTTTCATGGGTGATTTCCCGGTAATGACCGATACCGGCACGTTTATCATCAACGGTGCTGAACGTGTCATCGTTTCCCAGCTGGTCCGTTCTCCCGGCGTGTACTACAAGAAGGAAAGGGACGCTTTCGATAAGGAAATCTACAGTGCCCAGCTCATTCCGAACCGCGGTGCCTGGATCGAACTGGAATCGGATCCGTCAGGTTCCATTTCCGTTCGTATCGACAGAAACCGCAAGATGCCGGTGACTGTTCTTGTCCGTGCCCTGGGCTATTCTTCCAATGAGGAAATCCTTGATCTTTTCGATCATGATATCCACATTGAAAGGACGCTGGAGAAGGATAATACCACGGACCGCAAGTCCGCTCTCATTGAAATCTACCACAAGCTGCGCCCCGGTGAACCGGCTACGGAAGAATCCGGTACTACGCTGCTTAACAATTTCTTCTATGATCCCCGTCGTTACGATCTGGCCAAGGTAGGCCGCTACAAACTGAACAAGAAGCTGGCCTGGAAGAACCGTCTTCGCGGTCATAAGACCGATGGCCCCATCGTGAATACGGAAACCGGCGAAGTGGTGATTGAAGCCAACAGCCTCATTGATGATGATGCTATTGCCCGTATCGAGGAAAGCGGCGTGTTCTCTTCCTTCGACCAGGTGGAAGTGATGACGCAGAAGGATGACGGCACACCGGTCAAGGTGATCTGCTCTTCCGGCAACAGGGAAGATAATTACCGTATCCTGGAACGGTGCGACATTATTGCCTGCATCGATTACCTGCTGAACATGATGCAGGGCTACGGCAGAAGCGATGATATCGACCATCTGGGCAACCGCCGCGTTCGCTGCGTAGGCGAACTTCTGCAGAACCAGTTCCGCATCGGCCTCACCCGTATGGAACGAGTGGTTCGTGAAAGAATGACTACCCAGGACCAGGACAAGATGACTCCCCAGGCTCTGGTGAATATCCGCCCTGTAGTGGCAGCTATCAAGGAATTCTTCGGATCCTCTCAGCTGTCCCAGTTCATGGACCAGACAAACCCGCTGGCTGAACTGACCCATAAGCGCCGTCTGTCCGCTCTGGGCCCCGGCGGTCTGTCCCGTGAAAGAGCAGGGTTCGAAGTCCGCGACGTACATTACTCCCATTACGGCCGTATGTGCCCGGTAGAAACCCCTGAAGGTCCTAACATCGGCCTGATTTCCTCTCTGTCCAACTACGGTATCATCAACAAGTACGGTCTCATCGAGACCCCGTACCGCATTATCGAAAAGTCGGAAGATCCCAAGACCGGCGTTAAGGAATACCACGTAACCGACGAAACAAAGTATGTCACCGCCGATATCGAAGAAGACAAGATCATTGCCCAGGCTTCGGAACCGCTGGATGCGGAAGGCCATTTCATCCATAAGAATGTGGCAAGCCGCCGCGGCCCCGATGTATTGGAAGCAGAACCGGAAGAAGTAGACCTGATGGACGTATCTCCAAAGCAGGTTGTCTCCATCGGTACATCCCTCATTCCATTCCTGGAACACGATGATACGAACCGTGCCCTCATGGGCGCCAACATGCAGCGCCAGGCTGTGCCGCTGCTCCGTCCGGAAGCGCCTCTGGTAGGCACCGGTATGGAATGGGTGGCAGGCCAGGACTCCGGCGTCTGCATCCTCGCCAAGAGGGGCGGCACCGTGGAAAGAGTAACAGGCCGCCAGATCATTGTCCGCGCAGACAATGGCGAGCTTGACACCTATGACCTCATTAAGTTCATGCGTTCCAACCAGTCCACCTGCATCAACCAGCGCCCCACCGTATTCAAGGGCGAAAGGGTTGAAAAGGGCGACACCCTGGCTGACGGCATGGCAACGGACCAGGGCGAACTGGCTCTGGGCCACAACGTACTGGTAGCCTTCGTATCCTGGGAAGGGTACAACCACGAAGACGCCGTACTGATTTCCGAACGTCTCTGCAAGGATGACCTCTACACTTCCATCCATATTGAAGAATACGAATGCGACGCCAGAGATACCAAGCTGGGCGAAGAAGAAATTACCCGCCAGCTGTCTTCCGTTTCCGAAGACGCTGTGAAATATCTGGATGAAAACGGCATTATCATGGTAGGCGCTGATGTACGGCCCGGCGATATCCTGGTAGGCAAGGTGACACCGAAGGGCGAAACCGAACTGACTCCGGAAGAAAGACTTCTGCGCGCCATCTTCGGCGACAAGGAAAGAGAAGTCCGCGATACATCCCTGCGCGTGCCCCATGGCGAATTCGGCAAGGTGGTGGACGTGAAGGTATTCACCCGTGAAAACGGCGACGAACTGGCTCCCGGCGTGAACAAACTGGTGCGTGTCTACATTGCCCAGAAACGTAAGATCCGCGAAGGCGACAAGATGGCCGGCCGTCACGGCAACAAGTGCGTATGCTCCAGAATCCTTCCGGTGGAAGATATGCCTTTCACTCCCGATGGCCGTCCGGTGGACTTGGTACTGAACCCCCTGGGCGTACCGTCCCGAATGAATATCGGCCAGATTCTGGAAATCCATCTGTCCTGGGCCTGCCATATGCTGGGCGAAGAAATCCGCGCAGCCCTGAAAGCAGGAGAGGGCTCTGACCAGTACGAAGAAATGAAGCAGCGCCTCATCGACTGCGGCTATGATTTTGAAAAATACGGCATGCCTGAACCTACAGAATCGGGCATCCACATTGCAACGCCTGTCTTCGACGGCTGCCGCGATGAAGACCTGGCAGCTACCCTGAAGGCAGCCGGACTTCCGGCCAACGCCAAGACCGACCTCTATGACGGCCGTACCGGTGAAAAACTGGACAACCAGGTCACCATCGGCTGGAAATACATGCTGAAACTCCATCATCTGGTTGATGATAAGATTCATGCCCGCTCCACCGGTCCATACTCCCTGGTTACCCAGCAGCCACTGGGCGGCAAGGCACAGTTCGGCGGCCAGCGCTTCGGCGAAATGGAAGTCTGGGCACTGGAAGCCTACGGTGCAGCCTACACCCTGCAGGAAATCCTGACAGTGAAGTCCGATGATGTCATCGGTCGTGTGAAGGCCTATGAAAAGATTGTAAAGGGCGAAAACATTCCGAGCCCCGGCGTTCCGGAATCTTTCAAGGTCCTCATGAAAGAACTGCAGTCCATCGGACTGGACGTACGGATTCTCAATGAAAACGGGGATGAAGTGGTTCTGAAGGAACTGGACGAAAGCGATCTGGAACAGGGTTACGGCGGCGGCGAACGCTGGCACCGGGACGAAGTGAAGGAAGCCATGGAAGGGGACAGTGCAGTCACTGAATCCAGAAATGCCATGGAAACATCCATGAACGGCGGAGCAGCTGCCGACAACAATGATGTAGCCTCCTTCAACGATACCCTGGAAGCCGAAGCCAATGCTCCCACCGACGAAGAAGCAGGATTCGGCGAAACGGATATGAACAATGAAACCGGCCACAATGATGGCCAGGATGAATAAACCCGGAAAGGAGAAGAACCCAATTGTTAGATGTAAACGAATTTGATTCCATGAAAATCGGTATCGCCTCTCCGGAAAAGATCCTTGAATGGTCCCACGGCGAAGTGACCAAGCCGGAAACCATCAACTACAGAACCCTGAAGGCAGAAACCGACGGTCTCTTCTGTGAAAAGATTTTCGGACCAACCAAGGACTGGGAATGCAAATGCGGCAAGTACAAGAAAATGCGCTACAGAGGCACCATCTGCGACAAGTGCGGCGTAGAAGTGACCAGCTCCAAGGTGCGTCGTGAAAGAATGGGCCACATTGCTCTTGCCTGCCCGGTATCCCATATCTGGTATTTCAAAGGCACCCCTTCCCGCATCGGCCTGATTCTTGAAATCTCCCCCCGCCAGCTGGAAAGAGTCCTCTATTTCGCAGCTTATATCGTCCTTGACCCCGGCAGCACAGACCTTCTGAAGAAGCAGGTGCTGAACGAACAGGAATACCAGGACGCTGTAGCTAAATTCGGCCCCGGCTCCTTCAAGGCCCAGATGGGCGCAGAAGCCATCCAGAAACTGCTGAAGGAACTGGACTTGCCGAAACTGGAAGCAGCCCTCAAGAAGGAAATCGAAGAAGGCAGCGGCCAGCGCAAAGTGAGATGCATCCGCCGTCTGGAAGAAGTGGAAGCCTTCCTTCACTCCGGCAACAAACCGGAATGGATGATCCTCACCGTCCTTCCGGTCATTCCGCCGGACCTCCGTCCGATGGTCCAGCTCGACGGCGGCCGTTTTGCCACCTCCGACCTGAATGACCTGTACCGCCGAGTCATCAACAGAAACAACCGCCTGAAACGGCTTATGGAACTGGGCGCTCCGGAAATCATCATCCGCAACGAAAAACGTATGCTCCAGGAAGCAGTGGATGCCCTCATCGATAACGGCCGCCGCGGCAGAGCCGTATCGGGCCCCGGCAACCGTCCCCTGAAGTCCCTGTCCGATATGCTGAAAGGCAAGCAGGGCCGTTTCCGTCAGAACCTCCTCGGTAAACGTGTCGACTACTCCGGTCGTTCCGTAATCGTCGTGGGTCCTGAACTGAAAATGTACCAGTGCGGCCTGCCGAAGGAAATGGCCATCGAACTCTTCAAGCCCTTCATTATGCATGAGCTCATCAAGAGAGGCGTAGCCAACAACCTGAAAGCTGCCCGTAAGAAAGTAGATAAACTGGCTCCCGAAGTCTGGGATGTACTGGGCGATGTGATCAAAGAACATCCGGTACTCCTGAACCGTGCGCCTACCCTGCACAGACTGGGCATCCAGGCCTTCGAACCCATCCTTTGGGAAGGCCGTGCCATCAAGCTGCACCCCCTGGTATGCCCGGGCTACAACGCCGACTTCGACGGCGACCAGATGGCCTGCCATCTGCCGCTGTCCGTGGAAGCACAGGCCGAAGCCAGAACCCTCATGCTTTCCATTAACAACATCCTTTCCACCAAGGATGGCAAACCGGTAGCTATTCCTTCCCAGGATATGATTCTGGGCTCCTACTACCTCACCATTGTGGAAACGGCCAACGATGCGAAAGTCGATTTCACACCGGAAGAAAAAGCAGCCAACCCCAATGCGAAATTTGACCCCATGAAACAGTGGAAAAAGGCAGAAGATGAAATGGACACCTCCCGCCTCCACGCCTATACCGGATACGACGAAGTCATGCTGGCCTATGCCCTCCATGAAATCCGCATCCACGATTTCATCAAAGTCCGCATCCCCAAAGAAGACCGTCCCGACGGCTTCAATGAAGATGACAAGGACCTGGTCATCACCACCCCTGGCCGTCTGATTTTCAACTACGCCATTCCAAGGGAACTCCGTTTCTTCTACAAACGCCATGAAAAGAGAGTAGACGAAAACGGAAAGACCTACGAAGTAGTGAACAACGGTCTGGGCATCACCATCGGCAAGAAGCAGATGGGCAAGCTCGTAAACGACTGCTTCAAGAAACTGGGCTTCAAAGCCACCGGCGACCTTCTGGACTCCGTCAAAGCCCTGGGCTTCCACTACGCCCTGGTTTCCGGCATTTCCATCGGCATCTACGACGTAGCCGTACCGCCTGAAAAGGATAAGATCCTGGCAGACGGCGATGCCAAGGTAGAACAGATTAAGAAATTCTTCCGCCGCGGCCTCATGACCGACGATGAAAGATACAGAAGAGTCGTTGAAGTATGGAGCAAGAAGACAGACGAAGTAGGTGCTGCCATGAAGAGCTCCATGGTGAAATTCAACCCGCTGACCATGATGGCCCAGTCCGGCGCCCGTGGTAATGATAACCAGATCAGACAGCTGGCCGGCATGCGCGGCCTCATTGCCGATACCTCCGGTAAGACCGTAGAACTGCCGGTTAAGGCAAACTTCCGCGAAGGCCTCACCGTCCTCGATTACTTCACCTCCTCCCACGGCGCCCGTAAAGGTCTGGCCGACACCGCACTCCGTACGGCAGACTCCGGCTACCTGACCCGCCGTCTGGTCGACGTTTCCCAGGACGTCATCGTCCGCGAAGAAGACTGCGACGTACAGGTGCTGAACTTCGACAGAGAACAGAGCATCATCGCTTCCCAGCCGGAAGTGAAGAACCGCATTATGACCCTGAAGCCCCACCTTCTGGGGGCTGTCCTTGACGAAGACGTCATTGACAGAAGAAACGGCGACATCCTTCTGGTGAAAGGCAAGACCCTGGACGCCGACGATGTGACTCTTCTGAACCACCACCTGGTGGAAGAAGTCAAAGTCATCATCCCCTCCGCTGAAGGCGAAGAAGCTGAAAAACAGCAGACCTTCAACCTGGGCACCGCTGACGCCGTAGCCGAATACAACCGGGCTATGCGCCACCACCTCACCGTCCACTTTGCCGGAAAGAAACTGGAAGAAGACGCCTATGACCGCAAAGGAAACCTGGTTCTTCCGAAAGGCACCGAAATCACTCCGGAAGCTGCAGAAACCATTCTCTCCTCCGACATTCCTCTCATCAAAGTCCGTATGGACCAGATGGAAGGCGTAGAAGTCAGCAAGATCGAAGAAAACGGACAGCCCATCGAATCCCTGGCAGACCGCATTGCCGGCCGCTGCCCGCTGGAAGATGTGGTGAACCCTGACACCGGCGAAATCATCGCGAAGAAAAACGAAGAAATCACCGATGACCAGGCAGCTGAAATCGAAAAACACTACGACAAGCTCAAAGTCCGCTCCATCCTTACCTGCCGCTCCGCTCATGGCGTCTGCGCTAAATGCTATGGCAGAAACCTGGCTACCGGCCGCCATGTAGAAATCGGCGAAGCCGTAGGCATCATCGCCGCCCAGTCCATCGGCGAACCTGGTACCCAGCTCACCATGCGTACATTCCATACCGGCGGCGTTGCTTCCGCAGAAGATATCACACAGGGTCTTCCTCGTGTCGAAGAATTGTTCGAAGCACGCAAACCGAAAGGCAATGCTACCATTTCCCGCATCGCCGGCACCGTATCCATTACCTCCGCTGAAGACAACCCCAACGTTAAGATCATCAACATCACCAACGATGAGGAAACGGAAAGTGAAAAGATTCCGGTGGCCAAAAAGATTTCCGTACAGGACGGACAGCACATCGAAGCAGGCACCCGCCTCTTTGAAGGTAACGTCAACCCTCACGATATCCTGGCAGTCCTCGGCGTACAGGCTACCCAGAACTATATCGTTAAAGAAGTACAGAAAGTATATAGAAGCCAGGGCGTAGAAATCAATGATAAACACATTGAAATCATCGTTCACCAGATGCTCCGCAAGATCAAGATCATAGATCCCGGAGACTCCGGCTGGCTCCCCGGCGAAACCGTAGATATCGTCGCATACCGCGGCACCAATGAACGCCTCGAAGACGAAGGCAGAAAGAAAGCCATTGGTGAAAACCTGCTCCTCGGCACCACCAAGGCAGCCCTGGCCACCGACTCCTTCCTCTCCGCCGCATCCTTCCAGGAAACCACCAGAGTACTTACCGAAGCCGCTATCAAAGGCAAGGAAGATCCTCTCCTGGGTCTCAAGGAAAACGTCATCATCGGCAAACTCATTCCTGCCGGTACCGGCATGTCCCGCTACCGCAAGCTCAAAGTGGTTCACAACGACGAACCGCCGGCAGCTGAAGAAAAAGCGGAATAATATCATAAAAAAACAGCTCCTTTCAAGGGGCTGTTTTTTTATGGACACGCCCCTTTGGGGCTTGAGGGTTGACGGCCCGATGGGCCGAAGGTTCTTAAGGGGCTAAAGTTTGACGCGCCTCTGGCGTGCACAGCGAACATGATTTGAAGGAGCAAAGCGACGCACAAATCATAGTGAGTCGTTTCCCCTTTAGGGGCGAGGGTTGTGGTGGGGCGCCTCTAAATTTATGGAAGGCGCCCTCTTATGATAAAACCTTTACAACCGGGCTTCGCCCGTGGGAAAACAGGCCAACCGCCCTTTCGGGCGAGGGAGATCCCCCTTTGGTGGCTGGCGCCACCACCTTTCCGCCCCGCTGGGAAGCGTGTCACTGGATTCTCAGTTGCCTACGGCTCCTTACGAATCCAGTTCCTTTGCCACCCCCGCAGTTCGGTGGGGCGGCAAAAGGAAAGCGCCTTAATGGGCAGGCTAGGCGCCTTACTTCGCCCCACTTGGAGGTCCTATGCAGGACCTCCACAGGGGACTATAAAGCTCCGTTATGCTGTAAGCTGCTTATGAAAGGACTGCTTTTCAGAGCTTTATTCTGCCCCCTGCATAGGGGGAAGTCCGGCGCAGCCGGATAGGGGGTGGCGAGCGCAGCGAGCCAGTCAGCAGAATTGTTTTCATGCCATATGACACTGAAAGCCAATCCCGTAACGTTCTTGCGTCCCCTTTAGGGGAAGAGGGCCACGAAGTGGCGAAGGGTGTGCAAGCGAACTGGATTCATAGGGGAGCCCCGCGACCCGCGAATCCAGTGAGACGCCATCCAGCGAAGTCGGTGTGGACGGTGGTAAGAATGATTATGATATTCTTATTCTATGTCTTATCGCCCTAAAGGGGAAACGACTCACTATGATTTGTGCGTCGCTGGTGCTCCTGCATCCATTGCTGTCACTGACTCACTGGATTTTCAGGTCGCTGATGCTCCCTTAAAAATCCAGTTCGCATAGTGCAAAATGTGTTCGCTGTGCATCGCTTTGATCAGGGGGCCGCCGATTGGCGGTCAGGACCGCGATGGAGCATCCTATCGGTACTCTGCCCCGTACACCCTTTCCCGCTTCGCGGGACTTCCCCTCAAGGGGAAACGAGAAAATAGGTGGCACTGGATATTGTGTCACCTATGACACAGACAGCCAATCCCGTAACGCTGACTTTATAAGCATTGCCCGTAAGGGCAATCCACCACCCTCAGCGACGCAGGCGCTGTTGCCCCTTGAGCGCCAGCGAACACAACCTGCCGCCGTCAGGCGGCTACAACCCTCGGGGCGAAGCCCCGTCAACCTTCCCCTCTGAACCTTTTGAACCCTCTGAACCCTATGAACCCTCGCGCCGAAGGCGCGTGTCCACTTAGTGTAAAATTTTACTCGGTAAGGGAATTTTTCCAGAAACAATAAAAGAGGAAAGCCTCCCCTTGAGTGGAAATGTTATAATTTCCGTGGCAAAGAATAAAACAAAGAAAGGGCTTTCCTCATGGATATTATAACAAAAACTGGAGAAATTTGGAGTGAAAATGCAATAGGAGCAGTCATTTCTATCATCAAGGAATCTGATGATTCTATTGAGTCTGAAAGGAAGCTAACTCATTGGCTCGAAGAAATGAACTGTCAGCTTATAGCTATGGCTCTGGAGCGTATTGATGCCGAGCTGTATCAGATTTACAAGGCACAGAGGTGGCGTGTAGCGCGCCGGGACTCCCGGACGATTTACTGTCGCTATGGAGAGCTGACCTATACCCGAAGACTTCTGCAGAAAGATGGGAAGAGCTTCTATCCCCTGGACCGCAAAATGGGCTTTGAACCCAGAAAGCACTACAGCCTGGGAATGATTGAGCGGATTGTCGAGGCTGTCGCAATTACCACATCTCGAAGTGCCAGCGAACTCCTGCAAAGCCTGGCAGGGATTACCATCTCCCATCAGTCCGTTATCTCACTCAAGAATTATGCCGGTAAGAAGGCAAAGGCTTACGAAAAAACATTGGCAGAAGAGGAAAAGGTTGAAAAGCCGACACAGCCGGAAATTATAGCGATTGAAGGAGATGGAATTGTACTCAAGAACAAGGAGAAAGGCGGCGTTTCGGAAGTGCACCGCCTCCAGGTATATGAGGGAGTCAGGAAAAATGGCAACAGGACAGAACTGGTAGGACTTCGCTGCTTTGCATCTACCAGCAGAAAAGAACTTTTTGCAATGGTAAGAAGCTATCTGCTTGGGCACTATGACCTGTCTAAGACCACAGTGCTGTCGAATGGGGATGGAGGGTCCGGATACCAGTTTCAGGACTTTGAGCGAATAGTAGAAGGCTGCCTAGATCACCAGCACTTCCGCGACTGCTATCATGTGCATGAAAAGATCCGGACCCGGCTCAGCTTCTGCAACAGGAAACTGATAGACCGTATTATCCGAGAACTTCACCAGACCGACGATATTATGAAACAGATTCCCGTATGGATGGATACTGCCCGGAGCTGCGCCCGAACAGAGGCGGATTTAGAGGAGGTAGACAAGCTGCAGAGCTATCTGGAGAGAAATGCCCCCTATATCCCCAGCCTAAGTCAGCGCGGCATCCATACAGAGATTCATCTGGGGACTGCAGAAACAAATCACCGGTTCTACAGCTATCGCATGAAGCGGCAGGGACGGAGCTGGTCCAGCGAGGGAATGGAGTGTATGGTTTGGGTATTAACCGCCCGGAAGAATAAAACACTTACAGCAGCTCTCCTGTACCATGCTAATGGGAAAAGCTACAAAAAGATGGATAGAGCCATGCACAAGGCTGCGGTGCAGGCAGAGCGTAAAATCGCCCAGAATGTCCGGAGTGAGGTGCAGAAGCGCAAAATGAGAAACTATAGGCCAGGATGCCTGGAGGGGCGTATAGGCGTTTATGGAGCTTCTTCTTCACCAATGGGGAGACTGGCCAGAGCTATACAGAAATACTGATAAAACCGAAGCCACGGAGATAGTAATTATCGACAGTCAAATGAATTACCGAGGAAAACTTGACACTTACGCGTGTCCAACTCCCTCTTGAGAATTTCCCTGTTTTTCTCTACAATAAAAAGAAAACAGGCGCGACGCCTCTATTGATAGAGAAGGAGCTTCTATGAAAAAGCTTAGGAATATAGTCCTGGCGGCATCGCTGCTCATGGGCGGATGGCAGGCGGCCATGGCGGAGGACCTGACCATTGCCGGTCTGGGCACGCTGCCTTTGGACAGCCGGATTTCCATTACCGACGGGAAAGATAATGTGATGATGGATTTGTTTAAAAAAGAAACGAAGAAGAAGGGCTACGGAAAGACGGCAAGAGCACTCATGTGGAGCATGCTTGCCGTGCCGCCAGGCATGAATCTTTATCCTGAGAAGGCGCCTTATCCCTACGACTCTCTTCATCTGTACCAGCTGGTGAAACGGACCGTTTCCGGCACTTATACGGCGGCGGTATTTGTCTTTTCCGGCACCGAGGACGATTTCTTCCATGAAGGAGGCAGGAAGGCCGCCCTTTTCTGGCGGGATGCTTTCCGGGAAGATGCCGGCCGCCCTACCTCTCTCTTCGGCATGCCCAAGATTTCCACTGCCGAATTTCAGGGATTTCTGGATGAAATGATGAAAGAAAAGGGAGACGGCAGCCGGGCGGTGAAGATACTGACCTTCAATCCCTGGCATGCTTTCCGGGACGGCGATGGCACCTATCACTGGTCCCAGGAGGCCAAGGTGATTATTACCAATGAAAAAGGTCTGTCCTATCCGCTCTGGGTTTACACCTCCCTCTATAAAGAAGGAAATCGGTACTACCTGATTGAAGTCAATGGCAGTCACGAAGCGGCGGATGCCCTGGGCGATTCCCTGGTTTACGGACTGTATCAGTTGAAAAGGAGCAGCAAATGAAAAGATTGGTACCATGGATCCTGGCAGCCCTGATTCTGGCCGGCGGCAGTGCCTCAGCCTATGACATAGCCTCCCTGACAGGGAAGACTCTTTCTAAAAATTTCATCTATAAAGACATTCCAGAGACCCAGAGCTTAAGCTTTGGGGGCGGAGAGATTCCCTACCACATGGGACAGCTCTCCATTATCAGAAAACGGTCCCAGAAATTTTCCTCCGGCTATATCGTGCAGGCCAAACTGCCCCGGCAGCTGGCGGAAGAGATGCGCCCCTATTTCCGCATGAATCTGGGAGAAGAGCAGTGGGAAGGACTGACCCGGTTGAACCGGGCCCTGCTGAATCCTGCATCGCCCCTTCGGGTGAACATGGAAAAAACAGTGATGAGCCTGGCCGTCAATGCCCTGGGGGAAGTGGCAGAGCAGAACGTGAGTGCGGACATCTCGGAAATCGAACCCTTCCGCCGCCTCACTGCCGATGAAGCCTACGTCTTCACCGCCGGCGCCCATATTACCTACAATGCTGGAGGCCTCATCCTCCCCATGTACAGCCGGGCCTACTTCTTCCCCAGCGCCGACGGAAAAAAACTGGACGTCCTCATGCTTTTCACTCCTGACGAAGGCAAAGGCCCCCTGGTCTACGCCATCGACGACCTGGCCAAAGAAGCGGCCAAAGAAGAACTCCTCGGCGCAGGAGGATACAGAGACCTGGGAGTGATACTGGGGAAGACAAGCCCCTTTGGGGATTGAGGGTTGCTGGTGGCTGGTGGCTAGTGGCTGGGGAGCCCCGCCTCCCACTCGTCATCCTCGTATAGTATGTGTAGGGCATGAAGTCAAATACTTCCATTGCCCATCTTGATGGGTAGGGAATCCTGGTGCTACGATGAAAGTAACATGGAATAGCTCAGAAGACGACCAAGTCATCCTGCGGTTCTACCGCCAGCTCAGTATTCTCGCCTGGCTCTTTCTCCCATTCTGCCTACTTCAGAATTTGCGGCCCCGGGCGGAGCTTCTTCCAGTAAACGATTTACCTCCACGGGTGATTGCCTATTAACGAGATTTTAGAGGGAGTTTGAGATCAGGATTCCTTCTCCTATTTCATGAATGTTGCCAGGAAGGAGGTGCGATTATGAAACAATATGAATTACTCCATTCTTTGTTTGTTGGTATAGACGTTTCGATGAAAGAGAACGTTGTGCATGCGATGCCTTTTTCCCCTGAGGACCATCCTGGGCACGCGCATCTGCGTTTTTCCGCTCCTAACACTCCTGCTGGATCTGTAGGAATTGTCGAAAAAGTCAGTGACTTCTTGAAATTCTATCCTGATGTCATACAGGTTGTCATTGCGTTAGAGGCTACTTCGGTTTATTCTTTTCACCTGGCAACATTTCTGTCCGTTGCACATTTTAACGGACACATCCCAGCCATCGTCTATTCCGTTAATCCCAAAGAGATTCATGCTTACAAGAAAACTTTTACGGATGTAGGGAAAGACGACTATGTCGATGCCATGGTTATTGCCGATTATGCGCGTTCCAACAAAATCCGGTCACGCCCTTGGAAAGGGCCAGAACTGCTTGGCTTGCGGGTACTTACACGTTTGAGATTCCGCATCGCCAAACTCATGGGAATAGTGAAGAACTCGACCGGAAACAGCATCTACCTTGAATGCAGCGGACTTATGACAGGAGAGAATCCCTTTTGTAATGTATGGACCACCACCTGCCAGGAGCTGCTGACAACCTTTCAGGGCCCTGATGAAATCCTCAGTCTGTCCGATGAGGAACTGCTCAATTTCATCACAGAAAAAGGACACGGAAGATTTTCCCATCCTTTAGATGTCGTCGAAAAAGTGAAGAAGGCAGCCCGCAATTCCTATCGGTTGGACAAAAGGGTTTATGAGCCACTGACTTCGGGATTATCCGTGTCCTTTTTCATTATACACTCTCTTGAGGCTGCAATAAAGAAATTGGACAAGTCCATTGAGACAATGGCCAAAAGTTTTTCAAGCGACTCATATCAGATCCTGCTGTCAATCGACGGCGTCGGACCAGTCATAGCCGGAGGGCTCCTAGCGGAAATTGGCGATATCAAGCGGTTCAAAACCGATGATGCCCTAGCTAAATACATAGGATTAACCTGGAGAGGAAAGCAATCCGGTCAATCAGAAAGCCCGGTTAAGCATCTGTCAAAAGCCGGTGATGTGTATCTCCGCTATTATGTGCTCTTAGCTACAGGACAGATCATAAACTACAGCGCTAAATATCGCGAGGCATATGAACGTATTCGCAGTCGTAAGACCCTATTTCCATACAGGGCCGCACTCAATCTCGTTGCTCGAAAGATCGTCCGGCTGATCTTTACATTACTGGATAAACATCAGCTGTATTCCGATAACAAAGTAATGGTAACGTTGGAATAGAAAGATCGAACGCCGGAATATATTCGAAAAAATCAATTTACCCGGTGGTGTGTTAAGGTTACACTTTTTTAAGAAAAAATAATAAATTTCTTCAAAAAAAAGACTTGACCTATGACCAGAATCCTGAGTGAAACGAAGGATCGTCGGTCGACCAATTAAAAGGAAGGCCCTTTTATGGGCAGGCTAAGGGCCAACTTTGGCCGACTCGCGCATTCTATGCAGAATACGCGCAGTATACGCCGGTAGTGAATCATCTCTCGATAAATACCAGTCGGCGGGGCGGCGCTTGCCGGTATTCCCGAAGGTTGACACGCCCTTACGGGCGTGAGGGTTGAGCCAGCCGCCGGGCCTTTGGCCCTGGGCTGCCAGGGTTCTGCCTGTGATCGGCTGACGCCTTACAGGCGGGTTGAGGGCTCCGCCCTCGGGAGGTATATAGTATCGCTGCGCTGGCGAGGTGGGCGCCCTTTCGGGCGCCATTTTTTATGCCGCCTTTGGCGGCTTATGGACATGCCCTGTTGGGCTTGAGGGTTCAGGCCCGATGGGCTGAAGGTTCTTAAGGGGCTTAAGTTTGACGCGCCTTTGGCGCGAGGGTTGTGGTGGGGCGCCTCTAAATTTATGGAAGGCGCCCTCTTATGATAAAACCTTTACAACCGGGCTTCGCCCGTGGAAAAACAGGCCAACCGCCCTTTCGGGCGAGGGAGAGCCCCCTTTGGTGGCTGGTGCCACCACCTTTCCCCCGCAAGCGGGGGCACTATAAAGCTCCGTTATGCTGTGAGCGACTTATGAAAGGATTGCTTCGCGGTGTTTTATTCTGCCCCCTGAACAGGGGGAAGTCCAGCGCAGCCGGATAGGGGGTGACGAGCGCAGCGAGCCAGTCAGCAGAATGCTTATTTTGCCATATGATGCAGAAAGGTAAATCCCGTAACGTTCTTGCGTCCCCTTTAGGGGAAGAGGGCCACGAAGTGGCGAAGGGGTGGACGGTGGTAAGAATGATTATGGTATTCTTATTCTATGTCTTATCGCCCCCCTAAAGGGGAAACGACTCACTACATTTTGCGCGTTGCTAGCGCTCCCTCACCCACTGCTGTCACTGACTCACTGGATTTTCAGGTCGCTGATGCTCCCCTACAAATCCAGTTCGCTAGTGCAAAATGTGTTCGCTGTGCATCGCTTCGCTCGGGGGGCCGCCGATTGGCGGTCAGGACCGCGATGGAGCATCCTACCGGTGCTCTGCCCCGTACACCCTTTCCCGCTTCGCGGGACTTCCCCTCAAGGGGAAACGAGAGATATGAGGGAAAAAACAGAGAGTCATATATTTCATGTACCATTCCGCAGTTTCCCCCTTTGGTGGCGAGCGCAGCGAGCCAGTCAACAGAATTGTTTTCATGTCATATGATACAGAAAAACAAATCCCGTAACGCTGACTTTATACTCATCGCCCGAGAGGGCGATACCACAACCCTCGGGGCCAAAGGCCCCGTCAAACCTAAGAACCCTTGGGCCGAAGGCCCATCCATCTTAAGAACCTTCCCCTCTGAACCCTTTTGAACTAGCCTGCCAAAGGCAGGCCGAACCCTCTGAACCTTCTGAACCCGGGGCCGCAGAGCGGCCCTTTTCTTGCTTTTTCGGTGCGAAGCCGTGGGAATTGTGGTAATATAATGATGTATTTACAGGCTCTAACGTATGCATTCATTTCACAGGGCGCAGGGTCTGCGTCTTTGGGAATCAGGGGAAGGAGTGTTGAACTTGTCTGATATCAGACGTTTGTATGTAAGAAAGAAGGAAGGGTTCCGCCAGGGGGAGGAAAGTCTGACTCGCCAGCTTCGGGAGGTGCTGGGGGATCGGATTTCTGATTCCGCCATTTACCATCGTTACGATGTGGACGGCCTCACGGATGAGGATTATGAGAAGGCAGTGGCTACGGTGTTCTCCGAACCTCCGGTGGATGATACAGAGACAGCTCTTCCGAAGGGGGACCTGGTGCTGGGCGTGGAGTTCCTGCCGGGGCAGTATGATCAGCGGGCGGACTCGGCTGAGCAGTGCCTTGCTATTGTGACGGGAAAGGATGGCGCCCGGGTGCGCTGCGCTCTGGTGTATGCGTTCCACGGCCATTTTGAAAAAGGGGACCGGGAGAAGATCGTGAAGTTCCTGGTGAACCCGGTGGAATCCAGGGAGGCTTCTCTGGCTCCTGCGGAAACGCTGGATCTTCCCATTGAGGACCCCAAGCCGGTGCCGGTGGTGGAAGGCCTTAGAAATCTGGATGATAAGGGGATGGATGATCTGATTTCTTCCATGGGTCTTGCCATGAGCCATGAGGATCTGGCCATGATCCGCGATTATTTCCGGGATGAGGAAAAACGGGATCCCACGGTGACGGAAATCCGGGTATTGGACACCTACTGGTCCGACCACTGCCGTCATACCACGTTCTCCACGAAGCTCACCGACATTGATGTGGAGGAAGGTGCTTTTACCGCTCCTATTTCCAAAGCGCTCAGGGAATACGAAGAGACGAGGATCCATATTTACGGAAAAGATACGAAGCGCCCGGTGACCCTTATGGATATGGCCACGGCGGCTGTGAAGGCTCTCCGGAAGGAAGGAAAGCTGGATAATCTGGATGCTTCGGAGGAAGTGAATGCCTGCACCATCAAGGTGAAAATCGATACGGTAAACGGCAGCGAGGACTGGCTTCTTCTGTTCAAGAATGAAACTCATAACCATCCTACGGAAATCGAACCTTTCGGCGGCGCTGCCACCTGCCTTGGCGGCTGCATCAGGGATCCGCTTTCGGGCCGTTCCTATGTATACCAGGCCATGCGCGTCACCGGTGCCGGCGACCCCAGGACGCCTCTTTCCGAGACTCTGCCGGGCAAGCTCCCCCAGCGGAAGATTACCATTGAAGCAGCCAAAGGGTACAGTTCCTATGGCAACCAGATCGGTCTGGCTACAGGGGAAGTGAAGGAATACTACCATCCGGGATTTATTGCAAAGCGTATGGAAATCGGTGCGGTGGTGGCCGCAGCTCCTGCGGACCATGTGATCCGCCTGACGCCCCAGCCGGGAGATGTGGTGATTCTGGTAGGCGGACGGACCGGCCGTGACGGCATGGGCGGCGCCACCGGTTCTTCCAAGGAACTGAATACGGAATCCATTGAAACCTGCGGCGCAGAAGTGCAGAAGGGCAATCCTCTGACAGAAAGAAAGATTCAGTGCCTCTTCCGCCGGGGCGAGGTGACCCGTCTCATTAAGCGGTGCAATGATTTCGGTGCCGGCGGCGTATCTGTGGCAGTGGGGGAACTCACTGACGGACTGGATATCAACCTGGACAAGGTGCCGAAAAAATATGAAGGCCTTGACGGCACGGAACTGGCTATTTCTGAATCCCAGGAACGAATGGCAGTGGTGGTGAAGAAGGAAGATGCGGACCAGTTTATCCGCTATGCAGCAGAAGAGAACCTGGAAGCCACAGTCATTGCCGATGTAACCGATACGAAACGGCTGGTGATGAAGTGGAGAGGGGTGCCTATTGTCAATATTTCCAGAGCCTTTCTGGATACCAACGGCGCCCAGCAGGTGAGAGCTGCCCATATTGCAAAGCCCGATGACAAAGGGTATTTCCATCCCAAAGCTGTTCCTTCCGTAAAGGATGCCTGGATTTCCGCCATGGGGGATCTGAACAACTGCTCCCAGCAGGGACTGTCTGAACGGTTCGATTCCACTGTCGGCGCCGGCACGGTGCTCATGCCTTTCGGCGGAAAGTACCAGAAGACGCCGGCCGACGGCATGGCAGCCAAGTTCCCGGTGAGAAAGGGAGAAACCGACAGCGCCAGCTTCATGGCCCACGGGTTTGACCCGGATCTGGCCACCTGGAGTCCTTTCCACGGGGCTGTCTATGCGGTCCTTCTTTCCGTCACCCGTCTGGTGGCCATGGGGGCTGACTGGAGAAAGGCTTACCTCACACTGCAGGAATATTTCGAAAAACTGACAGATAAAACAAGCTGGGGCAAGCCGGCAGCAGCTCTTCTGGGAGCCTTCCACATGCAGGAAGCCCTGGGTCTTGGTGCCATCGGCGGCAAGGATTCCATGAGCGGCACCTTCAATGATATCCACGTACCTCCGACGCTGGTATCCTTTGCTATTGCTCCCGGCAAAGCATCGGAAGCAGTGAGCCAGGAACTGAAGAAGGAAGGGGACGTGCTGGTCCTCTTCGGTATGCCTAAGGACAAGGAAGGCATGCCGGACCTTGATGTATTCAAGAAACACGCTGACTTCCTCTATCAGGAAGTGAAGGCAGGCCATGTGGCTGCCATGAAGGCTGTGGACCATGGTGGCGTGGCTGTGACAGCAGCGAAGATGGCCTTCGGCAACGGCCTGGGCATCCGCTTTACGGAAAATCTGCCGCTTCCCAAATTCTTCGGCAACTTCTATGGTGCCATCATTGTAGAAACCACGCCGGAAGAAGCGGAGCGCTTTGCTAAAGAACCGCATACCAAGATTCTTGGTACTGTGGGCGGAAAGACCATGGAAGCCTACGGCGAAACTATTTCCCTTGCCGATCTCCTTACTGCCTATGAAAAACCGCTGGATTCCATTTTCCCAAGAAGGGCGGCAAGCATCGAAAAGCCGGCTCCTGTTCTTCCGGAAGTATCCGCCATTCCCCAGTTCTACGTGCATACCAACCTGCCCCGGCCCCGGGTCTTCATCCCCACCATGCCCGGCAACAACTGCGAAGTGGACAGTGCCAGGGCCTTTGAACGGGCCGGCGCCGTTTCCGATATTTTCATCTTTAGAAATCGGGACTCTGCAGAACTGAAGGCATCGGTAGAAGAAATGGCAGAGCGCATCAGCCATGCCCAGATCGTCATGTTCCCCGGCGGCTTCTCTGCCGGCGACGAACCGGACGGCAGCGGTAAATTCATTGCCGCCGTATTCCGCAACGACATGCTGAAAGAAGCCATGGACAAGCTCCTCCATGAAAGAGACGGCCTGGCCCTGGGCATCTGCAACGGCTTCCAGGCTCTCATCAAACTGGGCCTTGTACCTTACGGCGAATTCAAGCCTCTCACCAGTGACGCGCCTACGCTGACCTTCAACACCATCGGCCGCCACCTGTCCCGCTTCGTTACTACCAAAGTGGTATCCACCAAGTCCCCCTGGCTTTCCCTCTGCAAGCCGGGAGACCTCTACAGCATCGCCATCAGCCACGGCGAAGGCCGCTTCATCGCTTCCGATGAACAGATCAAAGCCCTTGCCGCCAATGGCCAGATTGCGACCCAGTATACCGACTTTGAAGGCCATCCCACCTATGACAGCCGCTTCAACCCCAACGGCTCCTCCTGGGCTGTGGAAGGCATCACCAGTCCCGACGGCAGAGTGCTGGGCAAGATGGGCCACACCGAACGGCGCGGCGAGAACATTGCCAAAAATATCTGCGGAAATAAATACCAGCCCCTCTTCGAGGCCGGCGTGAAATATTTCAAAGGCTGATTGACGACATGAAAAGCTGTGGCAAAGGGTCCCTTCTGCCACAGTTTTTTCATGGCTCTTTGCAGGGACAGGAAGTTTTCCTCCAGCAGCGGATAAAGAATTTGACTGTCATTTGCATTGTGATATATTGAAAGAAGAAAGGGAAAAGACAGGGAGTGAACATAGAGAAATGAGCAGAATTTTAAAATATGGCGAAAAAGCAGCCGTCACAAAAGAAGAACGGGATTTACCCTATTTCAAGTATTTCGAAAGAGACATGGCCCCGGTTCCTGCGGAAAAGCGGGCCCTTCTGGACAAAGTGCAGCACCGGGTGGTGCCTTTTGACAAAAAGAATCTGTTTCTTACCGGAGAAGATGAAGCAGAAGGTTACTGCCAGACGGGATATGGCGTATGTCCTGACGGTACCGGTTTTGTGGCCAACAGGACCTATATGCCCGGTGTGACGGTGGACATGATGGACTGGTGGTTTCTCTGGCATAGTGTGGGAAGCGACCTCAGATACAAAATCTGGGACCCCAAAGACCATTACTTCGCCAGAGCAGACAGGGCAGCCTATGTGCTGGACCCCCGGGTTCCCATGAAAGAAAAGACCTGGGGCGTGGACCATTACATTATGGAAGATACCGGCGCAGGCCCCGAATTTCTGCAGCTCTGCTTCAAAAGACCCTCTGACTTCGGCTATGACGAATCACTGGTGGGAAAGGGGAAATGCGCTTCCCTGGTGTGCGCCATCGGCAAAAGCCGGATAGCCGCCGCCATGACCCACAAATGGTATCCCTATAAGGAAGGCATCCTTTTCTGCTCCCGCTTCTGGATCGGCTTCGGCTGGGTGGACGGCCGCATTGTGAAAACCCTGCCGGAAGGCGCAGAAATCCCGGCAGAAGCAGCCCGCGGACTCTATCACCACAGCATTGAAGAATTTACCAATCTGGCTGCCATACTGCCCGATGTGTATCGGGAAAACAGGGATAATTTTTAAATCCCATAGGAAAGAACGGATGGAACTGTTACAATACAGGTAAGAAAGGCTTATAAACCTGTTATTAAAAGGCATCAGGGAAAGGCTCTATAAAATCCGGGGCACACCGGTGAGGCCCTCATTTTTCCCATGTCATTCAAGGACGGAAAGGAGGCATACCATGGAACCGAAAAGCACGGACAGCAGCGCCATGTTTTTTATCAAGCGCTTCATTCAGCGGTTTAACGATGACAACGTAACGGCCCTGGCCGCAGAAGCTACCTATTATTTCATCCTGGGCCTCATTCCGTTCCTCATCTTTCTGGTGAACAGTATGCTCTTCTTTGCGGCGCCCCAGATCCATGTGATACTGAATCTCCTTTCCTACCTGCCCGCCGATGTGGCAGCCGCTATGGAAACGAACATCCTCCGTATCATCCAGGCTCGAAGCTCCATATGGCTGTTCATCGGTCTTGCCGGTGCCCTGTGGACCTCCTCCCAGGGAGTGGACACCCTGATCCGCTCCACAGACCTGGCGGTGTACGGCGACCGGAACAAGCAGTCCTACCTGCGGGTAAACGCCAAATCCATTATCTTCACCCTCTTCATTTCCTTCGCCATGATCCTGTCCCTGGGGCTCATCGTCTTCGGTAATGCCGTGGTCTATGCCATTGCCTACTACTTCCACGTCCCCGACATGCTGCTCCAGCTCTGGACAGTGGCCAAATTTGCCATTCCCTTCGTCATCATCGCCTTCTCCCTGGCCGCCTTCTACGAATACGCACCGGCGGGCAGACGGTCCGACTGGAACCGTGTCATTCCCACCGCCTTCCTTGTCACCCTCATCTGGATCGGCCTCACCGCCGCCTACGGCTACTATATCCTCCACGTATCCTCCATGGGCCTGACCTACGGCTCCCTCATCGGCCTGGTGGTCCTCTTCATCTGGTTCCACCTGGCCGCCATGGTCATTATTGCCGGCGGCGAACTCATAGAAACCTGGGGAGAAACAGTGGAAAGAGAGCGCCCTGACGGGCTTAAGGGTTGATAGGGCGATGGACAAGCCCTGACGGGCTTGAGGGTTCTAAAGTTTGACGGGGCTGTGGCCCCGAGGGTTCTTAAGTTTGACAGCGGCTATGCCGCTGAGGGTTGTGGAGGGCGCCTCTAAATTTATAGAAGGCGCCAGTTTGTACAAAACCTTTACAACCGCCCTGCGGGCGTCGGAAAACAGGCCAACCTCGCTCCGCTCGTGTAACGGCTTCCCTCCGCGGAGCTTTATTGTCCCACCGCTCCGCGGGGGGAAGGTGGTGCCGTAAGGCACCAAAGGGGGGAAAAGCCACCGAAGGTGGCTGATCGACGTAATGCTTATCATGTCATATGACACTGAAAGCAAATCCCGTAACGCTGACTTTATACTCATCGCCCGAAGGGCGATACCACAACCCTCGGCCTGAAAGGCCGTCAAACTTAAGAACCTTCCGGCCAACGGCCGGTCCATCTTAAGAACCCTCACGCCGCAGGCGTGTCCAAAAAGCGTGTCCAAAAAAAAGACAGTGCTTCCCGAAAAAAGGGGAGCACTGTTTTTTTACCAGCGTTTATGACTATTTCACCTGCATCTGGACAGCGGTCTTTGTTTCCATTTCTTCTTCGTCCCGTCCTACGCACCAGGAAGCGAAGAGGGAGCCGGACACGTTGTGCCATACGGAGAAGATGGCACCGGCGATGCCGCCGGCGGCGGTGAAGTACATGAGGGCCAGGGTGGAGGCGAGGCCGGAGTTCTGCATGCCTACTTCGATGGCCATGGCCCGGATCTGGGCCTTGGTCATGCCGAATTTCCGGGCGCAGAAGAAGCCCAGGGCCATGCCGCCCAGGTTGTGGAGGATGACGACGGCCAGGATGATGAGGCCGTTATCCAGAATGGTGCGGCCCGAGAGGGATACTACGCAGCCTACGGTGAAGATGATGACCAGGGCGGAGAGCATGGGCATGACCTTTGTCACCTTAGCGACCTGTCTCGGGAAGAAGTAGTTGAATCCTACGCCTGCCAGCAGGGGGAGGAGCACCATTTTGATGATGGAAATCATCATGGCGGTGAAGCTGATATCCACCCAGGCGCCGGCGATGAGCCAGATGAGGAAAGGGGTCACGAAGGGGGCCAGTATGGTGTTTACCATGGTCATGGAAACGGAGAGGGCCACGTCAGCATGGGCAATGTAGGAAATCACATTGGATGCCGTGCCGCCGGGGCAGCAGCCTACCAGTACCACACCGATGGCGATAGCCGGAGGCAGGGCGAAAATTTTAATGAGGACCGCTGCCAGGGCCGGCATGATGACGAATTGGAGAAGGCTTCCCAGAGCCACATTTTTCGGCTGTTTGAACACGTTGCGGAAATCGCCGGGGGTGAGGCTCATGCCCATGCCGAACATGATGATGCCCAGCATGATGGGAATATAAGGGGAAAGAGGCTTCATGACAGATGGGAAGAATATGCCGAAGATGCCGGCCAGTATCACGCCTACTGCCATGTAGCGGGTACAGATACGAATGATTTTATCAATCATGGGAAACTCCTTTATGGATGAATTCCTTCCGGGAGTATGCCTTCGCGGACAGGTCCGGAAGGAAGATGTATCAATGAATGGATTTGGAGATGCATTTCTTCTGATGCGAAGGAATGGAGGAAGGGAAAAGGAAATCAGCCGATTTCCCTTTCTTTTTCAGAACCCCTTGTTTTGATGGGATGGTTCTTTTCGTCTACCATCACGACTTTGGGTACCAGAGTGCGGGCTTCTTTTTCGTCCATCTGGGCATAGGCGATGATAATGACAATATCGCCGATGGCGGTGCAGCGGGCGGCAGCGCCGTTCAGACAGATGACGCCGCTTCCCCGTTTGCCGGGAATGGTGTAGGTTTCCAGACGGGCGCCGTTGTTGTTATTGCAGATCTGCACCCTTTCACCGGGCAGGATGCCGGCGGCATCCATAAGGTCCTCATCGATGGTAATGCTTCCCATGTATTCCAGATTGGCTTCGGTTACCGTGGCTCTATGGATTTTTCCGTGCATCATTGTATACATCATGATTATGCCTCCAGTACTACGTTATCAATCAGTCTTGTTTTGCCAAATTTCACAGCTACTGCCAGAAGGGCTTTCCCCGTCAAGGTATCGTCCAGTTCTGTGAGACCGGGCATGCCGTACATTTCTACGTAGTCAATGTCACTCATGGGTTCCGATTTGATTTCATCAGTAACCTGGGCAATGAGCTTTGCCTTGCTTCTTTCGCCTTTGTCAAAGGCTTCCTTGGCATGTTTCAAACTTCTGGAGAGCACCAGGGCTGCCTTGTGTTCTTCCGGGGAAAGGTAAACGTTCCGGGAACTTTTGGCCAGACCGTCTGCTTCACGGACGATAGGCATCATGCGGAGGGTTACATTCATGAAAAGATCTTCCACCATACGCTGGAGGACCTGGGTCTGCTGGGCATCTTTCAGACCGTAGTAGGCGCGGTCGCATTCGGTGAGGTTGAAGAACTTGGTGCATACCGTAGCTACGCCGCGGAAATGGATTGGGCGGGTGCGTCCGCAGAGAACTTTGGTAATGGGACCGCATACTTCTACCCAGGTGGGATCCTTATGAGGATACATTTCTTCCGGACTGGGGGCAAAAAGAAGGTCTGCACCGGCAGCTTCTGCGATTTTCATGTCATGGGGGAGGGTTCTGGGGTACTTGGCATAGTCTTCATTGGGACCAAACTGGGTGGGGTTTACGAAAACGGTGGTAATGGTGACATCATTTTCTGCATGGGCCGCTTTGATTAAAGAAGCGTGGCCTTCATGAAGGGCGCCCATGGTGGTGACCAGACCAATGGTTTTTCCCTCTTTCTTACACTGGTGTACAAATTCCTTCAATTCGCTGATTTTGTGGCAAAGAATCATGTTCTGCCGTCCTTCCCGGGAAAATTTCCCAACTGCTTTTCTGCAACAACGGGACAGGATTTCAATAAAAAAGGCGCACTCCAAAAAGAATGCGCTTTGTGACATGATTTCTCCAGAAAACGGCTGGCTTTCAAGTCCGTGTCCCCGGGAAAAGAAAAGGGGCATCCGAAAAGGATGCCCGCTGTTTTGAAATCTCTGCATTCGTCTCGGTTATTACAATCCAAGCGATATGAATTTTGTGGAACCATATCCGCAAACCCGTGTCCTTTCCGGAAAACCGCTGCAGCTCCGAAGATACTGTGCAGTCATAATCAGGAAACAGGTATCAACTGCGAGCCTGTCCATGTCATTTTAAGCTCTCCCCAGGGAGATGCCCCTATGCGCCCGATACAGGTATATGTTCCAAAAGAAAGGATACTACCTTCCAGAGAAATTGTCAAGGAGGGACACGTCCCTATGGGACGTGAGGGTTCAGGCGCCTCTCGGCGACCAGGTTCTATCGTTCGTGTGCTGCGCACCGAACGATGGGTTCAGCCCACAGAGCAGGCTGGTTCAGAGGGGAGTTTTATATGCCGCTGCCTGGGGCAGCGAAAACCATACAACCACCCTGCGGGCGTCGGAAATGCATTCCCCCTTTGGTGGCTGGCGACACCACCTTTCCCCCGCAGTTCGGTGGGGCGGCAAAATGAAAGCGCCTTAATGGGCAGGCTAGGCGCCTTACTTCGCCCCACTTGGAGGTCCTATGCAGGACCTCCACAGGGGACTATAAAGCTCCGTTATGCTGTGAGCGACTTATGAAAGGATTGTTTTTCAGAGCTTTATTGTCCCACCGCTCAGCGGGGGGAAGGTGGTGCCGTAAGGCACCAAAGGGGGGAAAGCCACCGGAGGTGGCTCATCATCGTAATGCGTATCAAGCTATATGACCCATAAAGCCAATCCCGTAACGCTGATTTTATAAGCATTGCCCGAAGGGCAATCCGCCACCCTCAGCGGCAGAGCCGCTGTCGCCCCCTGAGCGAAGCGATGCAACCTTTCTATACAACCCGCGGCGGAGCCGCGCCCCTTTTTAAAATCTGCGGCGAAGCCGCCACCACAACCCTCGGGGCCAAAGGCTCCGTCAAACTTAAGAACCTTCCGGCCGTCAGGCCGGTCCATCTTAAGAACCCTCACATCGAAGGTGTGTCCAAGGGTAATCCGCAACCCTCTGAACACTCCCGTACTATTTCGTCTTTACTACCATGACGAAGGCGATCCTTCCATCTTTATATTCTACAGTGAGGGGAATGGAGAGGAGGGAGGAGAGTTCCCGGGCTATGGAAAGGCCTATGCCGTAGCCTGTCTTTTTGCTGTTGTGGGATTCGTCGTTTCGGTAGAACCGTTCAAAGAAGCGGCTGTAGTCCACGTCTTTGCCGTCTTTGTAGTCGTTGGATACGGAGAGGCGGAGGGTGTCTTTCTTTTTTCCCTTTTCTGCCGAAAGGAGGATGGTGCCGCCGTCGTCGCAGTATTTCACTGCATTGTCCAGAAGGATGTGGAGGATTTCGGAGAGATATTTTTCATCGCTTTTGACGGTCAGCCCTTCTTCTGCGGAAAGGGTCAGTTTCTTTCCCTGGTCTTTGGCCAGAAGGTCGAAGTCCTCTTTCAGGCGGGCAAACATATCCTTTACAGGGAAGGAGAGGAACTGGAGCTGGGCCCTGGTGGCTTCGCCGGCTTTGGAGAGGAGGATGAGGTGGCTGATGAGGCCGGACATGCGGCGCACCTGTTTGATAATGCCCTCGGTCCACTGGTTTTTGCCGTTCATCATTTCCATGGCTTCTGCATTGACAGAAATAATTGCCAGCGGTGTTTTCAGCTCGTGGCTGGCGTTGGTGATGAATCGTTTCTGGTTTTCCAGGTTCTTGACGAAGGGGGCGATGGCCCGCTTGGAGAGGAAGGCGAAAATCAGGACATAGAGGATGATGCAGAAGAAGCCGAACCATACGGAGTAGGAGAGGAAGGTGTGCACGTCGGAGAATTCACGGGTGCAGTCCAGAATGACAAGCAGGGTGGAGCCGTCTTCGAGGGTGGTTTTCATGAAGCCGTAGCGGGCTTTATTTTTCTGCAGAAAGCCGCTGTTCGAGGGGGAAGCAAGGGCGATTCTGGCAAATTCCACGGCCTGTTCTTCAGAGAAGGCTACAATGTTTTTTACGTTGACTGCGGTGATGCGGCCGCTGCTGTCAAGGCGAAGGGAGAAGTAGCGGGTCTGGTAGGCAAATTCCGGTGTATCTTCCGGCCAGGTGATGCCGGGGAAGAAGTCTTTTCCCCAGGAGGCGGTATCGGCAGGATGGTAGCGGGAGGGCATGGTGCCTCCGTTCTGGGTGATATAGGTCATGGTGTCCAGGCAGTGCTCCCGCACGGCGTAGAAACCCATCATGTTGATGAGGCCCAGGGCGCCGGCCACGATAATGAATATGGCCAGGGTGGCCAGAAGGATGAACTGGCGGCGCAGTTTTTTGATGAGGTTCATGGCTCCTCCCGAAGGGTCAGCTTGAAATCTTTTCCTTCTTCCCCGGTAATGGCCAGGTCTGAGTTGATGGCAGACAGTTTTTCTCTCAGGTAGGAAATGTAAATCCACACCACGCTTTCATCGACCCCTTCTTCTCCGCTCCAGATTTTCTGGAAGATGTAGGAGGTGGAGAGAGGTTTGCCGTGATGGAGCATGAGGAGTTTCATCAGTTTCGTTTCCTTGCCGGAAAGGCGGATGGAATTATGGGCGGAAAGTTCCTGCTCTTCCGTGTCCAGACTGGTGGAGCCGGCGGAAAGGGTGGAGGGGGTGAAGTCTTTTCCTCTTCTGGTGAGGGAACGGATACGGGCCAGCAGTTCTCCGATGGCAAAAGGTTTGGTAAGGTAATCGTCGGCACCGGCGTCCAGGCCGGTAATGCGGTCATCCACTTCGGATTTGGCGGTGAGCATAATCACCGGTGTCACATCACCGGCTGCGCGGACTTCCTTCAGGGCGGTGATGCCGTCTTTCACGGGCATCATAATGTCAAAGACCATGCAGTCATAGTTGGTGCGGGAGGCCAGATCCACGGCCACCGCCCCGTTTTCTGCCCAGTCCACATCGAAGCCCTGGTGTTTCATAATGGCTATCAGCACGTCGGCCATATCTTTTTCATCTTCAGCAAGCAGTATACGCATAGGTTCTCCTTTATTCTTAATGTTCCTGACGGATAAGGTTCCGGATGGTCTGCATGGACAGGTCGCAGGATGCCAGTTCATCGGCGCAGCGCTTCAGTTCCCGCGTAATCATTTCCGGATTTTTGATGTTTTTCTTGTACTTCATCTGGTGTTCCAGACTGGCCCAGGAATCCATGGCAATGGTGCGAAGCTGGATTTCCACAAAGAAATGGCCGGGATTGTTGCCTTTCACGTCTTCCAGGGGCGCTTCCAGCCGGGCGATGAGGTGGTAGCTGCGGTAGCCGTTGGGTTTGGCGTTTTTGATGTAGTCTTTTCCCTTCACAATGGTGCAGCCGGGGAGGGAGCGGATGAAATCGATATTTTCGTAAATGTCATTGAGGAAGCAGCATACGATGCGGATGCCGATGGCATCGTGAATGTCATAGAGGGCGGAAGAGGGAGTTTCGGGAAGGTTTTTCCTCCGGCACTTGTCCCGCATGCTTTCTTCCGATTTGATGCGGTAAATCAGGTGTTCATAGGCTGCTTCTCCTGTTTCTTCCTTTCGTTTTTCGTTGAAATCTTCAATCTGGGAAACCAGGGAGTGAAGGACTTGGGGCAGCGCGTCCTTCCAGGCGCCGTATATGGATTCGTTCATGGGAATGTCTCTTTCTTAAAAATAATATTCTATATTATACCATGAAAAGAACAGGAATTTTATAAATTTCGGTCTGTGGTCAATTCCAAACTGGCGTTATTTAGGCAGTCAGCAGGGCACGCAAAAAAGCCATGGCCGGAGCCATGGCTTTTTCACTGAGCTGTTTATTTCTTTTCAGCTGCTTTTCTTGCTTCGATTTCCATATCGTAGGATTTCTGGATACGGACGTAGTTTTCGCGGCGCTGTTTTGCGTCTCTTTCTGTCTTTTCGAAGAGTTCTTCTGCTTTGTCAGGGAAGAGTTTGGCAAGGGATGCGAAACGGACTTCGCCCATGAGGTAGTCCCGGAAGTTTCCTTTCGGTTCCCTGCTGTCCAGATGGAAGGGGTTCTTTCCCTGTTCCAAAAGGGTGGGGTTGTAGCGCCAGTTGCACCAGTAACCGCATTCCACCGCTCTCTTTTCTTCTTCCGAAGATTTGCCCATGCCTGCTTTCAAACCGTGGTTGATGCAGGGTGCATAGGCGATAATGAGGGACGGTCCCGGATAGGCTTCTGCTTCGCTGATGGCTTTGAAGGCCTGGTTCATATCAGCACCCAGGGCGATCTGGGCTACGTAGATGTAGCCGTAGGAAACGGCGATCATGCCCAGGTCTTTCTTCTTGGTCTTCTTGCCGGAAGCTGCAAATTTGGCAATGGCAGCAGCCGGGGTGGATTTACTGGACTGTCCGCCGGTATTGGAATACACTTCGGTATCCAGTACGAGGACGTTCACGTCTTCGCCGGAAGCCAGTACCTGGTCCAGACCGCCGAAGCCGATATCATAGGCCCAGCCGTCGCCGCCGAAGATCCACTGGGATTTCTTGACGAAGTGGTCTTTCAGGTCCAGCAGTTCTTTGTATTCCGGATGAGCGGCCACTTCTGCGGTGAGGGCTTCTTCCAGTTTGTCTGCTCTGTCTCTGGTGCCGTTTCCGACGTCCTTCTTGTCCAGCCATTCTTCGATGGCACTCTTTACGGTGTCATCGGCAGATGGGAGAGCTTCTTTCAGTTTGCCGGTGAGGCGGTCCCGAAGTTTGGCTTCGCCCAGATGCATGCCCAGACCGTATTCTGCGTTATCTTCAAAGAGGGAGTTGGCCCATGCCGGTCCCTGGCCTTTGGCATTCTTTGTGTAAGGCATGGAGGGGGAGCTGGCTCCGTAAATGGAGGAGCAGCCGGTGGCATTGGCAATCATCATGCGGTCGCCGAAGAGGCGGGTTACCATGTTGATGTAGGGTGTTTCGCCGCAGCCTGCGCAGGCGCCGGAGAATTCGAAGTAGGTCGGTTCGAACTGGGCGCTCCGGAGGTTGCCTTTGCCCAGCGGGTTCTTGCGGGCCGGCAGCTTCATGGCGTAGTCCCAGAGGTTCTGCTTGGACAGCTGGGTTTCCGCAGGCTTCATGACGAGAGCCTTCTTGGGAGCCGGGCAGGTGTTGGCGCAGATGCCGCAGCCATAGCAGTCTTCCGGATCGATGATGATGCGGAATTTCAGGCCTTTTACGGGGCCTCTGAATTCCTTCACAATGAATCCTTCCGGTGCTTTTTCTGCTTCTTCTTCTGTTACCAGAACCGGACGGATGGTGGCATGGGGGCATACCACGGAGCACTGGTTGCATTCGATACAGTTTTCCGGAATCCATTCAGGAATATTGATGGCAGCAGCAGGGCGTTCGTACTTGGAAGTGCCCGAGGGGAATGTGCCGTCTTCCAGACCTTTCCAGGTGGAAACAGGGAGATCGTCCCCTTCCTGGCGGTTCATGACGTCGCACACGTTCTTGACGAAATCAGGACGGGCCACTCTGGCAATGGAGCCGCCGGTGGTGGCATGTTCCCAGGAAGCCGGTACTTCCACTTCTTCCATGCCTGTCATGCCTGCATCTACGGCGGCATTGTTCATGTCTACCACGTTCTGGCCTTTTCTGCCGTAGGATTTTTCATTGGATTCCTTCAGGTACTTCACTGCATCTTCGTCGGGAATGATGTGGGTGAGGTGGAAGAAGGCAGCCTGCATGATCATGTTGATACGGCCGCCAAGACCGATTTTCTTGGCGATTTCAAAGGCATCGATAATGTAGAATCTGGCGTGGAGGGCAGCCAGTTTCCGTTTCATGGCAGCGGGGAGTACCCGTTCCAGGTCTTCTTTTCTCCAGGGGGAGTTCAGAAGGAAAATGCCGCCGGGCTTGAAGCCGCGGAGAAGGTCGTATTTATAAATGTAGGACGGACGGTGGCAGGCAATGTAGTCAGCCTTGCGGATAAGGTATGGTTTCCTGATGGGGTCTTCGCCGAAGCGGAGGTGGGAAATGGTGACGCCGCCGGATTTCTTGGAGTCATAGGCGAAGTAGCCCTGGGCATAGAGGTTTGTGTGGTCGCCGATGATTTTGATGGCGCTCTTGTTGGCGCCTACGGTGCCGTCACTGCCAAAGCCCCAGAATTTGCAGGAAACGAGCTTGCCCGGCATTTCCGGTACCGGCACCGGCGCAAGGGAAAGGCCGGTTACGTCGTCGTTGATGGACAGGGTGAAGTTATGGCGCGGTGTTTCTTCTTTCAGGTGTTCATAGACGGCCATAATATCTTCCGGAATCACGTCCTTGGAACCAAGGCCGTAGCGTCCGCCGCATACTTTGATGGAGCGGCCGGAGGAAGCGATGGCGGAAACCACATCCAGATAGAGCGGTTCGCCGATGGCACCGGGTTCACGGGTACGGTCAAGAACAGCGATTTTCTTCACGGTTTCCGGAATCTGGGAGAGGAAATGTTTCACAGAGAAGGGGCGATAGAGATGGACATTGAGAACGCCTACCTTTTCGCCATGAGCGTTCAGGGCATCGGTGACATCTTTGCAGATATCGGTGACAGAGCCGATGGCGATGACGATGCGGTCAGCATCGGGAGCACCGTAGTAGTCAAAGAGGTGGTAGCTTCTGCCGGTGAGTTTGCTGATTTTGTCCATGTAGTCCTGGACAATGTCAGGCAGTGCATTGTAGAAGGGGTTGGCTGCTTCGCAGTGCTGGAAATAGACATCCGGGTTTTCTGCAGTGCCGCGGATGACCGGATGGTCCGGATTGAGGGCGCGGGCACGGAATTCGGCCAGAGCCTTCTGGTCAATGAGAGGAGCCAGTTCATCATAGTCCAGGACTTCCACCTTCTGGATTTCATGGCTTGTACGGAAGCCGTCGAAGAAGTTGATGAAAGGTACCCGTCCTTTGATGGCAGCCAGATGGGCAATGCCGGCCAGGTCCATGATTTCCTGGGCATTGGCTTCTGCCAGCATGGCGCAGCCGGTGGCACGGGCACTCATGACGTCCTGGTGATCGCCGAAAATGGAGAGGGCATGGTTGGCCAGTGCACGGGCAGCGATGTGGAATACGCCCGGCAGCAGTTCCCCTGCTACTTTATACATGTTCGGAATCATGAGGAGCATGCCCTGGGATGCGGTATAGGTGGTGGTCAGAGCACCGCTCTGGAGAGAGCCGTGAAAAGCGCCGGCAGCGCCGCCTTCGGCCTGCATTTCCACAACGTGAACCGTATCGCCGAAAATGTTCTTCTTTCCGTGGGCGGCCCATTCATCTACCGATTCCGCCATGGGGGAGGAAGGGGTAATCGGGTAAATAGCAGCTACTTCAGTGAAAGCGTATGAAATATACGCTGCAGCTGTATTCCCATCCATTGTTTTTACTTTTCTCACAGAATCAACAACTCCTTTTTGCGAAAAACAGGGTTCTGCTTTTCTTTGAAAATACCTGCAGGATATGGAAGAAGGAAGGCTCCTGCTGCCGAAGCAGGTAAGGCAGAAATCCGGAAGGGACATCCCTTTTTCATCACGTTCTCTTGCAAGATGCCTGGAAATTATGTACAATAGTTCTATGATAAATATGCATAGATGTCCGGACTTCGTTCTATACAAATCAAGAAGCACTGTACATGCAGGCTGCGCCCTGATAGACACATCACTATTATAGGATAAAGTCAATCTTTTCACAAGGGAAGCGGATTCGTTGACAGAATTCTCATTTCTGCGAAACAGGATTTTATGAATGATTCCCGGAATTCATGACAGAAATCGCCTTTCTGTCAAAACCAATGGACAGGAGGAAAGAAGAATGGATTATCGTCATCTGAAATATTTCATGGAAGTGGCAGAGCAGAAAAGTTTCAGCAAGGCTGCCAGAAATCTCCATATTTCTCAGTCTGCCATCAGCCGTATGATTAAGTCTTTGGAAGAAGAGCTGGGGGTTACCCTCTTCATCCGGAATGCCAAGACTGTGGAAATCACAGCACCGGGCACCATTTTCTACAATTATGCCAAACGGTGCCTCTTCGTTTTTGAACATTTGAAATCGGATTTTGAAAACGAATTCAACCTGAAGCAGGATACCATTGAAATCGGTCTGCCTCCCATTACGGATGCTCATGTATTTGCCAAGCTCTTAGGTGAATTCAAGCGCACCTATCCCCAGATTGCCATCAAGCTCTATGAACACGGCTCCAAAGTCATTGAATCCTCTGTGCAGGAAGGCATTATTGATGTAGGCATTATCTGCACCATTCCGAATAAGGATTTCGAATCCTTCTTCCTGTCGGAAGACGAAATGTGCGTGGTTATGCCGAAAGGGTATCCTCTGGAAGAAAACAGGGAGGTTCCCATGAAACTTCTGGCCGACTATCCTCTGGTGCTGTACCGGGACGATTTCAACCTTCACGATGATATTCTGACCAACTGCAAGAAGATCGGCTTCACCCCGAAGGTAGTCTTTGAAACAAGCCAGCGGGAACTGATGCTGCAGACCGTAGCCAGCGGCCTGGGCGTAGCCATCCTGCCGTCCCGCCTCTGCCCTGCCAACAGCGAAGACAGCCGGGTGGTGACCAGGGTGATGACAGAACCCAGAATGACCCATCACCTCTATGCCATCTGGAAGAAGGGTCGGTTCCTCTCCAGAGCAGCCCGCCTGTGGATCGAATTTACCAAAGATCATCTCACCATGCTGAATGATGACAAGAAGCTGGACGATGAGATGAGGAAATAAGAACTGCCGTGAAACAGTGGAAAGAAAAACTGGACTGGGAGAGAAATCGCCCCTTCTACCTCATCATGGCTGTCCTTCTGGCCATGGTGGTGTACCAGCAGTTCCTGATTACGGATCTTCAGGAACGGATGATGAACATAGAATCTTCCTCCTACGATGACCAGCTGAATAATATCCGCTGGGAAGCGGAAACGGCCCTTTCTGAAAACAGGGAACAGGAGAAGGATATCCTCCAGCTCCAGAAGCATTCCGCCACCCAGAACTGGCGGCTCATGGAAATGGAATGGGACACCTACGGAAAATAAGGGAAAATAAGGAAAAAGCGGCACTGCCGGCGCAGGGCCGCTTTTTTCATGACATAAAAGGGGATGCTTCTGTGGTATAATGAAAAAAGCGCTGATTCATTCATGGGTCTGCTTTTATCTGGCTTTACAGGAACTTTTATGCCCCGGGGCTGCGGGATTTCAAAGAGAGCTTTACTGGTCCCTTTTCCGATAGAACATAAACATCCGGGAAAAGCAGCCTTTGCATCAGGCCGTTCTGACATGCCAAAGCGATGGAGGTTATTTATTATGTTCATATATAAAAGAAGAGTTAAATTTTATGAAACCGACGGTATGCAGGTGGTGCACCATGCCAACTACCTGCGTTATTTTGAAGAAGCCCGGGTGGAGTACCTGAGGGAAGGAAAGCTGGACCTCACAGAGCTCATGGACGAGGGCATCGTATTTCCCATTGTGGAAGTGGACGTCAAGTACCACCAGAGCGCCCGGTATGACGAAGTGCTCCTGATTAAGACCTATCTTCGCAAGGTAGACCGGGCCAGACTTGTTTTCGAATACGAAGTGGTTTCCGAAAAGTCCGGCGCCCTGCTCACCACGGGCCGTACGGTGAATACCTATACGGACATGCATACAGGCCGGATTGTGCGGCTGCCGAAGGAAAAACTGACAGCTCTCATTGATCTTTCCAAAGGGGATAGAGAATAATGGACAACAGACCGATTGGCATCATGGATTCCGGCGTAGGGGGCCTCACGGTGGCCCGGGTGCTGCATGAGAAATATCCCAAAGAAAGCATAATCTTTCTGGGAGACAGCCTCCGCAATCCCTACGGCGAAAGGACAAGAGATGAAATCGCCCGCTTTGCCGGGGAAATTAAAGATTTCCTTATCAAAAAGAACGTAAAAATGATCATCATTGCCTGCAACACCATTTCTTTCAACGTGTATCCTTCCTTTCTGGAAGGGCCGGTGCCGGTGGTGAAGATGAGCCTTGACATCACCCTGCCGGAAGGCACGAAAAAGGCGGGCATTTTTGCGACGCCTGCCTCCATCAGAACCCATGCCCACAGGAAATATGTGGAAAAGAAATTCCCTGAAGTGGAATGGGTGGAGGTGCCCTGCGACGGTGTGGCGGCTGCCATTGAGCAGGGAAAAGATGAAAATTTCATTTCTGCCCTTGTGCAGAAGGCGGCAAAGGAGTATCATGCATTAGGTATAGATGCCGGCTACTGGGCCTGCACCCATTATCCTCTGGCGCCATCTGCCTTTGCCAGAGTCTTTCCGAAGGTTCCTTTCATTGACCCGGCCCTGCCTACGGTGGAAGCGGGAATGGCCATCCTTCAGAGAGAGGACAGGCTGGCAGAAGGGAAAGGCAGGGATGATTTCTATTTCACCGACGGCCTTGCCCATGCAGAGCCTCTGGTGAAACGGCTTTTCGGCCCGGCAGCTGTGGAAAAAACAAATCTTGTAGGAGAGTGAGTAAAGAATGTTGTTGCTTGTTAAAATTGCGGCAGTGATCGTCCTTATCATCTGCCTCGGCTTCATTGCCTACTGGGCGGTGGCTGTCATTAAGGGAGACTGCGTCCTTCGCATGCTGAAATCGAAACGGACGCCCCTGAAGGTGGAGTCCATGGATATGCGTCATGTGCGCCTGTCCTTCACCATCCCCATCAAAAATGTGGGAAAACAGCTGGGCACCATTATGGATGCCTTCGTCCGCATTTACATTCCCTTTGAACAGTATGACAAGGCCAGAGTTACGGGTCACCTGACCGATTTTGACGTGCCAAGGCATGACGACTACTGGCAGGCCTTCATCCTGGATCCCGGAAAGGAAAAGAAATTCCTCATCACCCTGGACATCGACGGCAAAGGCCAGAGCATCCTCCAGGACCTGGAAACCTTCCCGGAATTCGGCATGGATATCATTTATCAGGTCGTAGCAAGAAGCGACTACTACTATGCCAAGACAAGAGTCGTAATTACCAGGGAAGAGCTGCAGAATGCTCTCTATGAATATACTTCGGAGGTGAGAAAATAATGGCAGAACTGAAACTTGTTCCTATCCATACCAGAATTCTCACCCATCATGACAACATTGTGGATGCCATCCTGGAATATGCAGGAGACCAGATTACCGATCATGATATCGTATGCTCCGCCGAATCGGTGGTAGCCATCACCCAGAACCGCTACGTCCGTCCGGAAGAACTGAACGTATGCTGGCAGGCAAGACTGATGAACCGCTTTGTACCGTCCGCCGGCTCCATGGCCAGCATTTACGGCATGCAGGCAGCCATGGACGAAGAAGGCAAATGGAATATGCTCTTCTCCTTCGCCCTGGGTGCTGTGGCTAAGATTTTCGGTAAAAACGGCGTATTCTACGCCCGCTGCCGCCAGGCTTCCCTCATCGACGACGTAACCGGTACCATGCCGCCTTTCGACAAATGTCTGGTTTACGGCCCCGCCGACACAGACAATGTGTGCGAAAAGATTAAAAAAGCCACCGGCGCCTACGGTGCCGTCATTGCCGATGTAAACGATCTGAAACGGGCCGCTGTCCTCGGCAGGAGCAAGGGCCTCGATCCGAAAAAGATTGCCAAAATCTTGATCGACAACCCCTTCGGCAACGACAACCAGAAAACACCGATCGTCATTATCAAGAACTTCACCGATGTGATGGAAGGCAAATAACAGGGATCTGCGAATGAATACAGCCTTGTGAAAATCAGAAAAAGGACTTTGGCCCGAAGGGGTACAAAGTCCTTTTTCTGTGGAGATATAAAAGGTAAGCCCGGAACGCAGGCTTCTTTCCCAGGCTCATCTGGGTACATATGCTGCATGCCTGACCGAAATGGATCCGGGCGAAGTATCCTGCTTTCCCTTATAAATCCCATGAACCTGATGGTGCCTGGCAGCCTTTCTTATCCATGAAAGAATTCGATAATCTTATGGATAGCCAGGGCCATGTGGTCCGGATTCTGGAAGGGGTGGTTGGCGCCTTCCACGGGAATGAATTCAATCACGTTGTTTTCAGCAAAGCGGCGGGATTCTTCAATGGGAATCATTTCATCCTTTGTGCCGTGGATAATGAGCATGCTGTCAGCAAAGTCGAAGTATTCGTGTTTCATGACGTCAAAACTTTTCAGGGAATCGAAGAAGGACTGATCCACCTTCATTTTCCTTTCAAAGCCTACGGATATTTCCTTGCCTTTGCGCAGTTTGTTCTTGTCATCTTCCGACAGGTAGCTCATCATGGACTGATACATGCAAACCGCCGGGCAGCGAAGGGCGATTTTAGTAAAGGGGTCCCCTTTTTCGATGAGGTAACGGAGTGTCAGATATCCGCCGAAGCTGGAAGAGTAGTTATATACCCTTTTGGCTTTCATCACTTCTTTGGCGTATTCCGTGACCAGGGTAAGGTAGGTGAGGCATTCATCGATGGTCAGCTTTTTTCTGGCGTCCATGCCGTGGCAGGGCCAGTCAAAGGCAATCACCGCAAATCCTTTGTACTTGGATGTGAGGTGTTCTCCGAAATGCAGGGTGCCTGCCGTTTCTTTGCTGCTGCCAAAGCCATGGGTGACGATGACTACATCGTCAAAGGTCCTTGTGCTTTTGTCATTGTCATTTACAATAAGGCGGCTCCGAATGCTGAAGCCGCCGCGGTTGATATCAAAATGCTTTTCCATGGTATCGCTTCTTCCTTTATATATTGGTACATGAAAAATATAACATAAAAGTGGACCGGTGGGCTAGGGAAGCGCTGATTAAATCGTTGTTTGCTTTTATTCTTGAATTTTTATGCAATGCAAGGAATGAGGCGACGCGAATAGCGAGCTATTTAAGGAGTCTCATGACGAAGCAGTGCATGAAAATTCTTATAAAAGCAAACTCTATGAATTAATCAGTGCTTCCCTAGTGTGTTAGTGAGCTGGTGGGCTGGTGGAGGGGCCAGCCCCAATCCCCAGTCCACTGTCACACTAGCCCACTAATACACCATATGTGGTAAGATAGATGGAGAATACGAGGTGGTTATGATGGCTTACAGGGAAGCGGAGCTGCTTGCCATGGTGGAGAAGGATGCACTTCATCCGGATCTGCTTTTTACGAAGGATTATATAGAAAAGGATGGTGTTACTTCCGATACCGGAAAACGGTATGAGGAGGTGGTGCTGTCATGGCTTCTGGCCCATGGAGACAGTCTGGTGAAGACTGATGAAAACTGGTCCATGTACAGGACGGCAGTGAGAAGAGCGTCGGAGGAAGGCGGTCGGCTGATTGCATCCATTCTTGGACAGAAGGATTTTGCCCGGGGCGTGGCTCTGGATATGTCCATTCATATCAAGGACAGTCAGGCCGGGGAATGGGGCCTGTTTCCGTTGGCCTCCATGGACCGGACGGGCCGGGTGCTCACGGTATATGATGTGAGACAGGAGGGAGAGGCGGAAATGCCTCTTCGCCGGCTTCTTCGGGTGTGGTCATGGAAGGAGTCGGTGAACCGGCTCACCCTGGCGTCTATCCTGGAAAGAAAGAGTCCCTTTGTGCTGAAGGCGGCGGTGCTTGTGACAGGATCTTCCAATGAAAGGTACGGCAGTTCCCAGAGGCAGTCCATTTCCATGCCTCTTCAGCGGCTTTCTGTGCTGCTGGGGGTGTCTGAGCTCTATGCGTTCCACGGTATCCATCTGGCTCCTGTGAACCCGGGGCTTCCGCTCTATGGCCAGTATTCGAAGGCAGAGCTCCTGTCGCTTATTGAGAAGGATAGTGCCCATCCGGAGTCTTTGTACCAGAAGGAATACATCAACCGTCGGGGCGTTACCTGGGATACGGAGGAGCCTTACTGCCAGGTCCTGGGGGACTGGCTTCTGCATCATCGGGATATCTGGATGACCCTTCCCCGGGGCATGTACCGCCGGGTAGAAGGGGCGCGGGCGGAAAAAATTCTGAAATCCGGTTTCTGGGACCAGGTGAGGAAGCAGAAGGTGCTGCCGCCCTTTGGACGGGTGCTTCCGGATGATCTGGTTTTCCTGGGAAGCCGTTTCCAGCAGGTGGGCCGTCCAACCATGATGGTCCATGATATGTCCGGCGAAGGGAAAGATGCGGTGTCCCTGGTGCGGGTACTGGAAACGCCGGAGTCTTCCGATACCCTTCTGGGGACGGTGCTTCGGGCCTTTACCCATCTGGTGGTGCTGGATGAGGAGAAGCTTTTGAAGGACATGAAGCTCCCCGAGGGGTCCCATATAGAAAGCCGGATTCTGCTGGAAAGGGGAGAGGCCCAGACGGACAGTTTCCTTCGGGACCTGCCCTGCCTTTCCGAACTGATGAAGGCCATGGGAATCGCTCTGGTGATGGTGGAAAAGGGATATGAAGCGCTGTGGTAGGATTTCCTGCCCGAAAACAGTCTTCCTTTTGCCACCAGGAAGCAAATCATTTATAATAACAGATAAACCTTATCTGTTCGAACAGATTACATTTCCCGGGGACCGGGCTTCCTTGCCGAAGCAGCTCTCCGGCAAAGAAGGAGACGGCACATGGGATTTTTTGACAAGGGACATGAAAAAGAGAGCCCCATCGGTAATTTAAGGGCTCATATCGGTACGTTCATGTATTTCGTAAAGGTGGGTAAATCCAAATTCAAGCATAAGGGCAAAGTGGGTGAAATCTTTGCGGATATGGATAATACCCAGTATCTTTTCCAGCAGGCCACTTCCGGCACCATGTATGACATGAAGAAAAAGCTGGATTACACTCTCTGGGATGCAGCCACTCACAAATACACCGAGGATATCCAGAAGCTGAAGGATGAGCTCCTGAAGGCAGTGGATGAAGGGGAAGAAAGCGGCGAATTTGCAGAGGAAAAGAAAGGAAAGGAAATCGAGGCCGAAAAAGAGGAAGAAGAAAAGAAGGCTGACGCCGAAGAAGAACCGGGCAGCTGGAAGGCCCACATCAAGGGCCAGATGGAGGAAGCGGAGGAAAAAGCCCGGAAGGAAGCGGAAGAAAAGGAAAAAGAAATGGAAACGCCGGCAGTGGAAACGGAAGAGGAGTCTTTGACGGAGGAAGACTGTCGGGAGCTGTGGCGTATCATCCAGGGACTGGAAAGAGAGTATAAGGAAATGAACAGCATTGCCGATGACTGGTTTTCCGTCCACGGAAAAAAGACGGGATGCATGGCGGCACTGGTGGCCATGACCCTCCTCCCTCTGGGAGCGGTATACGGACTGTATCATCTGTTATAGTGAGCTGGTGTACTGGTGGGCTGGCGTCTGTTATCTGGTATCTGGTGTCTGAAAGTCTCACGGTCTGAACAGCCCTGCCGCTTCTGTCCAACATAATTTTTACTTGTATTTACCCTCTTTTCTATGATATGATTATTTCAGAAAAATTGTTTCGGGGAGGTGACATCATGTCCAAACATATCGTTACAATCAATCAGTCTTCTCTGCAGGACTCCATTAAGTTTGAAGGCTGCAGTGAATGTCAGACTTCCTGCCAGTCTGCCTGCAAGACAAGCTGCACCATCGGCAACCTGATCTGCACGACTCAGGAAGAAGCCAAGGAAGCAAAGAGAGCCTGATTTTACGGCCCAGCCCCCGGCCCTAAGGCCGGGGGTTTTTCTATTTCTTCTTTGGAAGGTACAAGGATTGTAATTGGCGGCTCACGAAAGCCGCAATGAAAAGGAGATTATTCATGGATTATAATGTAAAGCCCATGATTCATCGTTTTCGTCAGAATGGCATGAACATTGTCATGGATGTCAACAGCGGCATCGTTCATGTGGTGGATGACGTAACATATAAAGTGCTGGAATTTTATAACGGGAAAAACCGGGACATGGTCCTGGCCAATCTGTCTTCTTCCTATGATGTGAAAGAACTGAATGAAGTGATGGATGACCTGGATGAACTGATTCGCAAGGAAGTCCTTTTTGCTCCCATGGATCCCAATTATAAAATGGCCATTGAGGACAGACCCATTATCAAGGCCCTGTGCCTGAATATTGCCCATGACTGCAATCTCCGCTGCAAGTACTGCTTCGCAGGCCAGGGGGGCTACGGCCAGTGGCGCATGCTCATGTCTTTTGATGTGGCAAGGCGGGGCGTGGATTTCCTCATTGCCCACAGCGGTCCCAGGGAACACTGCGAACTGGATTTCTTCGGCGGCGAACCGCTCATGAACTGGCATGTGGTACAGCAGACCATTGATTATGTACATAAGCAGGAAAAGAAGCACCACAAGAAAATCAAAATGTCCCTGACCACCAACGGCATGCTGCTGGATAAGGAGAAGGTGAAGTATCTCACCGATAACCATATCAGCCTGATTCTGTCCCTGGACGGCAGAAAGGAAATGCATGACCGCATGCGGCCTGATGTGAACGGAAATGGCACCTATGATCAGATCGTGAAGAATCTTCAGTACTGCGTGGCTCACCGCAACGGGGAAGAATACTATGTGCGCGGTACCTTCACCAGGTACAATCTGGATTTCACCACCGACGTGGAGGATATGCTGGACCATGGCTTCCCGGCAGTATCCATGGAACCGGTGGTAGGGGAGGATACGGAATCCTATTCCATTAAGGAAGAGGACCTGCCCCGGGTGAAGGAAGAGTATGACCGCCTGGCCAAGCTCTTCATCCGTCGGGAAGAGGAGGGACGTCCTTTCTTCTTCTTCCATTTCAATATGGATCTCTGGAAGGGTCCCTGCCTTCCCAAACGTCTCCGCGGCTGCGGCGCCGGCCATGAATACCTGGCTGTGGTGCCGAACGGCGACATTTATCCCTGCCACCAGTTTGTAGGCCGGGAAGGCTATGTGCTGGGCAATGTGTACGAAGGACTGAAGAACATGAAGATGATGCACGATTTCCGCACCAACCATGTATTCACCAAGCCGGAATGTGTGGACTGCTGGGCAAAATTCTTCTGCTCCGGCGGCTGTCATGCCAATAATGAGGCTTTTGCCGGCGACATCCATAAGCCCTATCATATTACCTGCGAAATCCAGAAGAAGCGCGTGGAATGCGCCATGATGATCCAGGCTTACAATCAGCTGAAAAAGCCAAGGGTCATGGCTCAGCCCGGCTCTTTTGAAGCTAAAAGAGAAGCGCAGGAAAAACTGCAGTAACGAAAGAAAAGGGACCGCCAAAAGCGCGGGAAAAAGGGGTTTCTGTTTGCACAGAGCCCCTTTTTAATTTATAATATTCTTAAGTGTAGGCAAAATTTGACAGCTCCTTAGAGCTGAAAAGAAATTGATAACAGGTTCTGAAGATGGATTTTCGTCAAAGGAGGATTCACTGATGAAATTAAAAAGACTGGCAGTCTGTGCGCTGGCAGCATGCATGATCGGCACCGGCGCCATGATACATGTAGATGCATTCAGCCTGGGAAGCGTCCTTGGCGGTGTGGCAAAGGTAGGAGGCATAGGCTTCCTTGTTTCGAAATATGGAGAATCAATTAACAGCGCCATCAACTCGGTGATGATGAAGGAAGGAGCCGGCACAAACTACGCCACCAAGGTGGTGCCTATTGTGAGTATCGGCAACAGCGGCTATATCGGTGCCGCCCAGGTCATCGGCGATGCGGACCAGGTGGAGAAGGTAAAGGCTGTGGGCCAGCTGGAAGTCAGCTGGAACGACAAACTTTTCCGTATCAAAGGCCTGATTCCCATGGACAGTGTCAATCCATCTTCCTTCAGCCGTGTGCAGGGAGTGGGCGTATCTGCAGTGATTGACGTACGAGTATAACGGAGGGTGATACTATGATAAAGAAAGCAATACTGGCAGCGGGAATTTCCCTTTTATGCCTGGCACCGGTTTATGCGGAAGAACCGGCTACCCTGACAGACCGGATTGACCGGGTGGACGAAGTCATTTACGGCAGTGCCCAGGACGGTTCCCTGATGAGCCGGGTGGACAATGCGGACAATCTGGTTTATGGCACCGGAAATTCTTCAGCCAGCGGTCTGGACAACCGGATTACCAATCTGTACACCGATGTGGTGAAGAGTGATAACGATGCCCAGCCTTCCATCGCCACCAGAGTCAATGCCATGGAATATTATCTGACCGATGAAATCAAATCCGATTCCCTGAAAACCAGAATCGGGGATCTGGAAACCAAGGTATATGGCGCAGAAAAGAAAGGTGCTCTGGATCAGCGGCTGGCCAATCTGGAAAAATCGGTCTACGGTGACCAGCATTATGAAATGAAAACGGTGGAGCTGCCGGCCAATACAGTATTCAAGATTTCCTTAAACGATGATGTAAGCAGCAAGACGAACCAGGTAGGCGATCCGGTAACCTTTACGGTACAGGAAGATGTAAGTGTGGGTAATGTGCTGGTCCTGCCCAAAGGCTCCCAGGGAAGCGGCGTGGTGACAAAGGTGAGCCGTCCGAAGAGCTTTGGCAGAAGCGGTGCGCTGGACGTATCTTTTGACCAGGTTTTCTCTGTAGATGATGAAGTCATTCCTACCGTGCTGGGACCGGAAGCTAAGGAAAAGCTGAAAATGGAAGCCGCTGCTGTAGGCGCTTCCACCATCGGTGCCCTAGCCCTGGGCCCCATCGGTCTGGTGGGCGGGTTCTTCGTGAAGGGCAAGGATGTGAGCCTCCCGGCAGGAAGCACACTTTACATTGAAACCCAGGAAGCCGTCACCACCAAGGGCCTGGAACTGACCAGCGGTGCGCCCAATGCGGTGATCCGGAAACGGGTGGTGCGGTCTGCAGCATCCACTGAAGAAACGACGGCTGCCGCTTCGGACAATGAAGTCAAAGAGACCGCTTTACCGGCAGGAGCAGAGAAAAAGGCAGGAGCTGAAGTGAAGGAAAAGGCAGAAGCGAAGGCTGAGGAATCGGCCTCTGCCATGAATGAAAAGGCGAAGGCGGAATTGGAATCGGTACGGGAAAAAGATACGGAAAAGGATGCTGCCAAAGCAGCAGGTTCCAGTGAAGAGACGCCTTCTGTAGTGATCGTGAGAAATGATTAAATGAGGAAAATATACTTAAAACTGCTGGCCCCTCTCCTCTTCTCTTCTCTGCTGGCGATGCCTGCAGGAGCGGAGGAACCGGAGGGCTTGGGGGAAGAAGCGGCGGAACCGGAAACTTCCTCTTCTGCATTGGTCTTTGATGCCAAAGGGGTAGCCCGGCCGGTCACCTCCTACGAGGCGCCCGAAGCAGCGGCACCCAGAGAAAAGCAGGATACAGCCAAAGCAAAAGAAAAAGACAAAAATAAAAATAAGGATGGTCCTGAAGAAACGGCAGCAGACAACGGGATTTCAGCAGAAAACCCCATGTATGTCACCGCTGACCGCATGCGCTATAACGATACCACCGGCGACGTGGATGCCATGGGCAGGGTAGTGATCCGGCACATGCTTGACACCTACCAGACAGAATATGTATATGGCAATTCCATTGCCCAGAAATACGTGATACCGGGAGAAGTGCACTGGGTCAATCCCACCACCCGCCTGAAGGCGGAAAGGGCCGATTATGACGGGGCTAAATCCATAGGCCGTTTTGAAAAAATGGACGGCTGGGAATCGGGAACCTATTATTTCAAAGGTGCCAGCGGCGTGTATGACCGCATCGCCAATAAACTGGTGGTGGAAAAAGGGTATTTTACCACGAAACATGCCGTAGCCAAAGTACCGGATTATCGGATTGAGGCGGATTCCATCGATATTTACCCCAATGACCATTATGTGGCTCACAATGTGAAGCTCATGGCGAAGAATACCACCCTCATTACTCTTTCCAGCTATACCGGCTCCCTCAAGCGTGATGACAGTGAAGTGAGTCTGTGGTCTCTGATTCCACGCCCTGTTTTTGACAGCGATAACGGAATGGGACTCCATAATGAAATCACGGTGCCCCTGGATCATAATCCGGACCTGGCCTTTTATATGAAGAACCGCTGGTACACCAAATCCGGCTATAAACCGGATATGGGCGTACGCTACCGCACCCCTTTGGGCACCGCCCGCCTGCGCTATGCGGAAGAGGAAAGCTCTACCAATGATGACGGCGGTATCTGGGTAAAGAAGAGGCCTTCCCTGGAATTTGACACCAATCATTTCTATCTGGGAAAATCCCGTTTCTATACAGGAGCTCACGGGGAATGGGGTTACTGGGATGAAGACCACGGCGGCAGACACCCCAAGGGAGCCTATAAGGGCTTTGACCTTTACATTTCCGGCGACCCCTGGAAACTGGGGAAATTCATGAATTTCAGCTGGAAGGCAGGCTATGCGAAGGATTACTACAGTTATTCCAACAATATCCGCCGCAACAGCTATTACTCCCTGGGTCTTTCCGGCGGCTACGGTCCGCTGGCATCCTGGATCTACTATACGGACCGTGATCTGAAAGGCTACACTCCCTACTACTACGACAGCTACAGCAGTGAAAAACCGCTGAGCCTGGGATTCCGCTGGCAGGCCACCCGAATGGATGCCTTCAGCCTGGCCTGGACCATTGATACGGTGGACGGGCGTCTGGATCATCGGTACTGGACTTACTACAGGGATATGCATTCTTTCTATGCCTGGATCCGGTATGATGATATTGAAAAGGAAACCCGCTTCATGATTATGCCGAAGGACTTTAAGTTCTAAGGAACATAGTGTTACTGGTGAGCTGGTGGATTCTTCTTTATAAGATGGTTCTGTCTCTTTGGGAAAGGAGGAATCCCTATGGCCATACAGCGCAGATGGATTCTTCCTTTAGGCGCCCTGGCGGCAGCAGGTCTTACCCTTTGGGGTCTCTACGGCGTCGGTACCGCAGGCACGCTTCTTCCTGAAAAAAGGGCTGCCTCTTCTCCTGTGGAAGTTCTGCCGGAGGAAGAGGATGGCCTCTCCCTGAAATATGATGCTGCCCTCCATCGAAGGGGAAAGCCCTTGCAGGATCCTTTTCATGCCGATGCACTGGTGCCTGTAGAAAAGGGAAGGCCGCCGCTTCCGGTCGTAGAAGGAAGGGAAGAGGCCCCTGCCGGAAAGGCGCCGGAGCTGAAGAAAAAAGAGACATCCTCCGCCTCGGGGCTTCCGGTGCTGAAAGGGGTCATGGCCTATGGCTCTCAGCGGAGGGCCCTTCTGGAAATAGACGGAACTTCCATAGTTGTAAAGGAAGGAGAGAGGGCAGGTCCATGGGACGTATCGGACATTCAGGACAGAAAAGTGACCCTTGTTTCCGGAGGAAACAGTCTTACCTTGACCATACGTTAAGAGGGAGCAGCATTCTTTTATGCTGCGCCCTTTTTGCCTGTGTTCCTCTGGGGCTGGAGGCCAGGGAAGATGCCTGGGACAGGCCTGTTCATGACATGGTGAGAGAGGAACTATCCGGCGGCATGCAGCCATCTCCAAGGGAAGAGGCGCCTTCTGCCGTCAGAATTACTCCGTCTGCCAGGCGGGATTTCAGCCTCCATGTAGCCGGCGCTCCGGCCATGGAAGTCATCCGCACCCTGGCGGAAATGACAGGAAAGAACCTGGTATTTTCAGGAGATTTGACGGAAACAGTGACAGCCAGCCTGGACCATGTGACTCCGGAAGAAGCGCTTTCTTCCATCCTTGCCTCCTGCGGTCTTTCGTCCAGAACTGAAGGGTCCACTCTTATTGTATTCAACAGCCGCCTGGAAAAGAATGCGGTGTCCGGCACCCGGGCGTTCCGCCTGTCCTATGCCAATGCAGAGGAAGTGGCCATGGGACTGGAAAAGGTGATGGACAAGGGAAAGGTTACTTTCAGCCCTTCTGCTAATACGGTCATTGCCAGCGGCACGCCCCGGGAGCTCATGCAGGCGGAAAGTCTGGTGAAAGCGCTGGATGTGCCGGAAAAACAGGTGAAAGTGGAAGCGGAAGTGGTGGCTGTTAATAAAAGCTATGCCAAAGACCTGGGCATTGACTGGGATTTCAAAAGTCTTACAGGCAGTGCTTCCTATGACCGGGACAGCTGGAGCGAACAGCATTATGTCACCGATGACAGCGGCCATATTCTCTTTGACAGCGACGGCAATCCAAGGGTCCGGAATATAGAAAGAAACGGCTGGGATGTGACCATTCCCGATGGCTATGCCGGTATTTCCTATGGCCGGTCTCTTGCAGGCCATCCCTATACCTTTTTCTTTCAAGCCAAACTGAATGCCCTGGTAACCAGGGGGAAGGCCAAAGTACTGGCCCGGCCCAGCGTGGTGACCATGAACGGCAGGGAAGCGGAAATCCTCATAGGCAGCCGCATCCCGGTGATTGTGGAACATATGGAAAACGGGGTCAAAACCACGGCGACCGAATACAAGGATGCCGGCATTAAACTGACCTATACGCCTATTATCAGCAGAAATGATGAAATCACTGCCGATGTTCATGCGGAAGTGGCCACGCCCTACCTGGTGCCGGAAATGAAGGCCTATCGCATTATTACCCGCTCCGCCAACACCATGGTGCGGCTGCAGTCAGGTGACATGCTTACCATTGGCGGACTTATCGATAAAGAACAGGCCAGAACCATGAGAAAGGTGCCGATTCTGGGAGACATTCCCTTACTGGGCCGGCTTTTCCAGAGCCGCAGTACGTCTACGGAGGAATCGGAAATCGTTATCGTCATTAAGGCAGATATTGTGAAGTAAATAGAAGAGCTATAGTTTCTGATTGCCCGGGGTCTGAACCCTTTTAAACCTTATGAATCCTTTTATATACAAGTGAGAAAGAAATGGCAGTTTTAAAAATCAGCGGATTATCAAAATCCTTTGGAATCAAAACAGTTTTTGAAAATGTTTCCTTTGAAGTAAGGAGCGGCGAACGAATCGGCCTTGTAGGTGCCAATGGCGCCGGCAAGACCACTCTTTTGAAGTGCATTATGGGCGCGGAGGAAGCGGACAAGGGCTCCGTGAAAGCCAGTGATGGCGCCATTATCGGCTACCTCCGCCAGGATTTCAACTACACCAGCCATACCATCCGGGAGGAAATGGAAGACGCCTGGAAGGATGTGCTCTATTACAAGGACAGGATGGAGACCCTGGCCAGGGAGCTGGAAAGCAGTAAAAGCGATGAGAAACTGGTGGAAGCCTATGGCCGGGCGGAAGCACGCTTTGAATTTCTGGGAGGCTATGACTATGAATCCACCACCCGGAAAATTCTGACAGGCCTGGGCTTTTCCGATGGTGACTGGGACCGGGATATCCATTCCTTCTCCGGCGGGCAGAAGGTCAGAATCAACCTGGCCGCTGCTTTTGTGCGTCATCCCGATTTCCTCCTTCTCGATGAACCGACGAACCATCTGGACATGGGCATGCTGGAATGGCTGGAGGAGTACCTTCGCTCCTACAAAGGCGGTATCCTCATGATTTCCCATGACCGCTATTTCCTGGACGGTGCAGCTACAGGAATCATTGATCTGGAGAATCACCATATCCGTTCCTTCCGTGGCGGCTATACCCGGTATATGGAAACGAAGGAAAACCAGGACCGGGCCTATGAGAAAGCCTATGAAAAACAGCAGGAACATATCAAGGAGACTGAGGAATACATCCGCCGCTACAAAGCAGGCATCAAAGCCAAGCAGGCCAGGGGGCGTCAGTCCCAGCTGAACCGGCTGGTGAGGCTGGAGAAACCGGTGCACCAGGCATCCCTTCGTTTCCATTTTGACCCGCCTCAGGAATGCGCAGATAAGGTGCTCGATGTGCTTCGGGTAGAAGGATCCTATGGCAGCCATATTCTTTTCAAGGATCTCACTATCCATATCAAAAAGGGAGAAACAGTGGGACTCATCGGCCCCAACGGCGCAGGCAAGACCACCATCCTGAAAATGATTACGGGAGAGAAGAAGCCTGATACCGGTTTTATCCAGCTGGGCAATAATGTGAAAATGGGTTACTATTCCCAGGAACAGGAACGACTCCATCCGAAGCTCACAGTGCTTGACGAAGTGCGGGATACATTCAACTTTGGTGAAAAAGAAGCCCGTAACATTCTGGGAATGTTCCTCTTCCGGGGAGATGACGTATTCAAGACGGTAGGCATGCTTTCCGGCGGCGAAAAGGCCCGCCTGTCCCTGCTCTGCCTCTTCCTGGAAAAACCGAATTTCCTCATTCTCGATGAACCGACAAACCATCTGGATATTCCCACCAGGGAAATCATGGAAGATGCCATCGAGGCCTTTGGCGGCACCTGCCTGGTGGTATCCCATGACCGCTATTTCCTGGATAAAGTGGCAGACCGGATTCTGGAGTTGGATCACGGAAAGCTCACAGAATACTTGGGCAACTACAGCTACTACAAGGAAAAGAAACAGGACCTTGAGGCTTTTGAAAAGGACAGGAACGGTAAAGAGGAAGAAGAAGAGAAAGAGAAGGAAGAAAAGCCCCGGGAAAATGAGCACCAGGTGAAAACTGAGGTTTCCGCCGCCGATGTATCTAAATTAAGTCATGTGGAAATGGAAATCGGGCGGCTGGAAGCAACTATGAAAATGTACACAGTGCAGATGAGCATGAATCCTGAAAATTATGCAGAACTGGCCGATGAGTATGAGGAAGCGAAAAAGAAGCTGGACAAGCTGTACGCGAAGTGGGACGAACTGGCGGAAAAGACAGAGTCCTGAATGCTCACGGGTAAGGGCAGTCAAAAAAATCCTGAAAAGCAGAAGCTTTTCAGGATTTTTTGATTGCCCTTTTACCCCACCAGATTCAGAAGGGCCAGCACAATGGTGCCGGGGACTCCGAAGAGGGCTACCACAATGCCATGCATGGTGGTAAGGGTCATATGGGTGATTCCGATGGTATTCAGCAGCCAGAAGAGAAGACCGCCCATAATGATATTGCCGATGATTTTTTTCACAAACCGGGCAAAGAGGAAGAACGCCACAATGATGACGATGACACTGGTAATGCCATATCCGCCCAGGGCGCCTAAAGATTCAATCATGGTATCAGATTTCCTTTCTGTTTTCCACGGCTCCCGCCAGGGTGATGCCGTCAGTATAGCCTACGGCGCCGCCGGCAGGAATGCCCCTGCCGATGCGGGTGACTTTGATGCCCGACGGTTTGATGAGCCGGGAAAGATAGTAGGCCGTGGCTTCACCTTCCGTATCCGGATCCGTGGCAATGATGACTTCTTTCACATCGTTCTTCTCCAGCCGTTTCAGGAGTTCCTTGATTTTCAGCTGCTCAGGACCTATGCCGTCCAGAGGAGAGAGAACGCCGTGAAGAACGTGGTACAGGCCGTGGTATTCCTGGCTCTGCTCCATGGCGGTCACATCCTGGGGCTGTTCTACCACGCAGATGATGGAATGGTCACGGCGGTCATCACTGCAGATGTCGCAGGGGTCCGAGGTGGCCAGATTGCAGCAGGTAGAGCAGTAGCATACCCTGCTCCTGGCATGGCGGATGGTATCCAGAAATAGATCCACTTCCTCCTGGGGACGTTCCAGCATGAAGTAAGCCAGACGGCGGGCGCTTTTTACGCCGATGCCGGGAAGCTTTCTGAACTGCAGGGCTACTTCTTCCAGATCTTTATTCATCAGAACATGCCGCCGGGAAGGCCCAGGCCTCCGGTGACCTGGCTCATGCTCTTCTGTACCATTTCATCGGCTTTCTTGCCGGCTTCGTTGACAGCGGTGGTGATGAGGTCTTCCAGCATTTCCGGATCTTCCGGATCGATGGCATCTTTAGCGATTTTCAGTGCGGTAATCTGCTTTTCACCATTCATGGTGAGGGAAACGGCGCCGCCGCCTACAGATACGTCAACGGTCTGTTTCTTCAGTTCTTCCTGCTTCTTCTGCAGTTCTTCCTGCATTTTCTTCGCTTTTTTCAGCATGTTCTGCATCTGTGCTTTATTTCCAAACATAATGAATCCTCCTTAAGGTAATATTGAATCAATTTTCTGTTTCATGATTCAGTCTTTTCATATATATCACAGTCTGCCATGATTTTCAAGGCTTCATTTAAAGACGGATCCTTCAGGTCCTTCTCCGGAATACGGTCTCTGGAAACAGGGCGGTAGTCCTGCATCGGCTTTTCTGCCATCTCAGTGGAAGGAGAGGAGGGGGTTGCCTTTGGGGCAGACTGGAGCAGAGTAAAGGCCGCTGCTTCTTCCTCACTGCCCTTCAGCACTGTATGCATCTGGATGGGAGAACCGGTGACTTTAGCAAAGGCTTCGGCGGCTACCTTCTGGTAGGACTTATTATTTCCTGCAGCCACCAGAAACTGCTGGGGCGCAGACACGATGGCCCTGGTATGGGTGCAGTAAATGAGGGTGCTCTTCCGAAGGCAGGTGAAGACATCGATACGGCGGATGGACATGAAATAGGACAGTACCTTCTGCCAGATGGCAGGGTAGGTCTTGGGGTCTATGAGAGAAGCATCAGGTTGGGACGATGAATCTGCTGCCGACTGGTCTGGCATGTTTTCAGCCGGTCCGGCTGCCGGCATGGGGGCAGGGACTCGGGGCGTTTCCCTGACCGGCGGCCTATCCTTTCTCTGCACTGCCGGCCTTGGGGGCATATCTGAGGGAGCGGTGGGCTCCGGAGCAGAAAAAGCAGCCGACCCGGCAGGTATGGGCGATACGGGAACCGGGGCAGGAGAAGAAGGTGCGGCAGGGTAGGAAGGAGCGGGCCCAGGAACCGGGGCCGGTGATGGAGATGGCGGGATGGACAGGGCGCCGCGCTTCAGGCGCGACACCTCTTCTTCCAGCTGGGCTACCCGCTGGGCCAGGGAATCCAGGGATTTAGACCCTTTCATGCGGCAGAGATGAAGAAGGCCCATTTCGGCGCTGAGCCTTGGTGAAGAACTCCGTTTCGTTTCATGGAGGGCTTCGTGGAGATAGTCAAAGAGGGAGTCCAGGTAAGGCGCAGGAAGGCGGGATGCATCGGAACGAAGCGTTTCCACCTGGCTGCCGTACTGGGAAAATTCCGGCGCCTTTGGATTGACCTTGCAGATCATCAGGTTTCTGAAATGTTCCAGAAGGTCACGGAGAATGGAGGCCGGTTCTTTTCCGCCCTGCAGGATCCGGTAAAAGAGGGACAGGGCGGAAGAGCTGTCACCGTTGAAGATATGATGGGAGAGATCCAGAATCATATCCTTTCCTGTGAGGCCCAGAAGGTCATACACCGCCGGCGCGTCAAGAACTTTGGATTCCGAGGCCGAGGAGCACTGGTCCAGCAGGGACAGGGCATCGCGAAGGCCGCCGTCTGCCCGGACTGCAATGAGGTCTGCCGCCTCTTCCGTCAGGGGAAGATGACTTTCTTTGGCAATATAGAGAAGATGGTTTTTGATATCCTCCACGGAAATCCGGTGGAATTCATACCGCTGGCACCTGGAAAGAATGGTGAGAGGAATTTTTTCCGGTTCCGTGGTGGCCAGAATAAAGAGCACATGGGACGGCGGTTCCTCCAGCGTTTTCAGGAGGGCATTGAAGGCTTCCTTGGTGAGCATGTGTACTTCATCGATAATGTATACCTTCTTCCGGCTCACTGCCGGCAGGGTGCGCACCGATTCCCGAAGGGCCCGGATTTCCTCAATGCCGCGGTTGGAAGCGGCATCGATTTCATAGACATCCAGACTGGAGCCTGCATTGATTTCCCGGCAGCTCTGGCATTCATTGCAGGGATTCACGCCGTTTGGATGAAGGCAGTTCACCGCTTTCGCCAGAATTTTGGCCATACTGGTCTTTCCTGTACCCCGGGGACCGGAAAAAAGATAAGCATGAGCCAGACGGTCCTGCTCGATGGCCCGCTGGAGCGGTATGGAAATATGCTTCTGCCCCACCACCTCAGTAAACGTGCGGGGCCTCCATTTTCGATATAATGCTAAATAAGCCATAAATAACCTCCCGGCAGGAAAGATGAAAAAGGATTTGTAAGGATTCCGGAACTGAATCCTTACCTTATTAATTATTATTACTATTATACAATACAGCAGGGAAAACCAGACATAAAAAAAGCCTTGCAGTCCTCATTTATGACAGCCTCCAGGATGCACCGTGTCACATGAAAAGGGCCACTTACGGCTGCTTCCTCTCGGACCTGACCGGGTTCATGGGATTTCATTGCACGGGGCCCGGAGACTGCCATAAATCAGTACTGCAGAGCCACGTACTATATTATACAGCATTATGGGGAAAATGCAATATGTTTGATAGTGATTTAGTGTTCTAGTGGATTAGGAATTTAGGAATCTGGAACACCTGCACATCCGAGTCCATAACGCCTATGAGATGCAGCGGACCGCCAGACAGTTCACGCCCCTGCAGGAGATCCATGGCGGTATTATCAACGCCGCCCCAGGCGTTACGGCGCCTCCCATGTATCCAGACTGACGGTGCACCTTGTTCCCTGCTAAGAAGGCAATACCACCTGCCGGTGGATGAAATCCCCGTTCACATTTGAGAGAAAACCACGGAGATAAGAGCTTCAAGGATTGGCAGCAGAAGTATAAATAAAATCCGGCATCTCCAATAAATCAGAGCCCATCAAAGGCCTCGCTGGAGGCAGGACGGCGTACAGTAATGACCATGTGACCGTGGCTCAGGAGCCGGATATAGCGTATAATAATGATAAGGCAGTAGAAACCCGGTTCAAGACATTCTGCGAAGAATGCAAGGGCGCGGATGTTGAAAGCGCCGTGGTCATCACAAAGGACGGGGAAACCTACCATTTCACAGGAAATCCCTTCTCCGTGGATATTACAGCCATAGGAGACAAACTGCAGGGGGCCAAGGTCATCCATAACCACCCGGACAGTAAAGATTATTACGGTGACTGCTTCAGTATGGAAGACTTTTCAACGTTTTTTAAATATCGTCTGAAGCGGCTGGAATTCATAAGCGGGCTTGGGTGGTATGCTATGGAATACGAAGGGGATCCTATTTCTTCTGGAGAGGCAGAACGCTTATATGAATCAGCGAATGAAGAAACATTAAATAAAGCATTTCAAACTGTAGAGCCCAGAGAACATGAACAGTTATCTATAATGAAAAGATTGAACAAAATTGTTTATGATCTCAAGTTCAAGAGAATTAGAAAATGACATATGAAGAAGAACTGTCTCAATTTATGCAAAGGGCACAAAATGAGCGTAAGGTGATTTATTCCGAAATAAACAAGGCTAAATCATATCAGGAGAAGGCAGAATTAGGGCAAAAATTAAAAAAGCTGCAGAAGGGGCATTATAGAAAATACTGTGAACTGCGGGCAAGGTATCATCTTCCCCCGCCCAAGTGGATAGACAATTCAAAAGAGCCAATTTAACGGTCAATTCAGAATCAATGATTCAAAAGTTAAGGAGGCTATGAAGAATATTATGGCAAAAGATGATTATCACGCAATAGTTTATTATCTTCTTTCCTATTTATATCATTGCCTCAAGACAGGCGAAAAGCCGAATGAGAAGTATTTAGAGCTGGCCGCCTACCCGGCATTTATCCCGGACAGCTACAAGGATTTTATTTACATCCAGCTGGCCAAAGAGGGGTACATTTCCGGGGCCCTATTCGGTGATGTAGATATCCTCGGAAAGGGCAGCGAAACGGTTTTGAAATCGCTCCATAATGTTCAAATCACCGTGACAGGCATAGAATACCTGCAGGAAAACGAAAAGATGAAAAAGGTGTGGGCCCAGATAAAAGACGTCGGCTGGAAGTCATAAGCAGGCTGGGGCGGTATTCATTGGAGTATGATGGGCTATTTATTTCTTATGAAGAAGCCAAAAGATTGTATCAATCTGCAGATGATGAAACATTAAGAAAAGCATTTCAAGCTGGTGAGCCTAGAGAGTATGAACAGTTGAAAATAATGGAAAAGTTGAGCGAAATTGTTCGAGGCCTGCGGTTCGGGAGGATTTCAAAATGACGTATGATGAAGAATTAGACGCCTTCATAATAGCGGCACAAGACGAGCGTCATATAATTTATTCCAAGATGAACAAGGCCGACTCATATCAGGAAATGGCGGAATTAGAGCAAAAACTCAAGAAGCTAAAAAAGGAACATTATAAAAAATACTGTGAACTGCGGGAAAGGTATCATCTTCCCCCGCCCAAGTGGATAGACAATTCAAAAGAACCAATTTAACAGTCAATTCCGACCGGACAGTAAAGATTATTACGGTGACTGCTTCAGTATTGGAGATTTTCATGCGTTTTTTGAATACAGGTTGAAACGGCTGGAAGTGATAAGCGGCCTTGGGCGATTTGTTATGAAATATGACGGTCGTTATATTTCTTCCGAAAAAGCAAAAGAATTATATCAATCCGCAAAGGGAAAAATATTCACCGAGGCATTACGAACCGGTAAACCCATAGATTACGAGCAGCTGAGAATAATGAAAAAGTTAAATGAAACGGTTCAGGGTCTAAAGTTCTGGAGGGTCACCAAATGACGTATGAAGAAGAACTGGCTATTTTCATGAAAAGGGCGCAAGACGAGCGCTATGTGATTTATGCTGAAATGAACAAGACTAACTCCTATCAGAAAATTGCTGACTTAGATCAAAAATTAAAGAAATTGCAGAAAAAGCAGTATAAGGAATATTGTGAGCTGCGGGAAAAACACCATCTCCCGCCGCCTACACCAATAGACAATTCAAAAGAACCAATTTAACAGTCAATTCCGACCGGACAGTAAAGATTATTACGGCGACTGCTTCAGCATGAATGATTTTTGTACATTTTTCGAATGTAAGTTGAAGCGGTTGGAAGTCGTAAGCGGGCTGGGAAGGTATTCGTTAGAGTATGAGGAAAATCCTGTTTCTTTGATTGAGGCGGATAAACTATATCGCATGGCACGGGTTAAATCGTTAAATTTTGCATTTAAGAATCTAAGACCTGCCGAATATGAGCAGCTTAATATAATGAAATGCTTAGCTAAAGAAATGCAAGGTTTGAAATTTAGGAGGCGCAAGAAATGACTTATGAAGAAGAGCTGAGCCTATTTATAAAAAGAACTGAGCAAGAAAGAAATAGCATCTCCGATAAAATTGAGAAATTGAGACCATGCTCGGATGAAGCCGGACGATTGAATCACGAATTGCGCCTTCTGAATAGGCGGCACATCAAAGAACTTTTTGAATTAAATTCAAAGTATCATATGCCGCCGCCCGAGGTAATAGATAATTCAAAGGAACCATTTTGACGGCCAATTCCGAATCCATGATTCAAAAGTTAAGGAGACTATGAAGGTATTGTTATGGCAAAAGATGATTATCATGCAATAGTTTATTATCTTCTTTCCTATTTGTATCATTGCCTCAAGACCGGCGAGAAGCCGAAAAGACCGGCGAGAAGCCGAACGAGAAGTATCTGGAGCTGGCCGCCTACCCGGCATTTGTCCCGGACAGTTACAAGGATTTTATTTACATCCAGCTGGCCAAAGAGGGGTACATTTCCGGGCCCTATTCGGCGATGTAGATATCCTCGGAAAGGGCAGTGAAACGGTTTTGAAATCGCTCTATAATGTTCAAATCACCGTAAAAGGCATAGAATACCTGCAGGAAAACGAAAAAATGAAAAAGGTGTGGGCCCAGATAAAAGACGTCGGAGGGATTCTCTTCGCCGCTATCCAGGCTTTTAAATAACAGATGAACAGAGGGCACCCGAGAGGGCGCCCTTTTTGAGTGCAGAAAAGGAGGCGCGCCATGGCGAGAGACTCCCCCGGTGAGTGGGTGCCATACACCAGGGAACCCCAAGAAATTGATGGCAAGCTTTACCAGCCTCCCATTTCCGCCCCAATCCCCATTCCTAAGCCCACAATCAAACATTTATGACAGTGAACATTTTACAAACGGGGAAAGTATTGTATAATAATAAAAATTATTGCAATTTGACGATATGGGAAATTGTCAAAAGAGAGAGGATGATTTATATGTCTCAAACAGTATGGTCCCTGGTGCCTCCTGTAGTTACCATTATTCTGGCACTGGCCACCAAGGAAGTGTACATGTCTCTTGCCATAGGTATCTTTATCGGTGCCTTCATGTTTGCAGGATTCAGTATACTGGGTGCTATCGACACCATGTTCCACATTATGTCGGACAAGGTGGGAAGCAATGTGTATATCCTTGTATTCCTTGTCCTTCTGGGGATTATGGTGGCGGCCATCCAGAAGTCCGGTGCATCTCAGGCTTACGGTGATTATGCAGCCCGCACCATTAAAGGAAAGAAGAGCGCTCTTTTCGTAACCATGGCTCTTGGTATCCTGATTTTCATTGATGATTACTTCAACTGCCTCACCGTGGGTACCGTGATGCGCCCTGTGACAGACCGGTTTAAGATTACCCGTGCGAAACTGGCCTATATTATTGATGCCACCGCAGCGCCGGTATGTATCATTGCTCCGGTTTCCAGCTGGGCTGCTGCTGTTACCTCCTCTCTTCCGGAGGGAAGTTCCATTGATGGTTTTGCTCTTTTCCTGGAAACCATTCCTTTGAACCTTTACGCCTGGCTCACCTTGATTTTCATGATTGTCCTCATCGCTTCAGGCCGTGATTTTTCCCGTATGGCCAGGTATGAAAAGCAGAGCGGCGGCACCCTGGTGATTCCTGCGGAATATGCTGATGATGAAGGCAGTGCGCCTGTGGGAAATGGGAAAATCATCGATCTCATCCTTCCGCTGGTGGTCCTTATCGGCGGCTGCGTGTTCGGCATGCTTTATACCGGCGGCATTCTGGAAGGAAAGGGCGTGGCAGAAGCCTTTGCGAACTGCGAATCTGCCAGAGGTCTCGTTATCGGTTCTTTCATTGCTCTGGTATTTACCTTTGTATTGTACATTCCCAGAAAGGTTTTAGACTTCAGCACTTTCTGCAGCTGCTTTGTAGAAGGTTTCAAACAGATGACTTCTGCCATTATGATCCTGTCCCTGGCCTGGACCTTGTCCGGCATTGTAGGTAAGGATTACCTGAACATCGGCGGCTATGTAGGAAGCGTGGTTGCTGATAACGCCACCATTGCCATTCTGCTGCCGGCCCTGTTTTTCCTGGTGGCCATTGGCCTTGCTTTTGCTACCGGTACTTCCTGGGGCACCTTCGGTATCCTCATTCCTATCGTACTGGCTATCGTGTCCAATGATACCCATCTTATGATTATGACGGTGGCTGCCGTGCTGGCCGGTTCTGTAGGCGGCGACCATGTATCGCCTATTTCCGATACCACCATTTTGGCCTCGGCCGGGGCCCAGTGCCATCACATAGACCATGTGTCTACCCAGATTCCCTATGTTCTCGTGGTGGCTGTGAGCTGCGTGGCCGGCTATCTGGTGGACGGCATTACAGGAAACGGTATTCTCGGAGACCTGACAGGTCTGGTATGCATGCTCCTCATTATGGGCTTTTTCCTGAAATTTAAATCTACTAAAAACGCCGACTGACAGGCAACAAAAAAGCATCGTTGATGTTCTCATCAATGATGCTTTTTTATTGCCACGAATCAGCGATTCTTTATTTTATATACAAGACTGACCAGGGTGAGGATGGCGGTAAAGGCGGTAATGGTCATGGACCAGGCAATGCCTATGTGCATGTAGCCTGCAAGGGAGAAGTCCCAGGAAAAGTACATGATGGTAATGATGGCAGCCGCTATGCAGGCAATGGCCAGCATGGCAGGCTTTTCCCGGTACGTGACCAGAAAGAAAATGGCTGAAAGGTATCCGGCAGCTCCGGCGGCAGACAGGACATTGTCATGGTAGAGGACCAGGGATACGATGGACAGGATAAAAGCGTATTTCATGGGAACTCCTTTATTTTACAAGTTTCTGAAAATCGGCATCGCCATGGAGCCACTGGAAGTGGTCCTGGGCGGCAGCCTGGGGCTTTACGTTTTTCGGGTCCAGCTCAACTGCTTTTTTCAGATATTCCAAAGCCTTTGCCTTGTCCCTTTTATCAGCGTAGTTGGTGGCAATGCCGTAGTAGGACCAGGTGTTATGGGGATCCTTATCCAGCACCTTCTGGAAGAAGCGGATGGATTCATCGTAGTGTTTCCCCAGTTTCTGGGCCATGGCCATATCGAAATAAGCCTGTATGTAGTCCGGGTTGATGGAGAGGGATTTTTGGATGGTCCCAATGCCTTCTTCCGGTGATATATCAAAGGCCTGGATAATGCCTTTCAGAGAAAGGGCTTTGTAATTTTCGCCGTCTTTCTCCAGAGCCTGATTGGCAAGTTCCAGGGCATGGAGATGATCTCCTTTTCCGTAGGCAGTAACTGCTTTCTGGTAAATCTGCTGCGATTCTTCGTTAATCTGGTGGACCGCAGGAACAGCAGCAGAAGAAGCAGCCGGAGAGGGGGAGGGAACCTTTGGCGTGCCGCATCCGCCGGCGGAAAGGGCAGCTGTCACCATAAGGGCGGCCAGAATGATGGATTTCATAGATACTCCTTTATTTATTATGAAAATGGAAATGAAACCAGTATAATGAATGTATAAGACCGGGGAATTTCCTGCCGGTTCCTACTATTATAGCAGAAAAAGAAGGAGGATTATCATGAGTTCCTACGCATTCATTACAGGGGCCACCAGTGGTATCGGCCTCGCCAGTGCCAAAGCGCTGGCCGCCAAGGGGTATGGACTGGCTCTGGCTGCCAGAAATAAAGAAAAGCTGGAAGAGGTAAAAAAAGAAATCGAGGGGGCCATGGCTGTGCCGGTTGCCTGCTTTGAGCTGGATGTGAGGGATGCCGATGCCATCCGGAAAGTATCCTCCCGCTGCCTTAGCGAACTGGGAGCGCCCGGAATCCTTCTGAATGATGCTGGCCTGGCCAGGGGACTGGAACCTTACGGGGAAACAAAGGAAGAAGATATTCTTCAGATGATTGATACCAATATCAAAGGCCTCTTCCTGGTGACCCATGCCTTCCTGCCGGCTATGCTGGAAAAGAATGAGGGCCATATCATCAACCTGGGCTCCACCGCCGGCCTCTATGCCTATGCCGGTGCCGCGGTATACTGTGCTACCAAGGCAGCGGTGAAAACGTTCAGCGACGGTGTCCGCATCGATGTCATAGACAGTGATATCAAGGTGACCACCATCCAGCCGGGCATTGTGGAGACTCCTTTCAGCGAAGTCCGTTTCCATGGCGATAAGGAAAGGGCAGCCCGGGTATATGAAGGCGTAGATGCGCTGCAGGCAGAAGATATTGCCAATATCATTGCCTTCGTAGCAGATCAGCCCAAACGGGTGCAGATCAGTGATGTGGTCATCATGGCCAACCAGCAGGCTACGGGATTCATGGTAAGCAAGAAGAAATAAGTTTTCTGCCGAGATGAATAGCCTACGTGTCATGGCGGATGGGAAACCCTTTGCAAACAGTTTCCTGTCGGTGTGAAACACCATAGTGCCATGTCGTACAGGAAACCTTTTGCAAACAGTTTCCTATCGGTAAGAAAAACCATAGTGCCATGTCGGGTAGGAAACTTTTAGCAAGCAGTTTCCTGTCGGTAAGGATAGCCTTGGTGTCACGCCGAATAGGAAACTTTTCGCCAATAGTTTCCTGTCGGTAAGAAACACCAAAGCGTCAAGCCGGACAGGAAACTTTCAAAAAACATTTGCTTTTTCATTTCCGCTCTTGTATAATAAATAAGCTTGTTATTTTACAAGTAACTTCCTGGCCCGCAGCGAGTGCGGGACATAGGTCCGAAAAGGAGGCGAATTTCGTGAAAAAGTATGAAGTTATGTTCATTGTGAATGCAGCTAATGATGAAGTTATCAAGGCTGCTGTCAAACTGGTACAGGACACCATTACCAGAATCGGTGGTACCATTGACAATACTGATGAATGGGGCAAACGTCATCTTGCGTACGAAGTCAAGCATCAGAGTGAAGGATACTACGTAGTAGTTGATTTCCAGGCTGACCCGGCGCAGATTAAAGAACTTGACCGCGTTATCAAGATTCATGAAGAAATTATCCGTCATATCATTGTAAAACAGGATGACTAAGAGGTAGCACAATGAATTCAGTTCAAATCTTGGGAAATCTTGGACGGGATCCGGTGATTCGTGCAACGAAGACCGGCCGTTCCGTAGCATCGTTTTCTGTAGCAGTAAGCCGTACCTATACAACCCCCCAGGGCGAACAGCGGGAGCTTACAGACTGGATTAATGTTGTTGCCTGGGGTCCCCTGGCAGAAGCTGTTGGAAATCAGCTGAAAAAAGGCACCCGTGTATTTGTGGAAGGACGGATTTCCAGTCGTTCCTATGATGCACAGGATGGCACAAAGAGATATGTAACAGAAGTTGTGGCCAATACCATTGCCATTCCAATCGGCACTCCGCGCAATTCTTCCTACGGTCCGCAGCAGGGAGGTTCCTTTGGCGGCGGCTTCGGTGGAAATAATGGCGGTTTCGGTGGAAACGGTTATAACGGCGGAAATGGCGGTTATAACAACAATCCAGCCGGACAGGGAGGCCAGCCGGGAGGAAATTTTGGACAGTTCGGTACGTCGTCCAAAGATGAAGATATTCCGTTCTGATATGCATTGATTTTGGAGGATATAGAAAAGCATGATTAGAAGAGATAGAGTAAGAAGACCGAGAAGAAAGGTCTGCCAGTGCTGCGTAGATCACGTAGACACCATTGATTATAAGAATGTTGCTGCACTGCGTCGTTTCGTTTCCGAAAGAGGCAAGATTCTGCCCCGTCGTGTAACCGGAACATGCGCAAAGCATCAGCGCAAAATCAATCTCGCTATTAAGAGAGCAAGAGCTATCGCTCTGCTTCCTTTCAGCGCTGACTGATGACCGTCAAAGGTCCCCGCTCAGGCGGGGGCTTTTTTGTTTCCCATTGACAAGTCAACCTTTCATGGATATACTGAAATATATTCATAAAGTGCAACGAAGCTCTTGTTTTCCCCCAGGGGATAACAGGAGCTTTTTTGCTTAGGGAAAGTGCCTCTTTCATGAATGGAGACGATGCCCGTTGTTTCCGCATGAATGGTGCTTCATTTTTTATATTTGGGGGTGGCTTATGAATCAGTCAGAAGGATTTGGAAAGAAATATGGCCTGTTCCTGGCATTGGCTGCCATGGCACTGGTGTACCTCTTCCCGACTCCTGTAGATCTGCCTACCCAGGGACACCGGCTCATCGGTATCCTTGTGTTTGCAGTCATTATCTGGATGACCGAAGGAGTTTCCTATCCGGTCAGTGCGTTTGTTATTGTGGTGTTTATGGCATTTTCTCTGGGCATGGCGCCTAATCCCGCCAAACCGGAGACTCTTCTTGGCACCGGGAAAGCCCTGCAGATGGGGCTTTCCGGCTTCTCCACTTCAGCCTGGGCTCTGGTGGCAGGTGCCATGTTCCTGTCGGCAGGCATGATGATTACGGGGCTGGATAAGCGTATCGCCCTGGTGGTCATGTCCCATATCGGCGTAAAATCCAGTCATCTGGTGATTGGCGTCATTTTCGTGGGATTCCTGCTTTCCTTCTTCGTTCCCTCTACTACGGCCCGCGTATCCTGCATGGTGCCTATCGTGGTAGGCATTATCCGGGCCTTTGGGCTAGAGAAGGGCTCCACCTTTGCTGCTGTGCTCATGATGGCAGTGGCTCAGGCCGATTCCCTCTGGAATATCGGTATCAAGACCGCAGCTGCTCAGAACATGGTGGCCATCGGATTTATCCAGCAGGTACTGGGCAAGGATATCAGCTGGCTGGAATGGTTTATCGCTGCTGCTCCCTATGCAGCCATTATGTCGGTGGTGCTTTATTTCCTTCTCATCCATGTCATGCCTCCTGAAGTGAAGGAAATGCCCGGCGGCAGGGAAGCATTGGAAAAAATGCTGAAGGATCTGGGGCCTGTTTCCCGGGATGAAAAGAAACTGCTTCTGATTTCAGTGCTGCTCCTTTTCTTCTGGGTAACGGAGAAGAAACTTCATCCCTTTGATACCACCACCGTCACCATTACCGGCATTATGCTCATGATGCTCCCGAAAGTGGGATTTATGACCTGGAAACAGGCAGTTCCCCATATCAACTGGGGCACCGTTACCCTTTTCGGCGTAGGCATCAGTCTGGGCACGGCTCTTCTGAAATCGGGGGCGGCCATCTGGCTGGCCAATCATTTCGTGGCCCTCTTCGGCATGGAAACCATGTCTCCTCTTGTGGTCATTGCGGTGCTGGCCTTCTTCCTCACCATTATCCATCTGGGCTTTGCCAGTGCCACAGGGCTGGCATCGGCCATGATTCCGATTGTCATTGCGGTTCTTCAGAGCGTGAAGACGCCGGGCATTGATGTGCTGGGCATGACCATGATTCTCCAGTATACCATCTGCTTCGGCTACATCCTGCCGGTGAATGCTCCGCAGAATATGATCGCCTACAGCACTGGATACATTACATCCAAGGATTTCCTCATTACCGGCATTCCTTTCACTGTGCTGGCTTATGCCATGATTCTTGTATTCTCTGCCACTTATTGGCACTGGCTGGGTTACGTGGGGTGAGGGAGACGATAGATGGTAGAGGTCAGACATCAGACTGTGTTATGTGCTAACCTTACCGCCCCATCGTCATTCTGAGCGAAGCGAAGAATCTTGGTTCCCGCTAACATTGACTTCGACTGGTTCACTAGTCCACTAGTCCACTGGTCTACTAGCTCACTAGTTCACTAGTCCACCAGCTCACTAAAAAGCACTTCCTTCGGGAGGTGCTTTTTGCATGGAAAAATGGAAAAGAAGGGGAGAAAGTCTTGACAGGGAGGGGCATGAATGATATTCTAATAACGTAAGTTAGCACTCGAGACCAATGAGTGCTAATAACAAGGTGATAATGATGGCAGCACGCAGAACAAACAAGAATGAACCCCGCGTTGGGTCCAATGAACTGAATGAAAGAAAAAGAAAAGTACTGTGGGCCGTTGTACAGGATTATGCGGATACCGCTGAACCGGTAGGCTCCAGGACCATTGCGAAGAAGTACAACCTGGGCGTCAGCAGCGCCACCATCCGCAATGAAATGCAGGACCTGGAGGATGAAGGATATCTGGAACAGCCCCATACTTCGGCAGGACGTATCCCTTCCATCAAGGGATATCGTTTTTACGTGGACTGGCTCATGCAGCCGGCTCCCGTTTCCAGCGAAGAAAAATCCATGATTGACAGCATGCTCCTGGATCATGTGACCAAGGTGGATGAGATTTTCCGCAATATGGCAAAGGCGGTATCATCGCTCACCCATAACCTGTCTGTGGCAACGTCAGCGGGAATCAAGAAGAAATTCAACTATATCCGATTCCTTCCCCTGGATGGAGAAAGAGCCATTCTGCTGGTTGTTACAGACCGGGGGGATGTGTCCAATGCAGTGGTGGAAATCCCAAAGGGAAGTACCTTTGATGAAATGCAGCTGCTGGCAGACAGGATGAACCATTTCCTCCATGGCCGTGACATTGACAGCATGGATGAGAAAGAAATCCTTACCTTCCAGAAAGATATAGAAAAGAATCTCAGCCCCTATGTGAATGTGTTCAAAACCCTGCAGCGGGTATTGACCCCGCAGCAGGAAGTCTATTCCGGCGGTGCATCCCAGCTGATTGAGCAGCCGGAATTCAAGAATGTGGAGAAAATGCAGGATATCCTGAACCTTTTGGAACAGCGGGACATGCTGGAAAGCATGCTTCTCTCCAGTTCGGATCAGCCCATTGCAGTCCATATCGGCACGGAGAACCCCATGAAATCCCTTTCGGACCTGTCCATTGTGAGAGCCCAGTTTTCCTCGGGCGGCAGGGTCATCGGATCGGTGGCAGTGCTGGGACCTACCCGGATGCAGTACAGCAAGATTATCGGTATGATGCGGTTTATGCAGGATAGACTGGATCAGCTTTTGAAGAATAAAGAATGAGACAAGGAGGCTCCCGTATGAAAAATGAAGAAGTCAAAGTGAAAGTGAATGCGGAAGAACCAAAATCTGAAAAGAGCGCAGACAGAAAAGACGCGGAAAAGGCTAAAAAGCTTACGGCCAAAGAACTGCAGCAGCAGGTGATTTTCCTGACCAAACAGGCGGCAGATGCCCAGAAGAAAGTCAAAGAGGCCGAAGATAAAGCCAAATCGGAGGAGGTAAAACTGCAGACCGCCCTGTCCCAGTACGTACGGCTGCAGGCGGATTTCGACAATTTCCGCCGCCGCACGAAAGACAACGAAGCCAAAGCGGCAGATACCTACAAGGCGGAAACGCTGAAATCCTTCCTTCCGGTACTGGACAACTTTGAACTGGCCCTTTCCCATATGAAAAAAGATGGTTCCGGAGAGGCTTATCTGAAGGGATTTGAACTTCTCCAGAAACAGATGGTCAAAATTATGAATGACTTTGGCGTCAAGGAAATTGAAGCCAAGGGAAAACCTTTTGATCCCCATTTCCATGAGGCCGTCATGATGGTTGCATCCGATGAAATGGATGATGAAACCATTGCCCTGGTTTTCCAGAAGGGCTATCTCTATAAAGATACCGTTTTAAGGCCTGCCAAGGTACAGGTTGTGAAAAACAGCTGACATTGGCAGTTACATAGAATTTTCTGTTTTCAATTAGAAATACACGCATGAAAGGAGACATTTTAAATGTCAAAAGTAATTGGTATTGATTTAGGTACGACAAACTCCGTTGTTGCAGTGATGGAAGGCGGCGAGCCTGTCGTTATTCCTAACGCTGAAGGCTCTCGTCTGACTCCTTCTGTGGTAGGTTTCTCCAAGACCGGGGAACGCCTGGTAGGCCAGCTGGCTAAAAGACAGGCTGTGTCCAACCCGGACCGCACCGTAGTTTCCATTAAACGTCACATGGGCAGCGACTACAAAGTCACCATTGACGGCAAATCCTATACACCCCAGGAAATTTCCGCTATGATTCTGCAGAAGCTGAAGGTGGATGCAGAAGCTTATCTGGGTGAAAAAGTCACAGAAGCTGTTATTACCTGCCCGGCATACTTCACCGACAGCCAGCGCCAGGCTACCAAGGATGCCGGCGCCATTGCAGGCCTCAAGGTTCTGCGTATCATCAACGAACCGACAGCCTCTGCCCTGGCTTACGGCCTTGATAAGATTAAAGACGGCAAGGAACATCGCTTCCTGGTCTATGATCTGGGCGGCGGCACCTTCGATGTGTCCATCCTTGATCTGGCAGACGGCGTATTTGAAGTCGAAGCTTCCAGCGGCAACGGCCATCTGGGCGGCGATGATTTCGATGCCCGCGTGATGGACTGGATTGCAGATACCTTCAAGAACCAGAACGGCTTTGAACTGAAACGGGATCCCATGACTAACCAGAGACTGAAGGAAGCTGCTGAAAAGGCAAAGATCGAACTGTCCTCTGTTATGTCCACCGACATCAACCTGCCCTTCATTACCATTGATTCCAACGGACAGCCGGTTCACTTCGATGCAACCCTGACTCGTGCCGTATTCGACCAGATTACGGAAGATCTGGTACAGGCTACCGTAGAACCTATGGAAAGAGCCATGAAGGACGCTAACCTCACCATTGACGACATCGATAAGATCCTTCTGGTAGGCGGTTCTTCCCGTATTCCGGCCGTACAGACCCTGATTCGCAACAAATTCCATAAAGAACCATCCAAGGGTGTAAACCCCGATGAATCCGTAGCAGTCGGTGCTGCTATTCAGGCCGGTGTTCTCAAAGGCGAAGTCAAAGACGTACTGCTTCTCGATGTGACTCCGCTGTCCCTGGGCATTGAAACCCTGGGCGGTGTATTCACCACTATGATTAAGAGAAATACCACCATTCCTACATCCAAGACCCAGGTATTCTCCACCGCTGTCGATAACCAGCCTTCCGTTGATATCCATGTCCTCCAGGGTGAACGTCCCATGGCTGCCGATAACAAGACACTGGGCCGCTTCGAACTGAGCGATATTCCGCCGGCTCCACGGGGAGTTCCTCAGATTCAGGTTACCTTCGATATCGATGCCAACGGCATTGTTCATGTTTCCGCTAAGGATCTGGGCACCGGCAAGGAACAGAAGATTGATATTACCTCTTCCTCCGGCCTCTCTGATGAAGAAATCAAGAGAATGCAGGATGATGCCAAAGCCCATGAAGCAGAAGATAAGAAACGCAAAGAAGCCATTACTGCTAAGAATAATGCAGAAGCCCTCATTTACCAGGCTGAAAAGACCATCAAGGAACTGGGAGACAAAGCAGACCAGGGCAAAGTGAAAGAAGTCAATGATGCCATTGCTAAACTGAAAGAGACCCTGAAAGGCAACGACACCGAAAAGATCAAAGCCGATGCAGAAGCTCTCACCAAACCGCTCCATGAACTGACTGAAAAACTGTACCAGCAGGCTCAGCAGGCACAGCAGCAGGCCCAGAATGCCGGAGCCCAGCAGGGACCACAGGCCGGAGCCAAAAAAGACAAGGACAATGTAGTAGACGCAGACTATAAAGTTGTCAATGACGACGATAAGAAATAAGGAATAGTGTGATTTCTTTATGGCAGACAGCAAGGATTATTATGACATCCTTGGCGTAAGTAAAAACGCCACCGATGATGAAATCAAAAAAGCATACAGAAGACTTGCCCGCAAATACCATCCGGATCTGAACAAGGACAATCCCAAAGCGGCAGAGGAAAAATTCAAGGAGGTCAATGAAGCCTACCATGTGCTTTCCGATGCCGACAAGAGAGCCCAGTATGACCAGCTCGGCCATGATGCCTTCCAGCAGGCCTCCCGCGGCGGCGCCGGTGCCGGAGGCTTCGGCGGATTCGGCCAGGGCGGATTCAACGGCCAGGGCTTCGACTTCGGCGGCTTCGATATGGGTGACATTTTCGACATGTTCACCGGCGGCAGCCGCAGAAGGAATAATGGCCCCGAGCAGGGGGCGGACCTCCGCTACGATATGACCATTACCCTTCGGGAAGCCTTTACCGGTGTGAAGAAGAAATTCTCCGTCACCAAGAACGATACCTGCAGCCACTGCCACGGCAGCGGCGCAGAACCGGGCTCCTCCGTAGATACCTGCCCTGCCTGCCACGGCACAGGTCAGCAGCGTATCGTAAGAAACGGCCCCTTCGGACAGATGGTGAATATCGTCACCTGTCAGCAGTGCGGCGGCACAGGGAAGATTATCAAAAACAAGTGCAAGGAATGCCATGGCAGTGGTACTGTCAGAGCGTCCAAGACCATTGAAGTCAATATCCCTGCCGGTGCCGACAGCGGCGTCCGCATGAGAGTGGCTGGCGAAGGAGAGCCCGGCAGGAGAGGCGGTCCGAAAGGCGACCTCTATGTCTACATTTACGTGGAAGACGATCCGGACTTTGAAAGGGAAGGCGACGACCTTTACAAGACCGTCAATATTTCCTATCCTGTAGCAGCCCTTGGCTCCACCATCAAAGTGAAGACCCTGGACAAGGAAGTGGAACTCAAGGTTCCAGCCGGTACCCAGACAGGCACCCGGTTCCGCATCTCCGGCGAAGGCATGCCTCATCTGCAGTCCTCCCGCAAAGGGAACCTCTATGTGGAAGTCCATGTGACGGTGCCTAAGCGGCTGAACGAAGACCAGAAGAACGCACTCCTTCACTTTGCCAATGAAATGGGAGAAGACTGCTCCCAGTATAAAGGAAAGAGCTCCTTCCTCGATAAAATCATAGACAAGTTCAAACAGTAATTCAAAAATCCCATCGGTTATCCGGTGGGATTTTTTTCATGCTTTCTTCATTCCTCCAGGAAGAGAAATATGATGGTCAGCTGACTCTTCTGCGTCCGTGTCTGACAAAGGAAGGGAAAATGGAGGGTTAAAGTACTATCATCATAATGTATTTACAGAGAAATAGTATGAACATACAGGAAACGCCGCTAACGAGGCCCTCCGGCAGGATGTTTCAAGCACCCCCGGGGCGAGTCATCAGACGACGTCTTCAACTAATTACAGTATATACCGTACCGATAAGATTTACAGGAGAAAAAGGAAGCCGGAAAATGAACTCCATCAAATGGCCGGCGAACAGGCAAGTACTGCCATGATAAGCCGGCTGCAGAAGGCTGAATCTATGGAGGGGGGATCTCCCGAAGAAATCTGGAAGGGAACCGGATGAATGAGGGGCCGGGCTGCAAGTGGAGATTCCAAACCCCGGGGAGCCCGGGCAGATCAATTTCTTCAAAGACGGGAAACCACGTACCTGGAGGAATCTATGATAACCCTGCCCTCTCAGATGCTTATCCGGGCTATGGTCATCAGGCGAAGAGGTACCCATGGGGCTGCATCCAAAGGGGTCAGGAAAGCATGAAAAAAAGAGGAAATGCTTCGCGAAAAGCATTTCCTCTTTTGTATGTCCATAGTCCGCTGAAAAACGAATTACTTGGAGTACAGTTCGACGATGTTGGTTTCGTTGACTTCGTCCTTGTAGGGGAGTTCGTCTCTCTGGGGGAAACGGGTGAGGGTTGCAGTCCAGTTGTCGAAGGACTTTTCGATGTATGGAAGATCGAAGGTCTTCAGTTCCTGGAAGGACTGTTTGAACATTTCATTGGTTCTGTAGGATTCCTTCAGGGAAATAACCTGTCCCGGACGAACGGGGTAGGAAGGAATGTCTACTCTCTTGCCGTCAACCACGATGAGTCCGTGGGTAACCATCTGACGAGCCTGACGGATGGAACGTGCAAAGCCTGCACGGTATACAAGGTTGTCCAGTCTGGTTTCCAGCAGGAACAGCAGGTTTTCGCCTACGACGCCGGACATTCTCCTTGCTTTATCATAATAGCGGTAGAACTGCTTTTCAAGCAGGTTGTACATCGCTTTAACTTTCTGTTTTTCGGACAGCTGTACGCCGTATTCAGACTGTTTCTTCTGACGAGCGTCAGCGACCTGCCGTTTTAACGCTTTCGGATGGCCGTAAATATTTACGCCGAAACGTCTGCTTGTCTTAAAACGGAGATTTCTGTTTGTTGCCATTGTGTAAATCACCTCTCTAAAAATTATGCTGATCGAATATGAACAGCTTTTATATTATAAGGGATTCATGGAGCGATGTCAATATATTTTTGAGAGTAGGGAATGGGGGGCGCCTACGGCGCGGTCGGGATCGCGGTCGGGAGTGGGGCGCCTTTTAATTTATTGAAGTCGCCAGTATGGATAAAACAGCTTTAGTGGACTAGTGAGCTGGTAAAAACCATACAACCGCCCTTACGGGCGAGGAAAAACCATATAACCGCGCCTGCGGCGCGAGGAAATGCCCCCCTTTTGGTGGCTGGCGCCACCCGCTTCCTAGGGAAGGGGGCTCTGGCTCTTCGTCCTTCAGCACTGGTGACACAAAACCAAATCCCGTAACGCAGATTTCATAAGCATTGCCCGCAGGGCAATCCACCACCCTCTGAACCCTGAACCTATTTTCCCCTTCTTTCCGCCATGATGAAGAAGTTTTTCAAGATTTTTCCGCCTTCCGGGGTCATAATGGATTCAGGATGAAACTGGAGGCCGTAGGTGGGATAGGCTCTGTGTTCCACGGCCATGATTTCCCCGTCACTGGTGCGGGCGGTGATTTTCAGGCAGGGAGGCATGGTGGATTCCACGGCGGCCAGGGAGTGGTAGCGGGCTGCTTTGATAGGCGATTTCATGCCTCTAAAGAGGGGACTCTCGGTATCGACTTCCACGTCATAGGCTTTTCCATGGACCAGTTCTTTGGCGTAGGATACGGTGGCGCCGTAGCACTGGCAGATGGCCTGGTGGCCCAGGCATACGCCCAGAATGGGAATGCGGGGGCCGAAGAAACGGATGGCATCCACGCAGATGCCTGCGTCTTCCGGGCGGCCGGGACCGGGGGAGATAAGGAGGGCCTTAGGGTTCATTTCCTTAAGTTCCGAAAGGCTCAATGCATCGTTCCGGATGACTTTGATGTCCGGATAGAGGCTTCCTGCCAGCTGATAGAGGTTATAGGAAAAGCTGTCATAGTTATCAATCAGAATAATCATTTGTCCAGTCCTCCTTCTGCCAGGTGAATGGCGTTGACTACGGCTTTGACTTTATTGAGACATTCCTGATATTCCTTTTCCGGTACGCTGTCGGCTACAATACCGGCGCCGGACTGGACACAGAGGATGCCTTTTTTCTTATAGGCCAGCCGGATGCCGATACAGGTGTCCATATTTCCGGAAAAATCGAGGTATCCTATGGCACCGCCGTAGATGCCCCGTTTTCTTGATTCTTCTTCCTCAATGATTTCACAGGCCCGGAGTTTGGGGGCGCCGGAGAGGGTGCCCGCAGGCAGGACGGCGTCGATGACGTCTACGGCGTCCTTGCCGGGGGCAATGGTACCTTCCACGGTGGAGCCGATGTGCATGACGTGGGAGAAGCGGAGGATGTTCAGATATTTCTCCACTTTCACGGAGCCGATGCGGCTGATTTTCCCCAGGTCGTTCCGCCCCAGGTCTACCAGCATATTATGCTCGGCCAGTTCTTTTTCATTGGCAAGAAGTTCTTTCTCCAGGGCCTGGTCTTCTGCTTCGGTTCTGCCTCTCGGTCTTGTGCCGGCAAGGGGGTAGGTGTGGAGAATGCCGTTTTCCAGTTTACCCAGGGTTTCCGGAGAGGAACCGGCGATTTCCACCTGGTCGCTGGTGAAATAGAACATATAGGGAGAGGGGTTTTCCATGCGGAGCAGGCGGTATACATCAAACAGGGAGCCCCTGGCTCTGGCGGTCAAAGGATTGGAAAGGACTACCTGAAAAATGTCGCCTTCGTAAATATGGTGTTTGGCATTTTCCACCATGGCGCTGTATTCTTCCATGGAATGGGCGGGAGTGAGGTCCTCTTCCAGATGGAGGGGCTTAGAGGCCGCTCTGGCACCGCTTTTCAAAAGGTTTTCCATATCATCCAGTACTTTTTCTGCCTGCCTGTAGGAAGAGGGAATGTCCTCTGTGGAGACGCCGGTGACCAGAATGATTTTCTGTTTGTAAGCATCAAAGATAATGAGTTTATCGAAGAGCATGAGGTCGGCATCATTGAAATCCGCATTGTCTTCATGGGACAGATGAAGCGTGGGCTCAGCGTACTTGATATAGTCGTAGGAAAAATAGCCTACCAGTCCTCCTGTAAAAGGGGGAAGGCCAGGGAGTTTTGGGCTTTTATACCGGGAAAGGATCTGGCGGATTTCCTCACCGGGATGGGTGACTTCCTTCTTGATGATTTCCGGCTGTTCCTCATCTACTCCTTTAGTGATGGTGAGATGGCCGTTCAGGCAGGTGATTTCCAGGGTAGGATCATAGCCCAGAAAGGAGTAGCGGCTCCAGGGCTGGTTATTTTCCGCACTTTCCAGCATAAAGCAGTGATGGCTGGCAGCGCGGAGTGTCCGCATGACTTCAATGGTGGTGAAGCTGTCTGCCATGATTTCCCGGCAGACAGGAATCCTTCGGTAATCGCCGGATGCATTGATTGCTTTGACTTCCTCTAATGTTGGATACATAATGACCTCCTTATGGAAGCAGGAATCCCTCGAAGGGATCTTCCTGTACCTGCCGGAATACAAAAAATCCGTCCCCGGCAGAAAAAACTCTGCCAAGGACGGAATACATTCCGCGGTGCCACCTTGTTTCACGATGTCGTGCTCTTTGCAAGATACTATCATATCTCCGGCATGCTAACGCCTGCCCTGCGTTGCGGTATACTCTGTGAGTCATTTCGCCGCACCCTCAGCGGTCCATTTGGCAGGCTGCCTTTCCATCCATTCTCACCAGGTAGGACTCTCTTTGGGCGCATTTCCTGCTTTGATCTCCGCATCAACGGTTTCTTGATTAGAAGATTATATCCTTTGATGCTGTTTGTCAAGGGGAAGAATATATTTTTACTCAGGATAAGAAACCCAGACAGAGGGCTCGCCCTTTTCATCATGATGGATACCCGGGATTTCCGGCGAGAAATCGGGAAATTCCTTTCCGTATTCTTCCAGGAAAAGGAAGTAGGACAGTACCTTTTCCGTCCACTCTTCACCGGCGGCAAGGGCGCAGATGCCCGGCGGATAGGGAAGGATATTTTCCAGTGAAATATGGCCTTTGGCATCTTTCAGGGGGATTTTTTTCCTGTTTCCCCTGATGAAATTCTCGTGGGCTCTTTTGGGGGAAAGGGGGTGGGGCGGGAAATCCTCTTCCCGGAAGAGACACTGCTGCAGCTCTCCTGCATGGTGAGAGAGAAGAAAATCATGGAAACGGCGGCAGTAATCCTGAAGCCCTTCGCCGGGCAGGGCTTTGACAGAGGGCATGAATCGATCCATGGGGCAATTCTGGAAATAGGCTTTTTCAAACTGCTTGAGCCAGTGCATGAGGTACTTGTATTTCTTTTTTGTATCTCCCGGTTCTGCCAGAAAGAGAAGGGTATAGAAATCGGACTTTTCCGGGGTGATGCCTTTACTTTCCAGGTAGGCGGAAAGAAGGGGGGCCGGGATGGAGTGCTTCCTGCTTTCGGAAAAGGTGCCGGTGGTGAGCAGGATTTTGCAGGGATCCAGAAGGCATAAGTCGGCTGCAGAACCGTCAAAGCCATGCCAGGTTTCATCAGGACCAAGGGTGAAGAAGGCATCATCTTCCATGAGGGTCTGTGTTTTTTCTTCTTCCCATTTCCTGCCGTGCACCAGAGGAGGGAGAAAGGGCCTGAAGAGGGTGGTATCCTTTAAAAGAGCTTTTTTGAAGCGGGTGGCAGATTGGAAGGCTTTCTTCCAAAGGATGGCGCCCTTTTCTTTATGAATGAACGCATTCATTTCCAGTCCTGCCAGAAGGGGGTAGTAGGGAGATGTGGAAATATGCATGAGAAAGGTGTCCTGCATCACATCATGGGGAAGGTAATAGGATTTTTCCCTGATATGGCTGTCCTTCTTGTGAATCTGGGAGGTCATGGAGAATCCGGAGAGCTGTTTATGTACAGACTGGGTAATGAGGATGCCCGGTGATTCTTCAGAAAGGGGAAAGCGGAGGACGGCGGCGTCTTTCAGGAGGGGAATGAAATTTTCGTAGCCGCCCCAGGCGTCGTCGAAAAGAATGTATTCACAGAGAGGGCCGATTTTTTCCAGAATTTTCCGGATGTTGTAAAAAAGACCGTCATAGGTGCATATCTGCAGCGAGGCCAGACGGAAGGGACGCTTTTTTTCAGCGAGCCGGGGACTGATTTTCCGGATTTCTTCCCGAAGGTGTGTTTCTTCCAGAGAGGCGGCAAGGATGGGGCCGATGACGCCGCAGTCATTGCGGCAGGAGGAAAGGTATACCGGCAGCGCCCCTGCTTCAAGCAGTGCTCCCTGCCAGGTGGATTTATGGTTGTTCCGGTCAAAAAGGACCAGGTCCCCCGGTGAGAGGAGGGCATTGGCGCAGATACGGTTGGATGTGGACGTGCCGCCCAGCACGAAAAAGCAGTCATCACTTCCCCATACTGAAGCGGCGAGGCGCTCCGCTTCTCCCGATACCCCTTCGTGGGATGAGGGATCGCCGATGGCAGAAGAGGAATCGGAAATATCCGCTTTGAACATGCCTTCACCAAGGGCAGAGGTGAAGATTTTTCCTTCGTCGGTGAGATTGAAAAAGCTTCCGCTGTGGTGTCCGGGGGTGTCAAAATCCCAGCGCTTTTTTTCTGCCTCTGCCAGGAGGGCGGCAGTAAAGGGGGGAAGAGATTTTATTTTATTCTTATCTTTTTTCATATGAAGTCTCCTTATCAGGAAATATTATATCAATTTTGCCGGCTGCTAAGGAAGCACTGATTTATTCGCGGAGTCTGTTTTTATGAAGGAGGCACTACGGCACCTGTCGAACTGTCAGGCTCCTTCCTTAGGGAAGCACTGATTAATTCATAGAGTTTTCTTTTATAAGAATTTTTATGCACTATTTCGTCATGGGCTTCCTTAAATAGCTCGCTATTCGCGTCAGCCCATTCCTCACATTGCATAAAAATTCAAGAATAAAAGAAAACAATGATTTAATCAGCGCTTCCCTAGCTGGTAATCCTGCATAGGATTGCCAAGTCGGGCAAAGCCCTCCCTTAGCCTGCCCATAAAAGACCTTCCTTTTGCTGGCCCGACGGGAATGGAGCTGGGCGATAGGGCTGAGGAACATCGAAAGATTTTGGGCTGACTGTCAATCGGCAGCCTTTCCGCCGACTGGTATTTAATAGCATTTGTCTCATAAGCGGCACGTACCAAGATTCTTCGCCTGAGGCTCAGAATGACGAGTGGGAGGCGGGAAGGAAATCCCGTAACGCAGGCTATATACTCATCGCCGCCAAAGGCGGCGATACCACAACTCTCTGTACCTTTTCCTTCATAACCCTTCTACACAACCTGCCGCCGACAGGCGGCCATAACCTGCGGCGAAGCTGTGCCTTTTTTATACCTGATACATATGTCTTCTCTGCCGGACTATATGACCAGAGAGGCGAAAAGGCCTGGCGAAGGCCCTCCCAATCCCCGCGGTGCACAATCCATGGAAGCAGGGAGGAAGGACCTGACGCCTTCATGAATTTCACCTCTCCGGCGCGCCGAAAACTTCATAAAAACTCCTGAGGAAAAACCTGCTAGAAATCCTGGTGGCAACTATGGCTATACCTGCTTTTCCCTGACGACACAGATATTCCGCTTCGGCGGCTGCTCCTGGCCGATTCATCGAAACAGAGCGCCTGAGCCCTACCGCGCATCAGCATGGGACGAATCAGGAGTTTTTACAGTGGAAAAAAGGCATGAAGAAATATCAACCATTTCTTCATACCTTTTTTGCGTATGGAAAGATGACAGCACAAAAACACGGATACAAATCCCTGCCAGACAGTATTGCAGGCCTCTCAGAATCAGGCGTCAACGCTGAGCATACAGGAAAGTCCTGCAGCCGCCTTGAACTTGTCGTCCGGGAATGCGGGCTCATGCTGCAAGGGATGGTATCCGTGTTTTTATTTGATTGTCTTGCTTTTTACGAATCTGCAGAATTCGTTCCGATTTTCCCGGGAAAATCGGGGAGGAAAATCAGGAGCCTGTACAGGGATTCATGGCGTCCTTTCTGTCAAAGCTGCATTCCGGCCGGAATATTCGCGATATACATGACAGAGGGGAATAGAATCCTTCCATGGAGTTTCCGGATTTCCTTCTCCATACATTTATATTGCATAAGCACCCCTTTTTCACAACCTTCCTTAAAAATTTTACTTTGATATGCAGATAGCACCATCAGGATTCTGTCATTTCTAGGGAAGCACTGAGGAACACTGAAATAAATTTTCAAAATTTTTTCTTTCAAGGGGTCTAGAAATCGAACCCTCTGCGATATTAATAATAGAGGGATGAAAAGACCTCATGAGACGATGAATCCGATTTCCAAACGGCCATCCTCCACATCCGCGGTAAGGAGAAGGGCAGGGGAATGAAGAATCATCAGGAAATTCCACTTTTCAATCCTCCCTTCTTCTACAATCGGCCGATGATAGACAGAAGAAAATGCAGTACCCAAAAAACAGAAGACAGAAAAGCAATAAGGAAGAGCGCTCGCAGGACTTTCCTCTCTCTGACGACATGTTCCGAGCAGCACCCACGTAAGCGGGAGAGCCAAGGCGCGGACGCCTGATTCATTGGTTGAACTTACCTGGAGACTCCCCTGATAGGCTTTTCTGCCTTTTTGCGTGGTGAATTGGAATTAAGCTGAATAATCATATCATGCTAAAGGGGTTATGAAAGAAATGATGCTATTTTTTTCATAACCCCCTTTTAGCATGACAAAGAAAGTTCTCATCAAAATTTTCCATTTCCTACTTCTCATTTTTCATTCTCGCGGTGTGTATATAGTAGAGGGACATGAAAAGCCCGCAGTTCTACAGAAAATCACTCCATATGTTTCCAAGCGCGCATAAGAAATGATTCTATGGAGTGAAGGAAAGTAGAAAATGGTACCGCTTTTCTTCCCTACCTGACCAGGCCGGGAAGGTAAATCTAAAAATAACAGAGAAATCCAGGACCTAGCCATCTATCACGGCAGAAATGACGGGAGCATCCTGCCTGGCGCGCGCCGTCGTGCAGGGGCGCAGTGATTTCATTGCTTTCTGATTTCATTCTAGAATTTTTATGGCAGACAAGGAGTAGAATAACGAAAATAGTAACTATTTAAGGAATTCTACGACGCGGTATGACATGAAAATTCGTATGAAATCAGAATCTGCAAGGAAATCATTGCTTCCCAGGTGCAGCAGCGGCCGTAGACCATGCAGACACTGAACTCATGACTGCCAGCAAAAGAGGGGCTGTGAAGAAATGATTAAACATTTTTTCACAGCCCCTTTTTCGTGGCGTGGAGGATAGTGGATAGAAAGCAGCCGGGCCTGTGTTCCAGTGTATTGTGTCAGGAGATCTCGGGGCTCCGTTTCACTGCCGACATGAAACTTAGGGGTTCATATCGGCATATATCTCCGCTCGAGATGACAATGGGGGCGGGCCGCTTATCGTCATTTCGAAAGGTCTGTAATGGCGCAATTATTTCTTGCTTCTCCTTCTAAATTTCCGTAAAATGAGGGTAGGGAAATGGGGCGAATCCATGAAGGAACAGCGATTTATCATAACGGAAAGTATGATGGATTCCCTATACGGCTACAATAACGCACAATATGACCAGCACGCCAAGCGGCTCCTGGCCAGTCGGAAGCTGCTGGCGGAAATCGTGAAAAAGGTGGTCCCGGAATTTCACGATGTCAGTACGGCGGATATTGCAGAAAAATACATCGAAGGGGCGCCGCAGGTAGGAAATATTCCTGTAAACCCGGGATTGACTAATGCGGTACCGTCTCAAATCAAGGGCGACCGGAATGAAGATGGGGCGCCAAAGGAAGGATATATTACCTACGACATCCTCTTCCATGCCCGCGCACCGGGAACAGGGGAGCCCATCACACTGATTATCAACGTGGAGGCTCAGCGTACGCAGGTGGAATCCACTTTAGGTTATCATTTGATGAAACGGGCTGTCTTCTACGTCTGCCGCCTGATTTCCTCACAAAAGGAACGGGAATTTGAAGAGAAGGACTATAATAGTATTAAGAAAGTCTATTCCATCTGGATATGCATGGATTCCCCCAGTGGAAACAGCTATATTAACTATTACAAGCTGGAAGAAAAACACCTGCTCCACCGGTATAAGGAAGCGGCAGAAAACTACGATTTACCCAATATAGTTGTTATCAGTCTTGGTAAAAAGCAGATAAGGATAAACTGATTCACCTGCTGCAGGTTCTTTTTAATGAACGGAAAAGGTCCTTTGATTCCAAAAAAGAAGTCCTGGAGCAGGAGTATGGTATAGATATGACACCAGACATGGAAAAGGAGATGACTACCATGTGCAACCTGAGCTTGAATATTTCAGAAGAGGCAATGAATGAAGGGCGCGTTTTGGGACGTGAAGAGGGACGTGTTTTAGGCCGTGAAGAAGGACTTAAAGAAGGAGAAAACAGAGCTTTGAGCAGAACTGCCATTCGCTTACTCACCATGGGCCTTTCTGTGGATGACGTGGCAAAGGGAACCGGACTTTCTGTAGAAGCGGTGGAAAAGATGAAGGAGAACATGGAATAAAAACGGTAAGCTGCATAGATAAAAAGAGCTGTGAGGAAATGTTATTCATTTCTTCACAGCTCTTTTGCAAGCAGCCTGATTTCTATCGTCCAATCCACGCTCCTCCTCCGTCGCCTAATGGCGTGCACAGCGGACATGAGTTGCACTAGCGAACTGGATTTGTAGGGGAGTGCCAACGACCTGAAAATCCAGTGAGTCAGTGACAGCAGAGGATGAAGGAGCGATAGCGACGCGCAAATCATAGTGAGTCGTTTCTCCACGGGAAAGCATGTCACTGGATTCTCGGGTCCCTATGCTCCCCTACGAATCCAGTTCCTTTGCCACCCTTTAGGCGCCACCGACGGCCGGGCATCAAGGTGATCGCTTAGTGTGCGGGCTATACTCGAATAATAGCCCGACTCAGAAGCCCTCTGCAGGACTTCTGCCTTCCAGAGGAAGGAGGCGTTTGCTCTTTGTCATGCAGCACTGGTGATACAAATGTAAATCTCGTAACGAAGGCTTTATACTCATCGCCGCCAAAGGCGGCGATACAACAACCTTCAGCCCGAAGGGATGTCAAACCTAAGAACCTTAAGAACCTTCAGACCGAAGGCTCGTCAACCTTCATGCCCGCAGGGCATATCATGAAGGGCTTCGCTTTTCTAAGTGGGTGGTTGACTCCCTCCCCATCTGTGGTACTATGTATAAAGCATGATGGGTGAGTGTGCCCTTTCATCAAATATTATGTGAAGGAAAAGATATGGGAGAAGCTGCAGCAGACAATTACCAAGTGAATATTCCTCTTTTTGAAGGGCCCCTGGACCTGCTTCTGCATCTGGTGACAAAGAACAGGATCGATATCCACGATATTCCTATCCATCTGATTACGGATCAGTACCTGGCGTATCTGGAATCGGCACGGCAGTTCAACCTGGATCTGGGAAGCAGCTTCTTTGCCATGGCGTCCACCCTCATTCTTATCAAATCCCGCATGCTCCTTCCCGAAAAAAGGCGGGAGGAAATGGATGAATCCGAGGATCCCCGGCAGGAACTTTCCCGGTCCCTGGAAGAGTTTAAGCGGATGAAGGAAGTGAAAGCCCGCATCGAGGCGCTCATGGAAGAGGAGAGCCCTTATCGGGGAAGGGAACCGGAAGTATTCAGGACTTCTGTCTTTCAAGGGAAAATTTCCCTTTCACGGCTGCAGGCGGCATTTCTTTCCCTCTATGATTCTCTGGAGGAAGAGGAGGAACGGATTCTTCCGTCAGAGGAAGTTTCCCTGGACAGGGAAATAGAAGGATGGGAAAGGACGCTTGAGATGAAACCATGGGTCATGATGACCGGTTATCTGAAGAAAATGAAGACGAGACTCCGTCTGGCAGTGGCCTTTCTGGCCCTTCTTGAGCTTATCCGGCTGGGGAAGGCCAGAGTGGAAGAGGCAGCGGAGGGACTTGTGATTAAAGGAGGCAGTTTATGAAAGGTGCGGCGGCGCTCTCGCCCCTGATAGAAGCCTTTCTCTTTGCCCGGGGCACACCGGCAACGCTGAAGGAGCTGGCCCGGGCCCTGGGAGAAGATACGGTGAGCGTGGAAAAGGGGCTGGAATATTTGAAAGCCCGCTATGACCGGGCAGATTCAGGCATTACCCTGCACCACACAGGGGCAGGATACGGGCTGGCCACAAAGAAAGAATATGATTCATGGCTTTCTTCTCTTCTGGGAAAACAGACGCCCCTTTCGGCGGCGGCACTGGAAACGCTGGCGGTCATCGCTTTAAGGGAGCCTGTGACCCGGGTGGAAATAGAAAAAATACGAGGCGTATCGGCAGGCCGGGTGATTTCCCTCCTCATGGAGAAGGATCTGGTGGAGGAACGGGGCAGGCTGGATGTGCCGGGGCGGCCCATTCTGTATGGCACCACCCGCCGTTTCCTGCAGGCTACAGGCCTGAATGATGTAAGTGAGCTGAAAACTCGATGGTCCGGAAAACCGGATGAAGGAGAATTATTTTGAAAGAACGTTTGCAGAAAATATTGAGCCATGCCGGCGTCTGTTCAAGAAGGAAAGCGGAAGAGCTGATTCTGGCAGGGCAGGTGAAGGTGAATGGCCAGGTAGTGAAGGAACTGGGCAGTGAAGCGGATCCGGTCAAAGATCGGATTGAAGCCATGGGCACCCTGGTCAAACCGGAGAAGAAGAAATATTTCCTCTTTTATAAACCGGACAATGTGATTACCTCTGTTTCCGATCCCCAGGGACGGCGGACGGTGATGGACTATTTCCGTACTGTGCGGGAGCGGATTTTCCCGGTGGGACGGCTGGATTATCATTCCGAAGGCCTTCTCATCATGACCAATGACGGAGATCTGGACTATATCCTTACCCATCCGAGCCACGAAGTGACAAAAACCTATGAAGTAACTGTACGGGGCCGGTATTCTCCGAAGCTGGCGGATAAAATGTCCCGGGGCGTACGTATTGACACCGGGATTACGGCTCCCTGTGAAATCGAAGTGCTGGGCTATGATAAGGAAAAGAATAAGACAAAGGTCAAAATGGTGCTTCATGAAGGGAAAAACCGGGAAATCAGAAAAATGATGGCGGCTTATCATTACCCTGTTTTCGGTCTGGTGAGGACGGGCTATGCCTTCCTGACGCCGGAGGGCCTTTCCAGAGGCATGAGCCGCAGGCTTACCAGCGAGGAGGTCAGAAAATTATATGAGCTCTACCGGTAGAAAAGTGGCCGTCATCGGCGGCGGGGTGGCAGGTCTCATGGCGGCGGTGACTGCTGCCCATGAGGGAGCGTCGGTATCCCTGTTTGAAAAAATGCCCAAGGTGGGACTGAAGATGGGCATTACGGGAAAGGGACGCTGCAATTTGACCAATAGTGCGCCCATTATGGATTTCATTGCCAAAACCCCGGGGAATGGCAAATTCCTTTACAGTGCCTATGAAAAATTCAATAACGAAGACCTGCTTTCCCTCTTTCATTCATGGGGCCTTGCCACCAAGGTGGAAAGGGGAGGCCGTGTATTTCCAAAGAGCGATGATGCCCAGGAAGTGCGCCATTTATTTATGAAGCTTCTCCATCAGGAAAAGGTGGATCTCCATCTGGAGGAACCGGTGCGCCATATCCTGCAGAAAGAAGGAAAGGTCACAGGCCTTTCCACTGATAAGGGAACCTATGAGGCGGATGCCGTGATTTTAACCACCGGCGGCGCTTCCTACCCCCGCACCGGCTCTACCGGTGACGGCTATGCCATGGCCCGGGAAATCGGCCATAAGGTGACTGCTATCCGGCCGGCGCTGATCCCCCTTGTATGCAGTGAGGCGTGGCCGAAGGAGCTGCAGGGGATTTCCTTAAAGAATGTGACTTTTTCCGTAGATGGCGGAGGAAGGCGCAAAGCGGAAGAATTCGGTGAAATGCTTTTTACCCATTTCGGCGTTTCCGGCCCCATTGTGCTCTCCCTTTCAGACAAAGTGTCCCTGTGGCTTTCCCAGGGCCATGACGTAAAGGGAGCCATCGACCTGAAACCGGCACTGTCTCTGGAGGTCCTGGATAAAAGGCTTCTCCGGGATTTTGAAAAATATCATTTGAAGCAGATGACCTCTGCCCTGGTAGACCTCATGCCCCACAGGATGATTGATGTGGTACTCAGACTTTCCGGCATTCCCCGGGATCTTCCGGTAAGCGATCTGAAAAAAGGGGACCGGCTGAAACTGGCGGGGGTATTGAAGCATCTGCCCTTAACGATTACAGGCACAAGGCCCCTTTCAGAAGCCATTGTCACGGCCGGCGGCGTATCAGTGAAAGAAATCAATCCATCCACCATGGAATCCAAAATCTGTAAACATGTATATATGGCAGGAGAGGTGCTTGATATCCATGCTTTCACCGGCGGATATAATCTGCAGGCTGCCTTTTCCACGGGCCATCTGGCCGCTCTGTCTGCGGTAAAGGAGTTATCATGAAAAAATTATCTATTGCTATTGACGGCCCTGCTGGTGCAGGGAAGAGCAGCGTTTCCAAAATTCTGGCTGCCAGGCTGGGATATGCCTATCTGGATACCGGTGCCATGTACCGGGCCGTAACCTATGAGGCTCTGGAAAGGAAACTGGAAAGACCGGAAGATATCGTGTCCATGACGGAAAAACTGGATATGGAAGTCAAGCCCGATAAGGATGTGATGCATGTCATTGTGGATGGAAAGGACGTAACTCCCTATATCCGCACGCCGGAAGTGTCGGGCCATGTATCAGAAGTATCCGCCATTGGCGGCGTGAGGACAGCCATGGTGGCTATCCAGCGGAAACAGGCGGAAAAAGGCGGCATCGTGCTGGACGGCAGAGATATCGGTACGACAGTTCTGCCAAAGGCAGATGTGAAGATTTTCCTCACCGCCTCTGTTCATACCAGGGCGGTGCGCCGGTTCAAGGAACTTACTGAAGGCCATCCGGAAATGACCATGGAAGATGTGGAAAAGGAAATCAGCCGCCGGGATTACCTGGACAGCCATCGGGATATTTCTCCGCTGAAACAGGCAGAAGATGCGGTGCTTCTGGATAATGGCGATCTTACCCTGGAAGGTACGGCAGAAGCCATTATTCATATCTGCCGCAGCAGATTCCCCGGCTTTGATGCTTAGGAGGTCCTATGGGATATAAAATTGTAAGGGCTCTTCTTAATTTTATTTTTTTCGGTCTCTTCGGCCTTCATGTGGAAGGCAGGGAAAACGTGCCCTCTACCGGTGCCGTCATTGTGGCGCCTAATCACAAAAGCGACTGGGATCCGCCTCTCATCGGCGTGGCCTTTAATACAAGAATTATCCATTATATGGCTAAAGAAGAACTCTTTAAGAACCCCCTTTTCGGCTGGCTCATTCGTCAGTTCGGCACGTTCCCCGTGAAAAGGGGGACTGTGGACCGCACGGCCATAAGGCAGGCCATCCGGGAAATCAAGGCCGGCAATCCGCTGGGCATATTTCCGGAAGGCACCCGGATTAAAAAGGATGGTTTGGGACGGTTCCACTCGGGCATGGCCTCTCTGGCACTGATGACGGGCACTCCGATCATCCCGGTGGCAGTGGTGGGTTCCCGGTTTCTGCCTCACAGGAAAGGGCCTCTGGCCGTGCTTATCGGAAAACCGGTGCCTGTCAGGAAGCAGCGGCCCGATGATAAGCTGGTGGCAGAGATAAATGATGAAATCAAAGGACGCATCCAGAAACTTATGGATGACTATATGAAGAAAGTTTCCTGAACACGAAAGTCCAGCGGCAAGAGGTACTATGGGATATCAGATCATCAGGGCCCTGCTCTATTTCTTCTTCAGCCTGTATGGCCTTCATGTGGAAGGCAGGGAAAATATACCGGACAAGGGGGCGGTGATTGCAGCAGCCAATCACAAGAGCTATTTCGATCCGCCCCTTGTGGGAATAGCCATGGAGAAGAGAAGAATCAGTTTCATGGCTAAATCGGAGCTCTTCAGAAATCCTCTTTTTGGCCGGCTGATTCGATATCTGGGCGCTTTTCCTGTGAAAAGAAACAGTGCTGACATGACTGCCATTCGGAGAAGCCTTGCGGAATTGAAGAAGGGACAGGTGCTCTGCATATTTCCGGAAGGCGGTTTTGTCCATGGAAAGGCACTGGGCCGCTTTCATCCGGGCATGGCGTTTCTGGCCATCCTCACCGGCACACCCATCCTTCCGGTAGCCATTATCGGTGCCGAGCCTCTGCCTGTAAAAAAAGGTCCTCTGGCCGTAGTTATAGGGAAACCCATACCGGTCAGAAAAGCCAAGCCTGATGATAGAAATACAGCAGCTTTGGATGAACTGGTGAAGCAGAGGATTCAGGCTATGATAGAGGACTATGGAAGGAAAAAAGGATAGGATTCCTTTTAAAAGCTAATTTCATAGATATTGATTTTTTTTATAGCAATACAATAAGTCTGATTATAGCAGACGAAAGAAAAGGTACATAACCTATGGAAATTTACAAGTCAAAGGTGATGGGATTTTGCTACGGCGTGAGAAGAGCGCTGAAAATTGCCGAAAAAGCCGCAGATTCCGGCATCAAAGCCGTTACCTTCGGACCCATCATTCATAATCCCCAGGTAGTGGAAAAGCTGGCTCAGCGGGGCATACCGGCAGTGGACAATTTCGACGGTCTCACTGACGAAACTGTAATAATTCGCTCGCACGGAGTGGGGCCTTCGTGTTATAATATGCTTAAGTGCAAAAATCTGGCCCTAATGGACGCAACCTGTCCTTTCGTCAGAAGGAACCAGGAGATGGCTCATCGACTGGTGGAAGACGGAAAGCAGGTTATACTCATCGGTGAAAAAAGGCACCCTGAAATGAAGAGTGTGGCTGAATGGGCGGTGGGACATTCTTACCAGGTAGAAACCATGGAAGATGTAGATGCACTCCCGCCACTGGATGAAGCCTATATAGTCACTCAGACCACATTTTCAGCTGTCTTGGCCGACCGGCTTGTCGAAGCGCTGGGGAAAAAGGTGAAAAACCTTCACGTCAACAAATCCATTTGTGACGCAACCATGCAGCGGCAGCAGGCGGCTCGTGAGCTGGCGGATAGAGTAGATGTGATGATTGTCATAGGCGGGCGCAACAGCGCCAACACCTCAAGACTTGCGGAAATCTGCGGGGAAGAGGGAGCCAGGACGTATCATATCGAAACGGCTGGGGAACTAAAACCGAGCTGGTTCCACAGTCGGGACAAGATTGGCATCACCGCCGGTGCATCCACACCGGACTGGATCATAGAGGAGGTAGTTTGTATTATGGAAAACATGAAGGAAATGCTGGATCAGGAGGAAATGAACCTGGATGTACACAAAGGCAGCGTCGTTGAAGGTAAGGTTGTAGATCTCACCGACGACAAGGCTTATATCTCTTTCGGATATAAGACAGAAGCTGTTCTTCTTGCACATGAATATTCCTACCCGGCACCGGCATCCCTGAAAGATGTGCTGAAAATTGGTGACACTCTCCGTGTTCAGATCGTCAGCGGAGTTAAAGAAGATAGCACAATTTACGTATCTAAGATTAAAGTAGACCGTCTCGCTGACTGGGATGTAGTCGAAGAAGCATTCGAAAAAGGTGAACCCGTTGAATGCGAAGGTATTGAAGCCATTAAAGTTGGTCTGCTTGTTCAGATTAAATCTCTCCGCGGATTCATTCCCCTGTCCCAGGGCGATCTCCGCTTCGTTCATTCCCTGCAGAACCTGGTAGGCAAGACTTTCCAGGCTAAGATTCTGGAAGTGGACCGCGCTAAGAACAGACTGGTTCTTTCCCGCAAAGCCGTTCTGGAAGATGAAAGAAATGCAGAAATGGATGTTATCGAAAAAGCTTATGAAAACGGCGACGTTCTCAAAGGCACTGTAAAGAAGATTATGCCTTACGGCGCATTCGTTGGTATCAACGGCGTAGAAGGCCTTCTCCATATTTCCGATATTTCCTGGAAAAAGATTGCCAAGGTCGAAGATGTTCTCAAACCGGAACAGGAAATTGATGTCAAAATCAAATCCTTCGATCGTGAAAAACAGAGAATCTCCTTCAGCCACAAGGACTGCCTCCCCAATCCCTGGGAAACAGCTATCCATGATCATGAAGTAGATGATATTGTGGATGCCAAGGTCGTTAAGATTCTTGAATTCGGCGTTATTGTAGAACTGGATGACGGCCTCACCGGTCTTCTCCACATCAACGAAATGACCGATGACCACAACAAGAAACCGGGCGATATCTGCCAGGTAGGAGACGAACTCAAAGTCCGCATCATCAACATTGATGAAGGCCGCAGAAGAATCTCCTTCGCACTGGAAGAAGCTCCTTCCCATAAAGAAGCTCCGGCTGAAGAATAAGAATAATAAAGAAGCTGCCCTTCGGGGCGGCTTTTTTTATTGGCTGGAATAAATCTCCTGTGGCGGATGATAGAAACCATGGGTCCGATGAGAAACCCTTTGCGAAAAGTTTCTTGTGGTGGTGAACAGCAGAAGCGACAAGCCGGGCAGGAACCCATTGGTGAAAAGTTTCCTGCCGCGGTGCATAGCAGCGGTGCCAGTCCGGACAGGAAACCATTGGTGAAAAGTTTTCTGCCGTGGTGCATAGCAGCGGTGCCGGGCCGGACAGAAAACTACTTGGGAACTGTTTCCTGCCGCGATGAATCACAGATGTGTCATAGCGGGCAGGAAACCATTTTCCTTGACATAAACCTCCATCCGTCATACAATTTCAATACAGTATAACAAAAATGGAGAAGTGTTGCTCCAAGACGGTTATGATAATATATTTGATTTTACATATAGAAAGGATGGGGACTTATGAGCAAACCTCTCGTTGCCATTGTAGGCAGGCCGAACGTGGGCAAATCCACGCTGATTAATGGACTGGCCCAGCGGCGCGTATCAATCGTGGAGGATATCCCCGGTGTAACTCGAGACAGAATTTACTGCGATGTGAAATGGCTTGATAAGGAATTTACCCTGATTGATACCGGCGGCATTGAATTTCGGAATGAGAAGGACCAGATTTCCAGCGGCATTCGTCAGCAGGCGGAGCTGGCCATGGAGGAGGCTGATGTTATTCTGTTCGTGGTGGATGCCAGGACCGGGATGACCAGCGATGATGAGACCATTGCGGGACTTCTCAGAAAGACCGGCAAGCCTGTGGTGCTGGCAGTGAATAAAGTGGACAGCGATAACCAGGAAATGGATGTGTACGAATTCTATTCGCTGGGGCTTGGGGATCCCATCGGTATTTCTGCAGTGAACCGGCTGAATTTCGGTGACCTGCTGGACCGGATCACCGAAGGATTCCCCAACCTGAAGGAAGAGGAATCGGAAGATATTATCCGCACGGCCATTGTAGGCCGTCCGAACGTGGGCAAATCCACCCTTATCAATTCCCTTCTGGGCTATGAACGATCCCTGGTGGCTGATGAAATGGGAACCACCAGAGATGCGGTGGACTCTCTCTGGACCTATAAGGGAAAGACCTTTATTCTGGTGGATACGGCAGGTATGAGGAAGAAGAGCAAAATAGACGAACCTCTGGAAAAATACAGCGTCATCCGTTCCATTCGTGCCATTGATAACTGCGATGTGGCTATTTTTGTGATTGATGCGGAAGACAAGCTGACGGAGCAGGACAAGAAAATTATCGGCTACATCCATGAAGCCGGCAAGGGACTGATTCTTTTTGTCAATAAATGGGATTCCATTGCAAAGGATGAACATACAATCAATGAGTTTGAAAAGGAAATCAGAAATGGTCTTCCTTTTGCTCCCTATGCGCCCATGCTTTTCGGATCGGCTAAGACCAAACAGAGAATCCATCGTCTTGGGGATCTAATTTACAACGTAGCAGAGCAGCAGAATCTTCGTGTATCCACTTCGGTACTGAATGACCTTCTGGAAGATGCGAAAATGATCAATCCGCCGCCCGCCCATTCCGGCAGGGTAGCGAAGATTTATTACATGACAGAGGTGGGCGTGCGGCCGCCTACATTTGTGATGTTCGTGAATGATGCTAACCTGATTCATTTTTCCTATGTTCGCTTTATTGAAAACAAACTTCGGGAGGCCTTCAGCTTCGAGGGGACGCCCATTCGCATTGTGGTACGGAGCAAAAAGGACGGTGGCGACGATTGATGGAATCCATCCTGTGGATTGTGCTGGCTTATTTCATAGGGGCCATCCCCAGCGGCTATATCATTGGCCGTGTATTTTACGGTGTGAACCTGAAGAAAGTGGGGAGCGGAAATATCGGTGCCACCAATGCTTACAGGGAATTAGGGGTGAAGGCAGGACTGGCCGTCTTTATCTGTGATTTCATGAAAGGTTTCATTGCGGTGCATCTGGGGATGCCTGATCCGGTGATTGTGCTTCTCTGCGCCGTATTTGCTATTATCGGCAATGACTGGTCTGTATTTCTTCATTTTAAAAGCGGCAAAGGCGTGGCCTGCGGCGTAGGGGCTTTTACCTATATCTGCGCTCCTGCCGTGCTGGCAGCCTTTCTGGTGTGGCTTGCTATTTTCAAGTGGAAACATATTGTTTCGCTGGGATCTATTCTGGCCGCACCGGTGGTGCCCCTTGTCATGCTGATAGAAGGAGAACCACTGGAATATGTGGCTTTCGGTGCCCTGGCAGCTGTGATTGTCATTGGAAAACATAAAGATAATATTGGAAGGCTTCTGAGAGGTGAAGAGAAGCCTATTACCAGGGAAAAGAGGTAATACCTTTGAAAATTGCAATGATTGGAGCCGGCGGATGGGGTACTGCCATGATGATCGAACTGGCCGGACGGAATAATGATCTGATTATGTACTGCAGGAACCCCGCTAGAGCAGAAGAAATGAGGAAGACCCGGGAAAATGGAGAATACCTGCCGGGGGCCCACATTCCTGAAAAAATCCGCATTACAAGCGACCTGGAGGAAGCAGTGGAAGGAGCAGGCTGTGTCATTATCTGCACTCCTTCTCATGTGGTAGAGGATATGGCAGCCCGGCTGAAGCCCTGGCTCATGAAAGATGCGGTGGTGGTATGCGCGTCCAAGGGACTGGCAGACAATGAAGGCCATCGCCTTTCAGAAGGAATTACGAAGGAAGTGGCTGGTATTACCGATAAGATTGTGGCCCTTTCCGGACCCAATCATGCGGAAGAAGTGGGAATCGGGCTTCCCTGCGCCACGGTGGCTGCCTCGGCTGTGCCGGAAGCGGTGCAGATTGTGCAGGACCTGTATATGAGCCCTGTTTTCCGGGTATATCGCAGCGATGATATACGGGGCGTGGAATATGGCGGTGCATTGAAGAATATTATGGCGCTGGCCTGCGGTGTTCTTGACGGCATCGGCCTTGGCGACAACTGCCGGGCTGCCCTTATGACCAGAGGACTGGTGGAAATGACCAGGTTCGGTGTTCATTTCGGTGCCCAGATGACCACTTTCTTCGGCCTCTCCGGCATGGGGGATCTGGTATGCACCTGCACCAGCATCCACAGCCGCAATCACCGGGCTGGCATGATGATGGCCAAAGGAATGACTGCTGATGAAATCAGCAAAAGCACCAACATGGTGGTAGAAGGAATTCGTACGGCCCGTCTGGTTCACGAAATCGCCCTGCGGGAACATATCGACATGCCTATTACGGAAGAAGTATGCCATCTGATTAAAGGTGACCATAACGCCAGGGAAGCTCTGGAAATTCTTATGACCCGAGCCAAAAAGGCGGAGTCCGAAACCTATTGAGATGAGAAACAGCAGTGCCAGGCCGGCAGGAAACTATTAGCGAAAAATTTCCTGCCGCCATGATACACAGCGGCATCAAGTCGGATAGAGAACTATTTCAGCCATAAAAAATTTGAACTCACCGGCGATTTACATAGCCGTTTATGCTATAATGAACATAAGTGTGGAAAGAAGGAATTCTTTTCTGCATGATGAAAATGAGGTAGAACACATGAGAATTATCGGAGGAAACGCCAAGGGCACGCTGCTGTCGTCTCCTGAGGGTCGGAATACCAGACCCACCCTGGGAAGGGTGAGGGAAAGCGTTTTCAACGTACTTGCCAATGTAGGCATCCTGGAGACAAAGGTACTTGATATTTTTGCAGGTACCGGAGCCATGGGACTGGAAGCTTTGAGCCGGGGCGCCGGAGAAGCGGTATTCCTGGATAAAGCTACCGGTGCCATCATCAGGGAAAATGCGCTTCGCTGCCATGTGGCAGACCGGAGCCGTATACTGAAGGGAGATGTTTCTTCCTCCCTGAAAACGCTCCGGGGACAGAAATTTGACTATATTTTCATGGACCCGCCTTACAGGAAGGGATATATCAATGAGGTTCTGCAGGAGGTATTCGATTGTGACCTTCCGGCAGAAGAAGCCATCATTATTGCAGAACACTCTGTATCCGAACCGCCTGATTTGTCTCTTTTCCAGGGAAAATGCCAGTTGTGGAAAGAGAAAAAAGTGGGGGCCATTGTTGTAAGTTATCTGCAGTGCAGATAATGAGGAGAAGGTTTGAATGAAATTAGCTATATGCCCCGGAAGTTTTGATCCGGTCACCTATGGTCATCTTGACATTATCAGAAGAAGCGCCGGCCTTGTGGACAAGCTGATTGTGGCGGCTTTTTTAAACCCCACAAAGCACTACATGTTTACTACGGAAGAACGCATTGCCATGCTGAAGGAAACCACGAAGGATATCCCCAATGTGGAAGTGGATGCTTTTGATGGGCTTCTCAATGAATATGCGGCAAAAAAGAACTGCCATCTCCTGATCCGGGGACTCCGGGCATTCAGCGATTTTGAATATGAATTCCAGAGAGCCCTGATGATAAAAAAGATTGATCCCACCCTGGAAACAGCATTTTTTATGACGGACGGCCGTTATTCCTATCTTTCTTCTACCGGCGTCCGGGAGCTGGCTCATTTTAATGGAGATGTGACCTCCATGGTGCCGCCCTTTGTCCAGGAAATGATAAAAAGGAAAGTAAATTCTATTAAGAAATGAGGCTGCCGATTATGGATACAAGAAAACTTCTTGAAGAACTTGAAAATGTCATTAACAATGCCAGCGAGGTGCCGTTCACCAATAAGAAAATGGTGGATAAGGATGAGGTGGAACGGCTGATTGATGCCATCAACCAGTCCCTGCCTAATGAACTGGAAAGTGCAAGAAGAATTGTTGCCGATAAGGAACGGATTATGCTGGATGCCGAAAAGAAGGCGGAAGACACGGTAGCGCAGGCAAAGGACTATATTGCCCGCATTACGGAAGAAAGCGAACTGGTCAAACAGGCCCAGGAAAGAGCTAATGAAGTGATTTCCTCTGCCAATAAATCGGCCGATGAACTGCGCACCAGCTCTGTGACCTATGCCACTGATGTACTGAAGTACGTGGAAACAAACATGGAAAACGTGCTGGACAGCCTGAAGAAAAACCGGCAGAGCCTGATTGATTCCAATTCCGCTGCAGCCCGTCAGCAGCAGGAACAGCAGCCTCAGGACGAACAGAAAAAATAATAAAGGCAGAAAGGCCTTGGCCGCTGCTCGTATAATCAATCGTTGATTCTTTACCTTACTTTCTGAATCTTTTTGAAACAGGGGGACAGGCCTATGGGAACCGAGGGAGACAAAAGAAGAGCCATTCTTCTTTGCGCATGCATTGCCTGTATTCTCATAGGACTGTCCTTTTTTGTGCTGGATCCCCTGTCCCTCAGGCAGGAAAAAGAGAAGCCCTCTCTCCCGGTTAGTCAGGCAGAAGAGGGGAAAAAAGGAAAAATCCTTGTTTATGTGGTAGGGGCTGTGAAGAATCCGGGAGTCTATGAAATACCGGAGGGCAGTCATTACTATGATGCCGTGAAGGCGGCAGGGGATGTGCTGCCCTATGCCGACATGACTGCTGTGAACATGGCTGAACCGGTGACGGAAAGTATGAAAATATGGATTCCCCTGGATCCCTATATGAAAGACCCCGGTGCCCTGGGACTGGTGAATATTAATACGGCCGGTGCGAAAGAGCTGGAAACACTGCCCGGCATCGGCAAGGTGACAGCCGAAAAAATCATGGCCTACCGGGAAGAACATGGAAGCTTCAGGACAAAAGAGGATCTGAAGCACGTACCATCTATCAGCGATGGGAAGTTTAAAAAACTGGCGGATAAAATCACATTATGAATACCAAGTATCCCCTGCTTTGGAGTGCCCTTTCTCTGGCGCTGGGAGTGGTGCTTTATGACACCTTCCCTTCTTTTTTCATGCGCTGGCCCTGGGCTTTTCCTCTGGCAGCGGGATGCTTTCTTCTTTTATCTTTCCTTTTCCGCAGGAAAAAGGGACTTTTTCCGATGGTGGTTTTCCTGTGTATCCTCACAGCCGGTATGGGCCGTATGTTTCTGGCTGACCGGTACTACGAGCAGCAGTCATCCTGGGCGGCAGGGAGCGAAGGGCGCTGGATTGGCATTGTGAAGGAGGCGCCATCGGTCAACCGGGATGGTGATGCCTATGCCCGCTACTACACGGAACTGGAATCTATCACCTACAGCGACGGCGTGGAAAAATCACTTTCCGGTACGGCCTTTGTTTATGATACCCATCCGGAAAAGCTTTATGGCACGGGAGATTCCATTTCCGTCACCGGAAAGATGACGGCTGTGAGGATTTATAAGAATCCCGGTAAAATCGATCTAGAAGGGCGCTATCGGAGCCGCCGGCTCATGGGAAGGATTTATCCGCAGGAACCGGAAAAAATCCATTTTCTGGGAGAAAGCGGTGAGTACAGGGCCGGCCGACTGGCCGACGAAATCAAAGGAAAGGTGGAGTCCTGGTTTAAGCCCTACATGGATCCTCTCAGGCTCCATATCCTTATGACCCTGCTCTTTGGCGGAAATTATAATGAAATACCGGAATATATCATGACTTCTTTTTCCGCCACCGGCATCATCCATATTCTTTCTGTTTCAGGATCTCATGTGGCCCTTCTTTTCGGCTTCCTCTATTTTCTTGGCAAATGGCTTCACCTGCCTAAAAAGCTGGTGGTAGGCGGATCCATTGTGCTAGTTCTTTTTTATGCCCTCCTGTCCGGTCTGGTGCCTCCGGTCATCCGTGCAGCGGTGATGGGTATTCTTTCCGTAGGCGGTGTATTCCTGGAGCGGGAGAAGACTTCTCTCAACCTCCTGGGGGCGGCGGTGGCAGGCATGCTGCTGTGGGATCCCTTTTACCTCTATGATGTGAGTTTCCAGCTGTCTGTAGGGGCGTCGGCAGGTATTCTCCTTTTTTACAGACCTCTTATGGGAGAGCTTTCAAGGATTTCCTTCCTGCCCCGGTGGGTGAAGGAAGGAGTGGCTCTGTCCACGGCAGCCCAGGTGCTCACCATTCCGGTGATGCTCTATGATTTTCATACCTTTCCCCTCTATTTCATTCCGGCCAATCTTTTTGTCACCCCTTTTCTGGAATGGGTGATCATAGCAGGTCTGGTGGCGGCTGCTGCGGCACCGGTGTGTCTGCCCCTTTCCGGAGGCATACTCCAGGGGGCCGATTATCTTCTCTGGGCAGGGCTTCATCTGAATCTTCATCTGTCTTCCTGGCCGGGGGCCCAGGTCCAAACCGGCGGGTTGACCATGGTACAGATTCTTCTGTACTATGTCACGGTAGGAATCTGCTATTTCAAAAAAGAAATCTTTTCCGTTCCCAAAAGGATGTATGGAGCGCTTCTTCTGTGGTGTTCTTTTCTGGGTCTGACCTTTTTCTTTTATATAACCAGACCGGAGTGGGTGGTATACTGCCCTGACCTTGGCCCGGACCAGGGAGCGGTACTTGTCACAGGAGAGCATAAAATCTTATACTATAAGGGCGGCAGCATTCCCTCCCACACGTCGGACTGGGAATGGAAGTCGATTCTTGGCTATGAAGGGATTTTTGATGCGGATATTCTCATTTTAAATCTGGAAGACGTGAAGGAACCGCTTCCTCTAACGCTGCCGGTGCCGGTGAAAGAAATCTGGGTGACCGGCGGCAGGGCAAAGGAAAAGACGCCCCGCCTTCTTCAGGGGTTTGAGGGAAAGATCCGGGCGCTTTCCAAATCCCGCCTCCGTCTGGGGCGCCTGTCCTTTGTCACCAATGGGAGCAGCTGGCTTCTGTCAGAGGAGGACAGGGGCGTCTACCTTTCGGGAAGAAGGGGAATGGAGAAAATGTCCTTTCCTGTCCATACCCTCTGGATTGCTTCCGGTCGGAAGAATGGAGCAGGTATCAGGGAGGAGGAAATGGACCGGGTCAAGGCGGAGGCAGTGGTTTATGGCGGAAGCCGTCTTTCCTCGTCCTTTGAGGATGTGGATTTATTTGAATTCAAAAATTATCAGGCAGCCAATGTGTACAGGGAAGGCATGCAGACCGCATCCTTCCGGCATAAGTGGGAGCTGGAAAATACATCATGGTTATGAAGAAATTAAATAAAAGCAACTGCTTCTTTTTATACGGCGATGATCCCGTGTCCGCCAATATACGGAAGAACAGGATCATTGATTCCTATTTTCATGGAAAGGCGCCGGAGGTGACCCTGTTTGACGGGAGCGGCACTTTTGAAGCCTATCAGAATGCGCTGGAAGGGCAGTCCCTTTTCACTGCAGAAACGGCGGTGGTCCTCCATAATCCGCCCTTTCTGAAAAGGCGGTCCGAAAAGGAGGATCACAGGGAGGAAAGTTTTCTTGAAACGGTGAAAGACCTTTCTCCAGATATCCTCCTCATCATCCTGCTGGATGGGAAGCCCGATAAAAGGACGAAAATCATTAAAAACCTCCTTTCTGTCTGTTGCAGCGAGGAATACAGTCTGATGAATCCCAGAGATGCGGCAGGCACCATGATTCGGATGCTGGCGGATGCAGGGAAACGGGTGGATTACGAGGCCCGGGGGTATCTGGAGACCGTTCTGTCTTCCTGGGAGCAGATTTCTGCTCCCCTTCTCCAGACGGAATGTGATAAAATTGTGCTGATGTGCGGAAATCGGGACACAGTGAGTCGAAAACTGCTGGAAGCGGCCCTTCCGGATTATATGAACCAGGGGATTTTCCGCTTTACCGACGCCCTTCTGGATAGGAAGGCCAGTGTGGTGCTGGAAAGCACGGACCGCGTTTTCACAGATATTTCCACTACCATTAAGAACCTGGGCTTCCTTTCCTCCAAATTCAGGAAAATCAAGATTTTTCACGAAATGAAAAGGAACCGCCGCCCTGAGGGAGAAATCAGGCAGGCTCTGGGCATCCGCAGCTCCTGGATGTGGCGGAATATGCAGAATGAAGCAGCCAAAGTGGGAGAAAAGAAAGCAGAATGGTTTCTGCTCCAGATTTTTAATTATCAGATGAAAACAAGGCAGGGTTCTTCTGAAATGGAATTGAAAGACCTGCTTCTGACATATTGTATGAAATGAAGGTAACCGGTCATTGAAATTACGAATTAAACGGATAGCTGGCATGATTTCACTGGTGGCGCTCCTCACGGGAGCTGCTGCCCCCTTTCTTTGGGTGAAAGGTGATTCGGTGATTCCGGGCGTGAGAATTAACGGCGTTTCGGCAGGCGGTTTTTCCAAAGCGCAGATGATGGATTTCCTGCAGGAAGAAAATAAAGCCATGGAGGAGGAGAATCTGAATCTGGTGAAGGATTCGGTGAAGGAGACCTGGAATTATAAGGACCTGCACGTCTCCTATGATGAACACAGCTTGGACGAAGCTATGGCTATCGGCAGACAGGGAAGCCTTTTCCAGCAGTGGAAAGACCGCTGGGCAGCCCTTCTTTCGGGGAAAGCGGCCCATATAGATGCTTCCTTTGATGAGGAAGCGGTGAAAAAGAAGGCCGACCAGCTGATCAAGACATACAGCAAACCGCCGCAGAACGCCATGCCCCGTTTCCATAGTGACGGCTCCATTACCTTTTCCAAAGGACGGCCCCATCTGGCTATTCAGGAAGAAGACCTGATGCAGGGGGTGAAGGACATGCTGGAAACAGGCAGAGGGGGAGAAATGGAGATCCCCGTGACGGAAGAAGTGAAGCCGAACATGTCCGATAAGGAAGCAGAGGAAATCAATACAGTGCTGGCTCGATACAGCACCTCTTTCGGAGGAGATGCCAACAGGAACAGTAATATTTCCCTGGCAGCGGAAAAAATCAGCGGCACCTATCTGAAACCCGGCGCCGATTTTTCCTACAACCGCACCACCGGTTCCCGCTCTGCAGCCAATGGGTATAAAGAGGCACCGGTCATTATTAACGGCAAACTGGAACCGGGCTCCGGCGGCGGCGTATGTCAGGTGAGTTCCACCCTTTTCAATGCCGTACTTCTTGCAGGGCTGGAAGTGACGCAGCGTACCTGCCACTTCTCCCCCGTATCCTATGTCCCCTTGGGGCGGGATGCCACGGTGGCGGAGGGAGTCATTGATTTCTGTTTCCGAAATCATCTGAAACACGGCGTTTATATTTATGCGGAATATGCGCCGGGCTCCATATCTGTCTGGATTTTGGGAAATAAGGAAGACAAGCCTTCCTATGTAGATATTTCCAAAACAAAGGAAGAAACGGTGCCTTTTAAAACCGTAAACCGCGTGGATCCTTCCCAGAAGGAAGAACAAAAAACAGAAGAAGGTCATGAAGGAAAAAATGTGACCGTCAAACAGAGCGTGAAATGGGCCGATGGCAGAGTCTATCATGACCTTTTTGAATCGGACTACGAAGCCGTGGATACGGTGATTACCTATAAGAACAAGGAGGACCTGCCGAAAGAATAAGGAAAAGTCTTTCCGCCTGAATCATCGCGGGAAAGCACCTTTCCGCCTGGGGCCGGTTTTATCACGAAAGGAGTACATACATGGGAAAATACCGTCTGCAGTCACGGAATAAGAATTCCATGATTACACTGATGGAGGTAGATACAGAATGCAGGGCCTGGTACATCAAGGCCGATGACAGGAATGCGGCTATCCGGGCTCTCAGGGATATGGGAAGGGAAATCCTGCCGGTGGAGTCTATTTATATCAATGGAGAAGACGTATCAGATGAAGTATTTTCATCCATTGCCATTCACATGGGCGCCCCTGTGGATCAGGGGCCGTCAGACCCCATGCCTTCCGGCGAGGCTGGTATGGACAGTATTCCCCTTCCCGATGAAGAACCCCTGGAAAATTATGCGCTCCCTCCTGATGATGTGCCCCTGCCTTCGCTGGATGATATTCCTCCGGAAGCAGCGCCGCTGCCGCCGGAAGCAGAAAGTGTGCCGGAAATGGATATGCCTGACATACTTCCAGACCTGACCAGCGTGCTCCCAAAGAGCGCCTTCGTTCCTTCCCCTAAAGATGGGGGAAAGAAGGGGGCCTCCAATGGCATCTATCTGGGCAGAAAGCACATTACCGGAGATCCTGTGGAAATCAGAACCATTACAGACGAAGCAGATGGTGTCATCTTCACGGGTACCGTCATCAGCTCTGAAGTGAGGGAACTTCGAAGCAAAAAGAAGCTTCTCCTCATGCGGCTGGCTGATGACAGCAACGGCATTCCCTGCAAGAAATTTTTTGATCATCCCGAGGATGCGGAGGGGGTGGAGTCACTGAAACCAGGCACTGTGGTGAAGGTGCGAGGCAACGTACGCTTTGACAAGTACTCCGGCGGTCTGACTCTGGAACTGCAGCAGATGGAAAAAGGGGAAGCCCAGGTCATTGACCATGAGGATACTTATCCCACGCCCCGGGTGGAACTCCATCTTCATACCAAAATGAGTCTGGATGGCCTCATTGATAATGAAGAAATCATCAAGACCGCTGCCAAATGGCATCATCCTGCCGTAGCTATTACGGACCACGGCGTGATTCAGGCATTTCCCAAAATCCAGGACCTGGCGGAGAAATATCACCAGAAGGTGATTTACGGTATGGAAGGGTACATGATTGATGAAATCCCGGAAGATCCGGATACGGACCGCCAGCAGTACAACCATATCATTATCCTGGCCAAAAACATTACAGGCCTTAGGAATCTGTACCGCATGGTCACCCTGTCCCATCTGAAATTTTATCGGAAACGGCCCTTGATTCCCAAACCCATTCTGGAAGAATACCATGAGGGACTGATTTACGGTTCCGCCTGCGTGATGGGCGAATTTTTCCGCGCCGTTCTGGCGGGGGAAAGCGATGAAGAGCTTATTGAAAAAGCCAAATTTTATGACTACCTGGAAGTGCAGCCGCTGGGAAATAATGAATTCCTTATCAATGAAGATAAATTCGGCAATGTGAATTCGAAAAAGGACCTGCAGGACCTGAACAGGAAAGTCATCGAAATCGGGGAAAAGGCAGGCCGTCCGGTATGTGCCACTTCCGATGCCCATTATATGTTTGCCGAAGACCAGCGGAACAGGGATATCCTGCTCTCCAACTGGGAAAAACCGGGGAAAATCGAATCCCATCCGCCGGTTTATATCCGCACCACCCAGGAAATGCTGGATGAATTTTCCTACCTCCCCAGAGACAAGGCCATTGAAATCGTGGTAACCAATACCAGGAAAATAGCAGAGCAGTGTGAAGTTTTAAAGCCCCTGGCAGAAGAATGGAAATCTTACAACCCGAAGATTGCAGGGGCCGATGACAAACTGGTGAAAATGTGCTATGACAACGCTCACGCCATTTATGGGGATCCCCTTCCCAAAATCGTGGAAGACCGGCTTACTCTGGAACTGACGCCGATTATCAAGCACGGCTACGGCGTACTGTACTACATTGCCCATAAACTGGTTAAACATTCCAACGACCGGGGATACCTGGTAGGCTCCCGAGGCTCCGTAGGTTCTTCCTTTGTTGCCACCATGTCAGGCATTACGGAAGTCAATCCACTGCCGCCTCACTATGTCTGCCCCAAATGCCACTGGAGCCAGTTCTTCACAGATGGCTCCGTAGGCGGCGGATTCGACCTGCCGGACAAGAAATGCCCTAAGTGCGGAACGCCGTTGAGCAAGAATGGTCATGATATCCCCTTTGCCGTATTCCTTGGGTTCGATGGAGACAAGGTGCCTGATATCGACCTTAATTTCTCTTCCGGCGATGACCAGGGTGTGGCCCATAAATACACGGAAGAGCTTTTCGGAAGGGACAATGTATTCCGAGCCGGTACCATTGCAGGCATCCAGGATAAGACGGCCTATGGATTTGTAAAGAAATATGCAGAAAACCGGGGCCTCACCTTTAATGATATTTTCATTGAAAAGCTGGCTGCCGGAGTGGCCGGGGTGAAGAGAACCACCGGTCAGCATCCGGCGGGCATTATGGTATGTCCTCGCGACATGGACATCCACAATTTCACGCCCCTTCAGTATGCAGCCAATAAAAAATACCTGAAAGATGAAGACGGTCATATCATTCCCGGCACCATTACTACCCATTTTGATTACCATTCCATTTCCGGCCGTATGCTGAAATTGGACATTCTGGGTCACGATGATCCGAAAGTTATCCGTATGCTCCAGGATATTACGGGAATCGACCCCATGTCCATTCCCTTTGATGACAAGAAGACCCTTTCCCTTTTCAGCTCCACTGAAGCGCTGGGAATTACACCCCAGCAGCTGGCGTCGGTGATTGGAAATAAAGGGGTGACGGTAGGCGCCCTGGGACTTCCGGAATACGGCACCCCCTTCGTCCGGGGCATGCTGGAAGACACCAGGCCTAAAAATTTCTCCGAGCTGGTGCGAATTTCCGGCTTCTCCCACGGCACCGACGTGTGGCTGAACAATGCCCAGGACCTCATCAAGAACGGCACAGTCAAACTGGAAGATGCCATTTCCACCCGTGACGACGTTATGAACTATCTCATCAAGCATGGCGTCAAACCGCTCACCTCCTTCAAGGTGATGGAGAATGTGCGTAAAGGGAAAGGCCTGGAAAAGAATGGTTCCAACAACAAGGCGGAACTGGATGCGGCCCATGTGCCCCAGTGGTTCATCGACTCCTGCCTGAAAATCGGCTATCTTTTCCCCAGGGCCCATGCGGTGGCCTACGTTATGATGGCCTTCCGCATTGCCTGGTTTAAGGTGTACCAGCCTTTGGCCTACTACGCTGCCTACTTTACCATCCGCGCCGAGGGATCTTTCAATGCGCCGGTCATTTTGAAGGGACTGGAATCCCAGAAACAGGAACTGGCCCGCATTGCGTCCCTGGAACATCCTACGGCTGTGGAAAAAGGCAATGCCACAGTCATCGAAGTGGCGGCGGAAATGTATCTCCGGGGACTGGAATTCCTGCCTATCAGCCTGGACAAGTCGGCAGCCTCCGAATTCAAAATGGTGGACGGGAAACTGCTGCCGCCTTTCAACTGCATTCCTGCCCTCGGTGATTCCGTAGCCAAGGAAATCGTAAGAGCCAGGGACAACCATCCCTTCACCTCCAAGGAAGACCTCCGGAAGAGGGGAAAGGTGAGCCAGACCATTATTGATACTATGGATGACATGGGCATATTGAAGGACCTGCCTGACGAAGAGCAGATGTCCCTCTTTGACTTCTAAGAGGAAGGACAGGGACGACTCAAAGAATGGGCGGTTAAAACTTTTCTTCTCCTCTTGAGGGAAGAAATACAGCCCCTTCCAGAGCCCTGTCCTTTTGTACTTTGAGCGCACTGCAGCTCCTTTGGACTGGAAAGGGGCCGCAGCGCGTCACCTTTTATAATATTTGCTTTTTTCTCTTATCCCATGATATAATGACCTCAGTATCCGGGGTTATAGCTCAGTTGGTCAGAGCGCTTCGTTGACATCGAAGAGGTCTTTGGTTCGAATCCAAATAGTCCCACCAGATTGTATGACCCGCCGTGATGGCGGGTTTTTGTGTATTGGGGAAGCACTGAATCATTGATGAAGTCTTTTTTTATACGAGCTTCCTCATGGATTTCCATGGAGCCTGTGGATTTCGAAAATGAAAAGAGGGGAGCCGAATGAAGCTCTTTGCAGTCATCATGGTTTTGATTGCCGGCACCATGTGGGCAGGGACAGGGCTGGCAGCTCAGGATTTTTTCAGGAAGAGCGGCCTTGATGCCATGGATCTCACGGTGTTCCGCATGTTTTCTGCGGGCATCATCATGTTTCTTGTATCCCTGATGAAAGGGCAGTGGAAGGCAGGGGTAAGGGCCGTCAAGAGAAAGCCCCTACTTTTTCTGGAGCTGATATTTTATGGCATCGTGGGGCTTATGCTTATGCACTATACCTATTTTGCTTCTATTGCGGCAGGAAATGCGGCTGCTGCCACAGTCATCCAGTATACCTGCCCGGCCATGGTGATCCTGTGGGTTTCTCTGAAAAATAGAAAGCTCCCGGCCCGGGGGGAACTGCTGGCAGTGGTGCTGGCCATAGCCGGTGTATTTCTTCTTGTTACCGGCGGTGATATCCATCGCATTTCCGTACCGGCAGCCTGCGTCTACCTGGCACTGGCCTCAGCACTTTTCTTCGCAGTCTGCGCTGTGTATCCCAAGCACCTGATGACAGTCATGGACAATTCCTTTATCCTGGCTATAGGCATGTTTACCGGTGCCATTTCTGCCTGGCTGATTGATCCGGTCACCGATTTTTCCGGCTTTTTTCAGCGTTCGGTGCTCTTTGATTCCTTCTGGATCGTTATCTGCGGCACCGTGGTGGCTTTTACCTGCTATAATGCGGGTCTTCATTACCTCAGTGAGGCCCAGGCCTCCGTCACCGCTACGGTGGAACCGGCAGTATCTGTCATTGCCTCCCTTTTCCTCTTTGACGTCCGCTTTGACTCTCTCCAGGCCCTGGGCATCCTGCTCGTTATCCTTGCCATTGCCGCACCGGGTCTTGTGGGAAGACAGGGAAGCAGACAGGAGAAGTGAAGTATGAGTGAAGGGGTACCTACTCGGCATGACACGAAGGCAGTCCATGTCAGCAGGAAATTATTGCCGAGGCTTTATTGCCCGCCAGGGCGCAGAAGTATTTCATAGAAGAGATATTTATAGTAAAATATAAATTGATGATAGAAGACAGACCATTCTTTTTTACAGGAGTCATTATGGATACAGAACATATCAGAAATTTTTCAATTATTGCCCATATCGACCATGGCAAGTCTACCCTGGCGGACCGGCTCATCGAGCTTACCGGCACGGTGCAGAAGAGAGATATGGAAGCCCAGATTCTGGATACCATGGATCTGGAGAGGGAAAGGGGCATTACTATCAAGGAGCAGTCCGTACGCCTCATGTACAAGTATGAAGACGGCGATACCTACGAGCTGAATCTCATCGACACCCCAGGCCATGTGGACTTCAATTACGAAGTATCCCGCAGTCTTTCTGCCTGTGAAGGGGCCATCCTTATCATTGATGCCACCCAGGGCGTGCAGGCCCAGACCCTGGCCAATGTGTACCTGGCATTGGATCACAACCTGGAAATCATTCCGGTCATTAATAAAATCGATCTCCCCAGTGCCGATATTGACCGGGTAAAGAAGGAAGTAGAAAATATCATCGGTCTCGACATGTCTGATGCCATTCCAGTTTCTGCCAAAACCGGGGAAAATGTGGAAGAGGTGCTGAAACGGATTGTGGAGCAGGTGCCGCCGCCTCCGGACAATACGAAAAAGCCGCTGCGCTGCCTTATTTTTGATTCCATCTTCGATTCTTACAAGGGAGCCATTGCCTATGTCCGTGTTATGGATGGAGAAATCAAGCCGGGCATGAATATCCGCATGATGGCCTCCGGCAAGGTGTATACGGTAACGGAAGTGGGGTATTTCTCCCCTTTCCCCAAGGCCTGTGATATCCTGACCTGCGGCTCCGTAGGCTATGTGGCTGCCAGTATCAAGAATGTCCAGGACTGCGAAGTGGGGGATACCATTACCACAGCGGAAAACGGGGCTTCCGAGGCCCTGCCGGGATACCGGAAGGCTCTCCCCATGGTTTTCTGCGGCCTCTATCCCATTGACAGTAAGGACTATGATAATCTGAAGGAAGCTTTGGAAAAACTTAAGCTCAACGATGCAGCGCTGGAATTTGTACCGGAAACATCCCAGGCCCTGGGATTCGGTTTCCGCTGCGGCTTCCTTGGACTTCTTCATATGGATGTGGTACAGGAAAGACTGGAAAGGGAATACCACTTAAAGCTTATCACCACGGCGCCTTCCGTTATTTACCATGTTTTCAAAACCGACGGCACCATGGTACCGGTGGATAATCCGGCAGAACTGCCGCCTATGACGAAAATCGAACATATCGAAGAGCCGGTGGCCAAGGTGGATATCCTGGTGCCATCGGATATGGTAGGCAACGTGATGGAACTGGTACAGAACCGCCGCGGCGTATTCCAGACCATGGAATACCTGGATGAGACCAGGGTGGATCTGACCTATAAGATTCCTCTTTCTGAAATTATTTTTGATTTCTTTGACAAGTTGAAATCCTGCACCAAAGGCTATGCGTCCCTGGACTATCAGCTGGACGGATATCAGAAGACCGATGCCGTGAAGCTGGATATCCTCCTGAACGGGGATCTGGTGGATGCCCTGTCCATCATTGTTCACCGCAGCAATGCGCCTGCCCGGGGCCGGGCTCTGGCGCTGAAGCTGAAGGATATTATTCCTCGTCAGCAGTTTGAAGTGCCCATCCAGGCTGCCATCGGAAGCAAAATTATTGCCAGGGAAACCATTAAGGCTTACAAGAAGGACGTACTGGCCAAATGCTATGGCGGTGACGTGACCCGTAAGAAAAAGCTTCTGGAAAAGCAGAAGGAAGGAAAGAAGCGCATGAAACAGGTGGGCAGTGTAGAAATTCCGCAGGAAGCATTCATGGCGGTTCTGAAAGATGACTGACCTGGGACTTTATATTCATATACCCTTCTGTAGAAGGCGCTGTGCCTACTGCGGCTTCTATTCCATTGGGAGGAAACCGGATGACTCTTTTCTGAAAGCCCTGGCAAAGGAAATGGAAATGAGAAGCCCCGCCTTTCAGGATTATCTCTGCGATACCATCTATCTTGGCGGCGGTACACCTTCATCCCTTTCGGAAAATCAGCTTGCAGAAGTGATGGACAATATCCGGCGCCGGTTCCATATATCGGACCATCCGGAAATCACCATGGAAATGAATCCCTGCGATATGACGGATTCCTACCTGCGCCATGCCAGGGCTCTCGGCATCAACCGCATTTCCATAGGCGTAGAGAGTCATGACGACAGGCTTCTTAGAACAATCGGCCGTCTTCACACTGCTTCGGAAGCGGAAAAGGCGGTGAAGAGGGCCTGGGACTTGGGATTTCGTAATATCAGTGTAGATCTCATGTATGAACTGCCGGGGCAGAGTGTCATGGATTTCAGAAAATCTCTTCTCTGGGCAGTGCACCTGCCCATTACCCATGTGTCCGTGTACAGCCTTATCCTGGAAGAGGGCACCCGCTTTGCCCAGCTGGCAGACAAAGGAAAGCTTCCAAGGCCTACCGAAGAGGAAAGCTGGGCCATGTACCAGGATATGTGCCGCATCCTTCCTCATTACGGCTTTGAACGGTATGAAATATCCAGCTTTGCCCGGAAAGGATACCGCTCCCGGCATAACCGGAAATACTGGGAACTTTCTGACTACCTGGGACTGGGACCGGCGGCGTCTTCCCGCATCGGCCGTACCCGCTTTACCATCAGCCCCGGCGTGAGGATGTATGAAAAAGATCTTTTGACCGGCAGCGCTCCGGCAGAAGAGATAGAAGAGCTGACGGAAAAGGATGAAATGGAAGAATATTGTTTCCTTCACCTGCGCATGAAAGAGGGCATTCCGCTGGATGACTTCGAGCACCGCTACGGCCATCCTCTCTCCTTCTGGTATGGCAGACAGGTGGCAATGCTGAAAAAACAGAAACTGCTTACAGAGGAGGACCGTCATCTCTTCCTCACTTACCATGGAGCGGCTTTGGGAAATTATGTGTTTGAGCAGTTTCTGAGAGATGAATAGCCACGGGAAAAGGTGAAGGAATGAGACTTGCCCTTTCTCTTCACTTACAATTTTGCGTCAGGCCCTTTTCTTTTTAGCGCCGTTGCATTATGATAAGGGTAACCCTTTGGAATACAATTTCATAAGGACTACGAAGCATCGCGGCTTTCTGACGGGGAAAACCCGTGAATTTCAGCTGCGGTGACTTTTTTTATTGGAGGGAGATTTTGTTATGCCTGTTTCTTACATGGAAATCAATCTGAATGCACTTCGCCACAATCTGAGAGTCATTCGCCAGCACCTGCCCAAGGAAGTGAATGTATTGGCCGTGGTTAAAGCCAATGCCTATGGTCATGGCGCTGTGGAAACACTCCGCATTGCAATGGAAGAAGGATATACGGCAGCTGCAGTAGCCAGGGTAGAAGAGGGCGCGAAGCTCCGGGAAGCCGGATTTACCTGCCCCATTTATGTACTGGGCCTTCCCCTTCCGGAAGATATGCTCATGGGTGTAAAATATGACCTCACCCTTCCGGTGGACGATACGGTAGACCTTGACGCTTTTGAAGATATTGCCAAAGGCGCCGGTAAAACAGTGGAAGTCATGATGCCGATTGATACGGGCATGAACCGCATCGGCACCCATCCGGAAGATGTGAAGCCTTTCCTGAAAAAACTGGCCGGTTATCCCCATCTTCATCTCCATGGCACCTGGACCCATATGGCTACAGCAGACTGCAAAGATAAGTCAGCAGCCCTGAAGCAGCTGGACCGCTTCGATGAAGCCATTGCCCAGATGTCGGTCACCGATGATTTCGTCATTTCCTCTGCCAACAGTGCCGGCGTCATCGACATTCCTAAGAGCTGGCATAATCTGGCCCGCCCGGGCATTATTATCTATGGACCCCAGCCTTCTGATGAAATGGAACATAAACTGGATCTCCAGTATGTCATGCGCATCGTGAGCCATGTGACCCATGTACAGACACTGCATAAAGGAGAAGCCATCGGCTACGGCGGCACCTATGTGGCTGATAAAGACATGAAGACCGCCACCGTCCCCATCGGCTATGCTGACGGTTATCCCCGCTGCCTCTCCAATAAGGGAGAAGTTCTCATTGGTGGAAAACGCTGCCCCATTGTGGGACGCATCTGCATGGACCAGTTCATGGTGGCAGTAGATGATTCTGTGAAACCGGGCGATGAAGTCATCCTCATGGGCCGGCAGGGAGAAGGGGAAATCACCCTGGACGAAGTGGCAAAGACCGCCGGTACCATTCCTCATGAAATCACCTGTGACCTCAAGAGAATTCCCCGGGTTTTTGTAGAAAAATAAAAACCTCTTTCCTTTATCCACCCTTTGTGCTATAATACTCCTTGTTAGGCGTCTATAGCTCAGTGGATAGAGCACTGGTCTCCGGAACCAGGTGTCGAGAGTTCGAATCCCTCTAGACGCACCAGAAATTTGAAATCCTTATGCCTTTCATCCGGCATAAGGATTTTTTGATAAGGAGGACCTATGGATAAGGACGAAAAAATCGATTCTCCGGAAGAGAGAGAACTGACGGAAGAAGAACTGCAGGAGTTCATGGCATCCTATAAAAGGGAGCTGGCCCATATCTATAAAATGGCCAGTGCCAAGAAAGCGTTCATGGCCCGTCAGCACCTGCCCCATCTGAAAGAGGCGCTGGAAGCCTGCGACCGGGATATGAGGGCGGATATTGAAGAACTGAAACAGAAATATGGCATTCATTATTAATTCTCATCAATATCTAATTTGAAAAAACAGGCATCTTATGGTATAGTATCTTTGTTGCCCGATGAAGGCAGTCATCTGAAAAATCTTTCAAATCAAATAAAAAAAGATTTGACAGATGATGAAGAAAATGATATAATCATTTCCGTTGAACGGACCATTAGCTCAGCTGGTAGAGCACCTGACTCTTAATCAGGGTGTCCGGGGTTCGAAACCCTGATGGTCCACCAAGAACTTACATCCCACGAGTTTTCGTGGGATTTTTTATTGCCTGTCATACCTGGCTCCACTGGACTGGCAGCGGGGTACCGATGAAAGTGACGGCGCGGCTGCTTTATAACTGCTGCTGTAAAACAGCAATTTTCCCCATCGGCTGCCCAGGGGCCATTGCACCTGAAAACTCTCATGGGGAAGGCAGGGCCCCACAGAAGGCCCTGTCTCTCCCCTGCCATTTATGATAGAATAGGTGCAAACGGGAAAAATTCTTCGGAGGTGTCCTATGAAATACAGAAGTACCAGAAGTAATGAAACAGTAACGGCAGAAGAGGCGCTGGTGAAAGGGCTGGCTGATGACGGCGGCCTGTATGTACCGGAATTTCTCCCGGCTCCTTTTCTTCATGCAGATGAACTGAAAGATATGACCTATGAGGAGCTGGCAGCGTTCGTGCTGTCCCATTTCCTCACGGATATTCCGGAAGAGGAGCTGAAAAAGCTGACTCACAGTGCTTATACCGGTACTTTTGAAACAAAAGACATTGTACCGGTTAAGCCCCTGTCTCAGGCATTTTCCATGGCGGATATGTTCCATGGCAGGACCTGTGCTTTCAAAGATCTGGCGCTGTCTCTTTTCCCCTATCTTCTTGTATATGCAAAGAAAGAGGAAAAGGATGATCAGGAAATCCTGATTCTGACTGCCACTTCCGGCGATACGGGAAAAGCAGCACTGGAAGGATTCCGCGATGTGCCGGGCGTCCATATTATGGTTTTCTATCCTTCCCATGGTGTCAGCCCGCTGCAGAAGGATCAGATGCAGAAGCAGCTGGGCAGCAATGTGAAGGTGGTGGGTATTGAAGGCAATTTTGATGATGCCCAGGGAACGCTGAAGCAGGTTTTCGGAAGCAGACTTCGGAAAGAGGAAGCAGAAAAGGGTGTTCTTTTCTCCAGCGCCAATTCCATTAATATCGGCCGTCTTCTGCCTCAGGTGGTGTACTATGTATGGATCTGGCTGAAGCTTTTGAAAAATGGTTCCATCGGCGAACATGAATCTTTCAACGTGGTAGTGCCTACCGGCAATTTCGGCAATATTCTGGCTGCCTGGCTGGCAAAGCAGGTGGGAGCACCCATTGGCCGGCTGATCTGCGCTTCCAATGAAAACAAAGTACTGGCGGACTTCTTTGAAACCGGTGTATATGATATCAACCGTCCTTTCTACATGACCGAAGCACCGTCCATGGATATTCTCATTTCCTCCAATTTTGAACGGTTCCTCTACTACCTTACCGGATCGGCAGAGCAGGTGAGGGAAAGTATGGACAGATTGAAGAAGGAAGGAAAGTATGAAGTTTCCAAAGAGACCTTTGCCAAGGCAGACATGGAAATGATGGGCGGCTGGGCTTCTCCGGAAGATATGTCCCATGCCATGAGCGAGGTGTACGAAAACTATGATTATCTCATGGATCCTCACACCGCTGTGGCCTATGCGGTTTATGACCATTTGAGAAGGGAAGGGGAGATTCCCCGTCATTCCCACACTGTCATTATCAGTACGGCCCATCCATACAAGTTCCCTGGCGTAGTAGCCAAAGCACTGGGTCTTAAAGAAATGGAAAGTCCCTACGATACGCTCCGTGAAATTGCAGATAAAACGGGCATTCCTGTTCCTAAACAGCTGGGAGAGCTGGAAAATCGTCCGAAACGGTTTATGGAGACAGTGGACCGGAAAGATATGGCTGATACAATCCGCAGCTATGCGGACGAAATCTGTGGAAGCAGTCATTGACCGAACTTTCGGGAGCAGTGAAAAAGCAGACGCCAAAGGTCTGCTTTTTCTTTTGCCCTAAGGGAGCCTGTGCAGGGAGCTTTTCCCTATGATGGAAGGGGTCTTACCGGAAGCCTGGGATTTAATTTTATTTAAAACAATGGTATTATATATTTATAAAACAGCAGATAATATAAAAATAGGGAAAGAGCTTTCTGCCTTTATGGAGAGGAGGATTTGTCAAGGTGAATCTCTTCTGCTTTAGAGGCTGGCTATCCTTCTGCTTTTTGCGTATTCTGTATATAACAGAGGCCTTTTATGAGATATCGAAATTGGAATGAGAAGGGGGAGCGGAAATTCCGCCTCTCTGTTCTTGCGCTGCTGATACTGGTGCTGGCGGCTATCCATTTCTTTGATCCTACTTTTTACCCTACCATTTATCATTTGTCAAAGGATGGAGATCTGAGAGGCACCATTGCGTACCTGCACAGCTTTGGTATTTATGCTGCCTTCATGAGCTTTTTCATTGATGTGGTCATCAATATCGTCGGATTTCTTCCATCCATTTTTATTTCCACGGCGAATGGACTGATTTTCGGCCTTTTCTGGGGTGTTATCATTTCCTGGCTGGCGGAAACAGTGGGAGTCCTTATTTCCTTCTATGTCATGCGTACTCTTTTCCGGGGCATGGCTATGAATATTATCAATAAGAGTAAAACGCTGAAAAAACTGGATTCCTATGATTCCTGGCAGGCCATGGCGGCTGCCAGAGCCATTCCCTATATGCCCAATGGTCTGGTCACGGCTATTGCGGCCCTTTCCAGCATGCATTTCCGCTCCTACGCCCTGGGCTGTCTCATCGGCAAGCTGCCATCCACGGCTATGGAAGTGGTGCTGGGACATGATGTGGTCAATATGGAGGAGCATGCTTTCCGCCTGACGATTCTCATCATTATGATTACGCTGATTTATGGTGGTATATGGTATTACAATAAGAAGAAAAAGAAGAACCTTTGAGGTGGATATGAAAAAGCAGCATCCTGGGAGATGCTGCTTTTCTGGTTTACGGATATTTTATTTATGGGTTCGGCAGATTTCTGCCACCGCATCCACATCATTTACCGGCATGAGATGGGCGCCGTCGGCGTGGATGTCTCTTAAAGCCTGTACCAGCTCTCTGGAAAGGGCGATGCCCGTTTCGCGGCCTCCCGTTTCCATGGCCTTCATCACCGCCGGCGGAATGAAGATGCCGGGCACATGGCTGTTCAGGTAATTGGCCATTTTGAAGCTCTTTAAGGGGACAATGCCGAAGAGGATGGGAAGGGAAAGGTCTTTGGCGGCAGCAAGGAAATTTTCTGCCTGTCGGATGTCGTAAATTGGCTGGGTCTGGATAAACTGGGCGCCGGCCTTCTTCTTTCCTTCCAGCCGCCGGATTTCCTTGTCCAAATCATCGGCGCCGGGGTTGGCAGTGGTGCCGATGTAGAAGTCAGCCGCTTCTCCCAGCTCATGGCCCATCATGTCATGGCCTTCGTTCAGGGCTTTGGCGATTTCGATGAGGCCCGTGGAGTCTACTTCAAAGACTCCCTTGGCATCGGGGTGGTCGCCTATGGAAGGCGGATCTCCTGTGAGGGTGAGAATGTTATGGACTCCCAGGGCGTAGGCGCCCAGCAGTTCCGCCTGCAGGCCGATGACATTTCGGTCCCGGCAGGTGAGGTGGAAAATGGATTCCACCTGATAGCGGCTCTGGATGATGGAGGAAAGGGCAATGGGGCTCATGCGCATTTTAGCCATAGGGCAGTCCGCAATGTTTACGGCGTCCACATAGGGGGCGACTTTGACTACCTGCGCTTCTGTGACCGAGGAAGAGGCACTTTTGGGCGGGTCCAGTTCCGTAGTGATGGTAAATATATGCTGATTATGTTTTTCTTTTAATGTACTCATCAATCATTCCTCTTTTCCTGTCAGCCGGTCTGCTATTTTAACGGCGGCAATGCCGTCTCTGCAGTAGTTCGGCGCGCCGATGCGACTGGCATAATCCTGGGTAACCACGGCGCCGCCTACGAGAATTTTAACGCCGGGGGTTTCTTCTTTTAATGCTTTCACGGTATGTTCCATTTCCGGCAGGGTGGTGGTCATGAGGGAGCAGAGGCCTGCCAGATCTGCATGATGGTCTTTGACTGCTTGAACGAAGACCTCTGGATCCACGTCTTTTCCCAGGTCAATGACCCGGTATCCGCTGTTTTCCATGAGAGCGGCTACAATGTTTTTGCCCAGGTCGTGGATATCGCCTTTGACGGTGCCGATGACCAGGGTACCCTTGGCGGAGCTGTTCATTTCAGGAAGAATTTTCTTCAATTCTTTGAAAGCGGCCTGCATGGCTTCTGCCGCCATCATGACCTGGGGCAGGTATACTTTTCCGGCACCGTAGCCGTCTCCGATTTCCGTCATGGCAGCGGTAAGGCCTTCTTTGATAATGGTTTCCGAAGAAATTCCATTGTCCAGCAGTGTTTTGATGAGGGCGGCCGATTCTTCTTTTTCTCCGTTCTTTACTGCAGCTTTGATTTTTTCCAGCGGCGGCAGGTCTTCAGAGGGGGCGCTCTTTGCTTTCGGCTCTTCAGAAAGGGCAGCGGCCCTGATGAAATCCCTGGCGCCGGGGTCAAAGCCCAGAAGCAGTCTGGCATTGATGAAAGCATCCTGGATATCCTTGTCCAGGGGGTTGATAATGGGGGCATTCATGCCGCAGGCAAAGGCCATGGTGAGGAAGGCTGCATTAATCCGGGGCCGGGCAGGAAGGCCGAAGGAAACGTTGCTTGTGCCCATAACGCAGGGAAGACCGAATTCCTTCTTATATAAAGAAATGGTTTTCAGCGTTTCTCTGGCACCGGTGTCGGAGGAGCCGATGGTCAGCACCAGGGGGTCCAGCAGGAGGTCTTCCTTCCGAAGGCCTGCTTTGAGGGCTTTGTCAATGATGGCAGCGGCAATGCGTATCCGTTCATCCGCCGTTTTCGGCAGATTTCCCTTTTCCAGAGGGAGGCAGAGTACGGCGGCACCATAGGTTTTGGCCAGTTTCAACACCTTTTCAAGAATTTCATCATCGGCGCCGTTGACGGAATTGATGAGCGGGCGGCCGGGGTATACTTTCAGAGCTCTTTCCAGCACCGCCGGGTCCGTGCTGTCTATGGACAGAGGTACCGGGCAGAGCATGGAGAGCTGGGAAATGACTGTTTCCATGGCTTCTCTCTGGTCGATACCGGGAACACCCATATTTACATCCAGTACATCAGCACCGGCAGCTACTTCTGCCAGCCCTTCCTTCTTGACGGAAACGAAGCTGCCCTTCTGGATATCTGCTCTCATTTTCTTTCTTCCCGTGGGGTTGATTCGTTCCCCGATTTTGACGGGAGCATAGTCGTCACCGATGAATACGGTTTTTGTCCGGGAAGTGAGGGCGGTGAAGGGCTTCACTTTCGGCGGCAGAGTCAGGGGGACATCTTTTAGCACCTCTGCCACTTTCCGGATATGGTCCGGCGTGGTGCCGCAGCAGCCGCCCAGGTAGGATACGCCGATTTTAGCAAATTCCGGAGCATAGGATGCAAATTCTTCCGGCCCCAGGGGGAAGCGGGTTTCTCCGTTTTCCAGTACCGGCATGCCTGCATTGGGCTGGATAATCACAGGCTTATTGGTGACGGAAACCATCTGGCGGGCGGCCTCCAGCAGCTTGTCAGGACCTACAGAGCAGTTGGCTCCGATGACATCCGCACCCATGGCATCCAGAAGGATGGTGGCAGTAACGGGGTCTGTGCCTGGAATAGTCCTGCCGTCTTCGGAGTAGGTCATCTGGCAGATCACAGGGAGGCTGGCCGCTTCTTTGGCTGCTATCAGGGCTGCCTTCATTTCCTGGATATCGATGATGGTTTCAATGATGAGGCAGTCTGCTCCTGCCTGGGCCAGCGCTTTGGCCAGCCGGTAATAATTTTCGCAGGTTTCGTCAAAGGACAAATCGCCGATGGGTTTGATGAACTTTCCGGTGGGGCCCATGTCGCCGGCCACTTTCACTTTATCTCCGCAGGCAGCCCGCACATTCCGCACTGCAGCTGCAGCGATTTCTTCCACCTTGTCTGACAGATCGTAATCGGCCAGCTTCAGCGGAGAAGAACCGAAGGTATTGGTGGTGATAAACTGACTCCCTGCTTCCATATAGGCCCTGTGAATCTGCTGTACCACGTCAGGGTGGGAAATATTGTAATAATCGGGGCAGCTTCCTGCCTCAAGACCGAATTTCTGCAGCATGGTACCCATGCCGCCGTCAAATAGTATCATAAAGCACTCCTTTTCTGTGACATATGATTTTTCTATATTATATGATGGAATATGAAAGTTATATTTTCAAGAAATAATTTTCGAAATCCCGGTGCTGTGACAGGCGCTGGACTTTCTATTCTAACTTAATGCCTGAAGGGACAGGTGAGAAGAGAGCAGGTCCGGCATTTGGCCGGCGCAGGGCGCTGGCTGCATTGAGAAATGCCGATGATGGCGGACACAGATTTCCTTGGGAACAGCATGGAATGGTCTGTCACCTGGATGCCGATTTTATCTGCTTCGATGAGGCGGCAGAAGTCTTTCTGCTGGGTTACCGGCCAGTCTCCGTAGCCCGGAGAAAAGCGCCATACCGTTTTCTGCCCGTCCTTTGCAGCTTCCTTTTGGATGAGCCGGTCCACCTGGTCTGCCAGATGCTCGGTGGCAGTAGTGGCTGCCGCATCCAGAAGAAGACCCCGTACATAGTCTCCCGACTTGAAGGCAGCATCCGATGCTTTTTCGATTTCATCACCCACAGTCACCGCCAGCACGGCAGTGGACCAGGAATTGGCCAGATGGTGACGGATGCTGTTTCCGGACAGCACCAGAGGCGGATTTCCTTCAATCTTTCCTTCAGAAGGAGAATAGGGGATCACCTGCCAGATGCCTTTAGGCTCCGCCAGTGCCAGCGCCTCCTGTATGGCACTCTGTACGGCTTCTTCGGGAAAATTCTTACCTTTGGGATTCATGCCTGCATAGCGGAGCATTTCCTTCCGGTCTATTTCAAATAAAGTTCCATTATAGAAAGGCATAAAACCTCCTTAAAATAAAAAAATCTTCCATCCCTAAAGGGACGAAAGATTCGTGTTACCACCCAATTTTATCCATGCATTGCTGCATGAACCTCTATAGGTACGCCAGCCATAAGGCCTTGATACTTGAGCGCTGTATCGGGCGCACCCGGGATGCCTCATCATTCGGCCTTCCCTGCTCAGAGTCCATCTTCAGCAGCTCTTTGGCACTCCCTTCTCACCACCGGGAGCTCTCTTTGGCCTTGTCATCTGCCTACTCTTCTCTTCATCGCATGTCTGTAATTAAGTCTAACTATAGCATAGGAGACAGGAGGTGTCAAATGAAGAGTTTCGGGCGGCAGGAAGATGAGAAATGAAATTTCTTCCTTTATCTCTGACTATATGAGCAGAGGGAACAAAAGGCCCGGAAAACATGGGCGATTCCTCCTGTCGGCGCGAATCCATGGAAGACAGGAGGCCTATGGATTCTAATATGATTCTTCCCTCAAAGGCCGGCCGAATTTCAAATGAAAAACTTCCTGACATCCCTTGAGGGGCAGGCTCATGAAGCCCCTTGAAGATTGGCGCGTGAATCGCGGGATGACAGGAAGTTTTTTGTGCTGGAAATTTGAAGGGAAAAAAGCAGTCCTTTTAAAGCAGACATTTCTTATGGAAGGAACCCTCTTTCAACCGGACTTTACCGGGCCGGAAGCAGTCCGTCTTCCCACAGCAAAAGCAGAATTTCTACATGCAGACTTTGGCTTTCGGACATCTGAGACCCTGCTCAGATGATGAAGACAGAGGACTTCTTTGATTTCATTAGAAAAGCATGGATGAATTGTCATTTACAAATCTTTTAGTGTATGCCACAATAAGGACAGGAAATTCTATGTTGATTTCTTTTCTGAAAGCGATATCGGAATGAGCGATTTTTATGGATGAATTTAACTTTATCTTTCTTGCCCTGGGCTTCCTCATGACGATCTGGAGCTGGATGGCAGTCAAAAAGAAGGCGCCTGAGCGGCACTATCCCCTGTGGTATCGGGGCCTGCAGCTCTTCTGCATGGCAGTGATTCTGGCGCCCTGTATTCTGATTACTGTTTCTGAGGGGGAAAATCAAAACCTTTCTCTTTTTCTCTATGCCCAGGCAGCCGCTTTTGCCATTCTCCTTTTTCTGGATGGCGCAAAATCCCGGTTTGGCAGAGCGGTGTCTGATGGCAGATGGGGGAATGGAAAGGGCATGATTCTGTTTTTGGGTGCAGCTGTCACGGTTCTTATGTGGGCAGCTTTTGTTTATATGCTGAGGTGATATGAAATGGGAAATCAGACGGTCATTCTTGCCTGCCCTACACTGGCAGGAGAACTGAAAGAAGCGATGAAAGAGGCTCAGTCAGACAGTGTGGTCTATTTCATGCCGCCCGGTCTTCACCGGGACCCCAAGGTGCTTCATCATTATGTGCAGGATAAGATCGATCATTTTTACAATGTATCAAAAATCGTGGTGTGCACCACAGGCTGCGGCGGAGGAAATATAGGAATCGCCGCGTCTTCGGCGCCTCTGGTATATCCGAAAACCAGGGATTGCATCGATATCCTTCTTTCCGGAGACAGCCTGGCCGATTTGAAGCGGGATATGCATGGCGTTTTTCTTACGGAAAGTTGGATGGAGTTCATGAAGGAATCCTCCATTGATATGGAAAAGCTGGAGAAAAAGATGGGCCGAGACGAAGCTCATGGGTATCTGAAGAAGCTTTATGCGCCAATTCATGATTTTTATATTATTGATACCGGCTGCTATGATGTGGAGCCGGTGAAGAAGTACATCGAGCCTATGGTGGACCTGCTCAAAGCAGATCTTCATATGGTTCATGGCGGTTATGGTATTTTGCGGAAGATGGCTAAGGGAACCTTTGACGACGATTTCTTTGTGGTTCCTAAGGGGGAAAAGGTAAAGCCCGGTTCTTTTCCTGCAAACTTTTAATTAAGGAGGATGTCCATGGCATAAGACAATTTCATGGACCTGGACTTCCTGGCTCTTTTACGCAGGAAACTTTTTTCATAAAAAAGGGAAAAGTTTCAAAAAGGGTTTGGGAAAATCGGCCTGTATACTATGATTCTCTTTCATTTTCTCCCGTTTTTACCCATAAATGACAAAAGTCATCATTCCCTTGACAAAAAGGCGGATGGTGGGTATACTAATTAAGTAACTTACGTGCGGCCCGGTGGTGTAGTGGTCTAACATGCCGCCCTGTCACGGCGGAGATCGTCAGTTCAAATCTGATCCGGGTCGCCAGTGCGGAAGTAGCTCAGTGGTAGAGCACAACCTTGCCAAGGTTGGGGTCGCGGGTTCGAGTCCCGTTTTCCGCTCCATATGGCGGCATAGCCAAGCGGTAAGGCAGAGGTCTGCAAAACCTTTATCCCCAGTTCGATTCTGGGTGCCGCCTCCATATTTTAACTATTATAATCTTCATATATACCTGCCGGGGTGGCGGAACTGGCAGACGCAAGGGACTTAAAATCCCTCGAATCGTGAGATTCGTACCGGTTCGATTCCGGTCCTCGGCACCACATGATGATTCAGCTGGAACTTCAGGTTCCGGCTTTTTTAGTGTCTGGAGATGGGAGAGAAGTAAGAAAGACAGCCGGATGCTTTGCCTGCCGCTTCCCTGAACCTGAATCTTTTGAACTTTTTCCCTCCTATGGTATAATACATACATGCTGGGGGAGTCAGTGGACTGAGAGGATGAAATCCGACCCTTTGAACTTGATGCGGTTTATACCGACGTAAGGAAGCAGGAAATCTGTTTGTTCAAAGCCCGCTATGGCGGGCTTTTTTTCATGGGAGGAATCATGACACAGCTGGAAGCGGCAAGACAGGGAATCATAACGAAGGAAATGGAAACGGCAGCCCGGGATGAAGGGGTGCCGGCAGAATATATCCGGCAGGGAGTGGCAGAAGGAACCATTGTCATTCCTGCCAATATATACCACAAATCTCTTCATCCCTATGCCATCGGCAAGGGACTTCGCACAAAGATGAATGTGAATCTGGGCATTTCGGAAGATGTGTGCAATTATGAAACGGAGCAGGCAAAGGCGAAGCTGGCGTGGGAAATGAAGGCAGAAGCCATTATGGACCTGTCCTGCTATGGAGAGACGGCACCTTTCCGGGAATGGCTGGTGAAGAACAGCCCTGCCGCCATTGGTACGGTACCTATGTATGATGTAAAGGGCGTGCTCCATAAGGGGCTGAAAGACATGACTGCTGATGATTTATTTTCCGTGGTGGAACGGCATGCCAAAGACGGCGTGGATTTCATGACCATCCATGCAGGACTGAATCGGGAGACTGCAAAGCACATTATGCGGAACAAGCGGATTACCAATCTGGTTTCCCGGGGCGGTTCCATCCTTTTTGCCTGGATGTACATGCACGGGAAGGAAAATCCTTTCTATGAACAGTTTGACCGGCTTCTGGAACTTCTGCGGAAATACGATGTGACCCTGTCTTTAGGAGACGGCTGCCGCAGCGGCAGCGGCCATGATTCCACCGATGCCATCCAGATTTCCGAATTGATTAACCTAGGTGAACTGGTGCTCCGTGCCCGCAGGGCTGGTGTGCAGGTCATGGTGGAAGGCCCGGGCCATATGCCTATTTCTGATGTGCGCATGAATGTGGAAGTGGCCAAGAAGCTGACCCATGGGGCGCCGCTCTATGTGCTGGGGCCCATTGTTACCGATGTGGCACCGGGCTATGACCACATTACCGCTGCCATTGGCGGGGCTCTTTCTGCATCCTGCGGCGCTGATTTCCTCTGCTATGTGACTCCGGCAGAACATCTCCGTCTTCCTGATGTAGACGATGTGCATGAAGGCATTGTGGCTTCCAAAATCGCCTGCCATGCCGCTGACCTGGCAAAGGGCGTGAAGGGTGCTGCCCTGTGGGATGAAAAAATGTCCTGGGCCAGAAGAAAGGTGGACTTCAAAGAAATGATTCCGCTGGCCATCGATCCTGCCAAGGCCAGAAGGTATCGGGAAAGCAGCAAACCGGAAGATGAATTTACCTGTACCATGTGCGGTTCCATGTGCCCCATGAAGACACTGGATGAAATCCTGAATAATCGGAATCCGGAAGATGATCCTTTCGAGAAAAAATAAAAAAGCCCAGCCTTCCATTGGATAGGCGTCCATATAAAAAGGGGTGTTCCTTAAAAGGAGCCCCTTTTTGTATTGAATGGACCAGGGCACTTGATGGAGCCTGCTTTGATACGAATTTAATGTACCGGTCTCATGAGATTCCCAGCCTGCCTGCTGCTTTTGCTCTTCCGCTTGAACCCTCTCTGCCCCTTTTGACCATGATATAATAAAGGAAAGGAACATTTTCATGAGAAGGAGGCAGGGCCATGTTTATATCCCATATGCTGGTGGAAAATTACCGTACTTTCCGTCATGTGGAGCTTCACTTTGACAGCCGGGTAAATTATATTGTGGGGGATAATAATATCGGGAAAAGTAATTTTCTGACACTTCTGAAATTCATTACCCACGGGTACGGTTTCAAAGAAAATGATTTTCTGGAGCCCGATAAGCCTATCAGAGTACAAATCACCCTGTCGTCGGAGGATGACGGGCTGAAGGATACGGCCCATCTGGAGCTTCGGCAGCATGTACGGCAGGTGGTGCCCCGTCTTTATAATCTGGATAATGGAGAAGAGCTGCCTCTGGAGTATACGCGGTGCCTCTTTTATATCGATTTCGCCCTGGATGAAGTACCCAGAAAAATGATTTCCGAGGAAGACATTGCAAAAACCATTTCCATTTTTGAGGGGTACCTTTCCGGCGGGCCCGAGGTGATTGAAGAGGTGGAAAATCTGCTGAACCAGAAGGGCTTCCATCTTTCCCTGCCCAAGGAGGATGCCCGCAAGGCTACCCTGGTCCTGTTCAATGAAATTTTCCGTTCCATTGCCATTGGTACGTCCTATGATTCTACCATGAAGCTCATGATTGCCGTAGGGGTATCGCTTCTTATCAAGATGATTCGGAAAAAGGAAAGCCGGGCTATTTCTTTTGAAAACATGATTGTGACTGACAGCAGAGGGCGCCGTTTCCTTCCGGTGACTGTGAGCATTGATGAACCGGAGCTGCATCTCCATCCTTATCTGCAGCGGGCCATGCTGGCTTTCTGCCGCTCTATCCTGAACAATGAAGAGCCTTTTTTCCTGAAACTGGTGCAGACCATACTGGGCGTGGATGGGCTGAGGGGGCAGCTTTTTGTGGTCACCCATTCTACGGACTCCCTGGTCAACGATTATCGGCAGATTATCCGCATTTACTGGGACGACAGGAAAAAGGTGCAGGCTGCCTGCGGGGCCTCTTTCCACTTTGACAGGGAAATCGAAAAGCACCTGATCATGCATTTCCCCGAAGTGAAGGAAGCTCTTTATTCCAAGTGCACCATCCTGGTGGAAGGGGAGACGGAATACGGCTCCTTTGGCTATTTCGCCAAGACTCTGGGCGTTAATTTCGACTATCATGGCATATGCCTCATCAATGCCCGGGGAGAAAGTTCTATTTCCAAAATTGCCCAGCTGGTACGGCGTTTCCATATACCGGCAGTATGTCTTTACGACAGGGATGTCATGGGGACAACCCGGCAGTCGCCCTATGTTTTTTTTACTGATTTCATCTGCTATGAAATGGATGTGGTGAAGTCCTGTCTTGCCCATCGGGGACGAAAGGCGCTGGACCAGGTCATCGGTGACATGGAGGACGCCGGCGATGCGGTAAATACGTCCCTCATTAAAAAAGCGGGCGCCAAGCTGGGCCTGCCCAAGGGCTACTATCCTCCGGTGAAACTGAAAAATATCAATCCAAGAAATCGGGAGGCCCTGGAGTTCTACTATTTCGCCTGGCTTTATGGAAATAAAGGGGTCATCATTGGAAGGACTTTGGGCAAGAGTCTGGGAAAAGAGCTGATTCCGCCTGCCTTTGCCCGGGTTATCCAGGCGGCTGTCCGCCTCTCCTGCGGAAGCAGCGACAAATGATGAAAGCTCTATCAGGTGTTCAGGCGTCAGAAAGCACTGATTCATTCAGAAAGTTTTCTCATAAGAATTATATGCACTGCTTCGTCATGGAACTACCTGTATAGCCTGCATCCCTGTTTATCCCGCTTCCTGCAGGGCATTATAAATTCAGGAATAAAGGCAGACTTTGATGAAATCAGTATTTGCTCGAGAAATGAGATAAAAACGGCGGCGAAGCCGTCGCCACGACTCGGAGAGACGAAGAGCTCAATGATTTGCCACCCTTTACATAGTGTGGTATAATCAAACCGTAAGTGTGTGTATAGAGTTTCCTGTAGAGTGAGCTTCGGCTCACTCTTTCTTATATTAAGGATAAGGAGGGCATATGGCGCGCAGGGATGTGGAAGAAGCAGTGGAAAAACTGCTGGAGCCCGGCCTGGAGAGAGAGGGCCTGGAACTTGTGGATGTGGAATATGTGCGGGAGAGAAATTGGATTCTCCGCATTTACATTGACAAGGAAGGCGGCGTGGATCTGAATGACTGCCAGACTGTGAGCGAAAAAGCAGGCATGCTTCTGGATGAGGCGGATTTGATTCCTGATAATTACATGCTGGAGGTTTCTTCGCCCGGCCTTGACCGTGTGCTGAAGAAGGATAAAGATTTTATCCGTTATACCGGTGAGGACGTGGATGTGAAGCTTTTTGCCCCCTTGGAAGGGAAGAAGGGCGTGAAATCATTTACGGCCAAACTGCTGGGTCTTGCTGAGGACGGCGCTCTTCTTCTGAAAACAGAAGAGGGAGAGATTTCTTTAAGCAGAGATAAAATTTCGCAGGTTAGACTGCATTTTTCATTTTGATTCCGGGAGGAAATGGACATCGTGAATTTAGATTTAATCGAAGCAATCAAGGGCCTGGTGAAGGCAAAGAAGGTCGATGAGAAAATCGTTTTTGACGCACTGGAAATGGTGCTGCTCACTGCCTACAAGAAGGAAACCGGCAGCAATGCCAAGTCCTCTGTCACACTGAACAGGGAAACCGGGGATTACCATATTTATGAAGAAAAAATGGTGGTAGAAGAAATTGACCCCGACTCTGAAAATGCAGTGAATGAAATTTCCGTGGAAGATGCCAAGAAGATTGATAAGTCCTATGAAGCAGGAGACATGCTCCGCATCGAAGTGACACCGAAGAACTTCGGCCGCGTGGCCGCCCAGACCGCCAAGCAGGTGATGATTCAGAAACTTCGTGAAGCAGAAAGAGGATCTATTTATGATGAATTCTCCGGCCGCGAAGGCGATGTGATTACAGGCACCGTGAAATGGAGCGAATCCCGCACTATTTTCGTAGATCTGGGCCGCGTGGAAGGCATCCTTCCCTATGCGGAACAGATTGAAGGGGAAGAATTCCATCCCAATGATAAAATCAAATGCTACGTACTGGAAGTCAGAAAGACCACCAAGGGACCGGAAATCATCCTTTCCAGAACCCATCCGGGACTTCTGAAACGGCTCTTTGAACTGGAGGTTCCTGAAATTTACAGCGGCACTGTGGAAATCAAGAGCGTGGTCCGTGAAGCAGGCTCCCGCTCTAAAATTGCCGTTTATGCCATGGACCCCAAGGTGGATCCCGTTGGTGCCTGCGTAGGACCCAAGGGCCAGAGGGTACAGAACATTGTAAACGAGCTTCATGATGAAAAAATTGATATCGTCCGCTGGGATGAAGATCCTGCCGTGTATATCGCCAATGCCCTTTCCCCGGCCAAAGTCATTTCCGTTTCCGTGTGGGAAGAAGAAAAGTCCTCCTACGTCATTGTTCCTGATTACCAGCTGTCCCTGGCCATTGGTAAGGCAGGCCAGAATGCAAGGCTGGCAGCGAAGCTGACAAACTGGAAGATCGATATTAAGAGCGAAACCCAGGCGAAGGAAGAAGGATTCGGACAGGCCGCTGAGGAAGAAGATGATGATATCCTGGGAGATATTGAAGCCGGCGGCGAGGCTGAGGAGGAAACCAAAGAATGAAGGTAAAGAAGATTCCCATGCGCATGTGCGTGGGCTGCAAGGAATTAAAGCCGAAGAAAGAACTCCTCCGCATCGTAGTACTCCCTACCGGGGTGATCGAAGTGGACAGGACAGGCAAGAAATCGGGCCGCGGCGTGTATGTGTGCGACAGCATGGACTGTTTCAACAAAGCCTATGAAAATCACGGCCTGGAAAAATCCCTGAAGCGTCCGGTGTCCAAGGATGTGTATGAAGCGCTGAAAGCACAGATTGAAAATGGATGAGCCGATTTACAGGATGCTTGGCCTTTGCATGAAAGCAGGCAGACTGCTTTCCGGGAATGAACAGGTGTCGGAAGGACTTAAGAAAGGACAGGGTGTCCTGCTGATTGTTACAGAAGACAGCTCCCCGCGGACAAAGGATGAATATATAAAAGCTGCTGAAAGATACCACATTTCCTCCAGAATCTTCGGAGAAAAGGAAAGACTGGGACAGGCCCTGGGCAAAGGGGTCAGGACGGCAGCACTGATTACAGATAAAGGATTCGGCAGGGCAATTGCAGAAAAAATTGACCACCGGAAATCATAAAGGTTGGGAGGCTGCTTATGCAGAAGAAAAAGAGAGTCTATGAATTAGCCAGACAGTATGGCAAAACAGATAAAGAGGTGCTGGATGTACTGAAAAGTCACAATGTGGATGTGACCAGCAGACTGAGCGGCGTAGATGACAATGGATGCGCCATTTTGGAAAAGGCCTTTGCTGCAAAGAAGAGACCGGCTAAAAGGCCGCCTATGCGCACTGTCCGCTTTGATCACGAGGGCCGTCCTACGGACCGGAAGAAACAGGAAACAGGACGGAAATCCTATTCTTCCTTTGAAGTGCCGGAAGAACCGAAACCGGCTCCTGCTCCTAAGGCGGAAGCGCCCGTAAAGGCTGCTCCCAAAGCAGAAAATAAAGAAGTCAAAGCGCCGGCTCGGGAAGAAGCCAAACAGGCACCGAAGACGGAAAAGCGGGAAAACCGCCCGAGAGATGACCGCCAGAACCGTCAGAGAGATGGCAGAAACGACCGTCAGGGCAGAAATGACAGAAACGACCATGGCGGACGGGACGGCAGAAACCGCAGCGAAAACGGAAGACCTTCCCGAAACGGGGAACGCAGCGAGAACAGAAATGACAGACGGGACAGGAATGACCGCTCCCGCCAGGACAGGAAGCCGGCTGAAAGAAACAGCCGCCCTGCTCCTGTGGAAGAAGCACCGGCTGCTGTACAGAGAAGAGAAAAACCGGCCAAGAAGAAATCCAAGAAGGATTGGGAAAGAAGCCGCAGAGAAAAGGAAGGCGGTTCTTTGATGGCCCGTTCCCTGAACCAGACCAGAAAGAAAAAGCATATGGCTGAAAAGAAAGCTGCCTCCTATCCTACAGAAGTGGAACTGCCGCCCAGTGTGACAGTGAAGGAACTGGCAGAGCTCTTTGGCCGCGAAGTCAGTGAAATCATTAAACATCTGATGATGGACGGCGTCATGGCTACCATCAACCAGAATCTGGACCGGGATACCATCGAAATTCTGGCAGAAGAATTCGGCGTCACCCTGAAGGAAGCAGAAGCGGCAGCAGATCCCACCGAATACACCCCGGCTCCTGATGATCCCCGTTTCCTGAAGCCCAGACCGGCAGTGGTTACCATTATGGGCCACGTAGACCACGGCAAGACCACCCTGCTGGATGCTCTGCGCCAGACCAATGTGGCCATGCACGAAGCCGGCGGCATTACCCAGCGTATCGGTGCTTACCAGATTCGCTACAAGGGACACAAGATTACATTCCTCGATACCCCGGGTCATGAAGCTTTCACGGCCATGCGTTCCAGAGGTGCCCAGATTACGGATATTGCAGTGCTTATCGTAGCAGCAGATGACGGCGTTATGCCTCAGACCATTGAAGCTATCCACCACGCCAAGAATGCAGGCGTGCCCATTATGGTAGCAATCAACAAGATTGATAAGCCCGGTGCCAACCCCGACCGTATCAAGGAAGAACTGTCCAAGGAAGGCCTGCTGGCTGAAGACTGGGGCGGCGATGTCATTATGACCCCTATTTCCGCCAAGAAGAAAATCGGCCTGGATGACCTTCTGGAAAACATCCTCCTGGTGGCTGAAATGCAGGAACTGAAAGCCAACCCGAACCGCGAAGCCTACGGCGTAGTTGTAGAAGCCCAGCTGGATAAGGGCCGCGGCCCTGTGATGAGCGTGCTGGTACAGAACGGCACCCTTCATGTAGGCGACGGCATCCTGGCAGGCAAGAGCTGGGGCCGTGTCCGCGCCATGACCAATGAAAACGGCAGGAAGCTGAAAAATGCAGAACCTTCCGCACCGGCTGAAATCCTGGGTATGGACAGCGTGCCGGAAGCAGGGGACCATTTCTATGTAATGGATGAAAAGAAGGCCAGAGCCATTGCTGAACTCCGGGCTTCCAGAGCCAAGGAAGAAGAACAGCGGAACGTACAGAAAGTCACCCTGGACAACATCTTTGAAAAGATTAAGGAAGGGGAAATGAAGGAACTGGATATCATCATCAAGGCTGATGTGCAGGGTTCCGTAGAAGCACTGGTACAGTCCCTCCAGGGCATTAAGAGTGAAGAAGTCCGTATTTCCATCGTTCATTCCGCCGTAGGTGCCATCAATGAATCCGATGTCATGCTGGCTTCCGCTTCCCACGCCCTCATTATCGGCTTCAATGTCCGCCCTGATGCCAATGCCCGGGCTATGGCCGAAAAAGACGGCGTAGATATCAGGCTTTACCGCGTCATTTATGACTGCATCGATGACGTGAAAGCTGCTATGGCCGGCATGCTTTCGCCTACCATTCGCGAAGTGCTCCTGGGCCATGCGGAAGTACGTCAGGTCATTCATACACCGAAAGTCATTGTTGCCGGTTCCTACGTACAGGACGGCAAGATTACCAGCAACTGCCAGCTCCGCCTGATTCGTGACGGCATCGTCATCCACGAAGGCAAGATCAATTCCCTCCGCCGTTTCAAGGATGATGTGAAGGAAGTGGCTGCCGGCTTTGAATGCGGCATTTCCATTGACAGCTACCGTGATGTGAAGGAAGGGGACCAGCTGGAAGCCTTCGAACTGAAGGAAGAAGCTGCTGAACTGAAGTAAGGACACGCCCTTCGGGCGTGAGGATTGACAGGCCTTGCGGCCTGAGGTTTGACGCCTGCTGCGCAGGCGAAGGGGCTTAAGTTTGACGCGCCTCTGGCGTGCACAGCGAACATGATTTGAAGGAGCAAAGCGACGCACAAATCATAGTGAGTCGTTTCCCCTTTAGGGGCGAGGGTTGTGGTGGGCGGCTTCGCCGCCGGGTTTAATAAAATAACTGCAACCGGGTTTCATCCGGGAAAAGCAGGCCAACCGCGAAGCGGTATATAAAAAGTTCATCGCCGCCTCTGGCGGCGATACTTCAACCCTCGGGCCCACAGGGCCCGTCAAACTTAAGAACCTTAAGAACCCTCGGGGCGAAGCCCCGTCAACTGTCAACTGACCCTTCTGAACCCGGGGCCGCAAGGCCCCACACATATAATGATTTCATCGTATCCGCCTTTATCCAACTGCATAGAAGGCGGATATTTTTATAAAAACGTGAGGTGAGACCCATGTCTGAATTACGAGTACGAAAAATCCAGGAATTTATTAAGCAGGAAGTGAGCAATATGCTCCTTCATGATTTAAAAGATCCCCGCATCGGTTTTGTGACGGTGACGGGAGTCGAAGTGACCGGTGATCTCCGGGAAGCCAGAATCTTCGTGTCCCTCTTCGGAAGTGATGAGGAAAAGGCGGCTTCCCTGGAAGCGCTGAACAAAGGGAAGGGCTTTGTACGTCGGGAACTGGGACAGCGGCTGAAGATCTATTACACGCCGGAAATTTCCTTCGCCGAAGATACATCCCTGGATTATGGCATGCACATTGACGGCCTTTTGAAGAAAATTCACAAGGAGGAAGAAAAATGAGCCTTGCCCTGAATCATGCAAAGGAAATCGGCAAGAAGGAAGCCTGGGATTTCCTCATGTCCCATCACCGTTTCCTTCTGGTAGGTCATGAGCATCCCGATGGAGATGATGTAGGATCCATCTGCGCCCTTCGCAACGTGCTGGTTAAGCTGGGAAAGGAAGCGGATATGCTGCTGCCGGACCCGGTGCCCCATGTGTACCGCCTTATCAAAACGGCTGCCCTAGTGCATACGGAAATGCCGGAGGGAAAGGACTATGACGCCCTGGTGTTTACGGATCTGGGAAATCTGGAACGCGGCGGACATTTCAATTTCCCTGATGTGGACAGCCTCTGCATCGACCATCATCGGTCCAACGAGCATTACACCGACTATCTCTACATTCAGTACAAATACGCTGCTACGGCAGAAATGCTGGCAGAAATGTTCTTCGATGCCGGTATTTCCATGGACGAGGATACCTGCAATGCCCTGTACATGGCTATCGGTACCGACAGCGGCTTCTTCAAATTCTCCTGCACCTCTGCCCATACCCTCCTGATGGCCAGCAAACTGGTGGCCATGGGAGCCAAGCCGGACTATATTGCCAACAGGCTGGATGAAAAGACCGAGGAAGCCATGAAATGCTATCAGCTGGTGGCAGGTACGGTGCATTCCTATGATGATGGAAAAATCGTCATCGCCTATATGGGAAAGGAAGCCATGGAACTGGACGGCGAAAATTCGGATTACTATGCCTCCATTCCCCGCTGCATCAAAGGCTGCCAGATTGCGGCACTCTTCAAGTACAAAGGGGAAAAGGAAACAAGGATTTCCCTTCGCTCTACAGAACATGCCAATGTGGGAGATCTGGCAGCTGAATTTGGCGGTGGCGGCCACTGGAAGGCTTCGGGCTGCACCATTCATGAAAGCTTTTCTGACACAGAGCCCCTCTTTGTGAAAGCAGCGGAGAAATATCTCTGATGGACGGCGTTATCAATGTGGTAAAGCCGAAGGACTGGACTTCCTTTGATGTGATTGCCAAACTGCGCCGTATATATCACCAGAAAAAAATAGGGCATGGCGGCACGCTGGACCCCATGGCGGAAGGAGTGCTTCCCGTATTTCTGGGAAGGGCTGCCAGACTTATCGAATACGCTCCCATCCATACCAAAACCTATGAGGCCAGCTTCCGCATGGGTCTTGCCACTGATACGGAAGACATGACCGGACAGGTGGTGGAAGAGGGGCCCCTGCCAGAAGACCTTTCTGTCTTTGAAAAGGCAGCGGAAAAATTCCGGGGGCCTATCATGCAGGTACCTTCCAGCTATTCTGCCCTTAAAATCAAAGGAGAGCGGGCCTATAAACTGGCCAGGGAAGGGAAAAAGGTGGACCTTCCTGCCCGTCCCGTAACAATTTATAAACTGGAAATCACAGAAATCGCTCCGCCTTTCCTTTCTATGACCGTCACCTGCTCGGCCGGTACCTATATCCGTGCACTGGGGCGGGATTTGGGAAAGGAGGCAGGCTGCCTTTTGACTATGAGCGGCCTTAACAGAACGGAAATGGGGCCTTTTATCCTGCAGGATGCCTGGACGCTGGAAGACATAGAAAAGGATCCGGAGGGAGCGGTGATCAAAGACCTCCATCCCATTCTTTCCCAACTTCCGGCACTGGAGCTTTCCGAAAAGGAAGGAGCCGATTTTCTTCAGGGGAAAAGACTTCGCTGCTGGGAAGAGGACCGGGAAGCGACAGCCGTTTTTCAGGGATCCCGTTTCCTTGGTATCGCTTCTGTTTCCAGGGGCATCATTCATCCGAAGAAAGTGTTTTCCTGAGGCTTTTATGGAAATCTATCATTCATGGGAAGAACTTCCCACAAATAAAAAATTCGTGCTGGCCATGGGCTTCTTCGACGGCTGCCACAGGGGTCATGAGGAAGTGCTGCGCCTGGCCCGGAAACTGGCAGATAGGGAAGGCGCCATACCCGGCGTTCTTACCTTCTGGCCCCATCCTATGGCCGTCCTTGCACCAAAGGTGCAGGTGCCTCTTCTCCAGAGCAGGGAAGAAAAGGCGAAATCCATGGAAAAAGCGGGCATGGCTTTTGCCCTCTTCCTCAGGCCTGATGAGAAATTCCTCAAAGAGGAGCCCGAAGAATTTTTGGAAAAGCTGGAAAGCCTTCCCGGCCTGTCCGGCCTTGCGGCAGGGGAAAACTTCACCTTCGGCAGACAGGCCAAAGGAAACAGCCGTCTGTTGAAAGAATGGTTCCTCTTCAAAAAGATACCGGTCTCTGTGGCCGGTCTTACAGAGGAAGAGGGGAAAACCGTTTCCAGCACTGCCATCAGGCAGCTCATCCAGCAGGGACAGATGAAAGAAGCCGCCTGCCTTCTGGGAAGGAACTATACCCTTCAGGGCGGCGTGGTCCACGGCTTTCACCGGGGCCATGATATTCTCGGCTTTCCTACGGCCAACCTGTCTTTTGCGGAAAACCGGGTGCTTCCCAAAGACGGTGTCTATGCCACCTTTGCCCTGATTGATGGGAGAAGGTATCCTTCGATTACCAACATTGGGAAAAATCCTACCTTTGAAGGGAAACAAAGGACCATAGAAACCTTCATATTCCACTTCGACAGCAATATCTACGGAAAATCCTTCACCCTGGAATGGGTGGAAAGAATCCGCGGCGAAATCCGCTTTCCCTCGCCGGAAGCACTGGCGGCGCAGATTCAGAAGGATATACAGAGGGCGGAGAAGATACTGGAGAGAAGGTAGACGTCAGACGGCCAGCACTGATGATAAAGAAAGAAATTACGTAACCCTGGCTATAGACTCATGGAGCTGTGAAAAATGTAAATCATTTTTTCACAGCTTCTTTTATTTTGCGATATACAGCACAGCAGGTACAAATGCCAGTCCTCTGACGCCATATCCCACACCGGAGAGGACGCTTTTTCTACTTTTTTACAATTTTTACTGCCTTCCTTCTTTACTTTCTTACTTTAGCGTGGTAATGTATTAACCATAAGAAAGAGAGGAGGGCGCAAATGGCTCGTACAATGGATGACCTGAAAATGGTCCATGAAGAAGAAATGAAGAATTACGACCGCATTGAGAGCGCTGTGGTTTCCGTCATGCGGCGGCACGGGTGCAAGATTATCCAGACTCCCACCTTTGAGGATTATGATACCTACGGCACCTATTTTCCCCAGCTCCAGCGGGAGATGATAAAGACCATAGGGCCCGACGGCGAGGTGCTGGTCATGCGGCCGGATGTGACGGTGCCTCTGGTGAAGACGGTGGCCCGGGAGTATCCGGATCCGTCCCAGCTTTTGAAGTTTGGTTATGTGTCCATGGTGTTCCGTGAATATTATGGAAAGTCCACCCATGGGAAATATTTTCTCCAGAGCGGCGTGGAAGTGCTGGGCGATGAGACGCCGGAGTGTGACGGCGAGGTCATGGTCATGGCAGCGGAGTTTTTAAAGTCCGTGGACATCCGGGATATGCGCATCGACCTGGGCACTGTGGCCTATATGGACGCCCTTTTCGATGAGCTCCATCTGACAAAGGAGCAGCTGTCCCAGGTGCGGGAATATATGGAGAAGAGAAATCTGGTGGCCTTTGATGGTTTGGTTGACGGGCTTCCTATTACGAAAATCCAGCGGGATGTGCTGCTGGAGCTGCCGCGGCTCTTTGGGGATTATGAATCTACTTTGAAGCGGGCAGAAGGGCTGTGCCTGAATCACGGCATGATGGAATCACTCAGCCGTCTTCAGAAGGTCTACGAATACCTGGATGTAGCAGGCTACAGTGATTCTGTGCAGCTTGATTTTGCCTTTACTTCCCACATGGGTTATTATACGGACATGGTGTTCAAGATTTACGCTGATGGCGCCCTGTATTCCCTGATCAGCGGCGGCCGTTATGATTCGCTGGCCGCCCAGTTCCAGGTGCCCCGCCCGGCCTGCGGCTTTGGCCTTAACATGAACCTTCTCTACGAGGTCATGGCAGAAGAGGATCTGCTGGAAGAAATGGTTCCTTCCTGTGATCTGGCCGTGGTGTATGAGGAGGCGGACAGAAATTTGATACTGACTCTGATGGACTGGAGGCATAAAGGATACTCCGTCCTTGGAGTGAGCCGGAAGAACCGCATTATCCCCAGCGATTACCGCATGATAGCTTCCTATGAGAAAGGCTCTTTCCTTATAGGGGAAGAGGCACTGTCTAAAGAGGAAATGGAAAGAAAACTGGGAGGACTTTGATATGCTTCATATAGCTCTCGCCAAAGGGCGTATTGCCAGGAAAGTGATGAAAAGCCTGTCTGATGGAGGATATCAGTTCCCCGATTATTCCGATGACAGCAGAAAATTAATTTTTACCGATAAGGAAGGCCGCATCCGGGTGACTCTGGTGAAGTCACCGGATGTGGCGGTCTATGTCAGGCGGGGTGCCGCTGATGCCGGCATTGTTGGCAAGGATGTACTCATGGAAGACGGTGAAGAGGATGTCTATGAAATCCTTGACCTGGGTATCGGCAAATGCCGCATGGCTGTGTCCGGTATCAAGGGGAAAAGGGATGTGATGAATAAACGCATCCTCACGGTGGCTTCCAAATATCCCTCCATTGCAAGGAAGTACTTTGCCGGCCGTTTCCAGCCCATTGATATCATCAAGCTGAACGGCTCTGTGGAGCTGGCTCCTCTGGTGGGACTCTCCGATGTGATTGTGGATATTGTGGAAACAGGCACGACCCTCCGTGAAAATGGCTTGGAGGCCTACGATTATTTTATGGATTTCTCCGCCCGTCTCATCTGCAACAAGGTCTCCTTCAAGATGAAACAGGATGAATTGAATCAGTTCATACAGGTGGTCAAAAAGGATTGACCACAGAAAGAAGGCATAGAAATGGAATGGATTGAAGTACCGGAAAAAGGGCTGACCCTCCGTGAAGTGAGGACCATGACTAATAGAAATGTGAATCTCTCTGATGATTTGGAAAAATCAGTGTCCGCCATCCTCGCTCAGGTGAAGGAGGGGGGAGATGAAGCCATTCGTGCACTCACAAAGAAATTTGACGGTGTAGACCTTACGGACTTCCGGGTGAGTGAGTCGGAAATCGAAGAGGCAGTCAAGGCTGTAGGTCCTGAATTCCTCGCCGTATTAAAGGAAGCAAAGGAAAATATTGAAGCATTCCACCGTGAGCAGGTCAGGAAATCTTGGTCCAAAACCTTCCGGGACGGCGTGGAACTGGGAGAACGGTTCCTCCCCATCCAGCGGGTAGGCGTTTACGTTCCCGGCGGCCGGGCTGCCTATCCTTCCACGGTGCTTATGGATACGGTGCCGGCCATGGTGGCAGGCTGCCCATCCGTGGCCATGGCTACTCCGCCCGGTAAAGACGGAAAAGTGAACCCCAATATCCTGGCTGCTGCCTATGTGGCCGGGGTGAAGGAAATTTATAAGGTCGGCGGTGCCCAGGGCATCGGCATGCTGGCTTACGGCACGGAAACGGTGGAGCCTGTATTTAAAATCGTAGGACCCGGCAACGCTTTCGTAGCCATGGCCAAACGCCTTGTTTTCGGTACGGTAGGCATTGATATGATTGCCGGCCCCTCAGAAGTATGCTGCGTGGCTGATGGCAGCGCCAATCCGAAGTGGATTGCAGCCGATTTACTCTCCCAGGCTGAACATGATCCCCGGGCTGCCGTATTCCTCATTACACCGGATAAGGACTTCGGCCTGGCGGTGCAGAAGGAAATGGAAAAACAGATGAAAGAGCTTTCCCGCTATGAAATCATGAAGACCTCCGTGGACCAGTACGCCAAGGCTTTCCTTTGCAAAGATGCAGAACAGTGCTTTGATATCGTCAATAAGATTGCGCCGGAGCATCTGGAAGTAGAGCTGCCGGACCCGAAAAAATACCTGCCCCTTATTTATAATGCCGGTGCCATTTTCCTCGGCAAATACACTTCTGAACCAATCGGGGACTACATGGCGGGCCCCAACCATACACTGCCCACCTCCGGTACCGCTGCTTTCTCCTCGCCCCTTGGGGTTTATGATTTTGTAAAACACAGCAGTGTGGAATGCTACAGTGAGGAAGCGTTCCGTAAAATTTCTAAAAAAGTGCAGCTCTTTGCCAAAGCAGAAGGGCTCACCGCTCATGCTCATGCGATGGAGGTACGTGATGAAGACTGAATGGCTTAGAAATACAATTAAAGATTTTGAACCCTACTATGTGGCTCCTATTGCAGAAAAATACGTGATTAATGCCAATGAAAACTATTTTAACGTTCTTTCCATTCCATCCCTGAAAAAGGAACTGGTGGAAGCGCTGGATACCTTTAAACCCCAGATTTACCCGAAACCCATGGCTGATGACCTTCGAAAAGCTCTGGCGGAATACACCGGTCAGGCTCCGGAAAACATCATCTGCGGTAACGGCGGTGATGAAATGATTACCTACCTTCTGGGCACATTTCTAAACCCGGGAGACCAGATCCTGGTTCATACGCCAACCTTCGACATGTACGAACTGGGAGCAGAAACCCTGGGGGCCCGCGCCATCAAAGTGAGGGACCTGGCAGGCTATCGCCGGGACAAGGAAGGCATTCTGGAAGCGGTTAAGAAATATCAGCCGAAAATCACAGTCATCTGCAACCCCAATAACCCTACCGGCGACCTGCTGCCGGCCTCCTTTATCGAAGAAGTGCTGAAGGCGGCTGACAATCTTGTTTTCGTGGACGAAGCGTACATGGAATTTGCCCAGAAGGAAAGCGTGCTGCCTTTAATCAAAAAATATCCGAACCTGGTAGTGCTCCGCACCCTGTCCAAAGCCTTCGGTCTGGCAGGCATGCGCTGCGGCTATCTGGCAGCTGATAAGGAAATCATCGATGCCATCGGCAAAATCAAGGCGCCCTACAACCTCAATGCCTTTACCCAGCTCTTTGCGCCCATCGTACTGAAACACAGGGAGGAAATTCTTAGGGTGAGAGATGACATTGTGAAGGAACGGAACCGTCTTTTTGATGAACTGGTGAAAATTCCCGGCCTCACCGTATATCCATCCTGCACCAATTTCCTTCTGGTCCAGGTGGAAAGCAAACATGAAGAAATTTTCAAAGCCCTGAAAGCCAAAGACATTCTGGTGAAGATTTACCGGAATAGCGGAGAGCTGCCCAATGCCTACCGCATTACTGTGACCACCAGGGATGTGGATGATGCCCTCCTTGAAGTATTTCGGAAGGAGCTTTCATGAGACAGGCAGAGATTCATAGAAAAACAGGGGAGACAGACATTGCCATTTCCCTTGTCATCGATGGAGAAGGGCGCTTTGAGGGAACCACGGGTATCGGTTTCTTCGACCACATGATGAACCTCCTTGCCTGTCACAGCGGCATGGATATTTCCATAACCTGCCAGGGGGACCTGGAAGTGGACAACCATCACACCATTGAAGACCTGGGCATTGCCCTGGGCAGCGTGTTCCTCAAAGCGCTGGGAGATAAGAAGGGCATCCGCCGCTACGGCGCCTTCTTCTGCCCCATGGATGAGACACTGTCCCGCATTGTGCTGGACCTTTCCGGACGGCCCTATTTCGTGTACGATGTGAAAATCCCGGTGGAGCGGATCGGCACCTTTGAAACGGAAATGACCAGAGAATTCTTCCTGGCCTTTGCCATGCACGGTATGATGAACCTGCACATGGCCTGCCTTTACGGCGAAAACGGCCATCATATCGTAGAATCTCTTTTCAAAGGGCTGGGCCATGCACTGAAGGAAGCGGTTACCGTGGAAGGCGGCAGGGTATTATCGACCAAAGGAGTGCTCTGATGAAAACAGCCATTATCGATTATGACGCAGGCAATCTGGCCAATGTGGTCCGGGCGGCGGAAAGGGCCGGCCTTTCTGTGGAAGTGACAAGAAATCCGGAAGTTATCCGAAGCGCCAAATCCCTCATCCTGCCTGGCGTTGGTGCCATGAAGGATGCTATGGAGCATCTGGATGGCTACGGTTTGTCTGGCCTTATCCGGGAAGAAGTGAAAAATGGAAAAAAGCTGGCCGGCATATGCCTGGGCATGCAGGCGCTCTATGAAGTCTCTGAGGAGAATGGACATATTCCTGCCCTGGGCCTTCTTCCCGGCCGGATTGTCCATTTTCCGGAAGGGAAATTAAAAGTGCCCCATATGGGATGGAATGAACTGGTCATTCACCGGCCCCACGAAGTGCTGGAAGGCCTGCCCCTTCATTCCTATGTATATTTCGTCCATTCTTACTACAAGACACCGGGAGATACGGAAGACGTCATTGCATCTGCCGATTATGGTGTCACCGTACCGGCTGTGGTGGGGAAGGACAATGTATTGGGATTCCAGTTCCACCCTGAAAAATCGGGCTCTGTAGGGATGACCATCTGGGATCGTTTAGCAAAGTGGTTGATGAAATGAAAATATTTCCAGCAATAGATATAGAAGATGGGCACTGCGTGCGTCTGCAGCAGGGAAAAAAAGAAAACCTTACCGTTTACGGCGATGATCCGGTGAAAATGGCGCTGAAATGGCAGGAAGAAGGGGCCAAAGCCCTTCATGTGGTGGATCTGGACGGTGCTTTCAAAGGGGACGGCGTCAATAAGGAAATCATCCGAAAAATGTGTGAAGTCCTCACCATCCCTCTGGAAGTGGGCGGCGGTATTCGCAATGAAAAGGCCATTAAAGACTACCTGGACATGGGGGCGTACCGGGTCATTATCGGCTCCAAAGCCGCTGCTTCCCCTTACTTTGCCATTCAGGCCGCCAAAACTTTTGGCGCTGATCATATTGCCGTATCTATAGATGCCAAGGGAGACGAAGTGGCTACCCACGGCTGGGTGGACGGCAGCAGCCGCAAGGTCATGACCTTTGCAGAAACACTCCTGACCCACGGCGTGAATACGCTGATTTATACGGACATCAGCCGGGACGGCATGCTTTCCGGTCCGAACTTCGACATGATGAAAAAACTTCAGGCTCTGGAAGGCATCCACCTGATTGCTTCCGGCGGCGTCTCCGGCGCAGAAGATCTCCGGAAACTGTCTGCCATGGGAGTGTACGGAGCCATTACAGGCAAAGCCCTCTATGAGGGAAAAGTAACTATGGAAGAAATTCGGGAAATCCAGGAATAAGGGAACCGCAACCGGAGCCACTGCGTGGCTCCGGTTGACGCCTGCTGCGCAGGCGAGGGTTGACATCCGCTGCGCGGATGAAGGGGCGTAAGTTTGACGACCCTCCGGGCCGAGGGTTGTGGATTGCTTTGTGGGCAATGAGTATAAATTCAGCGTTACGGCCTTACCTTCCCGCCCTCACAGTCATTCTGAGCCGCAGGCGAAGAATCTTGGTACGTGCAGCGTTTGAATCAAAAGGCATTAAACAGTAGTCGGCGGGAAGGAACCGCTTTGCGAAATTTATACTCATTTTTCGACAGGGCAGTCCACAACCTTCGGGCCCCAGGGGCCCGTCAAACCTAAGAACCCTCCGGCCACAGGCCGGTCAATCTTAAGAACCTTTTCCCAGCCCCCTTTGAATCCGGGGCTGCGAAGCATCCCCTGTTTTTCTAAAACGCAAAGGAGCATACTATGCTTGCAAAAAGAATCATTCCCTGTCTGGACGTGAACCATGGCAGGGTGGTCAAGGGAAAACAATTTCATCACCTGCAGGACGTAGATGATCCTGTGGCTTTAGGAAAGTACTACTCCGACTCCGGCGCCGATGAGCTTGTCTTTTATGACATTACCGCAACCCATGAAGGGCGAGAAACCTTTGTGGACACTGTGAAAGCCATTGCGGAAGAGCTGACCATCCCCTTTACCGTAGGAGGAGGCATTCGCAAAGCTGACGATTTCCGCACCATGCTGCTGGCTGGTGCCGACAAGGTATCTGTCAACTCTGCCGCCGTCATGCATCCGGAAATCATCAGGGAAAGTGCCGAGCGTTTTGGAAACCAGTGCGTGGTTCTTTCCATCGACGGTAAACGGAATGACCATGGCGGATGGGACGTGTACATCGAAGGCGGACGGAAAAACACCGGTATTTCCGTATTGGAATGGGCTAGGAAAGGCATGGAGCTGGGGGCCGGAGAAATATGCATGAACTCCATCGACACCGATGGAGAGAAAAAGGGGTATGACCTGGAACTCATGCATACCCTGTCAGAGCAGCTTTCCATTCCTGTCATTGCTTCCGGTGGTGCAGGGAAAATGGAAGATTTCCTGAAAGCCTTTGAAGCAGGCTCCGATGCGGCCCTGGCAGCGTCAGTCTTTCACTTCAGCGAAATCGCCATTCCCGATTTAAAAAAGTATTTGGCAGCCCACGGCATTCCCGTGCGGATATAAGGAGGATTTATGGAGTCAGTAGACATCGGAAATATCAAATTTGATGAAAAAGGACTGGTGCCGGCAGTGGTGCAGGATGCCAGAAGCGGCGAAGTGCTCATGGTGGCCTATATGAATGCCGAATCTCTGGCTAAAACGGTGGAAAGCGGCGAAACCTGGTTCTTCAGCCGCAGCCGCCAGAAACTGTGGCATAAAGGCGAAGAATCAGGCCATTTCCAGCAGGTGAAGCGGATTTACGTGGACTGTGATGCCGATACCCTGGTGGTAGAGGCCATTCCGGAAGGCCCTGCCTGCCATACAGGAAACCGCAGCTGCTTCTATCGGAGCCTTGCGCAGTGGGATAATACAAAAGCGAAAGGAAGCCTCACCATCCTTCATACGCTCTTTGAAGAAATCAAAGACCGCAGAATTCATCCCCAGGAAAGATCCTATACCAATTACCTCCAGAAGGAAGGTAAGAATAAAATCGACAAAAAAATAGGCGAGGAAGCTTCTGAAGTCATTATTGCTGATCAGCACGAAGATAAGGAAGAAATCATAGATGAATCCTGCGATCTCCTCTACCATCTCTTCGTCCTCTGGGAAAATGCCGGCGTAGATCTTTACGACATTATGCAAAAACTGGAAGAACGGGATGAGAAAAAAGGAAATAAAAAAGTAGTAGGCCATCTGGATAAGACCTTTTGACAGGCTTCCTGCTGCTCAGGACCTGTCGAAGGTCAGTGGCTTTTTACTTTTCTAAATTTGTTTCAGCCAAAAAAGGGCTGCGAGGAAATGTAAATCATTTCTTCACAGCCCCTTTTCGATGTACAGATTTTACAGAGCAAATACCTGGAATGGCATGGCCGGGTCTGTTTCCGATGCAGCAGCTCTCTCTACATGGCAGGGATGGTCAAAGACCATGATACGGCGGTTTTCTCTGTCAAATTTCGGCCATGACGGCATGCCCTCTGCAGCGGGCATGCCTTTTTTTATAAAGGCAGTAAAGGCGCCGTGCATCTCTTCCTTCAGCTCTTCATGGGCAGGCGAGTGGTCCACATCGTGGATGACAGAGCCCATACCCATGAGGAACTGGGTCTCAGAAGCATGGCAGGCTTTATAAGCCTGCCGGTCCCAGTCCAGCCGGTAGAGATAGACGTCCTGCCCTGCGTCAGAAGCGGTTTCCGCCATGTCTATATCGCCGGCGCGGTAAATATATTCTGTCAGGAAGTGGACGAAACGCTGATGGAAGTTTTCGTCTTTGGGAATTATTCTGTAGTTTTTCATAACGATGGGTGCCCGATTGCCGAAGAGTTTTTCTGCCAGCCCTTCATCCATGTCATGCACATGATAGATATGCCAGTAGAGATTTGTTTCATCTCTGTTTGTTCCCATGAGAAGGGAAATATGTTGACCTGCATGCTGCCGGATCAGGGCAAGGGCGTCATTTCCTTCAAAATTGATGCCGTCAAATACAGGGCCTGACGCATGCAGGTTGAATCCGCGGAACATGGGAGCCTGGGCTTTTAAAATGGCTTCCCAGGGCATGGTGAGGATTTCATGGGCCCTGTCTTTTGTAAGACCTGCATGGGACATAAACTGCTCTGTTATGCACCGGGCGGTATGTACATCTCGAATGCACTGCACGGCGCCGCTGCAGAGGATGGCTTTTTGAAACAGTCCCCTGGCTTTTTTCATGATGGTTAGGGCACCGCAGAGCTTGGCACCGGCGCTTTGGCCCATAATGGTTACATTATCCGGGTCGCCGCCAAAGGAAGCAATGTTCTTCCGCACCCAGCGGAGGGCTTCGATAATATCCAGAAGGCCGCTGTTTCCGGACTGTCGGTATGCATCTCCCAGATAACCGGACATATCCATAAATCCCAGGGCCCCAAGACGGTAGTTCATATTGACAACCACCATGCCTTCTCTGGCAAAGGCAGGCGGATTGATGCCTGCTGTGGCAGATCCTTTCTGAAAGGCGCCGCCGTGAATCCAGCAGAGCACAGGAAGCTTTCCTGTCGTATCAGGGGTGGTCACATTTAAATAAAGACAGTCTTCATCCAGGGTCTCTTCTTTTTTCAGAAAAGTAAGTCCCGGTACATAGAGCTGAGGCGCAGCGTGGCCCAGTTTTCTGCAGGAACGGATTCCTGTCCAGGGTTCCGCCGGTTCTGTGGGCATAAAGCGAAGGGCACCTGTTGGCGGCTTGGCGTAGGGAATACCCAGAAACTGATGTATGCCCTGGATTTCCATGCCTTCCATGGCTCCGCAGGGTGCTTTGATTATCATATTTCCTCCTTGATAAAATGATATAAAACAGGAAAATGGTTTATTCTATAAGAAATCCTTTCAGAGGAGAGGGATAGGTGCTCGTTTTTTCTTCCTTTGCAAAAAAGACTGTGGGGGAAAAGGGATGCCCCTCTTTCCTCACAGTCCTTTAGACAAGTATGGATGCAGCAATTGTTTTCTTTTGTCAGGGAATGACTAGATGTGAACAGCCATCTGTTTAGGAAATCCCATGACGAAGCAATAGATAAGAACAGACTTGTAAATGAGTCCGTGCTTTCTTTGGAAATCCTTATTTCTCCATCCGTTTCAAATGATTGGAATTGTTTTCATCATCCCACCATACGATACCCTTCGTATCGGACAGCACATTCCGGTGGAAGAGAGGTACCCGGATGCCTTTTTTCAGCTGCTTTTCATAATCCAGAAGGCAGGCCCGGGCCTGGGGGAAAAGAAGAATAATGGCGCTTACGTTGGTTAAGACCATAAAGGCCATAAAGAGGTCCGCCAGGTTCCACACAAGGGGCAGATCCGCAATGGAACCCCAGAAAATCATGACAGCAATGAGAAGGCGGAAGAGGTTCAGCGGCCATTTTTTATGGGTGAGATGGCCAATGTTGATTTCCCCATAATAATAATTTCCAATAAGGGAAGTGAAGGCAAAGAGGAAAATGAGGAAGGAAACGGCTTTTGGAGCGCCGCTGCCGAAGTACTGGGACATGTCCCACTGAATCAGTTCGATGCCGGTCAGGCCGGTGGCGCTGTAGTCTCCGGTAAGAAGAACGATGAAAGCGGAAGCGGAGCAGATGAAAAGGGTATCTACATACACGCCGAAGGCCTGGATGAGGCCCTGCACCACCGGATGGGTGGCATCTGCAGTGGCTGCTGCATTTGGTACGGAACCTTCGCCGGCTTCGTTGGAGAAAAGGCCTCTCTTGAATCCGGTGAGCACAGCAGCGCCCATGCCGCCGCCAAATACTGCCTGCCAGTCGAAGGCATCCCGGAGGATAATGTAGAACACATGGGGCATTTCGGTAATATTATAGAGCATAATGCCCAGAGCAACCACGATGTAAATGCCTGCCATAATAGGCACCATCCATTCTGTCACCCGGGCCACCCGGCCCATGCCGCCGCAGATGACCAGCATAGCCAGCACAGTAACCACGCCGCCTACCATCATACGGTCCAGACCCAGTGCATGGTTCAGGGCCAGGGAAATGGTATTGGACTGTACGGAATTATAAATCATACCGTAGGTGACGGAAATCAGAACAGCAAAGAGGGCAGCCCAGATACGGTGGCCGAGGCCGTTTTTCAGATAATAGGCAGGGCCGCCGCGGAAGCCGTTACCGTCTTCTCTTGGCACCTTATAAAGCTGGGCCAGGGTAGATTCCACAAAGCCCGTGGCAGAACCGATAACCGCAATAAACCACATCCAGAAAATAGCGCCGGGACCGCCGGATACGATGGCAATAGCGATGCCTGCAATGTTGCCTACACCTACTCGGGAAGCAGTGCTGACGCAGAAAGCCTGGAAAGGAGAAACCTCATTTCCCTCGGTCTTCCGGCCGGCCGTATGGGCTATGAGCTGGAACATCCGTCCGAAGTAACGAATCTGTACAGCCCTGGTGCGGACAGTAAAATAGAAGCCTGCTCCCACCAGCAGGGCGATGATAACAGATGACCATAAAAATCCGTTAATGGTGGAAATCAGTTGATTCAGTGATTCCATATTTCCTCCTTGAAATGAAAGTTATGCATACATAATTATTATAATATGATTTCCAGATTTAGACAATTCAAAAAATATGACGGGAAAGGGGAAAATAAAAAGGGGCCGACTCTTTGGGGAGGCAAAAGGCGCCTTGAGGTTTTTGGCATTTATACCAAAGATTTGTTCAAATGCAATTCCCCGATAAAACAGCTCTCCTCTTGGGCTGAAATCCCCCGATTTCCGGTATTTTCAGAGGATATTTCCCACCGAAAAAATCAGTATTTCTGCCCGGTTAAGCAAGCCTCAAAAACGAATCATTTGCAGTATGAAATATGAGGGTTTTACTCTTTTTTTTACAAAATCGGCAGAAAATGGTAAAATACAGGAGTCTATGGAGGTGATATGAATGCGTGCTTTATATACATGGGGATGCGCCGCAGCCATCTGGCTGGTGGCGTCTCTTACCGCGTCTGCCCAGACCCTGTCTATCGGCATGTCGGGAAGTGAAGTCTCTTCCCTGCAGAACGACCTGGTAGCGGCAGGCTATCTTGCACGTACAGTAGATGGAGATTACGGCTCCACCACAAAAGAAGCAGTGGCCTTATTCCAGAAGGCCAAAGGCCTGCCTGTTACCGGCAGGGCTGATGATGATACCCGGGCAGCGATTGAACGGGCCGCCGGAGCGGGCTATCGTCCCGGCGGCGGCGTAGTTTACGCCGAGGGCAACCGGGGCAGCATGATCAGTGACATGCAGGTACGGCTCCAGGCCGCAGGTTATCTGAAAGGCGGCATTGACGGCGTATACGGTGAAGATACTACCAATGCCGTAAGGGCTTTTCAGAAAGCCAAAGGCATTCCTGTTTCCGGTGTCATTGATGAAATGACCTATGGCGCCCTGAGAAATGAAGATACCTCTTCTGTTTCCTACGAAGGAGAGAGGGAAGAGGAAGAAAGCGGCGACAGAGGATCCTCCCTTTACAGTATCGGTGACAGCGGCAGTGATGTTTCATCGATTCAGCGGAAGCTGAAGAAAATGGGATACCTGGATGGAGCGGTAGACGGTATTTACGGCGGCGATACCGCTTCTGCAGTGAAGGCCTTCCAGAGCGACGAAGGCCTTTCCGTCACCGGCATGGTGAATGGAGACACCCTGTCCCGCATTACCTCCGAGTATGCGGCCCAGAGCGGTGAAACCGTGCTTTCCCCGGGAGACTCCGGGAAGAAAGTTATCCGTCTTCAGAACAAACTTCTCCTTCACGGTTATAATCCCGGCAGTGTCGATGGTATTTACGGGGAGGGGACTGCTGAGGCAGTGCGCCAGCTCCAGGCAGAAGAAAATCTGGCCAGAACCGGCATTGCCGACGGTGATGTATGGGACAGACTGGACAGCGCACCCCGCTTTACAGGAAACTATAAAAAAGTATTCCGTATGGAAGCTACTGCCTACACGCCTAATGACGGAGATGGAAGAGGGATGACAGCCATGGGTGCCTATGCAGGCAAAGGCCATGCAGCGGTGGATCCCAATATTATCCCTCTGGGCAGTGAAGTCTACATCGAAGGCTATGGCTATGCCATCTGCGATGATATAGGCGGCGCCATTCATGGAAATATTATCGATGTGGGCGTGGATAACTACGACCAGGCCTACAAATGGGGTATGAAACCCAAAGTGAATGTATATCTGATTCGATAAGAAAAGACCGGGCTTCCGGTCTTTTCTTTTCTATATGGGACCGCCTACAGAAACGCAGGAAGCCGGGATATGAACTGCCGCTGATGTCACATGAAGGAGAAATGCTGAAAAAGAAAAGAAAATACGGTTACTGCTGTTAAAAACGTTACTGATAATATGAGTCATACCATTGATGGAACCATGGAAGCGAAAGCTAATGAAAATACAGGCAGCAGGCAGTAAAAGGAGAGAATAAAAAATAAGTCCTTGACAATGAGGCCCTTCATAGTGTATCCTTATACAAGTCAGCTATGTGGAGTGATACTCAAGTGGCTGAAGAGGACGGTTTGCTAAATCGTTAGACCGGGTGACCGGTGCGGGAGTTCGAATCTCCCTCACTCCGCCATAAAAAAGCGTCGATGATTCGACGCTTTTTTTATTTGTCAGAAAAGCCATAACCCAGGAGCCTTCCAATGCTGGACAAAGGGCTATGATGTCAATTCAATGGTAAGCGAACTTAAGCCCCTTCCTGCGTACATGCAGCAGGGAAAGCAAAAACCGGACAGGGCTCAAGCCTTGTCCGGTTCTGATTTATTCCAGATGATATTCCTTATACAGCCTTTCCCGGGCTTCCTTATCTTCCAAAGCCAGCCGGACATCATCGGTGCGGCCCTCTGCCTGCAGCAGCTTCAAAAGCCGGGCAAGCAGTTCAGCGCCTTCGGCACGTCCTTCAGCGCGTCCTTCAGAACGCTCATCCATACTCCATTTTTCCAAATCGGCACACATGGCAGCCACCTCCTTGGGGGTGTTTTTATAACGATTGACTGTTTCCTTTAACGGTTCCAGAATCATATCATCCACTTTGGAAGAACGAAAATCATTCATCAGTTTTCCTATATTATCGGATCCGCCATAGTCTCCATTTACATAAATGATATGTTCTCCATCATTAAAGGGACGGCTTAATTCTTCGATGATTCGATTGATATTCTGCAGGGCAAGCGTATGCCGCCGTTTCTGCAAATTCGATAAGGTCTGTTCGTTTATTGGAGCACCGCCTTTCTCTACTCCTATTATACTTGGAAGTGAAAATCGTCACAATGAGGAAATGTTTGGACATCTGTACTAAAAAGGTGCCAGATGGAAGAGATTAGGCTGACCGCTGGTGGTGGGGGCTTCGCCGCCAGTTATTATAAAACCCTGCAACCGCCCTGTCGGGCGATAGAAATACACCCCTTTTAGCGGCACTATGCCTTGTGATGCTTATGAGATTTATCAGATAATGGCGATATCTCCTTTTGGCGGCTGGCGCCAACACCTTTGCCCCGGTGGCACTATGGGTGCTCAGCATTGTGCCACATGATACCATGGAAAAGCGTAGAGCGATTTATTCTGTTCTCCTGAATAGGGTGGCAAGGGAACACGATTCGTAGGGGAGCGTAGCGACCTGAGAATCCTGTGACATGCTTTCCCGTGGATGCACAGCGAACATGATTTGAAGGAGCGCCAGCGACGCACAAATCATTGTGAGTCGTTTCACCTTTAGGTGGAAGTCCGGCGAAGCGGGATAGGGGGGCGAACGAAGTGAGCCAATCAGCAGAATGTGTATCATGCTATATGATACAGGAAAGCCAGTCCCGCAACGCAGGCTCCTTTCTCAGAAAGGAGCTGGGCGGAGCCCTGAGGAACACCGAAAATAAGCAAAGAGCTGACGCCCTTATCCTCCGCTGTCTAAGGCATTCCCTTTCCAGACGGCTCAGAAATCAAAAACCGGACACAGCGGCATGTATCCGGTTTTATTTTATTCCAACACCACCGCTTCCTATCCCACTTACGGCTAGTCCATCTTAAGAACCTTTCTCCTTGAAAATAGGTTATAATGAAGAAAACACATTACACGCAATACGCAATACTCACAGTCTTTGATTTCATGGGGAGGTCAGGTATGGACGAGGAGGAAAGGCGCCGGCGGCAGGCGGAGAATGCATTGGGGGCTCTGGCAGCGGGGGTTTCGGTGGATGAATCGGTGCGGCGGCTGGCTGAGGTATATCGGAAGCCTTTGGAGTATAGGGGAAACCGGAAGCTCTTTGACGACGGCATGGCGAAGCGGCTGGCGAAGGAGAATCTCTTTGCTTCGGGGAAGGCGGTGAAGGATCCCTATACAGGAAAGAAGCTGTTTCTTCGGAAGCAGGAGGCGAAGCTGGCCTATGGGAAGAAGTGGACGGAGCATCTGGCGGAGGCGGACCATGTGGAACCGGTGCACCGGATTTTTGAGGCCCATAAGGACGATGCCTGGGTCACCAATAGCGACATCAAGGACGCGGTGAACAGCCCGGAGAATCTGAAGACTATTTCCCGGAAGCTGAATAATGCGAAACGGGATCGGAGAAATTCCGATTTCTACGGCGATGACAGGTATCTAGCGGATAAGGATATCCACCTTTCCAAAGAGGCGAAGAAGCGGGCCTTGGAGGACGGCCGGCAGGCGCGCAGCCATGTGGACCGGTCCCTTGCTTTGAAGGGAGCAGGAAATCTGGCCGCCGAGTTTCATGACGCCGGTGTAAAGGCCGCTGCCGGAGCAGCGGTGTTTTCGGGTGCCATGGCGGCGGTGGATAATATGGTGGCAGTGATTGAAGGGAAGAAGGAGCCCGGTGAAGCCATCAAAGACCTGGTGAAGGCGACGGGCAAGGCGGCAGCCCTTTCCTATTTCGCCGGCGGCGCAGTGAGTGTCATTTCCCATAGCCTTTCGGCATCTTCCAATTCTCTGGCCCGCATGCTGGGACAGGCAGGTGTGCCGGGAAAGGTGGTGGCGGCGGTTCTTGCCACGGCGGGGATTATTAAAAATTATATCTATGGAAATATCACCGCTTCCGAGTGTATTGCCCAGCTGGGGGAAACGGGGATTGCCACGTCCACCGCGGCGGCCGGCATGTATGCGGGAGCTGTGTTGATACCGCTTCCTGTCATCGGTTCACTCATCGGCGGCATGGTGGGGTATATGCTGTCGGGAAAGGTGTTTACCGCATTGAGCGGCGCCCTGTCTTCGGCAAAGCTGGCCCGAAAGGAGCGCATCCGCATCGAAAAGGAATGCGGGGAATCCATTCGCCGGATACAGGAGTACCGGCGGGAGCTGGATGAAATCACGGAGAAATATTTCAAAGAAAACTGGAAGGCCTTTGATGAAGCTCTGGGAAATATGGTGTCCGGCCTGAAACTGGGGGATGCCGACGGCTATATCCATGGGGCGAATCAAATCACCCGCCGGCTGGGCGGGAAGGTTTCCTTCAGAAATATGGATGAGTTCGATGATTTAATGAAGAGTGATGACATTATTAAGTTATAAGGAGGTTTATTATGCCTATTCCATTCATTCTTGGCGGTATTGCTGTGGCGGCAGGTCTTGTGGGGGCGAAGAAGGCACTGGATGCCAGTGATAAAAATGCCCGGGCCAGACGGATGAATCGCAGGGCCCAGGAGACCTTTGAAAATGCAAAGAAGGAGCTCCTGGCTGCCCGGGACGAGGCAGGAAAGGCCCTGGAAAATCTGGGCCAGGCGAAGGTGGATATCCTTCATGGCAGTGTCACCCGTTTCGTGGACACCTTCGGAAAGATTCATCACGTGGAACTTGCAGATTCCGTCGGCATGGACGAGCTGTCGGAGTTTGAAGTGAATGAGGATACATTGAAGGAAATGGGAGAGCTGGGAAGCCTGGCTGCAAAGATGGCTTCGGGCACCGTGGAAGGACTGGCGGCAGGAGGGCTCATGGCCTTTGGCGCCTACAGTGCTGCCGGTCTTCTGGGCACTGCCGGCACGGGAGCTGCCATTGCAGGCCTTTCGGGAGCAGCGGCCACCAATGCTACCCTGGCCCTCTTAGGCGGCGGCACTCTGGCGGCCGGAGGTCTTGGCATTGCAGGAGGCACCGCTGTGCTGGGCGGTCTGGTGGCAGGCCCTGCCATTGCGGTGATGGGGTTCATGATGGATTCCAGGGCTGATAAGAATCTGGATATGGCCAGGAGCAACCGGGCCAAAGCCCGGGAAGCGGAGGAGCAGATGAAACTGGCAGGAGACGCCTGCAGGGCCATCGGAAAACGGGCGGATATGTTCAGAGATCTGATTTCCCAGGTAGACACGCTTTTCAGGCCGCTCATTGAAAAGATGGAAGCGGTGGTGAAGGAAAAGGGGACAGACTATCGGGACTACGGTGAAGAGGAAAGAAAGACCATTGCCATGACCCTTGCCACTGCCGGTGCTGTGAAGGCGGTGCTTGATACGCCTATTCTTACCAAAGAGGGGGCGGTGACAGAGGAGTCTCTTACGGCCTATAAAAAGGTGGAGGCCTTCCTGCCGAAGGTAGAGGGATAATGGATTTCCCCTGCCTGGCCTGCGGCCTCTGCTGCGAAAAGGCCCGGTACGTGAAAGAACTGAGGCCCTTTCTTGATGAAAAAGGACAGTGCTCCTTTTATGACAGGAAAAGCAGAAAATGCCGTATCTATGACAGCCGTCCCGCTATCTGCCATACGAAAGTCATGTATGAAAAAAGGTTTCGCGCCTTTATGACGGAAAAGGACTATATCCTGGCCAATCTTTCTGTGTGCCTGGCGCTGAACAGGGCCGCCGGGAATCGGGATAATGCGGAAAGAATCCGGAACATCATGGAAGAAATCGAGGAAAGGGCTGATTGAAACATGGAGGCCCTGGGGAGGCACTGGTGTCATTGGGGGCGGGAGATTTCTCCACTCTGTGGAGACTCTGCATGGAGTCTCCAAGGCAGCCGAAGCTGGCCTCCAGCCTACCCAATAAAAGGCTTTCCTATTGGTGGCTGACCGGCTGCGGTCGAAATGACAAGAGAGTGGGTGACGCTGGTGCCATTGGAGCATGGGGTTTCTTCTCTTGGCTCATTTATGGATACATCTGTGTTTACTTTGGATTCCTGAAAGGAGGATTTATGCGTAAAAAAACGATGGCTGACGGCATACTGGGCATTTCCATTGCCGCCGCCCTGGCATCGGCGCCTTTCCAGGAAAGCAGTCTGGCTGCAGGAGCCCTGTTTCACCTTTCCTTTGCCGCTTCCGTAGGCGGCTTTGCAGACTGGTTTGGCGTCACTTCTCTTTTCAGAAAGCCCCTGGGCGTACCTTTTCGGACCAGCCTCATCTCCAAAAGCCGGGATAAAATCGTGGCCATGGCCAAAGACATGGTGACGGAGGAAATCCTCTCTGAACGGCGGCTGAAGAGGCTGCTGGTGAACCATGTGCCGTCAGCAGTAGTGGAGCGCTGGCTGAAGGAGCATCGGCAGGAACTCAGCCGCATTCTGACCGACGGTCTGGAAACTGCTTTTTCCTCCCTCCATGAAGAATGGCTGTGGCAGATGGCAGGAAAGAGCTTTTCCGCCCTGCTGCCTGCCATCGACTGGGCTGCCATCCTGGCGTCGGTGATGCTTTCCTTTAAAAAGTATGAGAAAAAAGAAGCCCTTTCGGAGGCCCTGGCAGAGGAAGTGCGCCATTTTCTGCAGGATGAGTTTACTTTAGAAGAAATAGGACACATTTACCATGCCGCCTGGGAGCATTATGAGGCTTATGGTCCTTTAAATTTTCACCGGCTCTTCCGGAAGGCCGTAAAGGACAGGGATGAGGAATTCATCAAAGGCATTCAGAAAAAGATTTTTGACCTGGCAGATACCCTGACTCATGAGGACAGCGAGGTAAGAAAGGCATTGGGCGAAAAGTATGACAGCCTGCTGGAAAGACTTTCTAACGACAGCTCCTGGAAACAGGAGCTGAACCGGAAAATTTCTCATATGGCAGAAACAGTGCTGGAAGAGAAAGGAAAGGATTTCTTTCTGGGTGAATGGCAGGCCCATCATGAAGAGCTGGCAGGCCTTCTGGCGGAGAAAATCCTACTGTACGCTGAAAACATGATGGAAGATGAGGGAAAACGGCGCCGCTTCGACGCCTGGCTCCTCTCCCTGGCGCTGCCCCATGTAAAGAAAATCCATGAGGCTGTATCATCGGTGGTAGAAAGAAAGCTTTCCCAGTACGACGGAAGTGCCATGGCCCGCCTTGCAGAGGAGGCGGCGGCGGAAGAAGTGGCGGCCATCCGAATGAACGGCTCCCTCTTCGGTGCTCTGCTGGGACTTGCCTTTTTTGCAGCGGGGGTGATGGTATGAAACGGTATCAGCGGGCCAACTTTCTCATGGCAGCCGCTTTCCTTCTTTTCCTTCTCACCTTTTGCCTAAGCCGCTGGAGTCCCTGGCAGAAAGAGACTTGGCTTTCTGTGCTCTATTTCCTGGCCCAGTCCTGCTTCATCGGCTGCGTGGCGGACTACATTGCGGTGGAAGCCCTTTTCCGGCGGCCCTTCCATCTGCCGGTGGGACGGCTTATCCCCAAAAGCAGAAAGCGGATTATCAGAAAGCTGGGCGAGGTCAACAGCACCCTCCTTTCCAGAGAAAACATGCTGAAAAAAGTGGAAACTTTTTCTGCTTCCCGTCTGGTGTTCAGCCGTCTTGAAAAAGAAGAAAATCGGAAAGGCCTGGAAAGAAATCTGGCGGAAAAAGCAGGGACCTGGTTCGTTTCCTTTGTCAAAGCCCATAAAAACGATGCCGCCTCCATGGCAAGAAGGGAAGGAGAAAAGAAGCTCGCTTCCTTTACTGCCTTTGCTAAAGAGAAAATTCTTTCTGAAATGAATCGAGAAGAGTGGCTTGACAAAATTCTGGAGGAAGCGGAAAAAAGGACCAGAGACGAGAAAAATAGAGAGGCCCTGGCCCGTTTCCTGGAAGAAAAGGGGGATAAGGAAGAAAAGGGATTCTTCGGCTCTCTGGCCTACGGTCTTGGAAAATTTTTCGGTGCCATAGACTACGACAGTCTGGCGGACTCTGCCATGGATGCCCTGGGGGAAGAAATAGAAACCTGGAAGGAAAAAGACAATCCCTTCCGCAAGACCCTCCTTTCCGGTTGGGACAGCATGGTGAGACGGTTCCTGGAAGAAGAGGCCACGGAAAGAGCACTGGGAGATTTCGGCAGGATCCTCTTCGCTTCCTTTCCGGTGGAAGATAAAGTGGAAGAGGCGGTGGACCGTTTCATGGAAGAATGGGGAGAAGGCAGGGCCTTCCATGAAAAATTGGTTCCCCAGCTGGAAAATGCCCTGCACCACGCTATTACGGCCGCCGGCCATGACGAGGGCTTCCGAAAACGAATGGACCGATTCGCCAGAGACCTGGCCGTGGAAATCATCTCCTATGAACACGGCTGGCTGGCTCCTGCCATGACGGAAGTGCTGGAAAACTTCACAGACTGGGAGCTCAATGAATTTGTGGAATCCAAGGTATGGAGCGAACTGGAAGGCATCCGTATCAACGGCGCCCTGGTGGGCCTTCTGGCAGGCTGCGCCTTCTATGTGTTCCTCATGTGGGTATGGGTGCCCTTTGTGGGAAAATGGTAAATGAAGGCAGCGGTTCATGGCGGGATCAGGATTGGAAAGGAAATCCCATAACCCGGGACACCTTAAAATTATCAGGCCTCTTTGGGGTCTCGGATTTTCTACGAAAATCCAGCTATCCTCCGACGCCAAAGCTCCTCTCTGTAAAAGGGGCTTTGGCGCTTTGTCATGCAGCCATGGTAAGACAAATGCAAGACCCGAACGATGACTTTATCATGATTGTCCGAAGAGCTATCGATAGCCCTCAGCCCCATAGGGACGTCAATCCTAAGAAACGGAAGCCCCTTGTCTACAGAGCTGGCGTCAAACGTCCCTTTTGAACCTTCAGAGTCCTCAGAGCCCTTTCTTTTCTGTTGCGTCTTATAAATTTTTTCTGTAATGAAAAAAGGTTTTTATAAAATCTGTCTTTTTCTAATGGTGTATAATTAATGGTGTAAGAAAAGGCCTTGCGAAAAGGCAGGAGGAAGAGAGCCGTGACGGATGAAGAAGAAACGGGTTTCTGTTATTGTGCTGATTCATGGTCCAAATCCCCGCGGGTGGGGTTTCCGATAGTCCAAAGGAGGAATTGATATGACTATAACTTATGTTCTTCAGGTTCTTCAGGCAATGGAAGATGGGAAAATTCAGGATCCAACCTATATCAAGGATCTGGAGGGTGAGCTTCATAAAGCATTCCGTCGTGTAAGGAGAAGACTGCTTCGCCTTCGCAGCCGCGCCCAGTATGAAATCGGTGAAATGGACCGGGCCAAGGTATCCGCTACTTCCAGCCATATGGAAGAATTTACCAAGTACTGCGCCATGATTCGCAATTTTAACATGAAGGACTGCGAAGGCCTTCCGGGAATTGAAAGCTTCCTGAAAGAAGGCTTTAAGGTCGATGACATGATTGCACGGGCAGATAAGATTGCCAGCCTGGAAGCGGTAAGTGCTGCTGCTTATTCTCCCATGGCTCTGGGATTTGGTATCCTGGACAGCTTTGCTATCCTTCCGAAGGTGAATATCGACAATAAACGTTTCCACAGCATGGATATGACCTACATTCATGAACTCATCGAAGAGTTGAAGAATTATCAGAACCATGTGAGAAAACTCACTGCCTCCATCGATGAAATTGGCCGGAAGGCCAGGGAAGAGGCAGACTGCCTCAATGATCTTCATGATTATTTCGTAGACGGCATTGATGATTTGAAAACCATTCTGGAAAGAAAAGGAGAAGACTGGAACCGCTATTCCCAGTCTGAAAAGATGCAGGTGGCCCGGGCTATCCAGTGCGCCCAGCTCATTACCATCCTCTTCCCCCATCTCTTGAATGACAAAGGAGAAGTGAGTGAGGAAAGCGAAAAGGCTATCGAAAAGGCAAAGAAGGCACTGGCTTTCCGGGATGCCTGAAAGCACAGGATATGGCAGTGAGTGCGATTCTTTTTCCATAGAAACTTTTTATATGTTATAATCATATATAGATATATAGGGAATCGCTGGTTTATTTCCTGGAAATCATGAGGAAGAGCTGTAGGCAGATGTATATCTGCAGGCGGCTCTTTCATTCCTGTTTCCTTTATGTATTTCACTTATCAGTGCTTCCCGGTTTCGATAGATCATACTGATTGAAGGGGGAACGAGTCATGTCGATTTCTTTTATTCTGCGCATGATTGCAGGGGCAGTCAGCGGTAATTCCAATTCTGCCCGTCCGGAAAGCATCAACGGCGAAGTGGAAAGGGCCAGAAGAAGGGCTACGAAAAGAATCAACCGGGCCAAGGTCAGGGCCCAGGATGAACTGGGAGAGCTGGACCGTGTGAGAATCACCCTCATGTCCGGCGATATGAAAAAATTCACCAGTCTCTTTGCCCAGCTGAAAAATGTGGATTTCCACGACTGCGATACGCTGGCAGGACTGGAACATTTCAACAAGGAAAGAAAGAACTGGCGGGAAATGGAAAAATTGTCCGCTAAAGCCATGAGTGTGGTCACCCTGGCAGGTGCGGTGGACGCTGTCGGATTTGGCGCCGGCGTGCTGGACCAGTATGCCAAGGTACCGGAAATCAAAGGACTGGATGTGACCGGGGGAACAGAAGATGTGAATGCCCTGAAGGATATGAGCGCCCGTCTTCAGGAATTCCAGAAGGATGTGAAGAACATGTGCATCCGCATGCAGCTGGTCCGCCACGAAGCCAGAAAAGCGGAAGATGCGCTCCTCGACCTGTCCGATTACTTTGAAGATGGCATTGAAGATATCAAATCCATTCAGAATGATGCTGGCAATGACTGGAAGAAATACTCTCCAGCCCAGAAAATCTTAATCGGCCGCACAGCTCAGATTGCCCGTCTCATCCGCGCCCTTTCGGAAGTTCGTTTCCTTAATGATGACGCCACTGTGCGCCCTGAGATTCAGGAGTCTGTAGACGCAGCGGAAGAACTGCTGGACGAACTGGGAGCTTAATAACAGCCATAACCAATCGGCATCCCCTCCTTAGGAAGGGACGCCGATTTTTTTGATTCGTGAGCCGGAGGAGTGGTCCGCTATCGGCTATCCGCTGGCCGCATGGTTTCCAGAGGAAGGAGACTCTGGCACTTCGCCATGCAGCATTGATGACACAAGGGGATTTCCGCAGCGCAGGCTCCTTCCTATGCAAGGAGCTGGGCGAAGCCCTGTAGATAGGTCCGAAAATTTAAGGAGAACTGATGGCCCTGTTCTCCGCCGCTTTCTGGTACCCGACATCCTTTGCACCTTTTCCTTACCACCTCATATTCCTCTATGAAATCAGTACTCAATCAGACAAATTTATTGTACAATATAATAGGTATTGAATCAGACAGGAGATGATAAGGGTTGAAGAGATTTCAAAAGTGGGCACTGGTCTTAGGGGTCTCTCTGGCTTTTTCCTGGGGAGGGATGGCCGAAGCTTTTGAGCCTTATTACCTGAATGGGGACAAGACCTATCCTATGATACAGAATACCGGTGGTATTTATAACGACGGTGCTACAGGCCTTTTTCTTGATTTATCTACTTTGACGGTGGAGGATGTCTTTGAAGATGGTCTTCAGGCAAAGGTGAAAATAGTAGATGTGAAGTCTGCTCAAACCTATACGGAGAGCTGGATTCATGTACGCTACAGCGTGGATGGAAAGGCCTGGGCCCTGGGACAGGATGGGCGCTGGCGGGAAATCCCTTCCAATACGGAGGATCCCGCAGCGCTGACCGTGTATTTCATCAGACAGGCCATGACCGATGACAGTACCCGTGACCGGCTGTCCGGTGAAATTGACCAGATCATGGAGACAAAGAAGGACAATCCGGGAAAAACAGCGCCCGATGATGCGATTCCCCTGATGGATGTACAGGCTCCGCCCGCACAAAACGGGGTGAAGGAAAAGGGCAGCGTCCAGAAGGGGAATGACGATGCCGACCAAGTGACCGTAACCATTACGGAAGCGCCGAAGGTGGAAATTACATCGACTCCGCCGCCACAGGTGGATATTACATAAAGGATATACATTATTTTTTTCGAGGTGTATGATGGCAAAAAGACATTACGAACTTCATGTAGCCGGCTGCACAAGGCAGCTTCCCATTCTGAATATTTCCGACAAATTGGCTATTGCGGGATTTGTCATCCTGGGAGATACGGAAATCGTTGAAAACTGTGCCAAAGAACTGGCTTCCAGAGTGCCCAAAGATACGGATATCATCATGACGGCAGAAACAAAGGGTATCCCTCTGGCTCACGAGCTGGCCAGTGTGCTGGGCATGAAGAAGTATATCGTAGCCAGAAAATCAGTGAAAGCCTATATGGAAAATCCCATCTGGGTGGAAGATGAATCCATTACCACTGCCGGTAAACAGCGTCTCTACCTTATGGATACGGATGTGGAACTCCTGAAGGGAAGAAATGTGCTCCTGGTGGATGATGTCATCAGTACCGGCGGATCCATGAAGGCCATGAAACAGCTGGCTGAAAAGGCAGGGGCCCATGTGGTGGGTGAAGCAGCCATTCTGGCAGAAGGGGATGCTGCCAAGCGGAAGGACATTATCTATCTGGAACCGCTGCCCCTGTTTGAGGCGGAATGAAACAGGGCTGCCGTGACACGCCCTGGCGGGCGTGAGGGTTGACGGCCCTGTGGGCCGAAGGTTCTCAGGGTTCTGAAGATTGACGCGCCGCTGGCGCGAGGGTTGTGGTGGGCGGCTTCGCCGCCGGTTTGTAGAAAACAGCTTTAGTGGGTTAGTGCACTAGTGAGCTGGTAAAAACCAGACAACCGGGCTTTAGCCCGAGAAAAACAGGCAAACCGCCCTGACGGGCGTTGGAAAACCATACAACCGCGCCTTTGGCATCGGTCGGGCAATTCATAGGAAGGTCCTTTTTTGTGCAGGCAAAGGACCAACTTTGCCCGACTTGTAGACCCTCTGCAGGGTCTACACATTGGAAATGCACCCCTTTTGCCGCCTGCGGCGGCGTCTCCCCCGGAGGGGGAGATTTGCTCTATGAAAAACATAGAGTTACTTAAGTTAGCTTAAGACTGAGCAGTGAATAAACTTCCCCCTCCGGGGGAAGTGGTGCGCAGCACCCAAAGGGGTGCATTTCCATCGGGCGAAGCCCGGTTTTACGGTTTTCGCTGCCTCTGGCAGCATATAAAATTCATCGCCAAAGCCGCCACCTTCCCCCTGAGCGTCAGCGAACACAACCCTGCTACACAACCCGCCGCCGTCAGGCGGCCAACCTGCGGCGCCAGCCGCCTTTCAAATGTGATATAATAAGGAATACATTGTTTACGTTACTGATATTGTCTCCACAGGAGGAAACAGATGAAACATCAGGAAATTGTTATGATTGTTGACTTTGGCGGCCAGTACGCCCAGCTCATCGCACGGCGTGTCCGCGAATGCGGCGTTTACTGCGAAATCCTGCCATACAACAAGAGTGCTGAGGAAATCCTTGCCCAAAATCCGAAGGGCATTATTTTCTCCGGCGGCCCATCCAGTGTCAATGCTGAAAATGCACCCCAGGTGGATCCCGGCGTGTTCAAAGCAGGAGTACCGATTCTGGGCATCTGCTACGGCATGCAGCTCATGGCTAAGGAACTGGGCGGCGAAGTATCGAAGCCTGAAAAGCATGAATACGGCCATACTGATTTTTATCGCAACGGCAGCAGCGCCCTCTTTGAAGGCGTTTCCGAAAAGACCGCTGTATGGATGAGCCACGGCGACGCAGTGACCGATATGCCCGCCGGCTTTGGCCTCACCGGTCATACTGACCTGACTCCTACCGCAGCCATGGCCGATGAAGCCCGCCGTTTCTTCGGCGTACAGTTCCATCCGGAAGTGGTTCACACACCGGAAGGTACCACCATGCTGAAGAATTTCCTCTTTAAAATCTGCGAATGCAAAGGCGGCTGGTCCATGGGCAACTACATCGACATTGCTGTAGAAAACATCCGCGAAAAGGTTGGCAAGCACAACGTCATCTGTGCTCTCTCCGGCGGCGTAGATTCCTCTGTAGCAGCCGTGCTGGTGCATAAGGCTATCGGCGAACAGCTCACCTGCGTCTTCGTAGACCACGGGTTCCTCCGCCTCGGCGAAGCAGAACAGGTGGTAGATACCTTCAAGAATAAGTTCAATATGAAACTGGTGCACATCGACGCATCCAAGCATTTCATGTCCCTTTTAAAGGGTGTCACCGAACCGGAAAAGAAGCGTAAAACCATCGGCGCTGAATTCATTCATACCTTCCAGGAAGAAGCCAATAAGCTGGAAGACGTGAAATTCCTGGTACAGGGCACCCTGTATCCCGACGTGGTAGAGTCCGGTACCGCCACCGCTTCCACCATCAAATCCCACCACAATGTGGGCGGACTTCCGAAGGATATGAAATTCCAGCTCATTGAACCGCTCCGTGAACTCTTCAAGGATGAAGTCCGCGAACTGGGCCGTCAGCTGGGCCTGCCGGAAGAAGTGGTCAATCGTCAGCCATTCCCGGGACCGGGCCTGGCTATCCGTATCATCGGCGAAATCACACCGGAACGGCTGGATATCCTCCGCCGTGCTGATTTCATCGTAAGAGATGTGATTAAACAGCATGGTCTCTACAATGATATCTGGCAGTCCTTCGCCATCCTCCCCGCAGCTATCCGTTCCGTAGGCGTACAGGGCGATGAAAGAACCTACGACTACACCGTAGGCATCCGCGCCGTCACCTCCTCCGACGGCATGACGGCTGATTATTTCCGCTTCCCCTGGGAAGTGCTGGACGAAATGAGCCGCCGTATCTGTAACGAAGTGGCCGGAGTGAACAGAGTGGTCTACGACATCACCTCCAAGCCGCCGAGCACCATTGAATGGGAATAATTTGAATAATTCAGAAAGCATGACCTCATCGGCAGCGCCGAATGGAGGTCATGCTTTTTTGCGTGTGTATAAACTGCAAAATCCTATGTTTAATCCCTATGGATTCATAACCTGTAGTAAATTACAGGTATTTTTTTATTTCGTAATCAGCTATTCTATATATGAAAGGAAAGCTGATTTTATTGATTCCTAATCAATAGGGAAGTGAAAAGGAGGTAAGTATTATGGGTTTGATCAAAGCAGCCATGGGTGCCGCCGGCGGCGTACTGGCCGACCAGTGGAAGGAGTTTTTTTACTGCGACAGCATGCCCGCCAACATTCTTATGATGAAGGGGCAGAAGCGGACCAGTTCCCATAATCGCAGTTCCAATACCGGCGGAGAAGACAATATTATTTCCAACGGTTCCAAAATCGCCGTCAACAGCGGCCAGTGCATGATGATAGTGGAGTCCGGCAAGGTGGTGGATGTATGCAGCGAACCGGGGGAATACATTTATGACAAATCCACAGAACCTTCCATTTTCACCGGCACCCTGAAGCAGGGCATAAAAGATATGTGGGGCCAGATGAAGGAACGGTTCACCTTTGGCGGCGACACAGGAAAGGATCAGCGGGTCTACTATTTCAATATGAAGGAAATCCTTGGCAACAAGTACGGCACGCCTCAGGAAATCCCCTTCAAAATGAAAGATCCCGATACGGGGCAGATTCTGCTCATCCGTCTGCGCTGCTTCGGCGAATACAGCTACCACATTGTGGACCCAGTGCTTTTCTATACGGGTGTGGTCGGAAATGCAGCGGATGTGTTTGACCGCAGTCAGATCGACAGCCAGCTGAAGTCGGAGCTTCTGAACGCGCTGCAGCCGGCCTTTGCCAGACTGAGTGCCCAGCGCATTGACTATGTGGAGCTGCCGGGGCGGACTTTCGAAATCGCCGATGCCCTGAATGATGTGCTGTCCAAGCGCTGGCGGGAGCTCCGGGGTCTGGAAATCGTGTCCTTCGGCATTAACAGTATCAAGGCCAATGAGGAGGATGAAGCGAAGATTCAGAAAGTGCAGATGAGCAAGACTTTTGCCGATCCTTCGATGGCCATGGGCGCCATGGCCGATTCCACCAGTGATTCCATGCGTATGGCTGCCCAGAATGAAGGGGGCGGCGGCGCGGCTTTCGGCTTTATGAATATGAATATGGCTGGAAACGCAGGAGCCGGCTTGTATCAGCAGATGGCTCAGCAGCAGGAATTTATGAGGCGGCAGAAGGAACTCGATGAGATGACCCGCAGGCAGGAGATGATGGACCGGCAGAAGCTTATGGATAAGCCGGCCCGCGCGGAGGCGGAAGCCCGGGCAGCAGAAGGATCTGCTGCCGGCGGCTGGACCTGTCCTCAGTGCGGCACTGTGAACCAGGGCAAATTCTGTCCGGGCTGCGGTGCCAGGAAGCCGGAACCCAAGCCGGCGGAAGGTGCCTGGACCTGCCAGTGCGGACAGACGGGCAATACAGGAAAATTCTGCATGAACTGCGGAAAGACAAAACCGGAACAGAAGGAAGAAAAGGGCTGGGTCTGCCCTGGCTGCGGCGCAGTGAATCAGGGGAAATTCTGCATGGAATGCGGCAGTCCGAAGCCGGCAGGAGCTCCGCTCTTCAAGTGTGACAAGTGCGGCTGGCAGCCGGAGGATCCTCATCATCCGCCGAAATTCTGCCCCCGGTGCGGTGATCCTTTTGACGATAAAGACAGACAGTAGTCCATGAAATGAGGTGAGGAATATGGCCAATACATCTGTAGGCTATACATGTCCGAACTGCGGCGGTCCTCTGTCATTTTCCCCCGGCGCCGCCAAAGTGACCTGTCCGTACTGCGATACGGAATTCGAGACTGCTAAAATCGAAGAGATTTTTGCAAAGCAGGAAAAAATGGCGGCGGAAGCCCAGGCGGCAAAGGAGGCCAAATGGCATACGGAAGGCGCAGGCGGTGAATGGAGCGAAGAGGAAGCAGCTGCCATGAAAGCATTTACCTGCTCTTCCTGCGGCGCGGAAATCGTCAGTGACGGCAACACCATGGCCACGGAATGCTGCTACTGCGGTAATCCGGTCATGCTGCCCAGCCGGTTTAACGGTATGCTGAAACCGGATTTCGTCATTCCCTTCAAGAAGACCAAGGAAGATGCGGTGGCTCAGCTGAAGGAGTTTTACAAAGGCAGATGGCTCCTGCCCAAAGCCTTTACTGCAGGCAACCGGGTGGAATCCATCCAGCCCATGTATGTGCCTTTCTGGCTTTTTGATTCGGAAGTGACGGCGTCGGCGGAATTCAAGGCGGAGTCGGATACGGTCTATGAAACCCAGGATGAACGGGTCACGGAAACGAACGTGTATCGCTGCGACCGCAGAGGAAAAATGCGTTTCCGGCGGATTCCTGTGGATGGCAGCAATAAAATGGACGATACCTATATGGAGAGCATCGAGCCCTACGATTACGGAGATCTCAAACCCTTCAGCAGTGCCTACATGGCAGGTTGCCTGGCCGACAAGTACGATGTGGATGCGGAAGCCGCCGCACCCCGGGCTGATGAGCGGGTACGCAAAAGTGCCGTAGGTGTTCTGGAGGATACGGTAGAAGGATACATGCGCCGCGAGCTGGTGAACGATGTGATTAACAAGGGCGAAGGCAGCGTTTCCTACGCCATGGCTCCGGTGTGGATACTAACCACCCGCTATGAGGACAAGCCCTATACATTCATGATGAACGGCCAGACAGGAAAAATGGTGGGCAGCCTTCCCTGGGATAAGAATAAGGCCAATCTGTACTGGGCCGGCAGCACCGCTGTACTAACCGCTGTATTCTATTTCCTTGTCAGAATGTTTGTGTAAGGAGGGGAGAGGCATGAAGAAATATGTGTTACCACTGTTTATGTTTCTGGCGGCTCTTTTCCTCACTGTCACTGCAGCGGCATCCGACGTTTTGGGACTCCATGACGGTGCAAAGCTTCTGCAGACCTCCGAACGCACTGCTGTCATGAAAGAACTGCAGGATGTGGAAAAGCGTTACGGTGTAGGAATGGCAATTATCACTGTGCCTTCTACGAACAAAATGAAAATCGGAGACTATGCCAACAAGCTTCTGGACAGTACTTTCAAGGATGGGAAAAAGGGTAATATGGTTCTTGTCCTGGCCATGGATACAAGGGATTACTACATTGCCACTGACAAGGCCATGAAGGAACGGATTACCGATGCAAAGGGCATTCCGGCGCTGGAAGAAAAATTCCTGCCCGCTCTCAAAAAGAGTGATTATGCCGGAGCCTTTACGGCTTATGCCCGGGGCGTGGGAGAACAGCTGGCTTATTACGAAGAAAACGGGAAAGCCTATGATCCGAAAAGCGGCTTCAGCCCGCTGGCCCTGGCCATCGCCCTGGCCATAGGCGGGGCCTGCGGCTTCTTCATCCGCGCCGGCCTCATCCGCGGTATGAGCAACGTGGTGCCTGCGCCGGAGGCGAATACGTACCTGGACAGAGAGAGCTTCGAGCTGCTGGATAAGGAAGACACTTTCCTCTATATGAATGTCATCCGTACACCTAAAGCAAAGAAGAATGACAGCACCGATGCCGGCCATGGAGGAGGCGGCGGTAAATTCTGATATTCCATCCTGTTTACTCCATTCTTATGGTCACTGTGCCTGCGGGGGCCGGATCATCATGGGTGCCGGTGGTACTCGGGCCTCCGGGGACACGCTGATTAAATCGTTGCAGCCTTTCATTCTTGAATTTGGGTGCAATCCAGGGAATATGATGACGCGAATAGCAGACTGTTTAAGAATCTCCTGACGAAGTGGTGCATCAAAATTTTTATAAAGGCATACTCTGCGAATGAATCAGTGCTTTTCTGGTACAGTGGGCATTTGGAAAGAAATCCGGGAGGTTCACTATGAGATTTGGAAAGATACTGCTCATGGGACTGATGGCGGCCTGCCTTATGGGAGCTTCGTCCCGGGCCTGGGACGAAGGGAATACAATCTGTCCCGGCGATGGTGGTGCGGAAGCTGAGCAGATCCGCATTTTTATAAAGAACTGGAAAAAGGTTTATCCCATGGACGGGGAACCGGTACGGGAATTTGCGGTCACTGACCTTGACGGCAATGGTCTTTTGGAAATCCTGGTACGTCCTCCGGAAAGTGAAGACATCCCTGTTGTGTATGAAGTGACACCGGATCATGACGGACTTAAAAAGAGAAATAAAAAATGGTATAGCCGCCAGATTTCCGGCCAGTCCGTTGCCTGGTTCGTCATGCATCCGGAAACAGCGGCGGGTCCCTGGACAGGGAATATCGATGACGCTGAAGCGATGCTGCAGGACAGCTATGATGTGAACACAGGCCGTAAAGAAGCCTTTGGTTAAGAAGGGGCAAAAGGACTATCATCTTTGCAAATAAAATCGTAAATAAATAAAGGAACCGCACAGGATACTTCCTGCTGCCGTTCCTTTTTTGTTCTGGTATGGGGCTCTTATGCTATAATGAAGGTAACAATTATTCGATGCATCCTTCTTTCAAGAATCCCCGGGGGCAGGTGAGGGCTATGGGGAAATGGATCAGACTTTTATGGCTTGGCCTTCTCTTCTGGCTGTCCGCACTTACGGCGGTCTCGGGAGCAGTTATCCTGTACAACCATGACGAAGGAGAAAGCTATGGCCGCATTCTTTCTGAAAGAGGGGCAAAGGTGCAGGGGATTCCGTCATCCCAGCTGCTGCACCATCTTCCGGAAGATGATGTACAGGCTGTAGAAGCTTACGATGTACAGGCGGCAGTGCTGCAGGGAGGCAGCCGCGCCTCCTATCAGTGGTATCCTCAGTATACGGCCACCGTAGTTCTGGCTGTATCAGACAGCTGCCCGGTACCGGTTACAGGATGGCAGAGTCTCTCTTCCGCTCCTTTGTCCCTGGCTGTGACCGGCACCAATCCGGCCCGGCTCTTCTTCATACAGGCCATGAGCTATGGGCTGAAAGGAGATCTATCCGGCAGGGCAGGGGTGGAACTACTGAGGCAGCTTCAGGAGGATGGGCGGCTTTCTATGGAGGAAGGAGAAAATCGGCCTTCCGCGGATGTTTATGTGCTGTTCGATTACCAGGTCCGTGAGTGGCAGAGACAGGGCATTCCTGTACATCCGGTAGTCCCTGAGGAAGGAACTCTGGCGTTCAGGAAGGGACTTCTGGCTAAGGAGTCTTTATCCTTTGACAGCCAAAAATTGTCGGAGGCGCTGGAGGGCGCAGGATATGCTCTCTCCCCGCCGCCCGGGGCCCGCTTCGTTTCTGATGCGGAAGCCTTTCTGCAGGCCGGCGATGATATTCCACGGCAGATTACCAATCATGTTTTCCAAAGCTGCCGGCCCACCATCCTCACCGGTTTCAGTCATATGGTCTGGTATACGGTAACTTTGTTCTTTGTCATCCTCTGGGGCGGACGCCTCAGGCGGCAGGTGCTGCAGCCCCAGGTTCGCCGGGCCTATCTGGGGGTCATCATTACCCTGTGCTGCTGGATACTTTTCCGGGAAATCAAACTGAGCCTGCCCGATTTCATGAATGACGGCATACGCTATATCTGGTACAGCTATTATCTTTTCTATGGTATCCTGATTTCTTTTCTTCTATGGATCGGCTACAGCGCCTCCTATGCCTTTCTTACAAGGCCCTGTCCCCGGTGGATGAAGGGAATCTTCGCAGGAAATCTGCTTCTTGCCTTCCTGGTGATGACCAATGATTTCCACCAGCTGGTCTTTACGCTGCCTGCTGGTCTGGCGGCGGCTTACAGCCGTCATGGCTATGGGCCCCTGTATTTCATCCTGGCTGCTGTCTATGGCATGGAGCTTCTGGCTGTGAATGGCGTGCTCTGTTATACCTCCCTCTCCCGGAAGGTGAGCCATCCCGCCCGGATGATCCTGCCCCTGGCCGTTGTGGTGGGATATGGAATCTATGTGGTCGGGTATGCTTTGCCTGGTTCCCCTTTCCAGCCATCGGAGCTGGTGCTGGTGACGATCTGGACTGTTCTTCTTTGGCTGGAACTGGTGACAAGGGGAAAATTCGTCCCGGCCAATGAGGGGTACATAGACTTTTTCCGCCATTCCAGCCTGGCCATGCAGCTCTATGATCATGACGGGCACCTGGTCTATGCATCCAGTGGCACGGCTCCGCTGCGGGGAGAGGACTTTGAAGTGCAGTCCATGCCCATTTCCGGCGGCCTGGTGCGCTGGTACAGGGATGTAGGCCCTCTGCGTCGGCGGCAGGCTCTTTTGGAACGTCTCAACCAGGATCTGAACTGGTCCTATGAACTCCTCAGTTGTCTTAGTGATATCCGCCGTCAGGCGATTGAGCAGGGTGTCACCCTTAGAGTTTACAGAGAACTGGAGGAAATCATTGCCCGCAAGCAGCCGGCCATCCGGCACAGGCTGGCTTATCTGAAGACCGCAAAGCCCGGGCCCCACACCGATGCAGTCATCAGCCGTCTTCATATTCTGGCCTGCTATTTGAAAAAGCGATGTATCCTTCTTCTGCAGGGAAAGGAGGCAGGCATGCTGGATGCCCGGGAACTGGCTATGGCGGCGGAGGAATCCTGGCGATATTTGGAAAAGGCCGGGCTCCGGGGCTCTGTGGGCTTTGATTTGAAGGGAAATCTGCCGGTGCAGGCAGCCCTGACCCTCTATGATATTTTCGAGGATGTGGGAGAAGAGGTGCTGGCCCGGGGAGAAGCTTTTTGGCTTTGTCAGTTCAAAGAGACGGAGAAGGACTGGATTTTTTCCGTAGTGCTGGAAGAAAAAGAAGGAGAAACCCGCCCTGCTTCCTGGCAGGCTCTGTCGGAGTATGATGTTTCTGTGCAATGTGATGACACGGGCTATGGCACAAGACTCACGGTTCGGCTTTCCAGGGAAAGCACCGATTCATTCACATAGGAGGGAAACATTATGGTTAACTTATACACACTTCCTTCCTGGGAAATCCTGCTTTTCATTGTTGTTTCCATGCTTCTCTTCCTGGTGAACAGCGTCCTTTATTATTTCCTCATGCCCCAGGCGGAATTCAGCCATCTGGGACGGAAATGTCTGGAAGGGAGCAGTCTTATCCTGCTTCTGGCAGTTATGGCGGTGTTCTATGAAATTTTTACGGACGGCAGGGATGGTATCGTTTATGCCCACGGCACCGATATCTGGCGGTGGGCTGCAGTTTTGGCGGGTACGCTGAGTGCTCTGTACTGGTTTCGTGACCGACGGGCCCGGAGCCTGTGGATTTTAGGGGCTTCCCTTCTTTTATGGCCTGTATTTGATGACATCCTGCCCTGGTCCGTGGCCCTTTCCCTGGCCTTCCTGGCATGGCGGCTGCTGCGCCTTTTCCCTGAAACTTATGGCCGTTACCGGCAGCAGCTCACGGCCCGCTCCATCCAGACGGCGGTGGACTGCCTGGATGAGGGCCTTCTCATCAGTCAGGAAAAAGGGGAACCGGTGCTTGTAAATTTCACCATGTACGAGGTGATGGAGAAGATTCTTGGCACGGTAGTTCGCAATGGCAATATTTTCTGGCACCTGCTGCCCCTTTGTGACGGCAGGCCGGGTCTTTCCATGGAGCGCCACGGGCCGGATATGCTCTTCATCCTGGAGTCCGGAGAGGCCTGGCTCCTGCAGCGCCATCCCATCCACTTTCGCAGTGAGTCCGGCTGGCAGATTACTGCATCCGATGTGACGGACCTCTATCGGTTGAACCAGGAGCTGGACGAAAAAAACCGGGTGCTGAAGGAGCGGAATGCGGCGGTGAAAGATGCACTCGGAAACATGGTGGAACTGCAGACACGGAAGACTATGGAAAATCTGCGCTATAAAATCCATGATATATTAGGGCAGCGCATTACCATCCTGCAGCGGCTCCTGAATAATCAGAATATCAGCGATTACAGCACCATTCTTCCCAGCCTGGAAGACATGATGGCAGATCTGCGAGAGGACAGAATGGCAGACCCGAAGGAAGAACTGGATGCACTCATTGCTGCTTATGGCAGACTGGGGGTCTCGGTCATTCAAAAGGGGGCTCTGCCCGATGATACCTTTCGGGCGGGAGAATTTGTTCATATCATACGGGAAGCCCTCACCAATGCACTTCTCCACGGGCAGGCCGGATCCATAACAGTGACCTTTGGCAGGGACGGAGAGACAGCCCTTACGATTGTCGATGATGGCAGGGGATTAAAAGGCCCTCTTCGGCGGGGAACCGGCCTCAGGGCCATGGAACAGTGCGCCCGGAATCTGGGAGCAGACCTTCAGTATAAGACTGCTCCGCACTTTGTGATTACCTTAAGGAAACACTGATTCGTTCAATGCTTTTCTGGAAATGGAGGATGTCTATGATTCGGCTTATGATTGTGGATGACCAGAAAATCCTGCTGGAGGGACTGGTCAAAATCTTTGAAGGGCAGAGCCATATTGAGGTAGTGAGTGCCCTGCCCTTTTCAGAGCTGGTGGAGCCGGTCTGTGACCAGCTTCATCCCGATGCGATTCTCCTGGATATCTGCATGGAGGGAAAGAACAGCGGCATTATTCTGGCAAAGCGCCTGAAGGAGCGGAAGAACCCTCCTAAAATCATCATTATGACCGGATTTCAGGATATCAGCTTTCTGGAAATGGCCCGAAGCGCCGGAGCGGACAGCTTTATCTACAAAGAAAGCACGGCCCGGGAATTTATGGACTGTCTGGAGAAGACTATGGCAGGGGAGCATATTTTTCCCGATGTCCGGGGCCAGGTGACCTTCGGCATCCAGGGGGTGACACTGACAGATCGGGAACTGGATATTCTGCGCCTGGTCTGCCGCAACCTGTCCTACAAGGAAATAGCAGATGAACTGCACATCAGCATACGAACTGTCAGCTTCCATGTGAGCAATATGCTTCGTAAGACAGGACATAAAAGTTTAATCGGCCTGGCTGTGGAAGCGGCGGACAAGGGCTATGCGCCGGGGATCCGGAAATAAGGCGGTCTGCCGGAAAGCACGAATCCATTCCGGGCAGTCTGCTTTTATAAGAAATTTATGCATTACTTTGTCAGGAAACTCCTTATATTGGGGATACGTCCTCCGACGGCATGACGGCTGATTATTTCCGCTTCCCCTGGGAAGTGCTGGACGAAATGAGCCGCCGTATCTGCAGCGAAGTGGCCGGAGTGAACAGAGTGGTCTACGACATCACCTCCAAGCCGCCGAGCATCATTGAATGGGAATAAATGCTCAAATCCCCGCAAATCTTGATTTTTCAAGATTTGCGGGGATTTTTACTATTTTCATAGGGACGATTGTGTACAATTATGTATCCTGATTCTTCGGGTGATGGCCTGTTTCTTCCATGAACTGGTCATGTTTCTTCTGTACATGCAGCAGGAAATGATTCGGCTTCCCGGCAGATACTGATTCATCCAGAAATTAAAGGATTTCTCGGGAGCGTTTGGAGTTTTTTTGTTCCTTCAGATTTTTGATTTCAGTGAGAAGCTTCTGAAGTTAAAGATCCTCCGGAGAGTTTATCAGCTCTTTGGAAGATCTTTTTCGTGCTTAAATCCCCAGCACATGATGGCATAGAACACCGGAAGCAGGTCCCTGCCCATAGGAGAGAATGAGTATTCCACGTGAGGCGGAATTTCGTTAAACTGCCTGCGGGTGATCAGACCATGGGCTTCCAGTTCGCGCAGTGTCTTTGTCAGCATGGTGTTCGTGATACCGGTCAGATCTTTTTTCAGAACGCCGAACCGTACGGTGTCATAGATGCAGAATTCATAGAGAACCTGGGTTTTCCATTTCCCCTGCAGCATTTTAAGGAGAGGGGTGACGGGGCAGTTTCCGCTATCCGTTAAGATTCCTGTTTTCACTTTCTGCAAATACTCTTCATAACTCATATAATTCTGTTCAGAATTCTTTTGTGATGCATTGTCTGATGGCATACATTCCTCCGGTATACTTTCTGATACTAAGCAAGTAAAAACTGAGTACTTGCATATTATTATGGAACAAGTATAATAAATGTACCTGGTAAAGTCAACGTCTGAAGACTGGTATCACAGTGCCTGTAATGGTGAGCCGCATTGTGATACAGAAGATAAGTGAAGGTGGTGTCAACGTAGATGAATCTTTTCGATTATGCAGCGGAAGGCCTGAAAGAAAAGGAGGCTCCCCTTGCTGCCAGGATGCGTCCTAAGACTTTGGAAGAGGTGGTTGGTCAGGAGGATATTATAGGAAAGAATAAGCTCCTTTACCGCGCAATCAAAGCGGACCGGATCAGTTCGGTTATCTTTTATGGACCGCCGGGCGTGGGGAAAACGACTCTGGCTCGTGTCATCGCTGGTACTACATCCGCTGATTTCCATCAGGTGAATGCAACGATTGCAGGAAAGAAAGATCTGGAGGAGGTTGTGGCAAGAGCCAAGGAGAATCTGGGCTGTTACGGAAGAAAAACAATTCTCTTTATTGATGAAATTCATCGGTTTAATAAGGCACAGCAGGACTATCTGCTGCCATATGTAGAAGACGGCACGGTGATTTTGATTGGCGCCACAACAGAGAATCCCTATTTTGAAGTGAATGGTGCGCTTCTTTCAAGATCGAGAATTTTTGAACTGAAACCGCTGTCGAAGGAGAATATTCTGACTCTGATTCACAGGGCTTTCGTTTCAGAAAGGGGAGTCAAACCATACCATGCTGATATCACGGAGGAGGCCGCAGATTTTCTGGCGGATATCGCTGATGGCGATGCCCGGGCTGCGCTGAATGCTATAGAACTTGCTGTGCTCACAACAGATCCGGGAAGTGATGGAAAGATACATGTCACACTGGAGGTGGCAGAGGAATGTATACAGAAGAAGGCAATCCGCTACGATAAGACCGGGGATAATCATTACGATACCATTGCTGCTTTTATTGAGTCCATGTGTGGCTCCGATCCGGATGCGGCCCTTTATTATCTGGCTCGTATGCTGGAAGCAGGCGAGGATGTGAAGTATATTGCACGCAGAATGCTGGTAGCTGCATCTGAAGAAGTCGGTAATGCCGACCCCATGGCAATCTGTGTGGCAGCATCGGCGGCAATCGGCGTAGAGCGCGTTGGCATGCCGGAGGGTAGAATCATTTTGGCACAGGCCGCTTCCTATATCGCTTCAGCTCCCAAATCCAATTCTGCTTATCTTGGCATTGAGAAGGCTCTGGCCATTGTCCGGAAGACAGGAAATCTACCGATTCCTTCCTACCTGCAGGACTCTAGTTATAAAGGTGCCAAAAAGCTGGGACGGGGGATTGGTTACAAGTATGCCCATAATTATCCGAACCACTGGGTGAAGCAGCAGTATCTTCCGGATGAGATTCGTGAAGAGAAGATATATGAGCCTAATGATATCGGTCACGAGACAGACATTAAAGCTTATTTCAGAAAAATTGGAAAAGACCCGGAAAGGTATGCTTTTGTTGACCCATCGCTGTCAGGAAAGCCCTGGAAACCATGGGAGGATAAAAAATAATATCTGGAAATGGGCGAAAACGCATCCCAATGAAAGGCTTTTGATTGAAGATACAAGGAAATGACGCCGTGCGGAAATCATGAGCCTGCCATGGGATCATGGTAGAGCTTGAAAAGGCTTATTGGATAGGGCGCAGGACCTGATGGCATCCATTGGCAGAGTATAATCAAGATACTTTGACGAATGGCTGTCATCCCGGGTAGATGAAGGAGAATATGATGAAGAAAGAAAATCACAGCATACAAAGGCTGCCGAGGAATATCGAGGTACGGGGGGCCAAAGTCCACAACCTGAAAAATATTGATGTGGATATCCCGCTCCATGAAATCGTAGCGATTGCCGGTGTTTCGGGATCGGGGAAATCCTCACTGGCTCTTGGCGCGCTCTATGCGGAAGGATCTCGCCGGTATCTGGAATCCCTGTCTACCTATACCCGCCGGAGGATGACACAGGCAGAGCGGGCAGATGTGGATGATATCAGATATGTGCCGGCGGCTCTTGCGCTGCGCCAGCGTCCGGGAGTTCCGGGCATCCGCAGTACCTTCGGGACACTTTCTGAACTTTTGAACAGTCTCAGGCTTATGTTTTCCCGGCTGGCAAGTCACCGCTGCCCCAATGGCCATTACTGCCCTCCCTCTCTTTCTGTGGCAGCCATGCAGGAAATCACCTGTCCCGTATGCGGGGTAAAATTTTATGGTCCGGGAGCGGAAGAACTTGCATTCAACAGCAGCGGCGCCTGCCCGACCTGCGGTGGGACAGGGGTGGTCCGAAATGTGAATGAGTCAGCCCTGGTGCCTGATGATTCCAAGACCATCGATGAGGGAGCTGTAGTTGTCTGGGGAACGCTGATGTGGTCGCTGATGAAGGATATCGTGCGCACCATGGGTGTCAGGACAAACGTGCCCTTTCGTGACCTGACACCGGAAGAAAAAGAAATCGTCTACCACGGGGAGCTGAAGAAGCATCATATCCACTATGTGAATCCAAATACGCTGGAACCGGCGGAGATGGATTTCAATTATTACAGCGCCGTGAATTCCGTGAAGAATGCTCTTGCTAAAGTGAAGGATGAAAAGGGAATGAAGCGGCTTGAAAAATATCTGGAAGAGGATGTGTGCCCGGACTGCGATGGAACAAGGCTGTCGGAAGCTGCCCGTGCACCGCATCTTCGTGGAATCGGGCTGGATCAGGCATCGGCCATGACCCTTTCGGAGCTGATCCCCTGGGTACAGGGAGTTCCTTCCTCGCTTCCGGAAGAGATGCGTCCCATGGCGGAAAATATATGCGAATCGTTTATGGATGTTTCCAAGCGGCTCATGGACCTGGGACTGGGGTATCTTTCGCTGGACCGGGCGGCTTCTACGCTTTCTACCGGCGAGAGGCAGCGCGTACAGCTGGCAAGGGCAGTAAGAAACCGTACGACCGGTGTGCTCTACGTTCTTGATGAGCCATCCATTGGACTTCACCCTTATAATCTTCAGGGTCTCACCGGAGTGATGGATGATTTGCAATCCGATGGAAACTCTGTCATTCTTGTGGATCATGATACGCAGGTGTTGAAGCATGCTGACTGGATGATAGAGATGGGGAAGGGTGCCGGCGCAGAAGGCGGAACGATTATTTCCCAGGGAACAGTGGAAGATATTTCGAAGAATCCGAAATCTGTCATAGGCCCCTACCTGTCCGATCACTATGAATCAAGAATCCGACCCGTCACAAAGAGAGAGGCCCTGTTTGACAAGGGGGCGATTCATCTGGAGACTGGGGCCATCCATACGGTGCATCCTCTGGACGTGCGGATACCGATGGGGCGTCTGACTGTGGTGACAGGGGTCTCCGGATCCGGAAAAACGACCATGGTCCTGGAAAGTCTGATTCCCGCCCTGAGGGCTGAAATCAGCGGACAGAAGCTGCCTTCCCATGTGAAGAAGGTAGAGGCAGACGGCATTACCCAGGTCAAGCTCATCGATGCCACGCCCATTGGTATCAATGTACGGTCTACAGTAGCCACTTATGCCAATGTACATGACGGACTCAGAAAGGTATATGCCCGAACAGCAGACGCCAAGGAACATCACTATAAGGCAGGAGATTTTTCATACAACACAGGGAAACTTCGCTGCCCTACCTGTGACGGTACAGGCGAGATTTCACTGGATGTCCAGTTTCTGCCGGATGTTCAGATTCCCTGCCCCGACTGCCGGGGATCCCGGTACAGAAAAGAAGCCTATGACATTCATCGCAGGGCCAAAGATGGAAAGGAATACAGCCTGCCGGAACTTATGAATATGAGTGTGGATCAGGTGCTCAACGCCCTGGGGGGGACTTAAACTCCTGCAGCAGCGCCTGCAGGTGCTGCATGACCTTGGACTTGGATACCTCACACTGGGGGAGGAAACGCCGGGACTCTCCGGCGGCGAGGCACAGCGGCTGAAACTGGCCAGCGAAATGGGAAAAGGCCAGAGTGATTCCGTATTCGTCTTCGATGAACCTACCATCGGGCTGCATCCGCAGGATGTGAGGACGCTTCTCCATGTTTTCCAGACCCTCATTGATCATGGGGCAACACTGGTTGTTATCGAACATGATCTTGATGTTATAAGAAATGCGGATTACATTGTGGATATGGGACCGGGAGGAGGAAAGGAAGGCGGCCGGATCATTGCCCGGGGTACGCCTGAAGAAATTCGGCAGAATACAGACAGTTTGACCGGCAGGTTCATATAATGCCATCATAGGGGATGCAGTTGTTCTCCTGTATGCTCCGGGAAAATGTTTTTCTCTGACCTTTGCCTTAGAAACCCGGGATAGATGCGTAAAATTCATCAAAGGTTTCCATTCAGTGCCGAGGATTGCATTTGTGCCATAAAAGTAGATAATAAAAGGATAAGAAAACCTCCCTCTTCAGTCGGAGGCTTTTCTTCGTTATGCAGAGTGAAAAACAGCAGAAAAGAGGATAAGGAAATGACATTACAGGAAACAGCAGAAAAATCCATGGACATACGAAAGATATATCATGAGCTGGAAAAGGAAATCCACGGGAAAGAATGGACCTCGGAAGAAGATGCACTGGCTTTTCTTACGGATGCCGCTCTCATCGGCCGTCATGTTATGGCCAAAGAAGGCCGCTGGCCCAGCAGCGAAGAATCCATGCTTCCCTCCAAAATAGGAGAATGCGTATGGTGGCTGGCTGTACTGGCGGAGGAAAATGGTCTTTCCTTCGCTGACTGTGTGGAAACATTTCTGAAAGCAAAAGAAGAATTTCTAAAGCAGGAATAGATGGGAAAGAGAACTGATACGCATGGATTCTACTCTGATGCGGAGAAGCTTTGCAAAGTCTTAGGAAAATTGTCACAGACCGTAAAACAGGACAAAACTCATGGCCCTGACAAATAGAAGAACCCTTCCGGATACAGTGCATATACCGCTCATTCGTGGTATACTTAAAAAGCGAAAAAATCTGTATTTGTAGGCTTTCATAAGGGGCTCACCATGCATAACGAACAAAAGGTAACAGACCATATCTATTGGATTGGCGGCAATGATTTCGTTTCTACCCGGTTTGAGAATCTCATTCCCATTTCCCGGGGGATTTCTTATAACAGCTATTTTATTGATGATGAAAAAACGGCGGTACTGGATACGGTAGATTCAGTGATTCGTGATGTTTTTATGGACAATGTATCCCATCTTCTCCATGGCAGGCAGCTGGACTATATTGTCATCAACCATATGGAGCCGGACCACAGCGGTTCCTTTTTGGCCCTGGCCAGGGCCTATCCCGAAGCGAAAATCATTGCCACACCTCAGGCCCAGAAGATGATTGGCCAGTATTTTCACGTGTCCCTGAAGGACCGCTTCCTTTCCTCTGACGAAAAGCTGGAAATTTCCTTGGGTACCCACCGGCTCCGATTCCTGAAGGCGCCCATGGTGCATTGGCCGGAGGTGACCTTTACCTATGAAGAAACGGAAAAGGTGCTCTTCTCTGCTGATGCCTTCGGCACTTTCGGCGTGCTGAACGGCTCTGTTTTTGCCGACGATGTGGATTATGAAGAGGAATATCTCCCGAGCTTCAGGAAATATTATGCCAATATCGTGGCTCGTTACGGTATGCAGGTACAGATGGCTCTGAAAAAGGTAGAGAAACTTGATATAAAGTATCTCTGCTCTCTCCACGGCCCCGTTTTCCGCAGGAAGGAAGATATAGCAGGACTCACCACCCTTTACAGGAAATGGGCATCCTGGGAGCCGGAAGAACAGTCTGTTTCCATCTTCTTTGCCTCCCCCTATGGAAATACAGCCATGGCTGCCCAGATCCTGGCAGGAAAGCTGGCTGCCAAGGGCGTCAAAAACCTGAAGCTGGTGGACCTCTGCAGTTCCTCTATCACCGAAGCTTTTCCGGAGGTTCTCCGCCGGAGCCATATGGTGCTGGCAGCGGTGACCATGAACATGGGCCTGAACCCTGTGATGAACGCATTCCTGGACCTCTGCCATGAAATGGACGTGCAGAATCGCACCATAGCCATCGTGGGCAACAGCAGCTGGGCGCCGAACGTAAGCGGTAAACTGATGATGGAAAAAGTACAAACCTGGAAGAAATGCACTGTGCTGGGAGAACCGGTCCATATTTCCTCCGCTCCTGCCGACGATGATACCCTGGATAAACTGGCAGGGCTCATAGCTGACGATATGATGAAAGAAAAGAAGGCATGATAATGAATAAATGGATGGCCTGTGCGGCAGCCTTTTGTGTCTCTGCGGCCCTGCTCCTGGCAGGCTGCGGGAGCCGCCCCACAGTACATGTAATGAAAGCAGAACCAAGCAGGGAACCCTTTACCCTGGAGACCAAGGCGGCACCGGAAGCCCTTCATACAGCTCCCGTGATCCCCCAGGTCTCAGGAAATCTGATTTCCAATCCTCCCGATGTAGGCACCATTGTCAATGCAGGGGATGAGCTCTTTAAAATCGACTCCTCCCAGTATGAGTCCCAGGCGGCGTCGCTTCGAAGCCAGATTGCTGCCGCCTCTCAGGCCGCAGCGCCGTCTCCCTCCTACAGCTACAGCGCTCCTGCCGTGGATGACAGCCTGGAAGCATCCCTGCTGAAACAAGGAATTATTACCAGGGCTGAATATGAACGAATTAAAGGCAGAAAAGGCGGCGCCGCCCAGGCAGCACCGGCTGCAGCACCGGCACCGGCAGAGGCACCAGCCCAGCTGGTGGCCTCCCTCCAGACACTGGAGAAAACCATTGCGAACTGCACCGTCCGTGCCCCCATCAGCGGTGTCATTTCCCAGGTATACATCGGCGACACCCATCTGGCTATGGCAGGAAAACCGGCTCTCGTTATCCGCCAGGATTCTCCGGTCACTGCTTCCGTGCAGATTCCATCCAAACTGGATAACGTGATGGATAAAGCCAAAGATGATAAAACGCTGACCGTCACCATGAGCGACGGCTCAGAAGTGTGGTACGGCGAATTGAAAAAGCAGCCTAACGAAAACGGGGATAAGCTGACCACCTACAAAGTGCAGGTAGATAATCCTGACGATGAAATCACCATCGGCAATGAATACAGCATCCGCATCGAAAGCGGACAGAACGTTTCCTGCTACATGATTCCCAAGTCTGCTATTATCGGCGACAGCACCGTGGCTGTTGTCAATGATGACAACCTGGTGGACATGAAATCCGTTTCCATTGCCAGCGACACCGGCGGCTACGTCCTCGTCATGGACGGCCTGGCAGAAGGAGACCGGGTCATTACAGATCCGCCCAAGAACCTGGATATGGGCATGCAGGTGGACGTGAAATGAAATGGGAAAGAGAAGATTTCCTTGGTGACGCCGTCACTACAGCCCAAAAACTGATAGGCGCCGTTATTGTCCGACGCTCTTCAGAAGGCGTCACCGCCGGTCGTATTGTAGAGTGTGAAGCCTATGGGGAAACCTATAAGGGACACAAAGACGACGGGGCCCATGTATTCAAAGGCCTCACACCCCGGACAAGAATCATCTTCGGCGAAGGTGGCCATGCCTACGTATACCTCATCTACGGCATGTATACCTGCCTCAACTTCGTCTGCGGCCATGAAGGTGAGTCCGGCTCCGTCCTTATCCGCGCCCTGGAACCCCTGGAAGGCCTGGACCTCATGAAAAAAAGAAGAAACCAGACTAAGGAAAAGCTCCTTACCTCTGGCCCCGGCCGCCTCACCCAGGCCATGGGCATAGACATGACCTTTTACGGTATGGATCTCACCGGAGACACCCTTTACGTGGAAAGCAGAGAAAACGGCCCCTGGCCCGTTGAAGCGACAAAAAGGAAAAACATAGACTACGCCACTTATGGCAAAGACTTTCCCTGGAGATTCCTGCTGAAAGGAAATCCTTATATATCCAAATAGAAAAAGAGGAAAAAATGTAAATCATTTCTTCACAGCCTCTTTTTATGGTGAGAGATATGAAACTGTCAGCAGGTAAAGGAGGGGTGGCATCCGAAAACGCACCTTAGACTTCTTTTATTTCGTCAGATACTTCCGGTTGACTTCATTTCTCTTTTCCACCGGCAGTTTCATATAATGGGAATCCATGGCGCTGACCCAGGAGCCGTAGGCCGGATTGGGAAGGACGATGAAGCGGGTGCCGAAGTCCTTGGCGCTGTCATCTATGATATGCTGCCGCTCTGCTAATGATTTTCCTTTGGTTTCCAGAGGGAAATCGCCTGCATTATCGCCCAGGTAAAGAAGAACCTGGTGAGATTTCTCTATCTTTGCAAAACGGGGCATTTTATCACTGTTTTTCGTAAAGAGAAGGACATGATTCCTGTCGGCAGAAGGAAATCCCAGAGTTTTCAGATTGTCTATGGTCACATCCAGATTATCCGGCTTGTACCGGTTGGACACATAGAAAATCTCCACTCCCCTGGCAGATACCTGCTTTAAGAAATCCAGAGCGCCGGGCATGGCGGCAGATTTTCCTTCATGTACCCGGTCATGCCACCACCACCCGTCCCAGTACCCCTTTCCCCGAGATGCATAGGTGCCCATGGCGCGGGTATTATCCAGCACCGTCTCATCACAGTCGAGAATGATGGCAAAGGGCTTGTGACGGGACGGGGTCTCCTTCATGGCCTTGTCCAGAGAAGAAAGAGCCGTATTATAGGCTTGATAGCAGAGAGCCCGGTACTCTGCGGAAGTGCGCATCCACAAAAGCCCCATGGTCTCCTGCTCCGCCAGTTGACGGGAAGAAGCAGCACGGGAAAGACTGGTTTCGTAATCGGCGAAAACCTCTCCAGTACACAGGCAGGATGCAGAAAGCGAAAGAGCCGCAGCAAACATAAGAATTTGACGTTTCATGGGAACCTCCTGAAAAAATATATTACTTATCATACCATAAAAAACCTTTGCTGAAATAAAAAAGGCAGCACAAAAACACGGATACCTATCCGTGCCAGTCAGTATTGCAGGCCTCTTGGAATCAGGCGGCAGCGCTAAACCGCAGGAAAAACCTGTGTCAACCCTGCTCTTGTCGTCCGGGAATGCGGGCTCATGCTGCAAGGGATGGTATCCGTGCTTTCGATTGGTTGTGAAGCTTTTTACGAATCTGCAGAATCCGTTCCTATTTCCCCGGGCCCCGGGAAATAGTGGAGAAAAATCAGGAGCCTGTATACAGGGATTCTTGATTTCCCTGCTGCCAAAGCTGCATTCCGGCCGGAATATTCGCGACATACATGACAGATTGGGACATAGAATCCTCCATGGAGTTTCCTGATTTCCTTCTCCATACATTTATATTGCATAAGCCCCTCATTTTTACAACCTCCCTCAAAAGATTTGTTATAAAAAGCAGATACAGCTTCTATGTAGAGAATTTGCTCTGTCCCAGATGGCAAGTGGAGCGGAAGGAAAGAACGCAGCGCAGATTCCTTTCACAGAAAGGAGCTCCGCGTCAGCGGTGAGATCAGGGCTGAGAAAAAAATTCAAAATTTTTTCTCCGGGGGGGGGTCAAAAAATCAAACCTTCTGCGATGTTAGTATCAGAGGGATGAAAAGACCTCATGAGATGATGAATCCCATCTTCAAATGCCTTTTTCCACATCCGCGGTAGAGAAGAGGGCAGGGAAGAAGGGAAACGTCAGGAAATTTCCCTTTCCACCCTCCCTTCTCCTAAAGCCGGCCGGCAATAGACAGAAGCAAATGCAGGATAAAAAACGGAAGACAGAAAAGCAATAAGGAAGAGCGCTCGCAGGACTTTCCTCTCTTTAGCGACAAGTATCGAGCAGCACCCATGTATTGTGGGAGAGCCAAGGCGCGGACGCCGTATCTACTGGTTGAACTTACCTGGAGACTCCCCTGATAGGATTTTCTGTTTTTTGCGTGGGAGTTTTGATGCAATATAAAACGGACGGGTGGTTAATCCGTCCGTTTATATTATTATCTCAAACTTCGCACACGGAAAACATCCCGTATGCCTTGATAAATCAGCTTGAACTGAATGTCGAAAGCCATTCACGCACACTTCTGTGCACGCAGACGACTCATCCAAAGAGCGGGCAGATCGTTCAGGAATCGTTCCAAGAGCGATTCGACCAGCAAGACTTCTGACGGATATTCTGCCCGAAGCTGCTCCGCAAACTCCTGCAACACGAGGCGAAGCGCTTCCATGTACTTCAAGTCCGGAAGCTCATCAAGCCCCAGATAGAAGAGCTCGCCGAGGCTTCGCCCATCCGTGTTCTCACGTTCCTCGACAGCCAGGAGCATATATCGTGTGCAGACGACGGCGACATGCGCCGTCATCGCATCGTAGGAGACGGAACGACAATCCTTGCCGAGCCGCAGGTAGGACTTGCACGCTTTGAAGAACACCTCGATGCCCCAGCGCTTCCCGTAGAGCTGGATGACTTCTTCCTCCGAAAGCGAGAGGTCTGCCGTGACGAGGACGAGATAATCCTTCCGCTTGTTGCGGTTCCGCACGAAGACCAATCGCACAGGCACGAGGGATTCTCCCTGTTTCGTCGCGACAGCATCGACGGACAGGAGGTAACGCGAGCGTCCGCGGCGTTTCTTGTGTTCCTTGTAGATGGCCTTGACGTTCGAGATCTTCCCTTCGCAGAGGTAGCGCACCTTCTTGCTCTTCTTTGCCATAGCGGTGACGTCATAGCCGAGGTCATGGATGGCTTTCAGCGACGACGGCGAGCAGAACCATGTGTCGAAGAGGACGTACTGCGCGGGGATTCCTGTCGCCTTGACCTCCTGCAACAAATTGAGGACGACGGCTGGCGCTTCCATCTGCGCGAGCTTGCGCTGCTTTCCGCCGTTGCTTCTTGCATCGACGGATGCGCTGGCCTCATTGAGCCGGTTCTTTTCCTTCGAGGTTGAAAGAAGGCAGAACGTGAGTGGCAGGAACGTGTTCCCGTCCGTCCAGCCGAGGACGAGCAAGCGGAAGCCCTTCGTATAGCGGCGGCTCACATGGTCGTAGACGTTCGCCAAGAGTTCCACGCGCTTGGAACGCGAGCGGCTGAAGAGCGAATCGTCGACGACGATGGCACAACGCCGGCCGGCATCCGTCAGCGGCTTGATGGTTTCGTTGATGATCCGCGCCGCAAGAAGCAGCGTGAACTTGCGCCAGTTCGTGTGGCAGGAGTTCAAGAAGCGGTAAGCCGTGTCCTTGCCGAACGGCAGCGAATCCTCGTGAAGTCGGCGCTGCATATAGAGCGAGCGGTTCTCGAAGATGATGCTTACGAGCACGAGGAAAACGAGAATGGAGGAAAATCCTTTGAGCTTGCAAGCGTTGGCCGCGCGCAGAATCTGGCCGACATGATAACGACGGAAGAACGCCGAAGTTTTCTTCGAGATGGATTCCATCTGCTGGGTGGTTTGTGATATACTTTTCATAGCATGAGCCTCCGGTGCTTGGTATGTTTTTGAGCCAACATAATTATACCAAACTGGCAAGACTCATGCTATTTTTCTGTTTACAAAGCCTGGACTTTCAAGGGGTGCAGGGGATTTTTACCTGCGAAGTTTGAGTTATTATTTTTATCCCAGAATTTTCTTTACAAGACCAACATGAAGTTTTACGCCGTTTGGCAGAGCAGAATGGTCGAAATGCATATTAGGATCATGAAGACCAGGCTGTGCATCTTCACCCAAAGCGATGAATCCTGTTTTCAGTTCAGGCTTTTCTTTGGGATACCAGAAGAAGTCTTCGCCGCCAGCAGTTGTAATAGGCGGAATCAAGGCCTGCGATCCCAGTTCTTCTTTAATTACTTCAGCGATGATGTCTGTGACTTCTGGGGTAATGATGGAAGCTGGTGTACGGTGAAGAATATTCTCAACGGCTTCTGCACCAAAAGAATATAGAATAACGAGATTTATACCAGCCAGATAATCATTATTGTCTGGCTTTTTACATACTTGGAAGAGGGAATAATACTAAACAAATGTGGTGATTTTTTTATTTGTATACTTCTTTGCCATTATTAGTCTCTTATTTTTACATTTTCTCCCCCTTGACATTTCCCGTATCTGGTGCTAAAGTATTCACAACAAAACGATGAAGAAAAGAGTAAGCATTCTGATGACGGCCAAGCGAGTCCGGAGAGTGAAAGCGGACACGGATAAAGTGCTGAAGTGCATTTCTGAGTTAGGCAGGCTGAACTATAGTAGGTCTTCCCGGGAACTCCCGATACAGAGTCAGGGTTTGATAGAACCTTTTAAGGTATGTCCGGCGACGGGCATATGAAATTGGGTGGAAACACGAAGCTTAGGCTCTCGTCCCTTAGGGGACGGGAGCTTTTTGATTTCAAGAAAGAAAGGATGAAAAGGAATGGGCAGACTGATTGCTAAGAAACTGAACGAACTGGAATGGGGTCTGGCAGGCTGCCTGCTGTTCCTGGGCATCTCTTCTCCTGCGTTTCACCAGTTTTACAAGAAGTAAGGTTACAGACTGACAGGGATCAGACAGGTTTCGCCAGGTTCTGGCAGAACGGGTACAGGAACTCGATTCGCAGAAACCTTAAGACCTTGAGCAGAAGAATAGGAACAGGACCTGAAGGGCCTGTATCCACCATGTCCCGGGCCGAACCGGCCCGGGGACATATTTTCATAACAGGCGATGATGAAAAGAGTACCTTTCTGAAAACGGAAAAGCGAGTCCGGACAGTGGAAGCGGATACGGATAAGAAGGGGAAGTGCATTTCTGAGCTGCAGGATTGAAAAAAGTAGGTCCTGCCGGGCGGCCCGATACAGCCGAAGGCACTGACCGGTGCCGCTGAGACTGGCCTGTGAAAGGCCGGTGAAATTGGGTGGAATCACGAGACCTCGTCCCTTTGGATGAGGTCTTTTTTATATACAGGAGGTCTAAGCCATGAATGGAAACCGCCGATGTCAGAGGGAAATCCCTTAACCAAAGAAAATAAGAAACTTTAATTTATAACAGGAGACATCATATGACAGCAAGCAGAAGAGATTTAATCGCAAAGGTTTTCAATAATGAAAAAGCAGACCGCGTGCCAGTGGGATTTTGGCACCATTTCTTAGGAGATGAGGTAGGTGCTGATGCCTTTGCCCATCCGGAACTGACGGACAAGGTGCTGGCAGGACAGGCTGATTTTTACAAAGCCTTCCAGCCGGACCTCATCAAAATCATGACTGACGGATATTTTGGTTATCCAATCGATGAGCTGAAGAAACCGGTTTCCTCTCCTTTGGATTTGAAGGATATCAAACCTCTGGGCCGGGATTCGGACTGGTTCCGCTTCCAGATCGGCTATGCCAGAAAGCTGGTTTCCCTTTATGGAAAGGAAGTACCTCTTTTCTACAATCTCTTCGCAGTGCCCAGGACCATTGAATTTATGCAGGCTTCTCTGGGCCATCCTGTGGATATTGCATCCTGGATTCAGGATTACCCGGAAGAAACGGCCCATGTATTCGACGTAATTTCCAAAGATTACGCGGAACTGGCAAAGGCCCTCATTGAAGAAGGCGGCGTGGACGGCATTTATCTTTCCGTCAACAATATCAGTTATGACCGGCTTACCGAAGACATTTACGAAAAGCAGGTGGCACCTTATGAGGTAAGGATTCTGGAGGCAGCCAATGAAGCCGGCGGCAGCAATATCCTTCACATCTGCGGCTATCATGGGTTCCACAACCATCTGGAATGGTACAGTGATTATCCTTTCAAGGCAGTGAACTGGGCTGCTAAGGTGGAAGGCGTGTCTTTGAAGGAAGGTAAGACCCTGTTCCATGGCAAAGCGGTGATTGGCGGCTTTGGCCAGACGGAAAAGGATGTCATTTACATAGGAAATAAAGAAGAAATCGAAGAGGAAACCAGGAATATTCTAGACGAAGCCGGCACTACCGGTGTAGTTCTTGGAGCTGACTGCACCATTCCGCGGGATACCGATGTAAACCATCTGGCATGGGTTCGTGAAGCAGCAGATAGGTATGGGAAATAAAGGAGAGGGATTATGATGAAACTGAAGACAGCCATTAAAGCGGTATTGATTACAGGCACTGTAGGTATTGCACTGACAGCAGCGGGATGCGGTGGAAATAAAAGTGACTCAGCCAAAGGAGCTTCCGGTAATGGTGGCAAAAAAATCGTAAAGGTGGCACACACACCTCACTATTTCCCCTATGATTTTGTGGATGACAACAACAAATCTGACGGCATGGAAGTGGCTGTCATGAAGGAAGTGGCCAAAAAACTGCCGCAGTATGAATTCCAGTTCGTGCCTACCTCTGATGATGACCTTCTGATTGGCGTGGAATCAGGGAAATATGATATCGGTACCAAGGGGGCCTGGAAGACGCCGGCCCGGGAAAAGAAATACATTTTCCCGAAGAATAACATTGCTGCCAGCGTTATCGGTGTCACCATCCGCAAGGAAGATGCCAATACTATTAAAAATCTTGATGATTTTGCCAAGGAAGGCAAAAAACTGGTACCTATTGCTCCACAGAATGCACAGTACCAGGTGATTGAAGATTACAACGCAGCCCATCCGGATCATCCGGTCAAATTGGAAGCTTCTGAAAACTTCCAGGTAGCTGATGCTTACACCTGGGTATTGGAAGGAAGGTATGACGGCTATTTCTCCATTGAACTGGCCTACAAGAAAAATGTGGAAGCACCGGATGCGCCCTATAAGGATTTCAAGGATAAACTGAGCTACTTCCGCTACAAGGCCATTCCTACCTACACGGTTATCAATAAGAATGATAAGGAACTGGCAGAACAGGTGGATAAAGCTCTGGGCGAGCTGAAACAGGAAGGAAAGATTGCAGAGCTGGAAAATAAATACTTCGGAGAAGAAGTAAGCAAGCTCATTGATGTGAAATAATACAAGGACTCAAAAATTTCAGAGGGGGGAAAGGTGAGTGGCTTTGCTGCTGATTTTATAAAACCTTACAGCCGGGGCGGCGAGGCCGGGAAGTGGACGCCGCTGCAGCCCTCGGGCCAAAGGCCTGTCAAACCGGAGAACCTTTCCCCAACTGACTATCCCACTAATACACTAGCGCACGAACTTACTATTTCCAAGGAGGTGTTTTTTATGCAGACCAGACCATTCAGTCCGGATATCATTTTTACATCTATACCAGCTCTTCTTCCCTATCTGGCAGTGACGCTGGTAGTGGGAGTGACCAGCATCCTTACAGGTTCTATCCTGGGAATGTTGCTGGCATGGGCCAAGCTGTCGGGACATAAGGTGATCCGAGCTCTGGCGGATGGCTATACCTATATCATCCGCTGTACACCTTCTATTGTCCTTCTGTTCATCGTCTTCTACGGCCTGCCGAAATTCATGGAGGCAGAATTTGGTATCGACATGGATAATCTGTCTCGTGCCATCTTTGTCATTATTACTTTCACTCTTCTCTTTGGCGCTTATGTGTCCGAGGTGTTCCGTTCCGCCTACGAAACGGTGGACCGGGGGCAGTACGAAGCAGCGGTGACCATCGGCCTGTCACCAAAGCAGGCATTTTTCCGGGTTATGCTTCCCCAGGCAGCTGTGATTGCTCTTCCTAATTTTGGAAATTCTGTAATTAACCTGATGAAGGAAAGTGCCCTGGCCTATACCATCGGACTCATCGATCTTCTAGGCCGTACGAATCTGATCATTTCAAAGAACTACGGTGCTTACGGCGTTGAACTTTATGTGGCCTGCCTCCTCATTTACTGGGCACTCAGCTTTTTGATCGAACAGGCTTTTCTCCGCATGGAATCCTATTTAGGGCGGGGACGTTTGAAAGCATAAGGAGGAAATTATGGAACTGGATTTTTCATTTATGCAGCATGCCCTGCCTTTCCTTTTGAAGGCTCTTCCGGTAACGCTTTTCATTACTGCCCTGGTACTGCTGCTTTCCATGGTACCGGCATTCCTTATGGCTGAAAAAAGAATCGGTGCCCGGGGATGGGGAGAAAAGGCTATTGCTCTCTATGTGTCATTCATCCGCGGGACGCCGCTGGTGCTGCAGATTCTTCTCATGTACACCCTGCTTCCCAGTCTTCTGAATGCAGCCTTCAAAGCGATGGGCAGCTCCTTTGATGTATTTCATGGAGTGAATCCTCTGTGGTATGCCATCATCGTCTTTACTCTGAACACCACAGCCCTTCTGTCGGAGGTATTCCGCTCAGCCATCCTGAGCGTGTCGGCAGGACAGATGGAAGCAGGACTCACCATCGGCCTTTCCCGTTTCCAGACCTATGTGCAGGTCATTATTCCTCAGGCCCTGACTTCTGCCCTTCCCAATATCTGCAATCTCACTGTGAATCTGATTAAAGGGACTTCCCTGGCTTTCTTCATGGGAATCAAGGACATCATGGCTGCTGCCAAAATCCAGGCAGCTTATGGATATAACTATATTGAAGCGTACCTGGAAGTTTTCATCCTTTATATTATTGTGTGCACAGTAGTGCAGGTTCTCTATAAAATTTTTGAAAAGCATGTGGGCTTGTACCGCACTGCCGGACTGGAGGGGTAAATATGCTTGAAATATCTCATGTAAAAAAACATTTCGGAAAACAGGAGGTGTTAAAAGACGTGACCCTCAAGGTCAACAAGGGGGATGTCATTGTGATTCTGGGGCCCTCGGGCTCAGGGAAAACCACATTTCTAAGGAGCCTGACCTTCCTGGAAAAAGCGGATGCCGGCTCCATGGTTTTCGGCGACAAACAGCTGGACCTTCATAAAGCAAAACAGAAAGACATAGCCTGGGTACGGAAACATACGGCCTTCGTATTTCAGAATTACAACCTTTTTGCCAATAAGACGGCTCTGCAGAACGTGATGCTGGGTCTCACCGTAGGCAGGGGTATACCGAAGGAGGAAGCAGAGGCCATTGCCAGAAAAGCATTAAAGGAAGTGGGCCTGGCGGACCGGGCTGATTATTATCCGTCTCAGCTTTCCGGCGGACAGCAGCAGCGGGTGGGCATTGCCCGGGCTATGGCGGTCAAACCGGATGTGATTTTCTTTGATGAACCTACATCTGCTCTGGATCCGGAACTGGTAGGCGGCGTCCTTTCGGTGATGAAGAAACTGGCTGCCGATGGCGTTACCATGGTGGTGGTAACCCATGAAATGAAATTTGCCAGAGAAGCGGCTACCCGGGTGGTATTCATGGATGGCGGCGTCATTGTGGAAGAAGGCAGTCCTGAGGAAATCTTTACCCGTCCTAAAGAAGCAAGAACCCGGCAGTTCCTTCGCCGTATTCTGGACAGGGAACCCGGCGTGGAGGAAGAGGCACCGGAACCTGTTCCTGTGGCTGGTCCGATTCCCGGTGTTCTGCCTGATATGGCGTAAGGAGAAGTCTATGAAACGATTTCAAAATAAGGTGAGCCTCATTACCGGTGGCAACAGGGGGATAGGAAGGGCTATTGCCCTGCGTCTGGCCTCGGAAGGAAGCAGTATCATTCTTTTTGGAAGGAATGAAAAGGACAACCAATCAGTGGAAAAAGAAATCAGCAGCACCTACAGCGTTCCTGTGAAAAGCTATAACGTAGACATGTCATCAAAAAAATCGGTGGAAGAAGGGATTGGTCAGGCCATGTCCCATTTCCGCCGCCTTGATGTTCTTATTAACAACGCAGGCATATGCCGCCTCTCTACGCCTTTTACAGAAATCACGGAGGAAGACTGGAAAGAGACGCTGTCGGTCAATCTGTATGGCGTCATTTACGTTACGGGACTGGTGATTCCCTATCTTGAAAAAGAAGGCGGGAAAATCATCAACATCGCTTCTCTGGCCGGAGAAGTTGGAGGGATTGCTACTTCCGCCGATTATGTGGCCAGCAAGGCAGCCCTGCAGGGGATAACCAAGTCCCTGGCCCGGGAGCTGGGGGTAAAGCATATCAATGTCAATGCCATAGCGCCGGGCTTTGTCCGCACGCAGATGACAGAAAAGATGAGCATTCAGCTTTCTTCCGTACCCTTAAGGCAGGTGGCGGAGCCGGAAGATATTGCAGCTGCTGCTGCCTTCCTTGCTTCCGATGATGCCCGTCTCATTACCGGAACTACGCTGGATGTGAATGGCGGACTCTATATGAATTAAACCGGTTATAATAAAAACAGGAACTTTGGGGTTCCTGTTTTGTATTGAAAGGAAATCAGCATGAAACTATTTAGAAAACCTCTCCTGATAGAAGCACAGGGGAGTTTTGCCGCAGGCGGCACTGTGATCCGGGAGAAAGGGACCTATGAGGAAGCCCATGCTCTGTCTCCTGAGGGGCAGGAAAAGCATGTGGATCATGGCTATGTGTTTTATCAGATACCGGCAGATGCCAGGAAGAATGCCCTTCTTTTCCTGCATGGCGCCGGGCAGAGCGGGGCCTGCTGGGAAACTGCGCCGGATGGCAGGGAAGGGTTTCAAACTCTGTTTCTTCGTAAAGGCTACAAGGTGTACATCATGGACCAGCCAAGAAGAGGAAGAGCCGGCAGCGGCGGAGTGGAAGGAAAGGTGACACCTGCGGCTGACGAAGCGTTGTGGTTTGATATTTTCCGTTTCGGCCATTACCCTCATTACTTTGAAAATGTACAGATTCCCCGGGGAGAAGAAGCGGAAAACCAGTTCTGGAGAAAGGTGACGCCCAATACGGGAGCCTTTGATCCAAAGCTCACTGCCACGGCTCTTGCCGATGCGGCAGGCCGGGCTGGAAATACCATCCTTGTCACCCATTCCCAGGGTGGCTCTCCGGGCTGGCTGGCAGCTATGAAGAGTGCGAATATAAAGGCCATTATTGCTCTGGAACCGGGAGTGGGATTTGTCTTTCCAGAAGGCGAAGTACCGCCGCCTATGGAATCATCAAGTCCTTTCGGACCTTTGAAAGGCGTGGCCGTGTCTCGAAGTGATTTTGAAAAGCTTACAAAAATTCCTATCCTTATGATTTTCGGAGACCATATTCCGGAAAATCCAAGTCCCCATGGCGGAGAGGATAACTGGCGGGTACGCCTTAAGGAAGCCCGCCTCATGGCAGAAACTATCAACCGTTATGGCGGAGATGCAGAGGTCCTTCACCTGCCGGATATAGGGGTTTATGGCAATACCCATTTCCTCTTTGAAGATAAAAATAATGAGGAGATTGTAGACATTATAGACCGGTGGATTGTGAAAAAAGGACTGGGAGGATAGAAGACAGCTATCGGCTGCCCGCGGCCTGCTGTCCGACTGAACCCCGGTTTCGTCGAGTCCCACCGGTGGCCTTAGTGTAAAATTTTACTCGGTAAGGGAATTTTTCCAGAAACAATAAAAGAGGAAAGCCTCCCCTTGAGTGGAAATGTTATAATTTCCGTGGCAAAGAATAAAACAAAGAAAGGGCTTTCCTCATGGATATTATAACAAAAACTGGAGAAATTTGGAGTGAAAATGCAATTGGTGCAGTCATTTCTCTCATTAAGGAATCTGATGACTCTATCGAGGCTGAAAGGAAGCTAACTCATTGGCTCACTGAAATGAACTGTCAGCTTATAGCTATGGCCCTGGCGCGTATTGACACTGAGCTGTATCAGATTTACAAGGCACAGGGGTGGCGTGTGGCGCGCCGGGACTCTAGGACGATTTGCTGCCGCTATGGAGAGCTGACCTATACACGAAGACTTCTGCAGAAAGAAGGGAAGAGCTTCTATCCCCTGGACTGCAAAATGGGCTTTGAGTCCAGAAAGCACTACAGCTTGGGAATGATTGAGCGGATTGTCGAGGCTGTTGCAATTACCACATCTCGCAGTGCCAGCGAACTCCTGCAAAGCCTGGCCGGGATTACCATCTCCCATCAGTCCGTTATCTCACTCAAGAACTATGCCGGCGAGAAGGCGAAGACTTATGAAAAAGCATTGGCAGAAGAGGAAAAGGTTGAAAAGCCGACACAGCCGGAAATTATAGCGATTGAAGGAGATGGAATTGTACTCAAGAACAAGGAGAAAGGCAGCGTTTCGGAAGTGCACCGCCTCCAGATATATGAGGGAGTCAGGAAAAATGGCAACAGGACAGAACTGGTAGGACTTCGCTGCTTTGCATCTACCAGCAGAAAAGAACTTTTTGCAATGGTAAGAAGCTATCTGCTTGGGCACTATGACCTGTCTAAGACCACAGTGCTGTCGAATGGGGATGGAGGGTCCGGATACCAGTTTCAGGACTTTGAGCGAATGGTAGAAGGCTGCCTGGATCACCAGCACTTCCGCGACTGCTATCATGTGCATGAAAAGATCCGGACCCGGCTCAGCTTCTGCAACAGGAAACTGATAGACCGTATTATCCGAGAACTTCACCGGACCGACAATATTATGAAACAGATTCCCGTATGGATGGACACTGCCCGGAGCTGTGCCCGGACAGAGGAGGATTTGGAGGAGGTAGACAAGCTGCAGAGCTATCTGGAGAGAAATGCCCCCTATATCCCCAGCCTGAGTCAGCGCGGCATCCATACAGAGATTCACCTGGGGACTGCAGAAACAAACCACCGGTTCTATAGCTATCGCATGAAGCGGCAGGGACGGAGCTGGTCCAGCGAGGGAATGGAGTGTATGGTTTGGGTATTGACCGCCCGGAAGAATAAAACACTTACAGCAGCTCTCCTGTACCATGCTAATGGGAAAAGCTACAAAAAGATGGATAGAGCCATGCACAAGGCTGCGGTGCAGGCAGAGCGTAAAATCGCCCAGAATGTCCGGAGTGAGGCGCAGAAGCGTAAAATGAGAAACTATAGGCCAGGATGCCTGGAGGGGCGTATAGGCGTTTATGGAGCTTCTTCTTCACCAATGGGGAGACTGGCCAGAGCTATACAGAAATACTGATTAAACCGAAGCCACGGAGATAGTAATCATCGACAGTCAAATGAATTACCGAGGAAAACTTGACACTTACACCGGTGGCGGAACCTCTTGACAACAGCCTGTATCCATGATACTGTAGACGTATAAATAGAAAACGATGAAGAAAAGAGTAGCCAGGCTGAAAACGGCAGAGCGAGTCCGGAGGGTGGAAGCGGATACGGATAGGGTGGTGAAGTGCATTTCAGAGTTTGGAAGGCTGAAGGTGAGTAGTAGGTTTTCCCGGGAGCTCCCGATACAGAGCGGGGGTTTGATAGAACTCACGAAGGTATGTCTGGCGACGGATATATGAATTTAGGTGGAATCACGGGTCTCCCGTCCTGAAAAGGATGGGAGGCTTTTTGTTTTGATTGAAATCATTCTAAGGGGGAAATTGTTATGAGAAAAGCTGTAAAAATTGCATCAGTAGCACTGGCTTCTCTTCTGGCAGCAGGTATTTTTGCAGGCTGCGGCGGTGACCAGAAGGCTGCTTCTTCCAAGGCAGCTGCAGCTGACGGGAAAACTTCTGTGAAGCTGGTGCTTTCCAGTACAGAACGTCCGCTTTCCTGGGCCGATGAAAATGGCAAGCTCCAGGGCTATGAATACGACATCTGGCAGGAAGTGAATAAAAACCTGAAGGATTACCATCTGGATATTCAGGCTGTTCCACCGGAAACCCAGGATGTGATGATGGAGTCCGGTGATGCCAAGGTGGCTTCCGGCGGCTATTACCGTACACCGCGCCGGGAAAAAGACTACATTGTTCCGAAGACGCCTATCGGTGTTTCCTCTGTCATGGTTTACATGTCCAAGGATAATGCACAGAAGTACCACAGCCTGGAAGATGTCATCAAGGGCGGCGGCAAACTGGTGCCCAATACGCCTAACGGAGGTATTTATAAAGTCCTCACTGACTGGAATGCAGCGCATGACAATCTCATGAAGGAAGTTCCTATCCAGGACGGCCTCACTCCGGCAGAACGGATTACGTCTCTGAAGAACGGTCAGTACGATGCCCTGGTTTACCCAAACAATCTGGGCGTCGAAGATATTGCTAAAGCGATGAATTTTGAAATCGTGGCTCTGGACAAGCCTATCAAAGTAAACGAGACCGTAGTCATTGTCAATAAGAATGAACAGAAGCTGGCTGATGAAATCGAAGCAGCTCTGGAAAAATTGTCCAAAGATGGTACGCTGCAGAAGATTTCTGAAAAATGGTATCACCGGAATCTCTTCGATCAGCTGAAGGATGCAGGTAAATGATTTCATAATATATATGTATTATATTATAGAGGGGAGAGTGAAGATGCTCTCCCCTCTTCATCATGGACAGGGAGGTTATGATGGATACAGAAGAAAAATATATGTCCCATCTGCAGGGGGTAGTTAAGATTCCTACCGTTTCGTCGGTGAATGATGAAAACACCGACTGGTCCCAGTTTGACCGGCTCCATCAGTATATGCAGGAGGCCTGGCCTTTGATTTTCGAAAAGCTGTCCCTCACCAGAATCGGAAGGGCAAGTCTTCTTTTCCACTGGAAATCGGAAAATTCGAAGAAAGAACCTGTTCTTTTCATGGCTCACCAGGACGTGGTGCCTGCCATTCATGAAGAGCAGTGGAGCCATCCGCCCTTTGGAGGAGAAGTGGATGGAGGATGCCTCTGGGGAAGGGGCGCTGAAGACTGTAAATCCGTGCTGACTGCGGAAATGGATGCGGTAGAAGAACTTCTGGAAGAGGGCTTTGCACCGGATTTTGATATTTACCTTTCCTTCGGACACAATGAGGAAGTCCAGTGCACGCCGGATAAAAAAGGATCGGTTCTAACCGCTGCCTACCTGAAGGAACAGGGCATCCACCTGGCCTGCCTATTCGATGAAGGGGGCAATGTGGAAGAAGGCAGGGAGGGAGAGCCGCCGCTGGCCCTGGTGGGTATGGCGGAAAAGGCACCCAACGAATTTGTGCTTTACAAAGACGGAGCCGGCGGTCATGCCAGCAAGCCCGGCCGGGGCACTGTGCTTGGCGATGTGGCAAGGGCAATGGCTGCTGTAGAAGCTCATCCCATGCCTTACAGACTCACACCTCTGGTGAAAGCCCATTTGAAAGCGGTGGCGCCTCTTCAGGAAGAAACGCTGAAATCCATCGCAGGTCATCCGAAGAAGAACTGGAAGAAACTGGTCAAGCTGGCTGGAAACGACAGAATTCTGGATGCTCTCCTCCATACCACTTTTGCCGTTACCATGGCAGAGGGGAGCAGCCAGGCCAATGTGCTTCCTTCTCATGCAGAGGCTACCATGAGTGTCCGCATCCTTCAGGGGGATACGGTGGATTCCGTTACCAGATATCTGGAATCTATTATGCCCGACGGAGTGAAGGTGAAGGCTTCCTTCGCGGAAAATCCTCACCCCGCAGGAGAGGTGAAAGGAGAAATGTTCCATCTTCTTTCCAGGACCATTCATGAAGTCTATGGCAAAGATACGGTGATTGCACCGAACCTCATGCTGGGGGCCACAGACTCCAGAAATTATGCGGATGTCTGCGATCACATCTACCGTTTCACCGGACGGGTTAAGACAAACCGCTGGGGCGAAGCACACCAGGTGGATGAGAAAATGCCGGTGGACAAGCTGGATATGCCGGTGAAGTTTATTAAAACATTCCTTAGAAATTATAAAGCGAAATAAATGGTAGTAAGGCCGTTCATCGTACTGCTGCAAAAAAAAGACCGTGAAAAAATAGAAACCATTTTTTCACGGTCTTTTTTTTATAAGAGGGCCGGCTTTTTCTTTCCCGTTTCCTTCTCATAGTCATCCGGATTGACCCGGCTTTCTGAACCGAGAGCCAGGGCTTTCTGGTAATACCATTCCTTATAGTCCAGCTCCTGCATATAGAAAAGGAGATGGTCAATCTGCTCTTTTACAAACTGCCGCTGCTCCATGATGAGGGCCTGCCTTTCTTTCAGGCTTTTATCGCCCAGAACCGCCAGCCTGGCATATTCGCGGATACGGCTGATGGGCATGCCCGTATTTTTCAGGCAGCTCAGCACATGAAGCCACTTGATATCTTCATCAGTAAAGAGACGGATACCGTTCATACGTTGTATCCCGGGGAGAAGGCCTTCCTTGTCATAATAGCGGATGGTAGTAGGATTGATTCCGGTGAGGTCGGAAGCCTTTGAAATTGTGTAAGCCATTGTTATTCCTTTCTACAGTCTTGGAAAAAGCGCTGATTTCTTCATGAAATCGGATTTCATGGACATTGGGCTATGGATGGAATTTTTCTTTATTATAATTCTTCCAGTTCACTTTAAGTCAAGAAAAGAGAAAAGGGCGGATAGATTTCAAGTCCCTGTTCCCCTTGTTTTATGATAAAATAGACTCGCATGACAGGAGGAAAGAATGTATCAGAAACCCAAAATCGGACAGATAGAGCTTGATGGATGGGCCGTGCTGGCCCCCATGGCAGGAGTAAGCGACCTGGCTTACCGGGTCATTGCGCGCCGCATGGGCGCCGCCATGACCACTGCAGAAATGGTGAGTGCCAAAGGGCTCTATTATAAAAATGAAAAAACAAGGGATATGCTGAAGATTGACCCCGGAGAACACCCGGTGGCCCTTCAGCTTTTCGGCAGCGAGCCGGATATCATGGCTCTGGGGGCAAAGGAAATGGAAAAGGCAGGGGCCGATATCATCGATATCAACATGGGCTGTCCTATGCAGAAAGTGGTGAAAAACGGCGATGGATCCGCTTTGATGAAGAATATCCCTCTTGCTGTCGAAGTGGTGAAGGCCATGGCAGAGGCGGTCCACATACCGGTGACCGTGAAAATGCGGCTTGGCTGGTCCAGAGAGACGGAAAACTGCGTAGAACTGGCAGAAGCAGTGGAGGAGGCAGGCGCTATGGCGATTACCGTCCATGGACGGACCAGGGAAGATTTCTACACCGGTCATGCAGACTGGGAAAAAATCGGCGAGGTGGTCAGGGCTGTTCATATTCCTGTCTTTGGAAACGGCGACGTGGTGGATGGGCCCAGTGCGGATCGGCTGATGAAAGAGACCGGCTGTGCCGGTGTGGCTATAGGCCGGGCGGCCTGGGGAAATCCCTGGGTCTTTAAGGCGGTGAATACATATCTGGAAACAGGTGAAATTCTGCCGCCGCCCACCAATGCCATGCGCCTGTCCATGGCCAGAGAGCATCTTCATGGTTTGGTAGAAGAAAAGGGAGAACATGTGGCAGTCAGGGAAATGCGGGCTCACGCCAGCCGTTATTTTCACGGTCTTCCGGAAGCGGCCGCTCTTCGCCGCTCCATCATGAAGGCACTGACAGAAGAAGAATTCAACCAGGAGCTGGATCAGTATGAAAAGAATAGACATTAGGAAAGTGCCGGTTCATTTATGATGTCTGTTTTTATGAATAAAAGAAGAGAATGATTGAGCGGCCCTTCCCAGTGGTCCCTTATGATGGGCAGGGCAGCTCATTTGTTTTCAAAAAACTGCAAATCAATGGCGAATTGCTATTATATAAAAATAAAAATAGTAAAAAATAAGAAAAGATAAAATAAAGTTGAATGTCCCGTTATAATTACGGAAAGCCCATGGTATGAGGGCCTTGGGGTATTAAAATTTATTGACAAGGGAAAATGGAAATATTAGAATAATTAAGGAACGTGAGCAATTAGATGTTGGGTATTGCAGGCTTGTGCATGGAAAGCGCAGGCTTTTTTATCTCAAACGGGAGAGGAGCGGCCATGTCTGCTGAAAGGATTTTTATTTCCGAAGGCGTAAGAAAGGAAGAGTTTATCTTCTGTTCGACTGCCTCTCTTTTTGCTGGAGCGTTGTATTTGTTTGGCATGAATACTCCTTTTGCGGGAATTGTATGACTTTGGGTCATTTTTCTGCAGAAGGAGATTTTTTTTGGGAGAAGGGTCCCAGAAAAGGGAGGAAATGAACAATGCATGTTGGAATTGTGATGGGCAGTGATTCCGATTTACCGGTCATGAAGAAGGCCTTTGCCATTCTTGATGATTTTGGCGTAACCTATGATGTAACTATTGCTTCTGCACACAGAACACCGAAGAAACTGGCTGATTTTGTGGCAGCAGAGGAAAAGAAGGGCGTCGGTGCTTTCATTGCCGGCGCCGGTATGGCAGCTGCGCTTCCGGGCGTGGTGGCCAGTCTGACGCTGAAACCGGTGATTGGTGTGCCTCTTTCCGGTGCGAAACTGGATGGTATGGATGCCCTGTTTTCTATCGTGCAGATGCCTTCCGGTATCCCCGTGGCTACGGTAGCTATCGACGGCACAAAGAATGCCGCCTTCCTGGCTGTGGAAATCGGCGCAGTTTCCGATAAGGCTCTTTACGAAAAGTATAAAGCCTACCGTGAAAAAGCGGCACAGGAAATCTATGCCAAGGATGAAAAGCTGCAGGCATCCCTGGGGAAATAAAGAATCATTATTTCCATTTTTTATTCCATCATAATATCAATAAATCTGATATTTTTTAAAGGAGAAGAACCATGAAAGAATATAAACCTTTTAAATCCGGTAAAGTCCGTGAACTCTACGATCTGGGCGACAGCCTTGTGATGGTCTGCACCGACCGTATTTCTGCTTTCGATAATATTCTGAAGTGCCCCATTCCTGAAAAGGGCGTGGTGCTGAACCGCATGTCCAAATTCTGGTTTGATTTCACAAAGGACATCGTTCCCAACCATATGATTTCCATCGATACAAAGGATATGCCTGAATTCTTCCAGACAAAGGAATTTGAAGGCCGTTCCATGAAGACCATGAAGCTGAACATGATTCCGGTAGAATGCATTGTCCGCGGCTACATCACCGGCTCCGGCTGGGAAGGCTATCAGAAAGACGGTAAAGTCTGCGGCATCCAGCTGCCGGAAGGACTGAAGGAATGCCAGAAGCTGCCTCATCCGATTTTCACTCCTTCCACCAAAGCTCCAGTAGGGGAACATGACCAGAATATTTCCATGGAAGAAGGGGAAGTCTGGGTGAACAAGTTCTTCCCGGGAAAGGGCAGAGAATACATGGAAAAACTGTCTGAACTGACCCTCGCTCTTTATAACAAATGCGCTGATTATGCTCTGGAAAGAGGCATTATCATTGCGGATACCAAATTTGAATTCGGCCTGGATGAAAAAGGAAATATCGTGCTGGGCGATGAAATGCTGACTCCTGATAACTCCCGCTTCTGGCCGGCTAAGGGCTATGAAGCAGGTCATGGCCAGCCTTCCTATGACAAGCAGTTTGTCCGCGATTACCTGAAGGCTCATCCGGGAGATACGGTTCCCCAGGATATCATTGACAAGACCATTGCCATTTACAAGGAAGCCTACGAACTTCTCACTGGTGAAAAGTTCTAAGGCTATGAAATGGACAGGACCATGCCTCAATGGGGTGGCATGGATCTGTCCCATGCGGAAAAGCCCCCATAAGACCGACAGGTCTGAAGTATAAGAAAGTCAGGAGAATTCCGTAATGTATAAAAGTATGGATGTATATGATGACAAGCCGCATGAAGAATGCGGAGTGTTTGGTATTTTTGACCGGGATCTGTCTGCGGTGCATGAAACCTACTACGGTATCTTTGCCCTGCAGCACCGGGGCCAGGAAAGTGCAGGTATTACTGTTTCGGACGGGAAAACCATGGAAACCTTCCGCGGCATGGGGCTGGTGACAGAAGTATTCCATAACCTGCCGGAGAAGGAAGGCCATATTGGTATCGGCCACGTGCGTTATTCCACCACAGGCTCCTCCATTCCGGTGAATGTGCAGCCTCTGCAGGCTGACAGCATCGACGGTCCCATGGCACTGGCTCATAATGGGAACCTGGTGAATACAAAGAATCTGAGACGGCGTCTTCTTCTGGAAGGCTCCACCTTCTCCACCACCATGGATACCGAAGTAATTATCAAGCTGCTGGCCAGGAGCCGCCGGGCTACGGAAGAAGAAAAATTCAAGGAACTTATGGACGAAATCCACGGCGCCTATGCCATTGTAGCCTGCACCAATCAGGCTATCTATGGCTGCCGGGATCCCTTCGGCTACCGCCCCCTGGTGCTGGGGAAAACGGAACACGGCTGGGTGCTGGCTTCGGAGACGCCGGCGCTGGATGCCATTGACGCAGAGTTTGTAAGGGATGTACTGCCCGGTGAAATTGTCACCATTGATGACAATGGCGTTCGCTCCACCATGTACTGCCCTGTGGACAGTCATCGTCACGGCATCTGCTCCTTCGAATACATCTATTTCGCCCGCCCCGATTCCATCATGAACGGCCAGGATATTTACCGGGCTCGTCTCAATATGGGCAGGAAACTTTGGGAAGAAACACACTATGACGGTGATGTAGTCATGAGTGTGCCGGATTCCGGCAACGTAGCAGCCCTGGGGTATTCGGCTGCTTCCGGCATACCCTTCGTAGAAGGGCTTTTGAAGAATAAATACATGGGCCGCACGTTCATCCAGCCGGGACAGAAAAAGCGCGAAAGAGCGGTGCGCATGAAGCTGAATCCTATCCGCATGAATGTGGAAGGCAAGCGCATTATTCTGGTCGATGATTCCATCGTCCGCGGTACCACCAGCGGTATTATCATCAACCTTCTGAAAAATGCAGGAGCTAAGGAAATCAAGCTGTGCATCAGTTCGCCGCCAGTACGGTATCCCTGCTTCTTCGGCATTGATACGGCCGAAAGAAAGCAGCTGATTGCCGCCAAGTATTCTACGGAAGAAATCCGCAAAATGATTGGTGCCGATGCGCTTCATTACCTGTCCCAGAAAGGACTGGCGGAATCGATTTCCGAAATTAAAGCATCGGATATGTGTTTTGCCTGCTTCGATGGGGTATACCCGGAAAAGGTGCCTCACAATGGGCTGGGCAGCATGGAAGATGAAGAATAGGGAGGAACCATGAGCGAAAAGAAAAAAGGCTTGACCTATGCAGAAGCCGGCGTAGACATTGACGCCGGTGAAAGAGAAGTGGAACTGATTAAGAAATCAGTGCAGGCTACCTATACCCGTGGCGTTATGGGGGATATCGGCGGCTTCGGCGGTCTTTTCCGTCTGAAGGATGAATTATCGGATGACCCCATCCTTGTCTCCGGTACTGACGGCGTTGGCACCAAGCTGCGCCTGGCTATTGAAATGGGTATCCACGATACCATCGGTCAGGACTGCGTAGCTATGAGCGTCAATGATGTTCTGGTGCAGGGGGCAAGGCCGCTCTTCTTCCTGGATTACATCGCTACAGGCAAGCTGGAACCGGAGCTGATGGCGGAAATCGTGAAAGGCGTAGCCAATGCGTGCATTGAGTCCGGCTGCGCCCTTCTGGGTGGCGAAACAGCTGAAATGGCCGGTTTCTATGCTAAAGGAGACTACGATGTGGCTGGCTTTGCCGTAGGCATTGTCGACAGAAAAGACCTTATTACCGGTGAAGATATCGCTCCCGGTGATGTGATTCTGGGCCTTCCTTCCACCGGCGTTCACTCCAATGGCTATTCCCTGGTACGCCGTATTATTAAGGATAACGGCCTTTCCCTGGACAAGGTGTATGGAGATATGGATAAGCCTCTGGGCGAAGTGCTTCTCACACCGACCCGTCTCTATCCAAAGCCTGTGATTCCTGTGCTGAAAGGGACCAAAGTGAATGGCATGGTCCATATTACCGGCGGCGGTTTCTATGACAATATTCCAAGAGTGCTGCCCAAAGGCACCCGGGCTGTGCTGGACGCAGAAAAATGGCCGCTCCTTCCGATTTTCCCCTTCCTTATGAAAGAAGGAGGCGTGGAACCCAGGGAAATGTACCGTACCTATAACTGCGGCCTGGGCATGCTCCTTATCATGAACAGGGAAAATGCAGAAAAAGCAAAGGAAATTCTGAAATCCATCCATGAACCGGTATATGAAGTAGGCGAAATCACGGAAGGAAACCAGGATGTAGTTGTGACAGGTGGTCTTTTCAATGAGTAAGAAGAGAATTCTGATTTTTGCATCGGGCAGAGGATCCAATGCGGAAGCTATCCATGAAGCCACCATAGACGGCAGAGTGAATGGCACTGTGGTAGGAGTGATCTGTGACCATGCAGATGCCCAGGTGCTGAAAAGGGCAGAGCGATGGGGCGTTCCTTCCACTGTGCTGGAACTGAAATCTTTTGAAAATAAGTCAGCATTCAATGATGCCATTCTGGAAGCGGCTAAATCCTATCAGCCCGACCTCATCTGCCTGGCAGGATATATGAGGATCTGCGGGGAAAACTTGATTCATGCTTTTCCAAACCGGATTATCAATATTCATCCGGCCCTTCTTCCCAGCTTCCGCGGACTCCATGCCCAGCGGCAGGCGGTGGAAGCCGGTGTCAAGGTGGCAGGCTGCACTGTTCATTTCGTAGGAACGGGACTGGACGACGGCCCTATTATTACTCAGGTGGCAGTGCCGGTATATGATGATGATACCGAAGACACTCTGGCAGAGCGGATCCTTCAGCAGGAACATCCGGCTTACGTAAGGGTGGTCACTGCCTTCTGCGCAGATCAGCTTCATATCGAAGGCCATCATGTGAGCGGCATGCACAGCCGTCCTGAAAAATAAGACGCGTGTTGTATAGATAGAATTTTATTTCAAAGGGGGAGTCAAATATGGCAGTTAAAAGAGCCCTGATCAGCGTGTCTGATAAGACAGGGGTCGTAGAATTTGCAAAAGGACTTCATGAACTGGGTGTGGAAATCATTTCCACCGGCGGTACCATGAAGGCCATTGCAGCAGCAGGCATTCCGGTAAAATCTGTTTCCGAAGTGACCGGATTTCCGGAAATGATGGATGGCCGTGTGAAAACACTGCATCCCAAGATTCACGGAGGCATCCTTGCCATCCGTGACAATCCGGAACATGTGAAAGCCATGAAGGAACATGGTATCAAAGGTATTGATCTGGTGGCTGTGAACCTCTATCCTTTCCGTGAAACAATTGCCAAACCAAACGTAACCAGAGCAGAAGCCATTGAAAATATCGATATCGGCGGTCCTTCCATGGTTCGTGCGGCAGCAAAGAACTACAAATACGTGACCATCGTGGTGGATCCATCCCAGTACGGCGAAATCCTGGAACGGATTAAGAATGATACCCTGGATGAAGATTTCCGGCTGAAACTGTCCAGAAAAGCATTCCTTCACACCGGCCTCTATGACTGTGCCATTGCAGACTACCTCACCAAGGAAGTGGACGGAGATAAAGACGGTTTGCCTGATGTATACTGCAAAGCCTTCGTCAAGCTCCAGGATCTCCGTTACGGCGAGAATCCGCATCAGAAAGCGGCATTCTATAAGGATCCGGAAGCCAAAGGCGGCATTGCTGCAGCTAAACAGCTTCATGGCAAGGAACTGTCCTATAACAACATTGTGGACATGGAAGCAGCCTGGGACCTGGTATGCGAATGGGGTGAAGACCAGCCGGCCTGCGTTATTATTAAACATACCAATCCCTGCGGCGCAGCTCTTGGCAAAGATGCACTGGATGCTTTCCAGCGTGCCTTCAACGCAGACAGCAAATCTGCTTTTGGCGGCATTGTAGCCATGAACCAGGTCTGCGACAAAGCAGCAGCAGAAGCCATGAAACCTATTTTCTTCGAAGTCGTCATGGCTCCGAAATTCAGCCAGGAAGCTCTCGATATTCTGGAAACAAAGAAAAATATCCGTCTCATCGAAGTACCGGCAGCTTTCAAAGAAGAACTGCAGCTTCATAAAGTATCCGGCGGCCTTCTGGTACAGACTCCGGACAACAGCGCAGAAACAAGAAAAGACTGCAAAGTAGTGACTAAGAGAGCTCCTACGGAAGAAGAATGGCAGGCCATGGAATTCGCATGGAAGATTGTAAAGCATGTGAAATCCAACGCCATCGTTCTCACCGGCAAAGATGTGACCTACGGCGTAGGTGCCGGCCAGATGAACCGTGTAGGTTCTGCGGATATCGCCATTGCAGAAGCCGGCGAAAAAGCAAAAGGTTCTGTCATGAGCTCTGATGCGTTCTTCCCCTTCGGCGATACCATTGAAGCAGCAGGCAAAGCCGGAGTTACCGCTGTGATCCAGCCCGGCGGCTCCATCAGGGATCAGGAATCCATTGATATGGCCAATAAGTACGGCATTGCCATGGTATTTACCGGACATCGTCATTTCCGTCACAGTTAAGAGAGGTTTTTCCCATGAAGGTATTAGTCATTGGAAGCGGCGGCAGGGAACATGCCCTGCTCTGGCGGCTGGCACAGAGTCCTTCTGTCACCGAAGTCTACGCCATCCCCGGTAATGATGGCATGAGTAATGTAGCACACCTGATTCCTTTGAAGGGCCATGAAGATATTCTGGACTTTGCCAGATTGATGAAGGTGGATCTCACCGTTGCAGGGCCGGAAACGGTTCTCACTGAAGGTCTGGCAGACGAATTCGAAGCACAGGGGCTGCCCTTCTTTGGTCCCTCTAAAGCGGCTGCCCGTATCGAAGGGTCCAAGGGATTCGCCAAGAACCTGATGAAGAAATACAACATTCCTACAGCAGCCTATGAGGTATTTACCGATGAAGACAAGGCCGTGGAATACCTGAAAAACAACAGGAAGTATCCTATTGTCATCAAGGCGGACGGTCTGGCAGCAGGCAAGGGCGTCATCATTGCCCAAAGCGAAGAAGAAGCCATTGATACCGTAAAGGACATGCTGGAAGGACACAGCTTCGGCGGTGCCGGACGTTCTGTAGTCATCGAAGAATTTATGGAAGGGGAAGAAGCGTCGGTCCTCTGTTTCTGCGACGGGACCCATGTGGTACCTATGGTTTCCTCCCAGGACCATAAGAGAATCTTCGATAATGACAAAGGTCCCAATACCGGCGGCATGGGTGCCTATGCACCAGCCCCGGTGATGACCGATGAAATGATGGATGAAGTGAAAGTCAAAATCCTTCGTCCCATCATGGCAGCCATGAAAAAAGAAGGCTACCCCTTCAAAGGCTGTCTTTATGCAGGCCTTATGATTACCGACGAAGGCCCGAAAGTGGTGGAATTCAACTGCCGCTTCGGCGATCCTGAAACGGAAGCGGTGCTTCCCCTCTTTGACGGTGACCTGGCACAGGTTATGCTGGAATGCGTCCATGGAAATCTGAAAAAAGAAGACGTGAAATGGAAAAAAGGATGTGCCGTAGACGTAGTCATGGCCTCCGAAGGCTATCCCGGTTCCCATTCCTCCGGCGAAATCATCTCCGGACTGGATGAGGCAGAAAAGGCAGGTTGTATCGTATTCCATGCAGGCACTGTAAAGAAAAATGGAAAATACGTGGTTAATGGCGGCCGCGTCCTGAATGTGGTGGCCCTGGCTCCCACACTGGAAGAAGCGAAAGCCAAAGCCTACGAAGGAGTTTCTAAAATCCACTGGCAGGGTGTACAGTATCGCCATGACATAGCGGATAAAGGCATCAGACATCTGAAAGCTAAAGAATGATTCACAAAAGCGGAGCCCAAGGGCTCCGCTTTTTGGTTGCTCGTAAGACCGCTGTCTGTTGTCCGCCTGCCGCTTACCGCTGCCATGAATACCAATGATGCCCCGCTGCTCCTGTCATTTTGAAGAGAGAGGGCAAATCTAACGGAGAAAGGTTTCCTGCTGCGATGAATATGAGTATTGTCATATTCTGCAGGAAACTTTTTATAATAATTTTCCTGTTGGAATGAGTTCCAGCAGTGGCATGTGGAATGGGAAACTATCTGCGACTTGAAATGTACTATACAGAATTTGCAAAGCAGTTTATTTATGCTATGTATTTAAGGTATAATGCTGTATATCAAGCAATTTCAATATATTTCATACACAGGGAAAGGAGCCTCATCATGGCAATCAGAATCGGCATTATGGGATATGGCAATATTGGAAAAGGAATAGAAACGGCACTGGCAGATTATCCGGATATGGAACTGGCCGTGGTATTTACCAGAAGAAATCCGGCAGATGTGAAGATTCATACTTCCGGAGTACCGGTCATTTCAGCTGGAGAGGCGGAAAAGTGGAAAGATAAGGTGGATGTTCTGGTTCTGGCCGGCGGTTCCGCTATGGATCTCCCCGAGCAGACACCGGCTTATGCATCCCTTTTTAACGTCATTGATACCTTTGATACCCATGCCCATATTTCCAGGCATTTTGCCAAGGTAGATGAAGCAGCCAGGGCCCATGGTAAAACGGCCATGATTTCCGTAGGCTGGGATCCGGGCCTTTTCTCCCTGGCCCGTCTCTTCGGTCATGTCATTCTGCCTGACGGCAAAGACTATACCTTCTGGGGCCGCGGCGTTTCCCAGGGCCACTCCGATGCCATCCGCCGAGTTCCCGGTGTGAAGGACGGTAAACAGTACACCTGCCCCGTGGCAAGCGCTCTGGAAGCCGTAAGAAATGGAGAAAATCCTGTGCTTACTACCAGGAATATGCATACAAGAGAATGCTATGTGGTGGCAGAAGAAGGGGCCGACAGAGGAACCATTGAAAACACCATCAAAACAATGCCCAACTATTTTGCTGATTACGATACCACTGTTCATTTTATTTCCGAAGAAGAACTGAAAGAAAAACACAGTGGCCTGGCTCACGGCGGATTTGTATTCCGCAGCGGCAGGACCGGTGTCCATAAAGAACATGACCACGTGATGGAATATCGTCTGAAGCTGGACTCCAATCCTGAATTTACCACCCATGTGGTCCTTGCTTATGCAAGAGCCCTCTATCGTTTTGCCAAAGAAGGAAAGAAAGGATGCTTCACCGTATTCGACGTGCCCCCGGCCTACCTTTCGTCCCTTTCCGGCGAAGAACTCAGGGCTCATTTACTCTAAACCAGTGATTCGCTCATGGTGCCTGTGTTGATAAACATTGGCAAGAGCTGCCGCATGATGAGATGGTATAAGAAGTTTTCTGTTCACCATCCCATTTTCACTATCCCATAAAAATGCGGAATTAAAGAGCCAATGATTCAATCAGCTTTTTCCTGAGGTGCTGAGATGGGTACAGGGAAAGTGCAGGATCAGAGATGAATGAAGCAGGAAAGAAGCCTCTGCTTCGTGATATTTTGACATTTTCTCTCATTTACTATATAATGAGTTCGGCCATCCGGGGATGTACCGGTTTCGACAGAAGATTCTGGGCCATAAACAGCGAGTCGGGATTCCATCTACCCCGTTAAACGGTGGAAAAACTTAAACGCAAAACGTGATTTTGCTTTAGCAGCCTAATCTGCTAATGTCCCCTGACGTTTTCCTATGACTTCAGGCTGACATCAACCAATAGGATACCGGAGAAGGAGGTTCGGGACTTCAAAGGGAAACCAATTCCGAAATCGGCAAAGGCAGTTTGTTCCTGTACGATACTTTGCTTAAATCTCAAACAGTAACTGCACTCGGAGAAATTTATGGGACAGGCTTTTTGGACAGGGGTTCGACTCCCCTCATCTCCACCAGAATCATCAGGGACTGTAAAAAATGATTTACATTTTTCACAGTCCCTTTTTTGTGCCTTTTTTTTGAAATGACAGTAAATGGTTCACCTTTATTGTCATCTCGAGCGGAGCTGCATGGGGACATGGGGACGAAGGCATCTGAGCTCAACGGAGGCTATGAGCCGGGAGATCTCCTGCCACAATGGAGCCTCCTCACTTCAGCGTGAGATTTCTCCACTCCGCTTCGCTTCGGTCGAAATGACAAGGAAGCGGGGAGAGCACTTATTTCAATTCGTCTTTTGTAAAACAGGAATAAGAAATCTGCTATCCCATTGTCTAGTCAACTGACAGGGGACGCAATCATTTTTTGACAGGCCTATTTTTATTTGCCACATCAGCATATTGACAAATTTAAATATATAGAATATAATAAATACATAAAAACAGTGAAATTCATTTATGAACAATAAGGAGTGTATGCATATGATGGCACCGATTACAGGCACCGCAAATATTGATAAGGTTCTCACGGAAGGTGATGTGATTCTTGGATTTTCTGCTCCCTGGTGCGGATACTGCAGAAGACTGCGTCCTATGGTAGAAAAACTTTCCGGCGAAATTGAAACGCCTATTTATGGCATTAATGTTGATGAAGATGAGGAAATTGCGAAGCGATATGAAGTAGAAACCATTCCGACCCTCATTTATTTCCATGAAGGAAAACCGGTGAACCGGATTATCGGATATGGCAATGTAGGTTACAATGATCTGAAGTCTTTTGTAGAAAAAGCATCTCAATAAAACAAAAAAGGGGCCCAGGGGGCTTCTTTTTTTATGCCTGTCTTGCTGATTTCTCTGATTTTATGGGCAGCCCATGGTGGGACGTGGTACAATGAAAGAAAAAGATTTGACAGGGAAGGGAAGTGGAAATGTGGGCAATGAGGCCTTGAATCTTACGAAAAAAGAACTGCTCAATCTGGGTGAGCAGTATTTGAAAATCAGGAATTATGACAGTGCCATGAAGTACCTGTCCCGGGCAGTGATCCAGGGCAGCAGCAGGGCAGGTACAAAGCTGTATGAATTGGGAAAAATTTTCTATAATAGGCTGAACTATGAGTCTGCATTCCGCTGCTTCCAGCTTCTGTCAGATAAAGGGCATGGAGAAAGTACCCTGTTTTTAGGGGAAATGTATGAGTATGGCCGGGGGGTGCCAAGCAGTCTGCAGAAGGCTTTTGACTGTTTTGCCACCGCTTATCAGCAGGGGGTTCCCCGGGGCGCCTACCTGGCAGGACGGCTGATGACAGCCGATGCTCTCCGGTCAGAAGAAATCAGGGACATTGCGGTGAGCTGGTATAAGGAAGCCATTGCTGGAGGAATTACCGAGGCCTACGCAGCCATTGGAAAACTTTACATCGAAGATGGAAGGCGGGCACTGCCCGGAGATCCGCCGAAAAGTGATAAAACCGCTTTGTCCTGGTTTTTGAGGGGCGCGGTGCATGGAGATAATCTTTCCAGGGAATTGGCAGGCGATTTTTTCATTTACGGTATTGGTACGAAAACCGATGTGAAGCGGGGCATGGAACTTTATTTCCAGGCTTTCCATGATGGCAGCGTATCAGTATGCTTCAAGCTGGGTAACCTGTATTCCAATGGATTTTACGTTCATAAAAATGTAGATTTATCTGTGGCCTGGTACCTGAAGGCCTTTGAACGGGGCGACAGCAGGGGAAAGTATTATGCAGGCCGGGTGTCCTATCTGGCAGGGAGGTCGTACCCTTCCATTCCGGAGGGGCTGAAAGAAAAGGCAAAAGCTCTTTATTACCTGGAGCAGGCCGCTTCTTTTGGATACGCTGATGCCTTTGAAATGCTGGCAGATATTTCCCTCAGCCGGGGGAATTATAAGAACTTTGAGGAAAATCTGAAACAGGGTACCCTGGCCGGCAGTGATGACTGCCGGGAGAAGCTGGTGCGGTACTGCTGCGGCCGGGCAACGAAAGCGTTGGGACCTGTGAAGGGATTTCTTGAATCCAGTGCGGTGATGAAGGTACCTCTTGACAGCGGCGATGAGGAACGTTTGAAGGAAGCTGTGTCCTGGTACAGGAAGGCAGCTGCTGCAGGAGATGGGGAAAGCTGGGCGATTCTGGCCAGATTTTATTTCTTCTATGGTGACATTCTTCAGGTTAGAGAACGGGATTTTACAAAGGCCGTCAAACAGGCCGGAAGTTCCGGTGCCGTGCAGTTGAAGCGGCTTTTATGGATGTATTATGCTGGTCCTGAAGCACAGCATGGTGAAGTATTTCATAAGGAAAATGCAAAAAAAGCCTTTCAGCTGGCTCGCCAGCTGGCAAGGGAAGGATATGCTGTATTTTATCCGGTTTTATCCTCCTATTATGAAATCGGATATGGTACAAGGAAAAACAGCCACCTGGCTGCCCATTGGGCTGAAAAAGCCCGGATTTGACAGGAGAAAAAGAAATGGAATTATCAGAATACCTTGACCGGGTCAGGAAATTGAATCCACTGGTCCATCATATAACCAATTACGTCACAGTAAATGACTGTGCCAATGCCTGTCTGGCAGTGGGAGCGTCGCCGGTGATGGCAGATGCCATTGATGAGGCGGGGGATATGGCGAGTATTTCCTCTGCCCTGGTACTGAATATAGGAACCCTGAATGTAAGTAAGGTGGAATCCATGATAGAGGCAGGCCGCAGCGCCAACGATGGAGGAATCCCGGTGATTTTTGATCCGGTGGGCCAGGGGGCCACTGATTTCCGGAATCGCATGGCAGCGGAAATCATGAGTCATGTATCCATGTCAGTCATACGAGGGAATATGTCGGAAATCCTTTCCCTGGGTGGTGAGCATATCCATACGAAAGGGGTGGATACCGGCGGAGCCGTTGAAATCAGGGAGGCTGAGGCTATCGCATCCCGTCTGGCTGAAAAATGGAAGGCTGTGGTTGTTATCAGCGGCGCTTCTGATATTGTGACCGATGGAAAGCATCATGTGCTGATTCATAATGGCTGTCCCCAGATGTCCCTCATTACCGGTTCCGGGTGCATGTGTTCCACAGTGATTGGAGCCTTCTGCGGGGCTCATCCCGAAGATCCCTTCGGAAGTGCCGCCGCCGCTATGGCGGTCATGGGACTGGCTGGAGAAAGAGCTTGGGACAAATGGGGCAGAGAAGGTCTTGGTCATTTCCATATGGGCATTCTGGATGAACTGGGACGAATGACAGGAGAAAGTCTGGCCAAAGGAGCTCGCTATGAGGAAAATTGATTACAGATTGTACCTGGTGACTGATAGAAAACAGCCGGCGCCGGGGACTTTTGAAAAAGTGGTAGAAGAAGCCTTAAAAGGCGGAGTTACCCTGGTACAGCTTCGGGAAAAAGAAGGGGACACCGGGCTTCTCTATGAAAGGGCAGTGAAACTGAAACAAATCACAAAAGCTTACCATGTTCCCCTGATTATTGATGACCGCATCGATATTATGATGGCGGCGGATGCAGATGGTGTTCATCTGGGGCAGTCCGATATGCCTGCGGCTCTGGCCAGAAAGCTCATCGGACCGGATAAGATTATGGGCGTTTCTGCCGGCACGCTGGAAGAAGCGGTGAAAGCAGAAAAAGACGGGGCAGACTATCTTGGCGTAGGAGCCATGTTCCCTACGTCTACCAAGAAAGATGCAGATATTACTACGCCTGAAACTCTGCGCAAAATCATGGATACAGTGCATATACCGGTGGTCACCATCGGCGGCATGAATGAAAAGACCATCCCCCTCTTCAAGGGATACGGACTTTCAGGATTTGCCGTAGTATCAGCCATTATGGCAAGCCGGGAGCCGGAAAAATCAGCAAAAAACCTGAAACGAATAATTGATGACATAGTGGGCCGGTAAAGGACTGGTTCCTACATGGAGCCCTTAAAATTTGCAGCTCTTCCTGAAATGGGATTTTCAACTTGCTTGGAATAAAAATATTTTATAAAACTGTTGACATAATCAAAAGTCTATGCTATCATAATTAACGTTGCTGATGAAGCAGCGGTCATGAAGAAAAACATTTGAAAAAACTTCTAAAAAAGAGTTTGACAAAACGAAAACTTCGTGATATGATAATCAAGTCGCTTGAAGAGCGATGATTCTTTGAAAACTGAACAGTACAGCGAACGAATCAAGCCGATGTGCGAGGTAGT
>NZ_OV788641.1:0-2500 GCF_928721695.1 Dialister succinatiphilus | reverse complement strand
CCAGCAAGGTTAAGCAGGAAATGCGGAGCCGAAGCGAAAGCGAGTCTTAATAGGGCGATAAGTTGGATTGCATAGACCCGAAACCACAGTGATCTACCCATGTCCAGGCTGAAACACAGGTAAAAATGTGCGGAGGGCCGAACCTATATCCGTTGAAAAGGGTTAGGATGAGGTGTGGGTAGGGGTGAAATTCCAATCGAACGTGGAGATAGCTGGTTCTCCCCGAAATAGCTTTAGGGCTAGCCTCGAGGTAGAGATTGCAGGCGGTAGAGCACTGATCAGGAGAGGGACCTACCCGGTTACCAAACCCAGTCAAACTGCGAATGGCTGCAATTATACTCGGGAGTCAGACTACGACTTATAAGGGCCGTGGTCAAAAGGGAAACAGCCCAGATCATCAGCTAAGGTCCCAAATGCCGTGCTAAGTGGCGAAGGATGTGGCGTTTCATAAACAACCAGGATGTTGGCTCAGAAGCAGCCACCATTTAAAGAGTGCGTAATAGCTCACTGGTCGAGAGACGCTGCGCCGAAAATGTCCGGGGCTCAAGCACGGAACCGAAGCTATGGCATGACAGCAATGTCATGGGTAGGGGAGCGTTCTTATAAGGAAGAAGCATTACCGTAAGGAGATGTGGACATATAAGAAGTGAGAATGCCGGTATGAGTATCGAAAAGAAAGGTGAGAATCCTTTCCACCGAAAGCCCGAGGGTTCCTGAGCAACGATCGTCGACTCAGGGTAAGTCGGGACCTAAGCCGAGGCGGAGACGCATAGGCGATGGACAACAGGTTGAAATTCCTGTACCGGATGGAGTCAATTGAGCGAAGGAGCGACGCAGGAGGGCACATGATCGCGCGGCTGGAAGAGCGCGTCCAAGTGCGTATGCGTAGAGGGAGGCAAATCCCCCTTTACAGAAGCAGAGACATGATGGGGAGTTAAAGGAGACTTTGACGAACTCATGGATCCCACACTGCCAAGAAAAACTTCTAGCGAGACGAAATCCGCCCGTACCGTAAACCGACACAGGTAGGCGGGGAGAGAATCCTAAGGTGCGCGGGAAAACCCTCGTTAAGGAACTCGGCAAATTGCATCCGTAACTTCGGGAGAAGGATGACCCTGAGTAGGCGAAAGGGAGAAACCCCCGGAACAGAAAAGGGTGGCAGAAAAGAGGCCCAAGCAACTGTTTACCAAAAACACAGGTGCCTGCGAAAGCGAAAGCTGAAGTATAGGTGCTGACGCCTGCCCGGTGCTGGAAGGTTAAGGAGAGAGGTCAGCGAAAGCGAAGCTTTGAACTGAAGCCCCAGTGAACGGCGGCCGTAACTATAACGGTCCTAAGGTAGCGAAATTCCTTGTCGGGTAAGTTCCGACCCGCATGAAAGGCGTAATGATTTGGGCACTGTCTCAACGAGGGGCCCGGTGAAATTGAAATACCTGTGAAGATGCAGGTTACCCGCGACTGGACAGAAAGACCCCATGGAGCTTCACTGCAGCTTGAGATTGAATCCCGGTGACATATGCACAGGATAGGTGGGAGGCTAAGAAGTAATGCCTTTGGGTGTTACAGAGCCGATGTTGGGATACCACCCTTATGTTGCTGAGATTCTAACACGGAGACTAACAACCTCGTGGACCATCTCAGGCAGGCGGTTTGACTGGGGCGGTCGCCTCCTAAAATGTAACGGAGGCGCCCAAAGGTTCCCTCAGGCCGGACAGAAACCGGCCGAAGAGTGCAAAGGCAGAAGGGAGCTTGACTGCGAGACAGACAAGTCGAGCAGAGACGAAAGTCGGGCTTAGTGATCCGGTGGTACTGAGTGGAAAGGCCATCGCTCAACGGATAAAAGCTACCCTGGGGATAACAGGCTAATCTCTCCCAAGAGTTCATATCGACGGGGAGGTTTGGCACCTCGATGTCGGCTCATCACATCCTGGAGCTGGAGTAGGTTCCAAGGGTTGGGCTGTTCGCCCATTAAAGTGGTACGCGAGCTGGGTTCAAAACGTCGTGAGACAGTTTGGTTCATATCCATCGCGGGCGCAAGAAGTTTGAGGGAGGCTGCTCCTAGTACGAGAGGACCGGAGTGGACGGATCAACGGTGTACCAGTTGTCACGCCAGTGGCACGGCTGGAAAGCCGCATCCGGAAAGGATAAACGCTGAAAGCATCTAAGCGTGAAGCCCGTCCCGAGATGAGACTTCTCATCAGCAATGAGTAAGACCCCTTAAAGACGATGAGGTTGATAGGCTGTGAGTGGAAGTGGCGCAAGTCATGGAGCGACGCAGTACTAATAGGTCGAGGTCTTAGCTTAGATTTCACGAAAAGCACGACCAGAGGCGAGAGCCTTCGGGACTTCTTCTATGCAGTTTTGAGAGAACAGACTCTCAAAGATTCAGTGGCGATAGCTGTGAGGATACACCCGTACCCATGCCGAACACGGTAGTTAAGCTCACAAACGCCGAAAGTACTTGGCTGGAAGCGGCCCGGGAGGATAGGAAGCTGCTGATTAA